>NZ_JANZQH010000002.1:0-749482 GCF_025153485.1 Chryseobacterium pyrolae
CTAAATGTCAAGGACGGTATCAAGTACCAACAAGGTTTCTATCTTTTTCCTATTGCTTTTTCCAATGATTAATATTTCAAAGATATTTTAACTATTTCAAATGATTTATTCTATTGGACAAACTTATCACAAGGATAACAGTCATTTATAATCTCCGTTTCCAGCCGAATTATATTAATTTTCTTTACCCGAACTCAGGATAGTATTATAAGTCAAAATAATATCTCTAATTTTACAACATTATTGATTAGAATGAAAATACTTTTAAAATACCTTAAGCCTTACCAATGGTTGATCGCCTTTTCTTTGTTTTTGGCAACCATTAATCAGGTTTTTTCTTTATTTGCACCAGCCATTACAGGGAATATCCTGGACAAACTGGTTACGCATCCTAATTTTTTTGATAAGGAAAAACTCTTACCCAGAAATCTGAACCAATATTTATATGGAGAAGGAATTTACCATGGTGTTTTTTACTTTTTAGGATTACTTATTGGAACAGCAATGGTAAGCAGAATTGCTAAAGCTTTTCAGGATTATGCGGTAAGCGTGATCACTCAAAAGTTTGGGGCGAAAATATTTACGGACGGCTTAAAACATTCAATGGCATTGCCTTATCAGGAATTTGAAGATCAAAGGAGTGGTGAAACGTTGTCGATTTTAACGAAGGTTAGGGAAGATACTGTAAAATTCATTACCAGTTTTATTAATATCTTCTTTGGAATTTTAGTCAGCATTATTTTCGTTTCTGTGTATGCTATCCGCCTGCATTGGTCCATTATGCCTGTGTATATCTGCGGGATTTTCCTGATTGCCTTCATTACCAATTTATTGAGTAAAAGAATAAAAAGCATTCAGAAAAGCATTGTTTCGGAAACTACGGCTTTAGCCGGAAGTACTACAGAAAGTTTAAGGAATATCGAAATTGTTAAAAGTTTAGGATTAACCAATCAGGAAGTGATCCGTTTAAATAACAATACGTACAAGATCCTTGGACTTGAACTCAGAAAGGTGAAAAGCATCCGTTCTTTGAGCTTTATTCAGGGAACGATGGTCAATTTTCTTCAACAGATGATCACGATGACCTTATTGCTTTTGATTTTTAAAAATATTGTGACTCCGGGACAGTATTTGTCTTTGATGTTTTATGGTTTTTTCATTTTCGGACCGATGCAGGAAATCGGGAATATCATCATTTCTTACCGTGAGGCAGAAGCTTCTCTTTTTAATTTTGATAACTTAATGAAAAAAGCGGTGGAAGAAAAACCGCTTCATCCCAAACAAATTGGTGCTATTGAGGAACTGGAATTTAAACACGTTTCTTTTAAACATCAGTCTGCTCAATATAAAGCTTTAAATAATATCTCTTTTGATGTTAAAAATGGCGAAACTATTGCTTTTGTGGGCCCAAGTGGTTCGGGAAAAAGTACATTGGTAAAATTACTGGTTGGATTGTACAGACCTCAGGAGGGAAATATTTTTTACAATACGATTAATGGAAAAGAATTTGATTTTGATGAACTGAGAAATCAAATTGGCTTTGTCACACAGGATACTCAGCTTTTTGCAGGAACTATCAGGGAAAATCTTCTTTTTGTCAACCCTAACGCTACAGAATCGGATCTGGAAATTGCTTTACAGAAATCAAGCTGTACTGCATTGTTGGAAAGAGCTGAAAAGGGTATAGAAACTGTGATTGGTGAAGGCGGACTGAAACTAAGTGGTGGAGAAAAACAAAGAATTGCCATTGCCCGGGCGCTTTTAAGAAAACCTCACTTACTGATTTTTGATGAAGCGACTTCAGCTTTAGACAGTATTACTGAAGAAGAAATAACGTCTACTATTAAAGATATTTCAAAAGAAAAGGAACAGATCACCGTACTTATTGCGCATCGTTTAAGTACGATCATGCATGCAGACCGAATTTATGTGCTTGAACGCGGGCAAGTAATAGAAATGGGCTCTCACGATAATCTGATCACCGAAAAAGGATTGTACTACGCCATGTGGCGACAACAGATCGGGGAAAGAAAAATGCTCATTTCACCGGATGCATAACACAAATAAAGCGCTGAAATATTTTCAGCGCTTTTGTTTTTATTACTATTTTAGATACAAAATTTTTTTAACACTAAAGATTAATTAAGAAAATCTTAGATTTTCATCTCCTTTTAACTTCTAATTTCATTTTAATAAAATGATAAAGCTTTTATACCTTTTGTGGTTAAAAATAGAATGTTTATTCTTTTGTTCTCACTGTTCTCTGTTCAATTCTCTTTTCAAATTTTTCACCCTGGAAGATTCTCTGGACCATAATACCCGGAATATGGATCTCGTTAGGATCTAATTCTCCCGGTTCTACCAATTCTTCTACTTCAGCAATTGTAATTTTTGCAGCACCGGCCATAGGATGATTGAAATTCCTTGCAGAACCTTTAAAGATCAGGTTTCCGAGATGATCTCCTTTCCATGCTTTTACGATGGAATAATCTGCTTTGTATGCGTGTTCCAGGATGTGAGGTTTTCCGTCAAAATCTTTTACTTCTTTACCTTCTGCAATTTCAGTTCCGTAGCCTGCCGGGGTATAGAAAGCAGGAATTCCAGCCTGCGCCGCTCTGCATTTCTCTGCTAACGTTCCTTGTGGTGTAAGTTCCACTTCAAGTTCTCCTGACAGCATCTGTCTTTCGAATTCCGCATTTTCTCCTACATAGGAAGAGATCATTTTTTTGATCTGTCTTTTCTGAAGCAGCAGTCCCAATCCAAAATCATCAACCCCTGCATTGTTTGAAATACATGTTACATCTTTCACATCGCTTTCTACCAAAGCATTAATTGAGTTTTCAGGGATACCGCACAAACCAAATCCGCCCAGCATTAAAGTCATTCCATCCTGAATACCTTCGATGGCTTCCTTTGCATTTTTTACTCTTTTATCTATCATGAAATATTAGATTTTTCTGTCCGTTAAATTTAATAAATTTTCTCATATTTACAGCACCCTGGAATTTATTTGAATTTTGATCTGACTTTTTGCAGATTCTGCCCTCATAGTTCAGGTAAATCCTTTATAAACCTAAAAGTTTTAATCTGTAGTACCTGCACCATGGAACAAAATGCTTTCAATAAAACGGGAGATCTTTTTTATGTCATCTGTAGAATAAGCATTGGGCTTTTCTTTTTGATCACGGGCCTCAACAAGCTTTTTCATCCTGTTTTTCAAGGCTATATGCTTAAAACCATCAGCAGTTTAGGCTTCTCCAATCCTCAGTTTATGGCTAATTTTGTTGCTTTTAATGAAGCGTTTTGGGGATTGCTATTATTATTGGGATTGTTAACCAGGTTCAGTTCACTGTCATTAATTGTCATTATGCTTGTTGCGTTAGTCACCAAAGATTTACATTCTATTCCCACTGAACTGGTTCCTCTTGATCCTTCCGTGGGTACCCGTCCTATGGATCATTTCACATGGCTTACCTATTTCTTTTTTCTGCCACAAGTACTGTTTATCATGTTATTGGGCATGTTTTCTCTTTACGGATACAAAGCTTTCGGGATCGATCAATTTATAAAAAAGAGTAAAACTCCTAAGCATTAAAAACAGATCGACACCTATTTTACGTAAGGTTCAATTAGTAATAATTTTTTCTAAAAATTCCGTGATTTTACGGAGCTTTTACGTTTTAAATCCACTTTATTTCTCGGTAAATTGACTTATCTTTGATCCGAAAAACCAATACTAACCACAATTTTATAAAAAAATTATTAGGAGTGGTCCACAGCTGTTTCCGGACCTACTTAGCCTACACCATATAACTATTCAATATCTTCAACCGTACTCTACATTTCAATTAGTAAACCATTTAAACTTTAATAAAGACATGAAAAAATTATTTACATCAGCAGTTCTTGCCCTGATCCTCAGCATCAGTGTCGGTGCACAGGAAAAAGTCTATTTTGATGAAAACTGGGAGAAAACTACTCAAGACAAAATGGAGTTCTATCGTGAAACTGAGAATAAAGGTAAGCTTACTTTGATTAAAGATTTTTATAAAAACGGAAAGCTACAGATGGAAGGTCTTGCTTCGAATGCTACGCCGGGTAGTGAGATCTATGAAGGAAAAGTAACCTGGTACAGCCCTGAAGGCAAAATCTTAAGCACAGGAACATTTTCAAATGGAAAACAGATAGGACCTGCCCAGACTTTTGATGAGAAAGGAAGGCCTTTGGAGGATCTTGTTTACAAAGCAGACGGAACTTTTAAGGGAAAAATGTACACCTATAAGGATCCGGAGCTTTCTTCTTTCTACAACAGCATTACGATCTATGAGAATTCTGATACTTTCAAAACCATAGCCTATGATGAGGATATTAAAGGAATCCGCTATGAGATCACCACGGACAGCAAAGGAAAGTATGAAACTAAATATTACGGCGATAAAGGAAAACATATTGGTACCAGCAATGCAGACAGTTCCGAGGATAATCTGGTGGTAGAATATTATTATAATCCGATGAGGGTATCCAAAATCGAGAAACAGAAAAGTGACGGGACGATAAAGGAGAGCTTGATTTATTCAAAAACCGGGAAAATTCTCCAGGAAGATAAGAAAAGCAAAAAAGACGGCTATAAAACAACCTACGATGAAACAGGTAAGAAAATAGGAAATCTGACCTATGTTTATGATAAGGAATCTAATTATTACAAGCCTCAGGACGGTGAAGATTATCAGTTCAACTATGACTTTTCGGGCTTCACGGCGATTGATGTTTATAAAAACGGTTCTGTAATTCTGAATAAATATTTTGATGACAACGGAAAATTATCTTCTGAAAAAGTTTTAAAAGATGATGTCGTACAGGAAATCAAATATTATCATCCGGATGGAAGACTAAAGGGAACCTTAACCTATAAAGATGATATGCCTTACAGCGGAACTTTGTATGAAGAGCTTAATGAGCAACAGTATAAAGATGGTATTTTAGTGCTTTCAAAATCTTTCAGAGAAGACGAAAAGATAAAATCCGAGAAAAAAATAAATGCCAGGCAAACAGGATATGATTCTACTGTTTATGACGAAAAAGGAGCTGTGGCTTATACCTACAGTCAACCATTGGAGGAAGCGGAAGGTTTCACAGCACAGATCGTACAGTATGTGAAAGGTAAACCAGGCAATAAAGCTGTGGTAAAAGACGGAGTTCTTCAGAGCGGAAAAATTAAATATAAAACGGAATCCGGATTAAAGGAAATGGAGCGCAGTGGAAAATGGATCCTGTTAAAAGTTTATAATGCCGAAGGAAAACTTATTCAGGACTCAAAAATTCTTGCAGAGGCCGAACCACAGGATGTTTATAACGTTTTGAGTACAACGATACAGGAGGATGATCTTCTGTATGAGTTTTAAAATATTTTTTAAGTCTTAATAAAGAATCGGCTGTCTTTTCAAGACAGCCGATTCTTTTATTGCTTTATACTACTCTATTTTTTACTGTATCACCAGTTTTAAAGTAAATAGTTTTCTTGTGTGAACTTTCACGAAGTATACTCCTTTCGGAAGATTTTCATTCACCAGTGAGAAACGTTGATTGTTGATGTTTTTTGATTCATACAACAGCTGTCCTGATGCAGATACAAGCTCGATTTTCTCAATCGGGTAATCACTCTTGATGAAGGTAGGCTCGCCCGGTTTTGTAGGATTCGGGTATAGCACTACATTTTTCTCTGTACTCTTTGTCTCTTCGGTTCCCAGCGTTCCGGATGTCACCTGAAACTGTTTCCTGTTTGAAACTTCTGTGTACGAGTCATTCGTAAACATCACCATATAATAATTCCCTGGCGTTGTAGGAAGTGCGGTTCCCTGGATCGTTTTGGTTCCCTGAGTAACCCCATCGAAATAAGTATAAGAAACAAAGTTATCATCTGGAGTCTGGATATTCTGAGGATAAATTCCCAACCAGTCTTTGATAATTCCCGGAGAATCCGTCCATGAAGCTGTAATATTTTCACCTAATGTATAGACCGGCTTGTTGATCCATAGTTCTGTTACAATATCCCCTACTTTAAAGAATACCGGATCTCCGATTCCTGTATATCCGTCTTCAAGAAGATACTGGGCATAATAATATCCTTTTGGAAGACCTGTAAAATTCAAGGTTCCTGAAGGTGTTGTTACATAACTCCATTTGGTAGCAGCATTAGTTCCCGGTGTCTGTCCCATTTTATAAATTCCAATCCAGTCTTTCACCAAATTCGGTCCGTTGCTGTAATTAATCACAACAGTTCCGCCTACAGGATAGGTATCCGCAGTAGCCAGCAGCTGTACTTTCGGGCCTACATAGAAGTTCTTTCTTCCTGTAATTTCAGTGTACCCTCCATTGGCAAAAAATCCTGCAAAATATTGTCCTTTATTCGCAATACCATTCGTGAAAACAGCTGTTCCTGCCGTTTGCCCGTTCGTATAAAGGAAACTTTGAGAAGTGGTTGTAGCAGGTGTTTGTCCTTTTTTATAGATTCCTACCCAATCCTGCTGATTTCCCGGACCTCCTGTGTAAGTGGCGGTGATAGGTTCAGCTTGCGTATATTCGGTTTTATCTAATGTAAATGTAGGATTGGAAACCACACTTCCGGTCACCTCAAACTGTTTTACATCACTCCAGTCGCTCCATTCCAGGTTTCTGTCTCTGTAACGTACCTTTACATAATAGGTTCCGTTTGAAATAGAGTTCGCAGGAATCGTCGCTTTTGTAATATCAAGTCCCGCGTTTAAGTTTTTCGTTTTATCCGGTGTTCCGTTTCCTTCTTTTCCGAACCAGTTTTCATAGTCGCGGTAGAACTCTTTTTCAATGACAGAAAAATTGGCTGCTTTACTTATCTGAAACTGAGTGGTATTCAGGAGCTCTCCGTTTGATGAGGCAAAAGCACTTCCGTTCAATGTCAAAGGTAAGGTTACCGATGTAGAAAAAGCATTGGTAACAGTGGGTTTTGAAGGCTTTGGTTGGTTTTTATACCTGTGGAAGGTATCTACCAGTTCATTATACTTCTTATTATAAATTCCACCAATTGAGTAACTTTCTATATCTACTTTTCCGGTCTGTACATCTACTTCCACGATCTGGTAAGTCCAGTCTGTAAGGGTTTTCTGTACATCGTCAAAATCCTGCTCATTAGACATTCCCCAATACTGATCCCATGCCGTTCCTCCGGAAATGATCTGGTAATTCGGGGTATCTTTTAACTGTCCTCTGTGATACAGGTGATGGTGAGCTCCAACATGCATTAAATATTTATTGGAAGTCGTCAGCAACGGTACTGCATTGTTTCTTACCCATGTAGAAATATCTCCTACATATTGTTCTGCCTGATACGGTCTGTGACTTAAAGAAATGATCCAGTCTACTGTAGGATCACCATTTGCTTCATTCAGGATCTGAGAAAGCCAGGTTTGTTGTGCAGTACCTGTATGTTCAGAGCTTAAGCTGACAAACAGAACGTTTCCTGCCTGCTGTGCATAGTAGTTTTCATTTCCAGATGCAATGTTTTTATATTTAATTTCATCGATATAGAAATGAGCATAATAAGAATTCATTCCAAGCGTTCCGTAAGTCTCATGGTTTCCTACCGTTGTCTGAATAGGAAGATAAGGTGACAGTTTGATATTCTTTTTAAAATGAACATTCTCATAATGATCCAGCGTACCAACGTCTACCTGATCTCCCACCATAAAGGTAAGGGCAATATTATCTGAAGGGTCAGAATTGGCTCCAAACTTCTGCTTTAATTTTTTATAAGCATTTAAAGTAAGGGAATCGTATCTTGGTTCCGCTTTGATCTGGTTGTCGCCCATGATCAGGAAACGTATTTTTCCGTCTGCGGTAACAGGCTGCCCTGGCAGAGGAAGTGTTCTGAAATTATAAACCGAAGATTCGCTGTTTCCTGTCTTTATTTTATAATAGTATTTGGTGTTTGGCTGCAGGCCTGCAACCTTCGCGGTATGGTAATAATAATTGTTGTTGTACCCTGTATCAGAAAAAATGTTGGTTGTTCCGGTAACAGTGACATTTAGGCTGGTTGGAGAGGTTCCGTAGATCACAGTTGTTTCGTTATCGGAAGCTGTTTTCCAGTTGACAATCATCGAATTTGGCGTCGGATTCTGCAGGTAGGGAAACAGAGCCTGCCCGAATGCCATCTGGACGGCAAAACAGAAAAAGAAGAAATAATGTTTCATAATAGTTTACTTTTGTATAGATTTATTTCGATTTGTAAATCAGGTCCTTAAAAAAATAATAACCTGATTTTTTAATTTCGGGCAAAAGTAGACTTCCTATATAAACTGTAGCTGTTGGGAATTTAAAAGAACTGTTAATTTTAAGGCGGATTTGGGGTAAAAAAATTATAGTTTTTAGTACATTAATTATTTGGTGGAATCAAAAACTATTTTGTATCTTTGCGACCTGTTATTCAACCTCTGACGAAGAACGTGTAAGTTGCTTAGCTTTAACATTTTATTTTATTAAAAATGGATTTATTAAAGTACGTACAAGATCAGTACATTACTAAAAAAGATTTCCCTGAATTCAAAGCAGGAGACACAATTACTGTGTATTACGAAATTAAAGAAGGACAAAAGACCAGAACTCAGTTCTTCAAAGGTACCGTTATTCAATTGAGAGGTACTGGAGCTACAAAAACATTCACAATCAGAAAAATGAGTGGTGATGTAGGTGTAGAAAGAGTATTCCCTATCAACATGCCTGCGCTTCAAAAAATTGAAGTTGACAGAAAAGGTAGAGTTAGAAGATCTAGAATTTATTACTTCAGAGACCTTAGAGGTAAGAAAGCTAGAATCAAAGACGCTGCTTACAAGAAAAAGTAATTCAGACAACAATACATACAAAAAGAGGCTGTTCATATTTGAGCAGTCTCTTTTTATTTTCTTTTTTGAGTTTTCTATTCCTGGTTTGTATATGGGCAAGGATTTTTATTCGTTATACGATTCCACAACTTATCAAAGACATTCATTGGAAGGCTTCGACTCCGCTCCGCCTGACAGTAGAGAGAATAACTGTGTATAATATCGTCATTATCACTTAGCAAAGGCTAAATTTTTATCGATAAATTATGTTTACATTCTTTCAAAATGACAAAATTTGGACTGATTCAAAATATCAAATCAGTTTACTTAATAAAATCATACAAAGTATTCCAAAACTTATCATAAACTTCTATATGAGGAAGATGCCCTACATTTTCAAATTCCACTAATTTTGATCCATCAATTTCATGTTGTGTCTTTTTACCCAGTTCCTGATACTGTCCCATTTTAGGCTGTAGCTCTTTAGGCGCTCTGTCCTTTCCTATTGCCGTTCTGTCTCTTGTTCCAATGATAAGCAATGTAGGTACTTTTATATTTTTAAATTCATAACAGACAGGCTGGTTATAGATCATATCTGAAGTCAGGGCTGCATCCCAGGCTACCTGGGGATAATCCTTATGAAGCGTCCATCCGGCGATAAGGTCAAGCCACGGCTGGTATTCCTCTTTCCACTTATTATCGTAGTAGAATTTCAGCTGATAGTTTTTGTAGGTTTCAGCCGTATTTTTCAATTCCGATTGATAGGCCTGATCTACAGTCTGATAAGCTGCAAAAGTTTTATAATCTTCCAATCCAATAGGATTTTCAAGAATTAGTTTCTGGACTTTTTCAGGATAAAGGAGCGTAAATCTGGTTGCTATCATCCCTCCCATGGAATGCCCCAATACGATTGTTTTATCAATCTGAAGCTTGTCCAATATAGCTTTTGTATTTTCAGCCAGCTGCGAAAAAGAAAACTGATAGCTTTGAGGTTTTGAAGATTTTCCAAATCCTATCTGATCCGGAATAATAACTCTGAATCCCTTTTCAGAAAGGTCTTTCGCCGTTTTCCCCCAATAGGCTCCATTAAAATTTTTCCCATGGAGAAGCATGATGGTTTTACCGTTAGGCTTTTGGGGTTGTACATCCATATAAGCCATCTTCAGGTCGTTATTTTGAGACTTAAAATCTATATAATGAACTTCGTACGGGTATTGATATTCGGATAGCATTGCATCCAGTGGTTTTACTTGTGAAAATAGTAACGTAGGTACAACTGATATCAAGATCATTACTATTGTTTTTCTGAAATATTTCATGAAGAACTTTATTTTAAATATTAAAATTAAAAAAACCGATCCAAAAGGAACGGTCTTTAATATTATTTATGATTATTTTTTTATGCTACTTCTACTACTTTCAGTTCTTTTTTTGCAGGAAGATTCATCAGAACAATGGCAAAAAGGATAAGAATGATTCCTCCCCACTGTATCAACAAAACTTTTTCGCCTAATAAAACGAAAGCCATCGTTACTGAAACCGGAAGTTCCAATGATGAAACAATACTTCCCAGCCCAAGTCCTGCATTCGGAAAACCTACATTGAATAAGATCGGCGGAATAATCGTTCCAAACAAAGCTAAAACAAATCCGTACGTCCAGAATATTGAATAATTAAATGAGTGGATATGCTCTGTATTTTCCGTAAAATTAAGATATACTGACTTCAACCCGTCAAAATACATTGGTCCGATCTGAGCAAAAAACAAAAATGCAAATACCACCACTGCCCCACCACAAAGCATGACAATACTTTTCCTGAATACCGGCAGACGTGTAGCCAGTGTATTGGATGTAAACATAGTCATTGTATAGGACGCTGCAGCCATTAAGCCCCAAAAAATCCCGTGCCAGTCAAGCTCTATATCCATATTGATCAGATTAGTAGCCAATATAGTACCTACCAGTACAATGATCACGGAGACTACTTTTCTTGCATTGGGTAATTTTCTTGTTATAAAACTTTCTACCACAACACTAAACCAAACAGACTGCATCAACAGGACAATCGCTATGGAAACATTGATATACTGAACCGCAATATAATAGAACAGACTCGTACACCCTAAAGATGTTCCTGCAATCATCAACATTCTCACTTCTTTGGCACTTGGAGATGAAAGTTTTTGTTTTGATGTGATCGTCTGAATGAAATTCAGGATCAAAAGTCCAACAATTCCCAGCAAAAACTGAGAAGTAGTGACTTCAGAGGTAGTATAACCATCCTGATAAGCCATTTTTACAAATGTAGCCAGCATTCCGTATATACTAGCCCCAATTCCTACGAATAAAACCCCCTTGAGTATATTTTTCTTCTTCATAATTTTTTTTACAGCTTGCAAAGTTACGACATAATAATGGAAATATCCAGAGAGGTCAATATGATAGATAAACAAAATCGCCGCAAGCTTGCTTGCGGCGATTCTCAAAAAATTGATTTATGTAATAATTATTTTTTAACGATTACTTTAGATGAAGCCTCGAAACCAAGGCCTTTTACTTTCACCATATAAGTTCCGTTTATTAATTTATTTGTAGAAACAGCTTTTTTGGCATCCGGAGAAATTTTATCTTCTGAAGAAACCATCTTTCCTGACATATCATAGATTTCTAAGCTTACTTTTCCAATAGTGCTGCTTGGGAAGTTGATGTAAAACTCATCTTTAGCAGGGTTTGGATAGATAGAGATCTTATTTTTAACAGCCTGTACCTCTTCTGTTGACAATGCAGCACATCCTTCAGGAAGGGTGAAGCTTTCAGTCTGATCGTTGATGTTCGTCATAGATCCCGCTGTAGCACCTACTCCTAATCCTCTCTTTGCAAAAACTCTCCAGATCATACATTTATCTACTCCCGCTGTTGTTGCCAATTCAGCCTGAAGAATAGCATCTCTACCATTAATAAAATTGGGGTTACATACCTGAAGCTTCAGTGCGTTTGTTACCAGTTGAAGCACTCTTGCACTTCCGCTGGTAGCGTTAGCTGTTACATCAGATGCATAGCCGTATTTTTCAACGTATTTCCAGTTTAGATCCCATAACATGCTAGCCCAGATGAATCCGATAGAGTGTGAATCAGGTACGATATTTCCACTCTGGTTCGTATACTCCATACCATTTGTATCCCCATAAGTATAATCATTAATGCCGAAATCTGGAGAATACTTTGCGGGTCTGATACCTCCGCCTGTTGGAGTTTGTCCCGCAGCATAAGTAGCCATACCCCTAGCAACTGAAGCATTATCTCCAGGTCTATTGGTTAGCATGAGAGCGAAAAAGTCTGACCATCCCTCTCCCATCTGTTCTTTACTTGAACTTGAGCTTAAGCAGGTATATCCGTTTCCTGTTAATCTGTTAGAAATCCCATGTCCATACTCATGAGTGATGATACCATTGTCAAAACTTCCATCTGGCGTTACAGCAGAAGCAGGATCATTTTTCAGTGTCACATTTACTGTTGTATTTGCAGCAAGCTGAGTTTTGATATATTCACCTTCAGGATTTAAGATAATTACTGACGGAATTGTAATCGTAGCATCAGCTCCCGACATCTGTGTAGGGAAATTTGTAGCTCCTACATTATTATATATAATAGCACCAATAGCTCCTGCATCCTGTGCATTTTTCACTTTCAATGTGAATGGACAGTTTGTACCACCTCTTTCCATCAATCCAATTTTCCCGGTAAGAGATCCTGCCGGAAGTGCTGTACAACCATCAATTACCGAAGCAAGCTGCACATTACCAGTAACTCCTACAGCATCTAATGCAGGTCCAAACTGAGCAGTCCCAATGGCTGGATTTCGGCCAGTTGCTGCACCTGGGGTATTATAATAGAATAATTGATTCACTGTAGACCATAAATACATCTGCATAGTTGGTCTAGTTCCATCCATGGGTGTTGCAAAATTGGCATTATTACTTCCACCACCATCTTGTGCTTCAGCTTTTACATAATCATTTCCAGCACCTCCATTTGTAAAATTATTCTGTTGGAAATTTCTGGCTGATTCGGTAAATCCAAATTTATAAAATACATCATGAATCCTATTATTTACATAAAATAAATTGGTAATCGAAGCATTTTGATTGCTAAAAGAATCTGCATGAATATTAAAAGGAAAATCAAAATTCCGAGAAGCACCCCCATCTGCCGATATACCACTATTTAAGCCACCCGCATCTTCATATGCATGCACATTATTCCCTCTTGTAGAAGTATAATGAGTAGTTCCGTCAGAATGCCATCCTTCTGGTGAAGATGCCAACATCCAAGGATTTGAAACAAGAGATCTATTACCGAATGTAGGAGCTTCTATAGGAAATGGAAATACATTGTACGAAGCATTGTCAGGTACTAAAAAAGCAGCTGCTTGGTTTAATGAATTGATAGGTCCTATAAGTTGATTCTGAGCTACACTTTCATGATCGTGAGAATAAGCACCGTGTTCAAAATTACATGATAAATTTAAATCAAGCTTACTGATAATCTCTCCTGTAGAAGCATTGACCAAGATATTCCAGTAGCTTTCAGATTTTGGCTCTCTTAAAGAATACTCATAGGCAAGTTTTAAATCACCTCTGTCTTCAACATATACCAGCCTTTGTTTTGCTGCACTTCCTGTTACAGGCTCAGATTCAGAAAAACCAATAATAGTCAGATTTGATATCTCATCTTTTCTTAAATCTTTTGCAATAGCCTGAAGTGCTTCACTTTTAGTAACTGTTGTATTTTTAGGAGCAGATACAGAATAATCTTTTACAAAGTTATCTGTGTAGTACACTATTTTGTTATCCCTGACAAGGGCTGTTCCTACAGAGCTGTACACCGGCAAACCATTATACATCTGTTGGAACTTTACAACATCTCCGTTCATTGACTTTGAAGAATCAACATTGTCAATAACGAAACTGGTAAGATCGTTTTTCTTATATTCTCTCGTCTTGTTTTGAGAAATATAATCTTTAACTAACTTCTCGTTATCTTGTGAAAATAAACTAGAAGGAAACACTGCGAATGCAGCAAATAAAAGAGGTAGAGTTATCTTTTTCATTTTTACTAATAAAGGCGCTAATGTACAAATAATTCACAATTAATAAACTTTTTTAAGAAATTATTTATAAAAATAAAATATTTAATCCAAAGAACTCTCATTGCTGGGATTTTTATCATTTCCACAATTAAGCTATAGCAGATCATTTCATGCTAAAAACTGTCCTGAGGTCCATTATTAACTGATACATTTTCGAAATTAATAGGATAAAGAAATTTCAGAATCAGGCATAAAAAAAGCCGCTCAAATGAGCGGCTTAATATGATCTAATGGTTCAAAGATTATTTACCTTCTTCCATTTTTCTTTTCAATTCTGCTAATGCATCGATATCTCCAAGAGTTGATCTTTCTTCATTGTTTGAAGAAGAAGATGTATTATTAGATCTGTTGTTAGAAGATTCTCTTACGTTTTTCTTCTCTTCGTCTCTAAAGATACCAGTATGAGATACTACTACTCTTTTGAATTCTTTGTTGAATTCGATTACTTTGAACTGAGCATCTTCCCCTTTCTTGATTTTAGATCCATCTTCTTTCTCTAATAATCTTGATGGGCAGAAAGCTTCTACTTCAACGTCTTCGAACTGTACAGAAGCTCCTTTATCGTGAACTTCTACAGCTTTACCAGCGTGGATAGTACCTTCAGCATATTTAGTTTCGAATTTATCCCAAGGGTTTTCTGTTAACTGCTTGTGACCTAAAGATAATCTTCTAGCCTGAGTGTCTAATTCAAGAACGATAACGTCTAATTTATCACCTACTGCACAGAATTCTGATGGATGCTTGATTTTCTTAGTCCAAGAAAGATCAGAGATGTAGATTAATCCGTCGATACCTTCTTCTAACTCTACGAATACACCAAAGTTAGTAAAGTTTCTTACAGTTCCTACATGCTTAGATCCTAATGGATACTTAGTTTCGATATTTTCCCATGGATCTTTAGATAATTGCTTGATACCAAGAGAGATTTTTCTGTCTTCTCTATCTAAAGTTAATACTTCAGCTTCAACTTCATCACCTACTTTCACGAAATCACCTGCAGATCTTAAGTGAGTAGACCAAGACATTTCAGAAACGTGGATCAATCCTTCTACACCTGGAGCAATTTCTACAAATGCACCATAGTCAGCAAGAACTACTACTTTTCCTTTTACTTTGTCACCAACTTTCATGTCAGCAGAAAGAGCATCCCAAGGATGAGCTTCTAATTGCTTCATACCTAACTGGATTCTTGTTTTCTCGTCATCGAAATCAAGGATAACAACTTTTACAGTCTGTCCGTCTTCAAGGATTTCAGATGGGTGGTTCACTCTAGACCAAGAAAGGTCTGTAATGTGGATCAATCCATCAACACCTCCTAAGTCAATGAATACACCGTAAGAAGTAATATTCTTAACAGTACCTTCAAGAACCTGACCTTTTTCAAGCTGAGCGATGATTTCTTTTTTCTGACCTTCGATATCTGCTTCGATCAATGCTTTGTGAGATACTACTACGTTTTTGAACTCAGGGTTGATTTTCACAACTTTGAACTCCATAGTTTTACCTACGAACTGATCGTAATCTTTAATTGGCTTAACATCAATTTGAGAACCTGGTAAGAATGCTTCGATTCCGTGAACGTCAACGATCATACCACCTTTAGTTCTAGACTTAACAAAACCGTTAACGATTTCTCCAGTTTCGTGAAGTTCGTTTACTCTATCCCAAGCTTTAAGCGTTCTAGCTTTTCTGTGAGATAACTGTAATTGTCCTGTTTTGTCTTCTCTTCTGTCTACCATTACTTCCACATCGTCACCTACTTTTAGGCCTGGGTTGTAACGGAATTCGTTAAGAGAAATAACACCTTCTGATTTGAAGTCGATGTCTACGATAGCTTCTTTATCAGTTAATCTTACAACTTTACCAGTGATAACGTCGTTATCATTTAAACTGCTTAAAGATCCGTTGTAGATTTCCTCTAAATCGCTTTTTTCTTTTCTCGCATCTGCATCAAGACCTGATTCGAAAGAATCCCAATCAAATTGTTCTGGTGCTACGTTTTGGTTAAGAATAACCTCTGCTGAATTTGTCTCTTTTGACATTTTCTAATAAAATTTGTATTCCTTCTTTTTTAATGGTTTGAATAAATGTGGATTTAAAAAATACGGAAGTAATTAATTTATAATAATTTACCATTTCAAACCTTACCCACAAAAAGTGGTGCAAAGATACGGAAATTATTTTAACAAAATACAATAATTTTACTTTTCAAATGTACTTTCTAAAACCTTCTTAAATTCATTTTCATTACCGTAATTATAGAAAGGAACTGCTGTAATTTTGTAGGTATCTGTATAAATTTTAATAGATTTCTGCTCGTTTCCTATGATCTTCAAAAAATCTTCTTTCCATTTGTCATATCCTATTAAGTGAGCTCCTTTAGGTTCAATAAATACTTGAAAAGTCAGCTGCTTATTGGCTCGTTCACTACAAAACAGTAAAAAATCCGGTTCAAATGCCCGACCATATTGATCAAAAATTTTAATTTCTCTTTCATTCCGTATGAGATGAATATTTTCAAACTTATGGCTGAAGCCTTCAAAACGTCTGGAAAATAATGAAACAAATGCCTTTTCTTCAATAGTTCCAAAATTATCGTTGAAAGAAAACCAATCTTCCTTGTCTAAATTAACTCTAAATTTATCGCTTGTTTCTGATTGACTTTTTGCTCTTTCGCTGTATTTGTTTACCCTGATTTCTTTATCTCTGAAAACCTGACGAATAGGTTGCGCATAATATTCTGAACCTTCATAATCCGTAGAATTATTTTTAATTTCAACTTCTATACTTTGCAAAAGTCCGTTCAATGCCTGAAGATAATCAAAATGTGAAATTTCCTGAAGACGGTTATAACTTCCTATGAACGTGATTTCTAAATTTCCTAAATATTCTTTACCTTCAATAAAATCTGAAAGTGAGCGAAGATTTGGAAAGTAATGTGAAAGGTTATTGAAATAATAAAATGGATTGTGGCTTAAGGCGTATCTGATAACGTGTTTTTGAATACTTACAAGTTTCACTTCTTTAGACTTCATAACCTCATCAGAAGTAACAGGACTTTCTGATTCAAAAAACACACTGGAAACTCTTCCGGAACCTGAAGAAAGCTGATGTCGATAATTGGTTTTTGTAACGCCCAAATCCACAAACGATTTTACTTTATCAAAATTTTTGGGCAACTTTTTATTGGAAAAAACATACCCTTTTTTATATAATTCAGAATTCTTAAATATTGGCTTTAAAGTGAGTTTTTTGGTTTCGAGATTGACATCGTCTTCATAAATTCCTGTTTCTACCAAAGCTTTTTTTAATTCTGAAATATAACGGCTGTCTTCTTTGGTATGATAATAAAGTTCTTCCAGTATTTTTAAATCATTTGAAATGTCATCATCATATTTACGGACAAATTTATCTTCGCCTTCTTCCAGTGCAAAAGGATAATATCTCGCTCCGCGACCAATCAATTGAGCTTCCGAAAGTGTTGTTTTACCAGGATTTCCATCTTTTCCGTCACGGTCTTCGTATAACCTTACAATATCAAACAAGTTAAGAACATCCCAACCTTCGTTCAATTTTTGAACGGCAAATACAGCACGAATCGGGTTATTTTCATCTTCTAAAGTATTGAGTAAAATCTGATTTTTCTCTGCCTCAGAATCATTATTCGCACTCAGACAATTTTCTTCCCGGAAATTGGTATGAATTCGTTTTGCAATCTCATCCAATGAAATATTCTTAGTTTCAAAAAACTGAAAAGCCTTCTGAACAATGGGAACCGTAGACGTTTTCTTTATCTTCTCGATCATCAATTCAGATAAATCATCAATCAATTTGTGGAAATTTTCTTTATTTTGTTCCGATTCTTTAATCGTTTTCTTTGCTTTAAAAAGAATAACAGGTTTTAAATTAATATTGTTAATCGTTGCCAATTCCTGACGGTATAAGTTAAGAATCAATGCCTGAATGATGCGTTCTTTTTCATCATACAAGGAGCGGACAAGATTGATTTCTTTAGAAAATTTATCTGTTCTGAATTGCGAAAGATCATATTTATAAATTACTTTATCTTTATACTTATTGATAATTTCCCGACTTTCATAATCCAGAGTTGCCGTAAACTCCAAAAGGATATTGTCAAAATTCTGATGAAGTATTTTTAAAACGGTTTCCTCCCAACTTCCAAAAAGATTTCCAGCTTTTGTACCACTGCTTAAGTGATGCGCCTCATCGGCAATCATTACTATTTTTTTATCTGCAAAATCTTCGTAAGTAACGCTGTTTTCTTTGGTATTATTCAAATCGATATGCAGCTGTTGGATGGTTGTAAATTTGATATTGATATTCTCATGATCAGCTTCATCAAAATTATCAATCTGTTTCAGAAAGACTTCTTTTCCGTTGATGACCACTTTATCATTAAACAGATATTTAGACGTTTGCGGATTGAGAAAATTATCTTTCGTTTTCTGGATGATATTGTTGCTATTCACAAAAAACAGAAAATTTCGGTATCCTTTTTCATACAACTGAAGCATCAAGCCTGCCATCACCAGAGTTTTTCCGCTTCCTGTTGCCATATTGTAAAGTAAATGAAGTGGTTTATTGGGTTTTCCAACAAAACTTTCTGAATGACAGAGAATAAAACGCTGAAATGCTTCCTGCTGATAAGGTCTTTGGCTAAATTTCAAATTATCTGAAATTTGTGTTGGAATTGAAATCTGAGAAATGGCTCTTTTTCCGAATTCCTGTAAAAGTGTATCGTATAGAAATGCCATTTGTTATTTTTTTATTTGGTAAAAATCTCTTGTTACTTTATTTTCTTCCGGTGTACACTCAAAATTCACATCGTTAAGTGAAGAGAGATTGACATACAGTTGATTTTTGTTGAGCAGCTCGCAAAGATGTTGTTTTTGTTCCTTTAGATTTAATGCTTTAAAATCTTCGAGATATTGCACTTGCTTTTTGATATCAATATTGTAATTAAGGAAGGATTTCGTTTTCATTTCTTCCCAGATTTGCAGAAGACTTTCAGAATTTTCTGCTTCTTCGATTTTCTCGATAAATATTTGGTTGTATTTTTTAAGTTCAAGGTAAATGAATGAACCGCCGCCTTGCCAGTTGACAGATTTGGAAATGCCACCTTGTTCGCCTCTAATAACATTGTTTATCCTTATTGTACAATCATTATCACCATAATCAATTTGTTCAAGTCCAATATATTGCCTTTCCATTTTGTGGGCAACGGCTGCAGTTGTACCACTTCCTAAATGATAGTCCAACACTATATCATTTTTTGTTGTGCACAAATTAATTATTCGTTCTATTAACTTTTCTGGTTTTTTCCCATTTGGTAAATCAACTCCACCTTCTTTATTTAAATTAATCGTACTAATATCTAACCATAAATCACATAAATATTCGCTTATATAATCTTCTAAAAATAGCATTTGTTTACCCTCCCACCATATATATTCTATTCCTCTTGCAGAAGTAATTTTCGCAAGTTTTTTCTTTATATTTAATTTTTCAAAAGAACTATTATTCGTTCTATAAACTATTTTATTAGCATTACTTATTTTAAATTCCTTGTAATTATCACACGGTTTTTTCAAATTATTAATCTCAAAATACTTGTCTATAGACATAATTTCCCACTCCTCCACAGGTTTTGATTTATCAATAATAATCTTAGAATAATAATTTAAATATTTTTCAAGTTTTGAATTTTCTTCTTCATCTGATTTTTCAATTTTTATTGGGTTAATTTTGCTACTTCTACTTTTTGAATAAACTAAAATATGCTCAAAAACATTAGCAAGTCGTTTATCTACATGAGCCATTTTAACACCAGAACTTTCACTCATTTTAACTGAAATGCTATTTACTAAATTATTAGACCCAAATATTGAATCAGCCAAAATTTTCAAATGAGCATATCCGTCAGTTTTAATTTGAATAAATATAAATCCCTCATCTTTTAATAAACTTTTTGAGACTTCCAATCTATTTTTCATAAATGTTAGCCAAGTTGAAAGTTTAAAATTTGAATTATATTTAAAGCTATCTGTATCAACTGTATTATTAAAATAATAAGGCGGATCAATGTAAATAAGCTTCACTTTTCCGGCAAATTCTTTCTTTAGAGAATGCAATGCGAGAAGATTATTTCCTTTGATAATAAGGTTATCCGTAATCGTTCCGTTTTCATTTCTATTAAATTGGTCAAAACTCTTTTCACCATCTTTATCAAATAGCTTGGCATTGGTAAAAACTTTTGGATCAAGTAATTCGGTAATCTCGTCCTGCGCTAAAGTTTCATTAAAGAAAATTTCTTCTCTTTTATCCTCTTCACGGCTTTGCCCACCTTCCAAAACACAATCCTTAAATGGCCAAACCAAAGCTACTTCGTTGCGTTGTTTCATATATTTGCCATCAATCGATAAACCAACTTTATTCTTAAACTGAGTGTAGCTGTCGTTGAGATAATTTTTCTGTTCAAGAAATTGGATGAAAAGATTTTGGTTAAATATCAAAACATCTTTTACCTTAATGAAAAATTTTTCTTTCAAATCTGAATCGTCTAATAACAATCCAATCAGTTCTTCATCAAAATTTTGTGCTTTATTGAGTACCACCCATTTTTTAACTTCTCCATTATCGGAAACATAATTGGGTTCTTTTTTAATTTGATTTTCAAGTGTTTGGTATAGTTTCATTTTGCTGGATATTATTTTAATACATTAAAAATTTCTTATTTCAAATGTATTGTCAATAAGTTCCAGGTCATTACGGAAAACCGTACTTCAAATAAATATTAAATGGATTTTCCATAAAAAACAAAATGGTCTACCTTTGCAAAATGGAATTAGAATCAATTTATCAAAAACTGCAGATTCAGGATCTGAATCAGATGCAGAAATCTACATATAAAACTACTGAGAACAATACAGATGTTGTTCTGCTGTCTCCTACAGGTTCAGGGAAGACACTTGCCTTCTTATTTCCGGTTCTTAGAAATCTGAAAAAAGAGGGTTCAGGAATTCAGGCACTCATTTTAGTTCCTGCAAGAGAATTGGCATTACAAATTGAGCAGGTTTTCAAATCCATGGGAACAGATTTTAAAGTTTCTGTATGCTATGGCGGACATGATAAAAAAATTGAGGTCAATAATTTAATTGAAGCTCCGGCTGTTTTAATCGGAACTCCGGGAAGAGTCGCTTACCATGTAAGAAATGACAATTTTGATCCTAAAACGATCAAGACGTTAGTTTTGGATGAATTTGATAAAGCACTGGAATTAGGTTTTCATGAAGATATGGAATTTATTACCGGTTCTTTAAGAGGTCTTTCCCAAAGAATTCTGACTTCTGCGACAGCAATGGATGAAATTCCAAAGTTCACAGGATTGAAAAATGAAAAGATCATTAATTTCTTAAAGTTAGGGGATGCAAAACCAGATATTCAATTGCGAAAAGTAATGACGATTTCTGAAGAAAAGCTAGATACTTTATTTAATTTAATCTGTAAAATCGGTAATAAAAGAACATTAATTTTCTGTAATCACCGTGAGGCTGTAGACCGTATTTCTGACCTTCTGGCTGATAAAGGAATTGACAGGGAAACTTTCCATGGTGGTATGGAGCAGGATGAAAGAGAACGTGCCCTTCTGAAATTCAGAAATGATTCTGCAAGAATTTTGATCACTACAGATCTGGCATCACGTGGTCTTGATGTTCCTGAAGTGGAATCTATTGTTCATTACCAGCTTCCCTCAAAAGAAGATGCCTTTATCCACAGAAACGGCCGTACCGCAAGAATGAACGCAAAAGGTTTTGCCTATCTGATCATGACTGAGGACGAAAATTTCCCGTTCATTAAAAGCAACACACCGGAAGAAAGTGTTATCGATTTTAATACAGTTCCGGAAAAAACACCTTTCCAAACGATCTATATCAGCGCAGGAAAAAAGGACAAAGTCAATAAAGTGGATATTGTAGGGTATCTTATTAAAAAAGGAGAACTGCAGAAAGAAGATATCGGCATTATTGAAGTGAAAGACACCACTTCTTATGTTGCGGTTTCCAGAAATAAAGTGAGTTTTGTTTTAAAGAAATTAAGCACTGAGAAACTGAAGGGTAAGAAAGTGAAAATGGAAGTAGCCTATTAATTATAAGTAAACAATCGAAAACTAATTAGAGTGAAAAATTATCCATTTATTGTATAAAAAATTAATTTTAATACTCTTTTAAGTAATAGTAAAATATTCCTATTTTCTACAAAAAAATCCTTACTAATTAGCAAGGATTTTTTTGTAAGTCTTATACTCTTCACAAAAATTACATCAAATTTCGTGTATCATCATTCTTGATAATCAAAATTTTCTGTAAATTCATTACTTTTTAATTATTAACAATTTTTTGTGAGAGTGTTATTAGGACCAACGCAAGAAATTGTTGGAGTACTACCAAACCAACCTGAATTAGATTCACATTTACCTACACAATTTGTAATACTAACCTGCGAATGTGTACAATAAACATTACATGTTCTAGTATCATCCCCACCAAATACAGTTTTTAATTCTTCTCGTGAAAGCGTAGTTGCATGTTCAAGCATTTCTTGTGAAAATTTTAATTTTTTCATAATAGTTTATTTTGTTTGTTTGTTTAGTTTGATACAAAATTATAAATTATTTTTCCAGCTCTAATTTTAAATTTAATTAACAATAAACAATAAACAATTCATTGATTGAAAGGGGTTTTCACGAAGGATTGGATGGGTTTATTAAAATTATGTAGTCTGGGTTGCATTCACCAATAAATTCTAAAAAAGAATTAACTTTTATTCGAAATTCATCTGCTTTTGATACTGAATAATAAAACATTTCATTATCCACTTCTAAAACCTCATAATACATTGAAAATAAAGGCGTTGGTGTGATTATTTTTTTTATTTTTAATAGAGTTTAAAATGTTATAAATAATTTCTATAACCCCATTACCAACCAAAATTCTTTTATAATCAAGTCTTCTCCAAGAACCAATATACTTTGCTAAATGAGTATTAGATAGTGGATAATACATTAATGTTTCTTTATTTATTCTTGTTTGGAGCCATTAGTATACCAAATCTTACGAATATGGATTAGACAAGTAGCAGGCATCTATATTGACTTTTATACCTAGATTGCTTCCTATTTCTTGAATAGAAAGAGAATGTAATCCGTTTTCACTTTTTAACTCCTTTAATTTATTCTTAATTTCTTCTTCAACTTCTGATAATATCATTTTTATATATTAAGCTTAGGGTATATATTGGTTATTAAATAGTTAAGCTGTAAATCATCATCTACTTCTGTCCAAATATAATTTTCGTATTTACATACTTTATAATTAGATGATAAGTTTTCAAAAATATTATCATATTCATGTTGAAATGAATTTGAGTCATCAAAAACCTTCTTGCAATAATCCCTAATTACTTTAATCGAATCAGCAGATGTTTTAGTTATTCCTATATGTTCCCACAAAGTAGTTTTCTCCGAAAAACCAATAGAATTTATATCTTTTGATATGTGCTCTAAATAGCTGTCATTATTTTCTTTTATATAGCAAGCATCATAACGCTCGGGTGCTACATTAGTTGCAAAAATGGCATTTGTGTATGAGTTTGTAATATAAGAATAGAATTCATCATAATCATATATAATATCTGAATCTAAAATAATTACATTCTGATTTACATTATTTTTACTTGCTTTAATTAATTCTTGTAAAGCAAGATAAAGAGAGAACATTGAACCTGAAGTTTCAAATAAATCATTTTTAATCGTTTTAATGTTGACTGAAGTATCAAAATTAAATGAGTTAAAATAATTTTCATATTTAATAAACTCATAACCTATCACTACATAGATATCCTTAATTTTTTTTGTTTTAATCAAGTTTCTTATAGAATAATAAATAAGAGGATGCTGTCCCACATTTAGTAACCCTTTGGGTTTCTTTATACTCAATCTTCTTCCAGATCCAGCAGCTAAAATTATTGCTATCATAAAAATTAATTGATTTTAATTTCCACTATATACCTAAACATTATTATGGGTAAAATATTTCAAAACGAGGAGACCTTCTTTCATGAAGTGGAGGAAGTATTAAATAGTCATCATAGTTTCTTTTTAAGTAGGCATTAAATCCTATCGGAATAAAAAAAGAAGAGTCTTCAAACTTTTGTAGAATTAATTCTTCGATTTCTTCAATTTTAAAATAAGACTTTCCTCCTGTTATATTCTTTTCAAAACCATTAAATAAACATAATGTTCCTTCAAAATTATAAAGATCATAAACAAAAATATCTAATGATATTCCTCTATTAAAACAATTCTTTTCTGAAGAGAACCTATCAATAGTCTCATCAACATAACAACTATATTTATGTCTAAACTTTGCTTCTACAAAAACAGAAAATAATAAATATTCTGGATCTGTATCTTTTGTCTGAAAAAAAATATCAGAAGGTATTTCATCACATACTAATAAGAATTTTTCAAAATCTTCTCGTAACATTCCAACATCAGCTTCATAATCCCACGGAATAAATCCTTTATGCCTTATACTTCCTAACAAAGTTCCATATTCCAACCAATAATTAATTTTATGCCTATCACATATTGAACTAAAGACTTTCAACATTCTCAAAACGACTGACTGGACTCGTAAAATATTACTATTGGCATCATCTGTTTGGTCGGGAACAAATTCCGTCATATTGTACTTTTGTGTTTATGTATTTCTCTTCTTAAAAATTATATTGCTAAAATAATACAAATGCCTAGAGCAAAAAAAACGTTTAGGAATGTTAATGAAAAGATAACATTTGAACTATTAAAAAATAAGTAATTTTATCTCATGTTAAGCATGGTAAGAGAATAAGTATTATGAGCAAAGTTATCATGAATGCTAGTTTACTCATAACCATTTATCCATTTAGGATTTAGATAGTCATTTATAATAAATATAATTTTTATGGAATTCAAAAAAATAACGTTACTTTTTTTACTACTTTCTCTAAATCTATTTTCTCAGCACAGTAAAATTTATTACGAACTAAAATATAAACAAGATTTATTACAAAAAGAGCCTCCTATTGAAGAAAAAATGATTCTAAAAATAGAAGCTAACACAGCTTCTTTTTATCCTGATTTCTTTGAATCTGATACTATAATTCAACAAAATGGTTTGATAAAGATTAATGATTATGTAAGCCAAACTCTTCTACGAAAAATGGGAAATTCTAAAAATACCTATTTTATAAGTGAGGAAAGAATGAATTTTAAATTAGAATCTGATGATAAAATTAATTGGAAAATACTTGATAGCACAAAAATAGTTAAGCCCAATGTTGTTTTAAAAAAAGCGGTAGGAAAATTTGGAGGTAGAGAATGGATTGCTTGGTTTAATAGTGAAATTTCTATTCCTGAAGGACCGTATAAATTTAATCAATTACCTGGTTTGGTTTACGAGGTTTATGATAAAAAAAATGATTACCATTATACATTAATTGAAATAAAAAACATTAAAGGAAACCAAAAAAATGACACAATATTAAACTATTACAAGAATCCAAAACTTATTACATCAATACAATACCAAAAATTATTGCTTAATAGATATGATAAAATAGGATCTGATTATTTAGATGAAGGGACAAGTTTTACTGATAACAAAACCGGTAATATCATTACTAAAGAAGAAATTTACAAGATTATAGCAGAGAAAAAAAAATATTTCCGAAGCACATATAATCCAATAGAACTAGATAAAGCAGTGCATTACCCTGAATAGATTAGTTAATAGCTATTTTTTATAAAAACCTATTTAAATTTTTATTTTTCTAACGAAAGGATGTCAATTGAAACCCCTTTGTTTATATATTAAAAATACAAATAAGCCCAAAACGGGCTTATTTTTTTATATCAATGACGTTATTTTACCCCTCTCACTTTAGTCCGTAAAGTATAAACTGATTTTGAAGCCGTAATAAACAATACATTGTTATTTTCTCCTCCAAAAGTTACATTAGAGGTCCATTCTTCTTCAATAGGAATATGATAAAGCTTTCTCCCTTTAAGATTGAAAATATGCACGCCCTTACCGGTTAAATAAAGGTTTCCATGCTTATCCAATGTCATCCCGTCTGAACCCATTTCACAAAACAGTCTTCTTTCGGAAAGTTTTCCCTCACCAAGGATATCGTATACATAGGTTTTTCCGGCATCAATATCTGAAATATACAGTTTCTTAAATATTTCGCTTCCCACTATTCCGTTTGGCTGTACAAAAGTTTGCAGTTTAACGGTCTTACCTTCTTTAGTTCTGTAGTAGAGACTTTTGTGTGCGATTTCCTGTTTAAAATCTACCCAATAATCTCTTTTATACAAGGGATCTGTAAAATACATTCCACCGGATGAATCATTCCAGACATCATTAGGCCCATTGAATCTTTTTCCTTCAAAACCTTTTAGGATGACTTCTACTTTTTTATCTTTTGAAATTCTCCAGATCTCTCCCTGATCATCGGAACAAGTGATCAGATTTCCGTCTTTATCGAAATGAGTACCGTTGGCTCTCCCTGTTTTTCCTAAAAACTCTATCACCTTATTGGTCTTCCAATCCCAGTAGTAGATCTTGTCATTAGGCTGGTCAGTAAAATAAACATTCCCTTGTTTATCCGAAGACGGTCCTTCTGTAAAAGTGAATTGGTCCGAAATCTTCTCCGGCTGTGCATCTTCATAAAACATTTTGTTGTAATTTACTGATTGACAGTTTAGCAATGCGAAAACCAAACCAACCATGCTTATTCTGCATATATTTTTCATTCTTCCCCTTTTAATGACGGCAAGTTACAATATCACCTTTAAGAATCAAATATATTTTCTCAGTTTGATCTATTAAAATTCAAAATAACAAATGTCCCAATTGTACTATTTTTGAAGCAGATGGTATTAGTTAAAAAACAGTTTTATCCGGACCTTTGCCATGGTAAGATCAACACTTCTTTTTCCTTTTTGAAACTGACTGAAAAAACAGCTTGATCCAGCCTCAAATATCACATTAATACTTTTTTAACTTAACAAAAGTACCGCAATGAGTGCAGAATCAGGCAGCAGCAAATTCGTAGAAATAGAAAACGACACGTTTAGGAATTCGGTGGGAACCATGGATGAAACGGGAAAAAGAAAATGGGTCTTTCCACGAAAACCGAAAGGAAAATACACAAACTACAGGAATTATGCGAGTTATCTTATGCTTGCTATATTTTTCGGACTGCCATTTGTGAAAATCAACGGCAATCCTTTTCTTCTGATCAATCTGATCGACAGGAGGTTTTTTATTCTTGGACAACCTTTTTATCTTCAGGATTTCTTTATCCTGGCACTCGGAGCTGTTACATCTGTTATTTTCGTGATGCTTTTCACAGTAGTTTTCGGAAGAATATTCTGCGGGTGGCTCTGTCCGCAAACCCTTTTCATGGAAATGGTATTCCGAAAAATTGAATACTGGATCGAAGGTGACCGGAATAAACAAATGAAGCTGGATAGACAAGAATGGGACGCCGAAAAAATCAGAAAAAGGCTATTAAAATGGTCTGCGTTTGCATTCATTTCATTAACGATTGCTCACTTTATGTTTATGTACATCGTTGGTTACAAGGAAGTATTCCGGATCATGGCTGAAGGTCCTGAACATCATTCCATGAAATTCCTGGTCATGCTATTTTTCACTATGACCTTCTACTTTGTTTTCGCCTGGCTCCGTGAGCAGGTTTGTACATTGGTATGCCCATACGGAAGACTTCAAGGGGTATTGATTGACAAACAGACCATTAATGTGTATTATGATTTCAAAAGAGGAGAAGGCCGTTCAAAATGGAGAAATAATGAAGACCGTAAAGCAGAAGGAAAAGGAGACTGCATCGATTGCCACCAGTGTGTTGTAGTCTGTCCTACCGGTATTGATATCAGAAATGGACAGCAATTAGAATGTGTAAACTGTACAGCCTGTATAGATGCCTGTGACGAGGTGATGGAAAAAGTAGGACTTCCAAAAGGACTGGTCCGTTATGCCACAGAAGCAGAAATTGAAAATCAGGAAACGTTCAAATTTACCTCAAGAATGAAAGTTACAACCGTATTTCTTGCCCTACTGATTGGATTTTTAGGTTTCTTAATGTATGACCGCGGCTCTATGGAGGCCAAATTCATCAAACCGGCCGGTTCCACGTTCTTTATTAAAGACGGTAAAATCACAAATACTTTTATTTATACCCTTTTAAACAAGTCGAACGAGAAAAAGATCCTGACCATTAAGGTACTGACTCCAGCCCATGCAGAAATCAATTATTTCGGTTCTGAAAAAATTATTCTGAAAGGGGACGAGATTCTGAAAGGAAACATCAATATTACCTTCCCCGAAGAAGATATTCAATTTTCCAAGCAGAATATGGTGATCGGTGTCTTCGACGAAAAGGGGGAAATGCTGGATTCATTTGACACTACGTTTGAGGGTCCGTTTAAACTTATGTTGTAGGAGTACGAAAGAATCAAGATGTTAGATATCAGATGGCAGATTTCAGATTTCAGACACTAGACGAGAGATTTGGCTTCGATAAACATCTATCTTCAGTCTTCCTTCTCCTATCTTTAAATATTAAATTTTAAGCCTTGTATTTTCTCATAAACTGAGTAGGAGTCATTCCGGAGCTTTTCCGGAATACTCTTACAAAGTAGGAATATTCTTCATAACCAAGCCTGAAAGCAATTTCCACGAGACTTTCATCAAGATACATCAACATCCTTTTAGCTTCCAGCACAACTCTTTCGGTAATAACATCGGTTGCTGTTTTCTGAATAACAGTCTGAGCAATTCTGTTCAGGTGCTTTGGAGTAATTCCTAATAAAGATGCATAATGAGAAATAGATTTCTGCTCAGTAAAGTGCTGTTCTATCAGATTTTCAAAATCCTGATAATGTTTAAAATAAGAAAGACTCGCAGAAGAAGAACGCATATCAATATCTTTTGAAAACAGCCTTGTCGCATTGATGAAAATCTGAGACATCATCGAGAGAATCAGTCCTTCTTTCATCACATTCTGGGACTGATGTTCTCTTCCCAGCTCCTGAAATAAGATGTCATTTTTTCTCAGCTCCTCAATATCCAGCTGCAGTTTTCTTGGAAAAGATACGGATCCAAAAAAAGGAAAATTCCGGAGTTTCTGACTCACATAATGCATCTCATAAAATTCCTGTGAGCAAAAGAAAATATATCCGTCAATATCTTCCGAAAGTTCCCAGCTGTGAATCTGTCCCGGAGACAGAAAGAAAAGACTTCCCCCGGAAACTTCATATTTCTGGAAGTCTATCTCATGAATTCCCTTCCCTTTTGTGAAAAGAACAGCAGCATAAAAATCATGACGGTGTGGTTTTTCAATGTGACGGTGCCCCACCACCAGATGTTCTTTCATGGTATTGAAATAAAAATCTGATGTATTCCTGCCGGACTGGAAAAGCTCAATATGAAGGACAGAGATGGAATTCATTACGGATAATAAACGGATCGTAGTTATCGTATAAAAGTACTGTAAAAAGAATGATAACGCAAATCTGCACAAAAAAAGACCCGTGAAAACGGGTCCTTTATTCAGAAATTATTAATCTGTTATTTGATGACAAGCTTAGTGTTGTAAGCTCCTTTTGAAGAGTTGATGCTGATCACATAAACGCCTTTTGGAACATTAACATTAAATTCTTTTGTACTGTTTCCTTCGCTTTGGTAAGCAGATGAGAATACCAATCTTCCACTGGCATCAAACATTCCCACTTTTACTTCTCCTTTTAAGTTTCTGGATTTAATGAAGAAGTTACCGTCACTTGGATTAGGATAAATTTTGATATCATCTGCCAATGGAGAAGAAACATCATGGGTTCCTAAACTCTGGGTTTCTCTTGTACATACTTCAAGAGACCATGCGGTAACAGTTCCTGTACTTCCGGGGTTATTATCCGTTGCGAAAAGTTTCCATTCTCCCTGAGCTTTATGTCCTTTAAATATAGCCAGAGATTCATTTGATCTTGTTTCTCCTGAAAGAGGCGATGCACATGCTACAGCATTTCCTGCTTCACTGAATGAAGCTGTGATTCCTGACTGTCCGGAGCATTGTCTGTTCCAGAAAAGAGCTGAAGATCCTACCGGACTTTCAATTCCTACCGCCAGCTGGCTTATGTTGGGATGGGTAATAGAAGGAGTTACTTTTATCTTAGTAATGGTTCCGGTATTGTTGACCATCAACGGAATATTTATTCTAGGGGCTGATATACCTCCGCCACCGGGACTGTCTGTAATCGCTACAGCCGCTCCGCCGTAAGTATATGTATTACAGGTTTCGCCTGTCACGGTATAATCAATAACAAAACTTGGGCTTACCGCGTAATAAACATTTCCTACTGCTTCCACCAAAATATAAGCATTAGCAGAAAGAGATCCTGTAGGAATAACTACCTGCTCATTGCCGTCATTAGGAGTATTGGCTACAATGGTTGTAAAGGTTTGCCCACCGTCTTTAGATAATTTAATATTCACATTGGCGGTGTTTACAGGAGCCTGATTGGTATTGGCAACATCCCAGGTCACATTAATGGTCCCACCTGAGCTTAATGACTGTCCGAACACCGGAGCTGTCACCTGAAAAGGACCAGAAGCTGCATCTACTGTTATCGCCATTGCATCTTTGGATACCTGTGGCTGTATTGGATTGTTGTTTCTTACTGTAGCAGCAAAATTAAGACTTCTGGCTACACTTGATACTGTTTCCCAACGGGTTGATAACACACCCGCCAGCACTTTATTAAAATCAGGGAAATATCTTACGGGAGAGCTTATCGGAGTAAAAGATCTGAAAGTAGGCCCCGTTGGTTTTGTAGGATAGGCTACCGAAATATCTCCTGCTCCAATCTGAGCTGCAGCTGCCTGGTCTGCCTGTTCCCATGTATAAGTATAAGCAGCAGTATTGGCATCGGTTGTAATGGCACTTAAAACAAATGGAGTAGATTTCGGAATGGTATAATCAGCACCGGCATTAATACCTGGAGCTGGGTTGGTAAAAGGAGCATTGACCCCACAAGCAATACTGTTTAGCTTATTTCTAATCTGTGTAACACTGTTGGTATGAAAATAATCATTGGAATTGAACTGAACATCTGAAGCAGTTGTTATCCCCGTATAAGCCATAATTGTGCTCCCGCTTCCCGGCTCTACTTTCTGGTCTGCCTGTGCGGATCTGTACGTATAAGAGTGTCCTGCACCCAGCTGATGTCCCATTTCATGAGCAACATAGTCTATATCAAACTTATCTCCTTCCGGAAAATTATGAGCAGTCCATCCCGCTCCTTTTGAGCCGTTATTACAGATAACCCCTACTCCGGCAGATCCGTTCCCTCCTTTTTTATCTATGAGATGCCCCATATCATAATTTTCAGAAGCTATTCTTGCTGATATTTGAGCATGAGCCTCGTTGGGGCCTCCGCTCGTATAAGGATCTGTCGCAGGGTCTAAAAACATAATCGCTTCGTTTCCTGCTATCAGGTTAAAGTGAAAGGACAGGTCTTTTTCAAAAACACCGTTCAGCCTAGTGAGTGATGCATTCATGGCGGCAAGAACCACTGCCATTTTTTGAGCATCTGTGGCTCCGGCCGGAGTGCCCGTTGCCGTTAAATGATACTGGGCATATTCCCCGGTACAAGACAATGCAAGCCTGAAAATATTAAAACCCGCTAATTTCTTATTGACACTTTCGTTTTTTTTTTCAGCAGCACTTTTCTCTACAACCTCTTCAACAGAACATTCAAACGGCTCTTTATCCTGACCTCTTTTTGCATTGGAGTCAAAGACTGCATAAACCGTTCTGTCTTCGGTGTAAGGCTCAATGAACTCAGAAAGACCGGACCGCGTGATCATGGATGAAAATCCTACCGGCGACATACTGAATCTTAGATATACTGAAGGGTCATCTATACCGGCTCCAACATATGATTTGATATCCGGGTATTTTTTCTGAAGTGCAGGATCCATATTAGAGGATTCCCAGACTTGAAATTTTTCAATTTTACCTGCAGCCGTAGGAAGTGAAATAATCACACCTTTTGATCTGGAAAAACGCTCAGGAGCATCTTTCAGGGTAAGCTTGAGTTGATCAGCATCTAATGAATACAGAGCTGCATATTCTAATTTTTCCTGAGAAGGCTTTACTTTTTGCGTTCTCACGGATGTTTTTGCCCATTGCGAATATCCTAAAAAAGGAACCATTAGCATGGAAATAAAGAAATAATATTTCATAAAAAAGTGATTTGTTGTCCTCTAATTTAATAAAATTAAAGCATATAAAAATCTGATTATGTGTAATTTTCATATAAATCTGTGACAATAACTCAAAAAAAAATTGACATAATGAAATAAATCTCCCTTATACAGAACATTTACAGAGATATTTACAGGTGTATATTTATGATAGAATTTAAAAAATTTTTATCTTTGGCTTTTAGGATTCGTACAATGAAGATAAACTTAGCTGACAAACTGTATTACTCTATAGGAGAAGTTGCAAAAGCTTTTGATGTAAACACCTCACTTATACGATATTGGGAACAGGAGTTCCCTATCATTAAGCCTAAAAAGAATAAAAAAGGAAACCGCTACTTTACGCCTGAAGATATCAAAAACCTGCAGATGATTTACCATTTGGTAAAAGAAAAGGGCTATACACTGGATGGTGCAAGGATTGCTTTGACCACCAACAGTAAAATTTCTGAAACGGTTACCATTATTGACCGTCTTGAATTTATAAAAGCTGAACTTCAGAAACTGAAAGCTTCGCTGGCTGACAAAGATTCAGAATAAACTTTATACTACAAAAGCATCTTTTAAAGGTGCTTTTCTCTTTTCCCCGTTTCTCACCTCTATTTCTTCAAATAATTCTATAAAAAAAGTATTCAAATGTAATTTTAAAATCATTTTAAAGAATTTGTTGTACAAAACAATTCCTTTGGCTATTCATCATTGCTTCGATTTGTTTTTATTAATAAGTTTACTGTATGATGAGAAAAAACTATTACCAGAAACTGGCATTTACGGGGATGATGCTGATCGTCCTGTTGGCCTTCCAAAATTATACGAGCAGAGAAAAAGAAAATTTCCCTGAAGTAAAATTTATTACTGAAAATTCAATTCCATTAAATCTAACGGAATTCGATCCGAACAATCTCGATGCAAAGCAATGGGAGAATTTAGGATTTTCCGAAAAACAGGTTTTCACCATTCTTAATTATAAAAAAATTATAGGCGGAAAATTTACGTCTAAAGCTCAATTCAAAAAATGCTATGCTGTTTCTCCCGAAAAATTCACAGAGCTGGAATCTTACATCCTGCTTCCTGAAACTGGCAAAGACAACCATTTTGAAAAGTTTGATACGTATGAAAAGAAAGAGATCCATATTTCCGGAAGATTCAATCCGGATAGACTTTCTGCTGCTGAATGGATCAGCATGGGTTTCAGTGAAAAACAGGCTGAAGCTATTTTGAAATATAAAAACTATTTGGGTGGAAGTTTCGTCAGCAAAGAAAAATTCAAAGAATGTTTTATTATTTCCTCAGACAATTACAGTAAGCTGGAGCCTTATTTAGTACTTCCGGTACAAACTCCTGACGACTTTAAAAACTATGGTAAAAATTATACTGCAAAATCAAAGATTCATTACCGTAATTTTGATCCCAACACTTTAGATCTGGATGGATGGAAGGGTTTAGGATTTTCTGAAAAACAGGCTAATACAATTGTTAATTACCGTGACAGAAATCTCAGAGGAAGTTTCAAATCACTTGAAGATATAAAGAAATGTTTTGTTATTTCTCCGGAAAAATTCGAGGAACTAAGTCCTTATATTAAACTCAATACCAATACAAACCTTATCCAAAAACAGGAAACCGATTTTTCAAAAGTTGATTTAAATACCATCACATTCAAGCAGTTGCTGGAATTTGGTTTGGATGAAAAAAGTGCCGGATCGATGATCGGCTTTAGAAAAAAACTGAGAGGTTTTGTCAATAAACAACAAATTTTAGATACCTATAATATTGATAAAAATTTGGTTCAAAAATTAATTTCTATTGCTCCGCTAGATGTTTCAAATGTTCCTAAGTATACTTTAACAGAAGCCCCTGAAGAATGGCTGAAAGATCATCCCTACTTCAAATATTCTGCTGATAAGATCATATTCTACCGGACTACCTACACGGATGATAAGAAAATTCTGAAGCTTTTAAAATTAAAGCCTGAATATGAGGAAAGAATGAAATTATATTTAAAATAACTGGAAACCATATAGTAAAAACTACCCAAAACAAGATCTGCTATTTTGGATAGTTTCTAATCTGCGCATTATTTTAAGTTTTAGTGATGCATGTAGTTGCTGGGACCATTGGTTCCTTCAATTGATTCAGGTAGTATTCCATATTTGGTTCGTAAATCGACGGTACCTAATGTTTTCCCTGTCTGGATTTCAATAACACTAATGGTACCGGAATTTAAGTTAGGAATATCCAACAGGTTATTTTGTACTGCGACAACTTCTTTTCCTTTTTTGGTTTTAAAGAAAACCATATGATGGGCTCCTTTATCCGCGGTAAGGGTTTTTAAAAGCTTTAGCTGAGGAAGATTACTTATATCAAAGACCAAAACTTTTCCGGGATCTGCAAAACTTACATAAAGCTTGCTGTTATCATCGATGTACATTTCGAGTGCCCAGCCTAATCCTTGTGTACTTCCATCAAATATTTTACTAAAAGCATCATACTTCTTGGTGGTAGCATTGTATGGAGCAATCCAGATATCACCGCCCAGCATTGTCGTGGCAAGGGCATACTGTGGAAATTTTCCACGTAGCAATAGAACCTCGACAGGACTTGACATATCCGTTTGTGAGTCTGCTACCAGGTAAGTCTCTTTTAATTCGTAGGTATTTAGATCTAATAAAGTACAGGTATTTCCCATTCCAGTAGTAAGATCCGGGTGAATGGTTGAGGTGACCATCATTATTCCTTTTTCTTCATTAACAGAAATACCATGCGGGTACATAATAAATTGATTGGGATTGGTTTGAACCGGCGCTTTAATAGTTTTGATAAGCTGGTTGTTATCTGCGTTAAAAACACCTATACTACCATCTTTCGGTCCTCCTGCGCCTCCCATAAAAGTCATAAAATATCTTCCATCATTGGTAAAAAACAAATTTTCCCCTACTGTATTCTCACCTGTATCAATGGGTGTTGCATTAACTAATTTTGGCTGTCCATTTTTGTCTTTTTCCGTTTTTATCTGGTAGAGATAACTACCTCCTAAAGCAGTGGTAAATAATTTGTTTGCATTCTGATTATAATAAAGATGATGAGGCAGGACCCCAATGCCTAATTCAAGTTTGCTGCTAATATGTCCAAAGTTTGGGGCTTCAGGATCAAGCTCAATTACAGCTATTCCATCTGATAATCCTTTCAAGCTTCTATAGTCAATGTAAAAAGAAGAATCGTGCGGAAGATCCGAATTATGGTTATCATTTTGACAATTAGAAAATGTTATTAAAATAATAAGAGAAATTAGATTAAATTTTAATTTCATGGTTTTTAGTTTTAATAGTTATTATTATAAATATAATATATTTTCACTAACAAACTAAGAATATTACACTAATGTGTGAATATTATTAAATGGTAACATTTTAAGTATTTTCTTCTATTCCTTTTCTTCAAATAGATTACTCGGAGATAGAAGTTCTAATTTGTTTAACAAAATAACAGATATAAAAAAAGCAGGAAAATATTTCCTGCTTACTTTTTTATTATTAATGATATAATCTTAATCGATTGTTTTGATAGAATCAGAAAGGAGGTTGTTAAGCGTATTAAATTCCTCCTCTGTAAGGTCACGCCATTTTCCCACCGGGAGATCCAGTTTGATATTCATGATACGGATACGTTTCAGTTTTTTTACTTCGTAACCGAGATATTCGCACATTCTTCGGATCTGTCTGTTCAGTCCCTGGGTAAGGATGATACGGAAAGTCATGTCATCAATCTTTTCTACGTCACATTTTTTAGTGACTGTATCCAGAATCGGAACGCCATTTCTCATTTTCTCAAGGAATTTGGGAGAAAGTGGCTTATCTACCCGTACGATATATTCTTTTTCGTGATTATTTCTTGCACGAAGAATTTTGTTGACGATATCCCCATCACTGGTCAGCAGGATCAGTCCTTCGCTTGGTTTATCCAGTCTTCCGATGGGAAAAATTCTTTTCGGATAGTTAATATAATCAACGATATTGTTTTTTTCGCGTTTGGTGTCTGTAGTGCATACAATACCCATTGGCTTATTAAAAGCGATATAAACAGGCTTATCCTGCGGCTCACGGATAGGTTTTCCGTCAACTTCTACAGCGTCTTCATCAGAAACTTTAGTCCCCATTTCAGGGATCTTGCCGTTAATTGTTATTCTTCCTTCTTCCAAAAGTTTATCTGCTGCTCTTCTTGAACAGTATCCTACTTCTGATAAATATTTATTGATACGCGTTTTTTCCATTAGTCTTCTCCGTAACCTGTATAATTTTTATTGCCTGTTGTGAGTAAAAATACGATTCTTTTTTATAAATTTTCGAATCTGTATTCATTCTCTAGAAAATCAGTCGTCGCATTTTCAATGGTATAATCCCCGATTTTTGTCCGTCTAAGCTGTGTCAGATAAGCACCTACTCCCAGTTCCTGTCCGATGTCGTGAGCCAGACTTCTGATGTACGTTCCTTTTGAGCATCCTACTGTAAAGCTTACCAAAGGGAAATCAATTTTAATATCTTTAATATAGAAAATCGTCGTTTTTCTGGATTTCATTTCTACTTCTTCCCCTGCTCTAGCTAAATTATAAGCTCTCTGTCCATCTATTTTTATCGCTGAATACACCGGAGGTTTCTGCTCTATTTCTCCAACGAATTTTTCCAGCACTTCATTAATCTGCTCTTCTGAAATATGAGCGATATCCTGTTGAAGGATCTCCGGTTTTTCCGTATCATAGGATTCCGTTTGTACTCCTATTTTAATCTCGGTCCAGTATTCTTTCGGAGCATCCTGGATCTCAGGAATTTTCTTGGTAAATTTTCCGCAACAAACAATAAGAAGACCAGTTGCTCTTGGGTCTAAAGTTCCGGCATGTCCTATTTTAAATTTTTTAGGAAGGTTAAACTCTCTCTTGAGCTTATATTTCATTTTATTAACGGCCTGAAAAGAAGTCCAGTCCAAAGGTTTGTCCAATAAAAACACATATCCTGATTGCAGTTCTTCAGCTGTCATTATTCTAAAATTTCGGTGATACTTACTAAGCTGGGCAGCTTATTGACCTTCTGTTTGCATTCGGGACCGTTTTCAACATTGATAAAACATTTTTTATCTCCGATGAAGTAGTATATATTTTTAAAAGGATATACAGAACTATTCGGAACAATGTTCACCGTATAATTCACAGGCAAATTAAATTTATAGCTTGTTTTATCAACCGCTGTAATTTTTTGAGTGTAACATTTTCCTTCCTTGCTATAGTCGATAAAAGGTTTGTGATCCAGCTTTTCGTCCGGTACAAGTTCTTTGCAGATCAGTAAATCTTCGGTTGGGTTTTTCTCCTTCACCTCCACAAAAAATTCTATCCTTTCTCCACTATTATTTTTTACAAACAGTGTATGTGCCGGTGAACAGGAAACGATGAAGCTTGAAAAAGCCAATATCTTTAAAATATTAATTTTCATACTCTTATTTAAAGAAATAGAAATAAATCAAAAGGGCAATCCCAACAAAAATACGGTACCAGCCCCAAGGTCTGAAGCCATACTTGTTCAAAACTCCTATGAATGCTTTAATAGCTATTAGGGCTACAATAAATGCAACAATATTTCCTATCACGAAAATCATAATGTGATCATTTGATGCCATGATCATTTCATATCCTTTCTGTGGATGCATTGTTTCCTTACCCCATGTTTTCAGAAAAACAGAATATACCGTTACCGCCAGCATGGTAGGAACTGCCAGGAAGAATGAAAACTCTGCGGCCGCTTTTCTGGTAAGCCCTTGCGACATTCCTCCTATAATAGAAGCTGCACTACGGCTGGTTCCGGGCATCATCGCAAGACATTGCCAGAAGCCTATGGTAACTGCACTTTTTATAGAAACTCCTTTTTCATCATCAATTCTGGGATTCTTAAACCATTTGTCAGCGAAAAGCAGAACCACGCCACCCAACACCAAAACTGAGGAAATAGCAATCTGGTTTCCTAAAATAGCTTCAATTTTATCGTCAAATAAATACCCTAAAACCAAAGCAGGAATTACGGCAAACGCCAGTTTATAATAAAACCGGATATTTTTCAGATCGAAGAATTTTTTCCAGTAAGCCACCACAACAGATAAAATAGCACCGAACTGAATGGACACCTGAAACATTTTCAGAAATTCATCATCTTTAAGCCCCATCAGGTTGGCTGCAAATCCCATATGCGCGGTAGAAGAAATCGGAAGATACTCTGTAAGTCCTTCAATAATAGCAATAATGATCGCTTTAATTAGATCCATAATATTGTTAAAATTAAAAGATTAAGAGACTTTGAAATTTAGAATGTCCTAAATCTCTCCATCTCTTAATCTTTAAATAAGGTTTAAATTTATTTTCTTTTTAAAATAGCATACACTTCTATGACAAAGCCTATCACTATGAACAGTGGTGCAATTCTGATCCTGCGAATGGAAAAAATACCGTCATTCCATGCATTGGGATCAAATTTACCGTCTACTGTATTAGCATCCGGGCCCATCATCAGCAGGAATCCCACGACGATAAACGCCAGCCCTATCAGCATCCACTTGAAGTTCTGCTGTCCGAAATAGAAGGTGTTTTCCTGTGCTACTTCGGTTTCTTTGCCAAATTCTGATGCGGCCAATTTATTTGTTTTTTTGCTCATTATTAAGAGTAATATAGATCGTCAACGTTTGATTTTAAGAATCTCCATGTAGCGAAAATGGTACTTAGGACAGATATAAAAACCCCTACTCCCAGTACCAGAACAATCAGCCAGAAATACTGGTTGTTATCCTGTACGAAAGCTGAGCCAATCTGGCTTGTAAAATAATACCATACTCCTCCCAGCGCAAGAATACCGATCGTAGATCCTATAGCCCCCAGAATAATAGCCTCGATGATAAACGGCTTAAGGATAAACCTTCTTTTTGCCCCTACCAGCTGCATGGTTTTGATAATAAACCTTTTGGAGAAAATTTTCAGCCTGATGGAGTTATTGATCAATACTACCGCCAGGATCAGGAAGAGAATAGAGAATCCAAGGATCCATTTCAAAATTCTGCTCAGGTTGTTGTACACATCTACCATTAAAGTACTGTCGTTTTTAACATCCACAATACCGGGAACAGATTTTATAATCTTGATCGCTCCGTCAATTTTGGCTGGGTCTACATATTCAGGCTTTAATGCCACTTCAATAGAAGAAGGGAAGATGTTTTCTTCAAAAAGCGCATCGCTGTCTATCCCCATCGTTTTCTTGGCTTCTATTGCAGCCATGTCTCTGGTGATGTAAGTCGCTTTTTTTACAGGAGCTAACGTCTGTACCTTTTTAAAAGTTTCTTCCTCTAGTTTTGCAATCTTTGCAGAATCTTTTGCATCAAAGTTCTCATCAAAGTAAGCGTTTACAACCAACTGTTCTTTGATATAGTCAGAATACTTTTGGGCATTGATTAAAATAAGCCCCATTAATCCTAACAAAAATAAAACTAATGCGATACTTATTACTACTGTAATATTGCTGGACCGAAGCCTTTTCTTATTAAACTCATCTACAGATTTAGCCATTAATATTAAAATTTTTGGCTAAATTAGAAAAAAACTTCCGAAATTTGGGACGAAATAAAGAAAATCATTGTTAATAAAATCATAAAAAACGTTGAGTGTAAAAGCAAAAAAACATCTTGGACAGCACTTTCTGACAGATGAAAATATCGCGAGAAAAATCGTGGAAGGTCTTAGCTATGAAGACTATAAAAATGTCATGGAAGTAGGTCCCGGAATGGGGGTCCTTACCAAATATCTTCTCGAAAAGGAACAGACTATCTACCTTGCAGAGATTGATACAGAATCTATTGAATACCTGAAAAAGAATTATTCAAAGATCATAGAAAATGCCTTTGTAGGAGATTTTCTGAAACAGGACTTTAATTTTATCAATGGAGAAGAGATCGCCATCATTGGTAATTTTCCGTATAATATTTCTTCCCAGATCCTCTTTAAGATCGTTGATTATTATCAGCAGGTCCCTGAAATGGTTGGAATGTTTCAAAAGGAAGTTGCCGAAAGAACGGCCGCTGTACCCAGAACTAAAGATTACGGTATTCTATCAGTCTTGATTCAGGCGTATTATGATGTGACGTATCTGTTCACAGTTCATGAAAATGTTTTCAATCCGCCTCCGAAGGTAAAGTCAGGAGTCATCCGACTGACAAGAAATCCAAAGGAAGGTCTGGCCGGAAATGAAGTTCTTTTTAAACAAATTGTAAAAGCAGGGTTTAACCAGAGAAGAAAAAAACTTTCAAATTCACTGAAGGTGCTGAACATCCCTGAAGCTTTAAAAACTCACGAATTCCTAGACAAAAGAGCGGAAGAATTGAGTGTTCTGGATTTTATCGGTTTTGCCAATCTCTGGAAGCAAAATCAATAGATTAAAAAAATAAAAAGCCTTTCAAGTTCACTTGAAAGGCTTTTTTATGGATGCTTTATCTTTTTATTCCCTGTTCTTAAGCATGATCCATCCGGACCAGTTCATCTGAATTTTTGATTTAGGGTATTCAAAATTAAATTTATACCAGTAAGTAGCTGTAGGCAGTTTCTTTCCTCCTACTGTTCCATCCCATACGGGTTTTTCTTTTGAGAATCTGAACATTTCCACACCATATCTGTCATAGACGGATCCGGTAAAGTTTTTGAATGCTCCAAGTGCCTTAAGGTCCAGAACATCATTAACACCATCATCATTTGGTGTAATGATATTATTGATCTGTAATGTATAGAAATCAAATGTTCCTACACAATGAGTTCCTACCCTTCTTACCAGTACGGTATAATTTGTATTGTCTAAAAGACTTGTGAAAACATTAGACGGCTGCCAGGTGATTCCGTTATCGATAGAATACTCTAACGTACTTGGAGTATTGTTCATCGGAGGATTTTCGGCAATAATGGTCACCATTTTTTTAGCACTTTCATAATTTACGGCAGTCACGAAAGGTGTAGCTGCACCTCCCACTTTTACAGTAAAGATTTTTTTACAGAACCCGTTATCTATTTCTACTGTATAAATACCCCAGCTATCAACCGATATAGTCTGCGTTGTAGCTCCTGTACTCCATAAATATTTATAATTAGGGCCCGCACCTGCATCCAGAGTAATACGGTCACCCAGGCACATTTCTATATCTTTTAACGGAGAAGTAATTTCCGGCGTCACCTCTACTTTTATAGTAGCAGGGTTTAATGAACGACATCCTTTTGTTCCTACAGCATAAACAGTGAATGTTGTAGTCTGATACAAGGTTACAGTCTGTGTATTGCCAGTACCTGAGAAATTGCTCCATTGGTAAGTTACACCTCCTTCAGCAGTCAGCGTTACACTTTCTCCCGGACATATTTTTATTCTTGAAGATTTTAGACCAGCTGTAGGTGTCGTTTCTTTGAGGAGCTTTAATTCTATCATTTTGCTACAGAATCCCCCATTGGAAACTACCGTGTAAAGGATTTGTCCGTCTGTACCATTATAATTTAAAATATTTTGAATATAGTTGTTATTTTGAGCCACGGCATCTGTCTGATTTACATAGAATCTGAATACAGCTCCCGGTGTCGGACTGATGGATGGCATGGCATTCGTCAGGTCAAAAGTAGTAATATCCGGTGTCGTACAGAGCAACAGTGTGGCATCCTGTGCCTGCGGAGTCGTTCCTCCATGAATTTCTATAGTTGCTTTCCCCGGACAAGGATTTCCGGGAACACTTACTTCTATGGTATATGTTCCTGGCTGTACAGCAGTAATACTGTTTGTGGTAGCACCCGCAACAGGAGCTCCGTTCAGGAACCATTGATATAATAAATTAGGATCGCTTACTGATGCTGTGATCACCTGTGGTACATTATCACAAACATTAATATCAGAAGGTAGTGTGGCACCACTAGGGTCTAAAAGTTCTACCCCTATATTAAATGATCCACCTTCCAGAAATACAGCTGAATCGTAGGAATGGTCTTCAAAGCTACCTGGAGCAAAATCAGCGACTACCATTTTAAAGTGGTATTCCTGACCTGCCATTACTGTAGCTGTTGCTGTAAGAGGAATAGTTCTTCCTTCAAAATTGGTTTCAATATTAGTTGGATTATAACCTGCGAAAAACTGTTCGTTGACAGCAGCACAACCTCCAAAAGTTCCCGGAATTAGTGGATGGATATTGGTGATACTTACAGGGCCTGCACCACCCGGAAGTACTGCCATATTCTGGTATGGACCTCCTGATGTAGGTCTTAGGAGAATGGCAAAAGCATCTGCATAGCTACATGGAAATGAACCTGTATATTCTTCTGATGCCAGTATATAGTTAAATTTGATCTGGCTGGTGGTAGGAACAAAATCGAATTCCAAAAGAACACCATCCGTAAGCGTTCCGGTAGACCCTACAGCTTGAGCCAGATCAGAATCTGTTCCGCCGCCGTTATTGTCACCCAGAAGTCCTTCAGAGCTGTTTCCTCCTCTTCTTGCTTTCCCTGTAGAAAGTACGATTCCGTCTTTGAAAGGGAAATTGGTAGTTGCCTTATGGAAATACCCCCATGATCTGTCAGCATCTGTCACCGCATGGTTAGGAGTTATCTTTACGTTGGTTACAGTAGGAGTTACACAAGTATTTGTTCCCGAAGAGATCAGGACATCTTTTACCAGCTGCGTAATGCTATAGGCAGACTCTGCATATCCAGGAGCATTAATATCAATAAAGCTACCCGCTTTTTGAGTAGCTGATCCGGAAGCTTTTTCTTTGGGAGGCTTACGGGGCCCGTTTATTTGAGAATATGAAAAGGTCGAAATGACTAAGAAAAATAAAAAAAATAAGAGATTTCTTTGCATAATACTTTTGTTTCAACAAATTTAATTTATTTTCAAATATATCATCTATTTTTTACCTTTTTTTTAATATTAAAAAAACAAACCTTCCAAATATGGAAGGTTTATCTCTTAGTTCCTGTTTTTTAGCAATATCCAACCTGAACGTTGTTCGAGCTTTTTACTTGCCGGATTTTCCCACTGTACTTTATACCAGTATGTGCCAGTAGCCAGATTCATCCCTTTTAAAGATCCCCTCCAGATAGCATCCGTTTTTGTTGCCTTGAAGAGTTCAGCTCCGTACCGGTCAAAGATTGATGCTGCAAAATTATTATATCCTCTAAGTCCTGAGAAATCTATCGTATCATTCACTCCATCCATATTGGGAGTGATCGCGTTGCTGATCACAAATGTGAAGTAATCTAATGAATTACCACATTTTGCATCTTTAACCTTTACCATCAGATGGTAGTTGGTATTATTTAAAACATTATAGAATATATTGGATGTCTGCCATACCACACCACCATCTATAGAGTATTCTAAAACGCCTCCCGTAGGATTGCTGGTTGTAATAGTAAGCACATGATTATCATAGACTACATTCGTGAACTGTGGCAGATCCGGATTTAATAATTTCGCAGTGAAAACCTTAGAACAAACGCCATTGCTAATGGTAACCGAATATGTTCCAATGACATTAGTGGATATAGTTTGAGTAGTTGCTCCCGTACTCCAGAGATAGGTATAATTCAGACCTGCCCCAGCATCTAAAACACCCGTATCTCCTGTACAGACATACACATCCTGTAAGGTAGATACAATGGCAGGTACCACTTCGATGATTACTTTTGCTGGTAAAACAGAGCTACAACCATTGCCTCCAAGGGCAAAAACTGAGTATTCTATAGTCCCTGTCGGAGAAACCACCTGGGTATTTCCGTTACCAGGTAAGCCTACCCAGTTATAGGTAAATCCTCCTGTAGCAGTAAGCGTAACAGACTCTCCTGCGCATATCTTTGTTTTAGATGCAGATATACCAGCAGTGGGTGGCCCCACTAAAACAGTAACTGTAGCTGGAGTTGCAGAAATACAGCCGTTAGCACTTACTGCAAAAACTGTGTATACTGTATTTGTCGTTGGAGAAACTACCTGGGTATTTCCGTTTCCGGGTAAACCCACCCAGTTATAGGTTACACCTCCGGAAGCAGTCAGTGTTACTGATTCTCCTACACATATTCTAGGTTGTGAGGAGACAACAGTAGCTGTTGGCAGGGTCGTATTTTGTGTTACCGTAACGGCAGCTGTGTATGTACATGCTAAATTTCCAGGCTGAGACACATTAGAAACTGTAAGGGTATAAACTCCTCCTGCATTAACTACAGGATTGAGTGTATTGGCCCCTGACACAATATTTCCGCCTCCTGTTGCTGCCCAGGCAATGGTAGATCCTGCCGGCACTACAGATGCTGAGGCATCTAATGTAGTTTGAGGAGTTGTACAGGTAATTTGCTGCGGTGCAGCTATAGTAAGAGTTGTTTCGGCTGTTCTCAACAATTGAAGTGAAACCACATAGTGACATCCTCCGTTTTTCACCAAAACATAAATAGTCTGATTTCCTGGCGGAGCATATGTGGTAGGCGTTGCAATAAAATTAGCATTCCCTGCAAGAGCATCAGCCTGAAGAACATAATAAGTAAAAGTAATACCGGCACCGGCAGCAGTAATCTGACTCTGGGCGGTTGTTAAATCATAGGTAAGTCCTGGTGCATAGCATTTGTGAAGCACTGCATTCTGTACAGTGATTGGCTGCGAAACTTCAATAGTTATTGTTGCCGGGTTCTGGGATACGCATCCATTGGCTCCTACAGCAGTGACTGTATAAGTCGTGGTCGTGGTGGGAGATACGGTCTGTGTATTTCCTGTTCCCGGAAGAGCAGTCCAGTTGTAAGTAGTACCTCCAGATGCTGTTAAAACAACTGATTCACCGTTACAAATCTGTATTTTGCTTGCCGTAAGCCCTGTAACAGGCGGAGCGCTGTCTCCTGTAACGGTCACATTGGCAGCTGAGGTACAGATAACAGTTCCCGGCTGATACGTATTTGATATTGTTAAAGTATAGGTTCCCGGAGCATTAATAACAGGAGTTAATGTATTTCCTCCTGAGACGATATTTCCTCCGGTAGTGGTCCAGCTAAAGACAGATCCTGTAGGATATACTGAAGCTGAAGCATCTAAAGTTGCCTGTGAACTGGCACAGGTCAATACAGGTGGTGGCAAAATAGACGCAGTTATCTGAGGTGCTTTAACCAGTTGTAACTGGGCTACTTTTGAACAGAACCCATTTTTTACCGAGACATATACCGTCTGTCCTCCCGGACTTGAGTATGTTGCCGGATTGGGAATAGTATTTGTATTTCCGGCAAGTGCATCTGCCTGATTCACATAATATGAAAACGTTGCACCCGGGGTTGTACTTATAGAAGTCTGCGCTGAAGGTAAATTAAAATTTGTATTTCCTGCCGCATAACAAGCTGTTAAGGTTGCATTCTGTACCGTAGGAGAAGTTCCCCCCACTACTGTAATTGTTCCTATTCCGGGACATGTATTCCCCTGAATAAATACCTGAACGCTGTATACTCCCGGCTGTGTGGCCGTATAGCTTGGTCCCGTTTGGCCAGGGATAGGATTATTATTTAAAAACCACTGATAGGTAACGTTAGGAACCTGTACTGAGGCTGTAAATGTCTGAGGGGCATTGTCACACATATTGACAGAGGAAGGAAGCTGCACTCCTGCAGGATCCAAAATTTTCACACCAATATCAAATGAACCGGCTTCCAGGAATACTGCTGAGTCGTAATTTCTATCACTAAAGTCAGCTAAAACCATTTTAAAGTGATAAGTCTGACCTGGAATTACGGTAGCTTTAGCCGTTAAAGGGACTGTACGTCCATCAAAGTTAGTTTCGATCAATGGGTTATTGATTCCTGCAAAATAAGACGGGTTAACCGCTCCACAGCCTCCGGGAATTGCCGGGTGGATATTGGTTACACTTACTGGTCCTGCCCCTCCCGGAAGTACCGCCAGATTGGTGTAGGTAGGATCACTTGCTTTTTTTAACAGTAAGGCAAATCCGTCTGATTTGGTACATGCAAACTGGAACCCAGGTGCGTATTCTTTGGATGCAAATAAGTATCTAAATGTAACTTCCGTAGAAGCTGGTACAAAATCAAATTCAATATAGGTGGCATCTCTCAAGTCACCATTATTGATGCCTAAAGCAGTAGCCAGATCTACATCTCCGGAAGTATTGATACCATCATTTAAAAGTCCCTGATAGGTATTCCCAGCTTTTGCTGCATATCCTGTTGAAAGAATAATTCCTTTTTCAAATGGAAAACCCGTGGTTCCTTTATTGAAAAATCCCCAGCTTCTTCCGGCATCATTAACCGCTAAGTTAGGGGAAACATTGACATTGCTTACATTGGAGGTAGAACAAGCTCCTCCGGATATCAGTACATCTTTTACAAGTTGTGTAACGCTGTAGTTAGACTCCGGATAATTGGGGGTATTTACATCTATAAACTGACCCGCTTTCATAGAAATTGCATTAGCCTTTTTTGCAGCTATCGTAGCTCTGTCTGTGCTTTGAGCAAAAACAAAACTACCTATCAGTGCAAAAAATGACGCCAAAAATAAATTTCCAATCCTCCTATTTAACATTTTATAGTATTTTAAACAAAAATACTATTTTTTTTGATTGAAACTTAATTTAACACAATTTACATTATCATCCATACAAGTTTATTCATTCTGCAATATAAATTCGCTTTATTTAAAGATAACAAAAAAGGCCGGCAATTATGCCGGCCCTTCTGTATATTACATCAAAAGATTATTCGAGGTTTTTAAGAAGAATCCACCCTGTTTTCACGGCTGTCTCTTTACTGGCAGGATCCTGATAAGTGACCTGATACCAGTAAGATGAGGTTGGCAAACGTTTTCCCTGGAAAAAGCCATCCCAATACGGTCTGGTTTTTCCGGCTTTGAATACCTCTCTTCCGTAGCGGTCAAAAACAAGACCTTTGAAGTCTTTATAACTGCTTACTCCGCTAAAATCAATAATATCATTAACATTATCTCCGTTTGGCGTGATTACATTCTTCATGACAAACGTAAAATATTCCAGAAATCCTACGCAGCTGGTGTTCTTTACTTTAACACGGATTGATATGACCGTATTTTTAGGAACATTCGCAAATACATTGGAAGTCTGCCATGTAAATCCATTGTCTACAGAATATTCCAATGTTCCGTTACTAGGATTGCTTGCCGTAAGAACCATAGTTCCATTATTGTTATAGTCAACTTTTATAATCTGAGGTATTCCGGCACGTATGACCTGGGTCTTAAATTCTTTGAAACATACTCCATTGCCTATCATTACGGTATATTCGCCCGGAGTTCCTACAGTAATCGCCTGGGTAGTCTCGCCTGTATTCCATTGGTAAGTATACCCGGGACCGGATCCGGCATCTAAAAGGATCATATCCCCTTCACAGATCTGTCCTCCTTTCAATGAAGACACAATAGCTGGTACTACATCAATCGTAATGGTTGCAGGTTGCAGAGATCTGCATCCTTGTGCTCCGATCGCATATACTGTATAAGTAGTCGTCTGAGTCGGGCTTACCGTTCTAACTCCTGCGGTGCTGGAAGTATCTCCCCACTGATAGGTTACCCCGCCGGAAGCCGTTAATATAAGAGATTCTCCTTCACAGATTCTCAATCTCGGTGCATTAAGCTGAGCAACGGGAGTTTCTTCTCTCCTTAAGGTCAGCGTTACAATCTTACTACAGAATGCTCCGTTTGAAACTAATACATATATAACCTGTCCGTCTGTACCATTATAATTGGTGGTGTTTGTAATGAAGCTGTTATTTTGCGCCTGCGCATCAGCCTGATTTGCATAAAAACGGAAGACAGCTCCAGCTGTTGTACTTATCTGCGGTTTTGCAGTTTCCAAATTAAACGTATTCAAAGTAGGAGTAGCACAGAGTTTCAGTGTTGCATTTTGAACAACAGGAGAAGTTCCCCCTATGATGGTAATGCTGGCTTTCTGACATTCTGTTCCGCCTACAAACGTTTTCACTTCATATACTCCCGGTGAATTGGCTATATATATCGCATTTGTTGCAAAAGGGATAAATACTCCATCCTTATACCATTTATAGGTCATTCCAGGAACGGCAGATACCTGAGCTTTTAAAGTCTGTGGTGTATTATCACACATATTCAAAGTTGCTCCCAGGGGATTTCCGTTACTGTCAACGATGGTCATTCCGATGTCAAATGATCCACCCTGCAAAAAAACTGCAGAATCATAACTATTATCCACCGCATCTGCCATCACCATTTTAAAATGATAGGTCTGGCCGGGAACAACTGTAGCTACTGCCGTAAGAGGAATGGTTCTTCCTATAAAATTAGTTTCGACATTCAGGGTATTTAATCCACCGAAGTACTGCTCATTAATGGTTTCCCCATCACACCCTACTCCCGGTGGTACAATATTAAGAACACTTACCGGTCCTGCTCCGTTGGGAAGAATTGCTAAATTTTCATAGGTTGGGTCCCCTACTTTTTTCAGAAGGAGCGCAAAACCGTCTGCAAAATCACCACACGGGAATCCACTTGTATACTCTTCTGAAGCGAATAAGTAATTAAATTTAACCTGATTGCTGTTTGGAACGAAATCAAATTCTAAAGACACCACGTCTTTAAGGTTACCCGGAGGGTTGATAGCCGCTACCAGATCAGGATCATTCATCCCGGCTCCAGGAACAATATCGCTTAATGTGGATGCTTCCAATCCATTCCCAGCTCTTCTTGCTTTACCGGAAACAAGCACAACTCCGTCAGTAAAAGGAAAATTAGTAGTTCCTTTATGAAAATATCCCCATGCTCTTTCTGTATCTGTTGGGAGCTGATTGGGTGATATGGTTACATTGCTCACATTGGGGGCTGCGCAGACAGATCCTCCGGAAATCAGTACATTTTTTACCAGCTGATCTATGGTGAACGCGGAAGGTGCATACGTAGGTACATTTACATCAATAAATGCACCTGCTTTTTTACTCTGGATGCTAAACTTTTCGAGCTGCGGCTTTCTATTCACTTTCTGGGAAAATGCAGAAACAGAAGCCAATAGAAACATGGTAACTAAAAAGTAATTATTCAGTCTATAACCTAACATTTTATAATTGTTTGTTCAAATGTAGCAAAAATATCATTAAAAACCATCTTCTTCAACCACATTGAAATAATTTACCACCCATATTCATAATAAATATATTTTATAATTAAATATTCCACAAAAATAGTAGAGTTACATTTTGAACTTAAAAAACGGCAAAAAAAACAGATCGGTTCATTCGTACCGATCTGTTTTTATATTATTACGATAATCATTCAATTATCTAGTCTTTTCCATTATTCTTTTTTCAGCTGCTCTATTTCTGTCTGGAGCTGGCTGATAATATCTTTTAGTGCTTTAATCTCATTTTTATTGGAGTTCACATTGCTTTTAAGTATCACATTCTTAGCTCTTTCATTGTTATCTTCGTCATCTTCATCCTCGTTAATTTCTTCGATATCTTCCTGAATATCTTCAATATCTTCATTGATCTCTTCAATGTCCTCACTAATCTCTTCGATATCTTCCTGAATGTCTTCAATATCTTCACTGATCTCCTCGATATCTTCCTGGATATCTTCAATTTTCTCATGACTTTTATTCACGGACATCTGAATGAAAATAGCAAGATAAATGGCTTCCAGCGAAACAACAGTGGTAAGAATCAGAAGCATTTTGTCAAACTCAACAAGATTGAGCATGGGCAAAAGAAATGATGTAATAAAGAATAATGTATGAACGATAAGTGAAGGAATAGAACCTACCCACCACGTAATACCGTTTGCTATTTTTTCTAAGACTTCTGTTTTTTCGTTTTCTTTTTTCATCCTTTCCTGTGTTATAAGAGTTCTTTGGTCACTCCGAGTCCAAATAGTGCAAAATCATATTTAGCCGGATCATTCTCGTCAAATTTTCTAATGGCTGCATCCAGTTCCTCTACGGTTTTCCAGTCATTCTGCGTTCTGGAAACCAGGCCGAGCTTTCTCGAAATATTCCCTGTATGTACATCCAGAGGAATCGATAAATGTTTCTGGTCTATATTTTCCCAAATACCAAAATCTACGCCATGTTTGTCTTTTCGTACCATCCATCGCAAGAACATAATAATCCTTTTGGATGAAGAGTTTTTGTAAGGCGAACTGATGTGTTTATGACTTCTGTGTTTCTCAACTTCCAAAAAGTTGTTCCTGAATCTTTCAATAGCATGAAAAAAATTGGTTTCCTTATCTTTTACGGTAAATAAATTTTCCAGACTTTCATTTTCTTTGTACACCTTATTGAACTGCCTGATGAAGTAAGCAAAATCCTGGCCGTTAAAAGTTCTGTGGATACTTTTGTCCTGAAGAATTTCCAAATCTTTTTCGGAATAATTCAGTACAAAATCGTAAGGAGAATTTCCCATGACATCCAGCATCTTATCAGCAGACTTGATGATTGACTTCCGGTTTCCCCACGAAATAGTGGCCGCCAGAAAACCGGCAATCTCTATATCCTGTTTTAAAGTAAAGCGATGGGGGATCTGTATTGGGTCATCTTCAATGAAGTCCGGACTGTTGTATTGATCTGCTTTTTCGTTCAAAAAGCTTTTTAATTCTTCAAAATTAAGCATACAGGTTTTCAATTTTTACGCTTTCCAAAGCTTTCGGTAGGTAGCTATTGGGAAAAACATTTCTGGCTTCATCCGTAAATACAGTAAGGTCTGCATATCGATTCGAAAAATGTCCCAGAATAAGTTTTCCTACTTCTGCTTTTTGGGCAATCGTTGCAGCTTCCAAAGCGGTTGAATGTCCGGTATAATCCGCCATTTCTTTCAGATCATGCAGGAATGTGGATTCATGGTAGAGAACCGTTACATTTTTAATGATTGGGAGTATACTTTCGAGATAACGGGTATCGCTGCAGAAAGCATAGGAAACGGGAGGTGCCGGGTCCAGAGTCAGTACTTCATTTTTAAGAACGTAACCATCGCTCAGCACAACATCTTTTCCGGCCTTTATATTGTGATAATCACAGGATTCTATTTCGCTGTACTTGGCTATTTCCTTCATGTTCAAGTGTCTGTCTTTCGGTTTTTCTTTAAAAAGGTAACCGTTACAGTATATTCTGTGATCTAAGGGAATGGTATATACTTCTACCCTGCTGTCTTCATAGATCATTTCAGAATAATCTTTATCCAGCTCATGATAAACCACCTCAAATCCGCGGTGTGTTTCTGTAATCTTAAAGATGGTTTCCAGCATTTTCTTGATCCCTTTGGGACCGTAGACGTGCAGAGGCATATCCCGTCCAAGCAGACGGAAAGAGGCAATAAGCCCCGGAAGGCCAAAACAATGATCCCCGTGCAGGTGCGATATAAAGATATGATTGATCTTTGAAAATCTTGCTTTTGCTTTTCTCAGCTGCACTTGTGTTCCTTCTCCACAGTCGATCAGAAAGTGTCTTTCTTCTATTTCCAAAAGCTGAGCTGTTGGCGAAGAATTAATGGTCGGAATAGCTGAATTAAAGCCAAGTATCGTTAAATAGGTACTCAAATCAATAGTTTATTGTAACAAATGTACGACAGAAAATCTAAACATATATTTTAGATTTCATTTTAAATACTGAAAAGCATAGGATTTTTAAAAGGGCAAAAGCTGTATGGAATTGCTTAAGCTTTCTAAAAACCAGTGGCTTTTTACGTTATATCAATTAATCTTTTACTTTCAAAAAATCAAGGAACAGATCCAATGCCTGTTTGCGGTGGCTTATCTTGTTTTTATCATCAGGATTCATTTCTGCAAAAGTTCTGTCATATCCTTCAGGCACGAAGATAGGATCATATCCAAACCCTTTATGCCCCTTATTTTCTGTTAGTATATTTCCATGAACTCTTCCTTCGAAATATCGGGCTCCATTTTCGTCATAATAGCATAAAACTGTAATGAAATATGCTTTTCTATTTTCTTCACCGTCTAATTCGCCTAAAACCTTTTCCATGTTTTTAGCAAAATCATGATCACCTGCATAACGTGCTGAAAAAATTCCAGGTCTGCCATCTAAGGCTTCAACTGCAAGACCGCTGTCGTCTCCTAAGCTCGGAATTCCAGTTTTTTCAAAGCAATATTTTGCTTTGATCAGAGCATTGGCATTAAAAGAATCGCCATCCTCTACAATCTCTTCATGAATATTATAATCTGTGAGACTTTTTACCGTAAAATCATCACCCAGAATCTGCTGGATCTCTTCTTTCTTATGTGTGTTGTGTGTGGCAACTAATAATTCCATTATTTAAAAATTTTCTATTTTAAAGTTTTCAAACTGATACTTTGCTTTAATACTTTTATTTAGTTCTTTAACTATATTTTTTGCTTCGTTTTGTATCTCAGATTCAATTGAGATATTACCTGAATCCTGAAAAACCCTTTTAGAATTGATTATCAAAACAGGTTTTAAAATATTATTACTAAGCTGTAACTCAATTATTCCGTAAAGCCTCCGTACCGATTTTCTATTAAAGTAAGCCTGCTCATTTTTACCAGACACAATAAATGCTTTAATATCTTGCAATTTATAAGTATCAGAAGTAAATAATGTCTTTCTATGAACAAGTATGTTTTCTTTTTTTAAAACTCTGACTATATTTCTTTTCACTCTGATAATTAAGGAAACAGCATCAATAAGAAAAATACAACCAAATAGAATAAATACTATTCCTATAACTACTTCCAGTATTATACTTTTAGAAGTCAGCTTATAAAAAAATAAGAAGCCTATTAACAATGTCAGTATGGCCATTACTAACTTTATTACAAAATCAAGCCAATCCTTTTTCGAAAGAGTATAATGCAATGAAACAGCTTCTTCATTTTCTTCAATTGAAAAGTTTCCGATTTTCTTAGCCATTGAAAACTATATTTCAGCATAATGTACTTTATACTTTTTCGTAAAAAGATAATAGAATAAAGAAAAAAGTACAATTCCTACCGCCAGAATGATCCATTCTGAAATTTTGAAAGCATCTGCGAAACTTTCACTTTTGGTATAGGTTACCAACAATGAAGAACACAGGTTATTGAATCCGTGCAGCAACATCGGAAGCAACAGAGACTTTGTTTTATGATAAACCAGTCCCAGTACGCAGCCCAGCAAAACCGCACCTACAAACTGCCACGGATTTCCATGAACCAGTCCGAAAATAATGGATGCATAAAAAATGGCTCTTCTGGGGTCTACTCCTTTATTCACCAATCCTTTCTGAATAATTCCCCTGAAAATTATTTCTTCAAAAATAGGCGCCATAATCACGGTCATAATGATCATAATCACCGGTTCAAAGGTAAGCTGCTCCATAAGCTGCGAGAAATATTCGTAGTATTTTCCCCAGAATGGCCCTGTTATAGGAATAAGAGAGGTGATAAATTCTGAAATAAACATCATCCCGATCATCATAGGAAATATCAGGAGGTAGGTATAAAAATTCGTTGGTGAAAAGTTGAAATTCAGTTTCTTTCCTGTTGTGGGCCTTACGATAAAAAAGTCAAAAAAGGCAATAGCAGTCAAAAAGCCTGCGGCATTGGTCAACATTAAAAACCAGTCTTTGAGTTCGAGGTTTTCTCTGAAAGCCATTTTCCAGAAACTGCCGAAAAAATTAACAGCCATTGTTCCTATGAATAATCCTGCCAACAAGACAAGACCACCAATCCAGGTGAAAGTAAACTTCGGATACCTGCTATTTTCCATACTATTTCTGTAAAATTTTATAAAAACAAAGATAATTTTTTTGAAAGCCTTAAGCAACTAAAAAAAAGAAATACTTATTTTCTTCCATCCATTTCAATCCTAATAAAAGCGAGCCCGGAAAGCCCCTTCCCAAGCATAGAATCCAGGATCAGTCTATTCCTCAAACATCCCAAGTCTCCACCTTATATCCTACACCTCTTATCCTGCATCCTAGATCTCGTAGCCTGTATTCCAACCTCGCAACCATTTATTCTCGTAAATTATTTGAAACCTCGTAAAAAATCCCGATTTTTGCAACTTCAAAATACACTATGTCAGACTTAATCAAAGAAATACAAAAAAGAAAGACTTTCGGGATCATTTCCCACCCGGATGCCGGAAAAACAACCCTTACAGAAAAATTACTTCTTTTCGGGGGTGCAATCCAGGAAGCCGGTGCGGTAAAGTCCAACAAAATAAAAAAAGGAGCTACCTCCGACTTTATGGAAATCGAAAGACAGAGAGGGATCTCCGTAGCGACTTCCGTATTGGCTTTTGAATATAAAGACCATAAAATCAACATCCTGGATACGCCAGGTCACAAAGATTTCGCTGAAGATACGTATAGAACTTTAACAGCCGTAGACTCTGTAATCGTGGTCATCGACGTTGCAAAAGGGGTTGAGGAACAGACTGAAAAATTGGTGAAGGTGTGCAGAATGAGAAATATCCCGATGCTTGTTTTCATCAATAAACTAGACCGTGAGGGTAAAGATGCCTTTGATCTTTTGGATGAAGTGGAGCAGAAATTAGGATTAAGAGTAGTTCCATTATCTATTCCAATCGGCATGGGAAGTGACTTCCAGGGAATCTATAATATCTGGGAAAACAATATTCAGCTTTTCCTTGAAGAAAAGAAGCAGAAAGTAGGTGAAATTGTTAAGTTTGACGATATCAATGATCCTTCAATAGATGAAGTGATCGGAGAAAAAGCCGCTCAAAACTTAAGAGATGAGCTGGAACTTGTACAGTCTGTGTATCCTGAATTCAGTCGTGAAGAATATATGGCAGGTGATTTACAGCCTGTTTTCTTTGGTTCGGCTTTAAATAATTTTGGAGTCCGTGAGCTACTGGATGCATTTATTGAAATTGCACCGATGCCTCAGCCTAAAGAAAGCGACACCCGTCTTGTAAAACCTGAAGAAAGTAATTTTACCGGATTTGTGTTCAAAATCCATGCGAATATGGATCCAAAACACAGAGATAGGCTTGCTTTCGTGAAAATTGTTTCGGGAACATTCAAAAGAAATGAAAATTATCTGCTGGTAAGAGAAAACAAAAAGATGAAATTCTCTTCACCCAATGCATTCTTTGCTGATAAAAAGGAGGTGGTAGATGAAAGCTTCCCGGGTGATATCGTAGGTCTTCATGATACGGGAAGTTTCAGAATCGGAGATACATTGACAGGGGGTGAAAAATTAAGCTTCAAGGGAGTTCCTAGCTTCTCGCCGGAACATTTCCGTTATATCAACAACAGTGATCCTCTTAAAGCTAAGCAATTGGCAAAAGGTATTGATCAGCTGATGGATGAAGGGGTTGCCCAGCTATTCACGATGGAAATGAATAACAGAAAAATCATCGGAACTGTGGGAGCACTTCAGTATGAGGTGATCCAATACCGTTTGGAGCATGAATATGGCGCAAAATGTACCTACGAACCACTTTCTATGCATAAAGCATGTTGGATAGAAGCTGATGAAAAATCTGAAGAGTTTAAAGAATTTGCAAGACTGAAACAGAGATTCCTTGCAAGAGATAAGTACAACCAGCTTGTATTCCTGGCAGATTCATCATTCACAATTCATATGACACAGGAAAAATTCCCGAATGTGAAACTGCATTTTATCAGTGAATTTAATAATGAGTAATATTAAATCCATAAAAAACAAAAAACCGTTCATCTGAACGGTTTTTTTATTGAATCTATTTGGATGATCTACTTAGGGATCATCATTAATTTCTTAACAATCTTTTCTCCATCTACAGTAACATGAATCATATAGGATTCGGTAGGTAAATGTTTTAAGTTAATCTGTTGCAGATCCTGATCAAATATATATTTGGTCTTTTTAGGTACAATCAGTTTTCCATCCATTGAAAATATTTCGTAAGTAAGAACGTAAGGGCGCAACGGAACCTGTCTAGGGAAATCTGCCTTAATATAAACATAACCATCATTGGAAGGCACAGGATATATCATCAGCCCCTGGTAGATTCTTGTAGGGATTACCGGATTCCCCGGATTTGGACCGGGAGTTATTACTACCACTGATGAATTAATTGTAAAATTTTTCGAATTGACATTGAAAAATACATTATTCACCGCTTTCACCATAATTCTGGCATTGTTGGAAATTGTTCCAAGCCCGCCCGGAACCGTATAATTATAAGAACCATTATTAGGAGTGCTTGCCACCAAAACAATTGGGAACGTAAGACCGCCGTCTTTTGATAACAGGATTGTTACATTAGGGGTGCTTACAGGGGCTGCCGTTGTATTGGCAACATCCCATGTAATTGCATATGACTGACCTTCAGTCCAAACAACCCCAGTAGTATTTTGTGAAGTTACTGTAAACGGACCTGCAGCTGCATTCACTGTAACTACCATATCATCAGAATTGTTTCCAGAACCTCCTGCTCTGTTGTCACGGGTTGTAAACCTGAAGTTATAGGTTCTGGCAACATTTGATAAAGCTTCTACAGGAATTGCCGAGCCTTGAGTGGTGGTTGCTCCAGCTAATACTGAAGTCATTGTTGGAAAATATCTGATAGGAGTAGTTTGTGGAGTCCAGGATCTGAAAGTAGGACCAGAAGCTTTTGTTGCAGTTGCCGCAGAATTTGCTCCGGTTTGTCCGGCAACAGCTTTATCCATTTGCTCCCAAATATAGGTTAGAGCATCTCCATCTCCGTCAGTGCCAGTTCCTGTAAGCATAAATGGAGTGCCCTTGGGAATGATATAATCTAATCCTGCATTAGCTGTAGGAATAGTATTTCCGGTATTTGTAACTACCGGGCATGTTTTTGTTTTAATATTATCAGTAATCTGCTGAATACTTATAGCATGGAAAAACGGATCTGAATGTTGTTGCACATCCTGGTTGGTAATCCCTGCATACCCCATAATTGTAGATCCTGAACCGGGCTCCATATTTACCCCTGCTGATTCAATATTATGAGAAAATGTATGATTCCCTCCAAACTGATGCCCCATTTCATGGGCAACATAATCAATATCAAAACTATCACCAGATGGAATAGCATTTGCCGGGGAAGTATATCCACTTCCTTTTGATCCATTTGTACAAACGCAACCAATACAACCAGCATTTCCACCACCACCAGTTGCTCCAAATAAATGGCCGATATCGTAGTTTGCTTCTCCAATCGTCGCAGTTAAAGTATTCTGTAACTGAGCATTCCAGTTATTCATTTGGGCTGAAGGAGAATAAGGATCTGTAGTTGCGTCAGTATAAATTACAGCATTATTGTTTGCAATAATGATCATTCTTGCAGAGAAATCTTTTTCAAAAACCCCATTTACACGAGTCATTGTATTGTTCATCGCTGCCAATGCACCCGCTACTGTTCCTCCGAAATAGGTTGTATATTCACCTGTACAAGATAAGGCTAATCTGAAAGTTCTTAATTTTCCGTCATCAGCATTTGGTCTTGCCGCAAGATTAGAATTATCCAGACCTTTTTGAGCAACATCCAGCACAGTACATTCAAACTTATCTAAACTCTCTTTTTTATCTGATTTTTTATAAACAACATAAGTTGAAAGGTCTTTTGTATATGGCTCGATAAAAACCGCTGATTTGTTTCCATAAATCTCCATTGAAGATAATCCCAATGGTGAAATACTGAAGTAAATAGTAGAACTAGGGTCATCTTCACCTACACCAACATAAGATTTAATATCCGGATATTTTGCTGCTAATTCAGGATCGAAATTTGAGTTTTCTCTTACTTTGAAATTTTCAAGGTTGCCATTAGAATTTGGGAAAGAAACAATAACATCAGACTTTCCTTTAACAGTAAATCTTTTGGGTGCTTTCGCTAAAACATTCTTTAAATTATCAAAATCAAGATTATAAATTTTAGGGTGAAGAATGCTGGTCTTATTTTTAAAGATTTCCGAAGTATTTTTTTGAGACACTTCCTTCCAAAGACGGCTTGTTTGTGCTAAAAAAACATTGGAAATAAGAAATATCCCCATCAAAAATAATTGTTTTTTCATATAGTTTTTCTTTTTTTAATATTAAGAGGTATAAAATTACTTTTCTTTTTTTAAACTTATTATTACTGTGCTTATCTTTTTAATATTATAATATAATTTCGTCATCAACAAATGTTGATGATCGCACTATTAAAAACGAGAACCCAATACACGCCTTTCATTATAAAAATCTTAAAAAGCAAAGGTAAATATTCAAAATGCTAATTATGAATATTTTTTTAAAAATTATCAAATAACTGTTAAATCAACCCAAAAACATAATAATGAGTCGTTAAAATCACATAATTGTTAAAAGAAATGATCAGTTCAAAAACAAAAGCAGTTGCCCAACCGTCTACTTTTATAAAAATGCACCCGTAAACAGTTTGTTATGAATAAGATTTCAATTAAAAATAAAAACCGTTCAATGTGATATTGAACGGTTTCTTTTTATAACAAAAACTTGTATTATTTTTTAATAATCAGTTTTTTGGAGATTTTCTGACCGTCTTTATCTACCTGAACAATGTAAACACCTGAAGGAAGATAAGATAGATTCACTTCTTCACGGACCTTACCGCCCTTTACCTCTTTCTTAGCATTGACTAATTTTCCGTCCATTGCAAAAACAGTATACGAAATACCGTTTCCGGCTTCTGTTTCGATGGTGAAGATTCCTTTTGAAGGATTCGGGTAAATTCTTATTCCTTCTTCCGCTTTTTCAGTTTCGCTGGTTCCTAATGTAGAATTGATCGTAAAGTTGGTTGTATTCACATTTAAGAATACATTATCAATCGCTTTGATCATGATTCTTGCTGTTGAACTTGTTCCTAAACCTGCCGGAACATTAAATGCATAAGAACCGTTGTTTGGTGTACTGGCTACCAGCGTATGAGGGAATGTAAGCCCTCCGTCTTTAGAAAGCAGGATCGTTACATTCGCCGTATTGACAGGAGCTGAGTTTGTATTGGCTACATTCCAGGTAATGGTCTGTGGTGTTCCTACATTCCATACGACTCCTGCCGTATTCTGTGAGCTTACTGTAAATGGTCCGGCAGCAGTAGATACGGTAAGCTGGATATCATCACGTCCTGTTTGTCCGCCCACTGGTTTGTTATCTCTCACCATTAATGAGAAATTTAAATTTCTTGCTACTGTAGACAGTTTTTCCCATGATTTATAATTTGAAGCTGTAATCATGGCAGGGTCGTATCCTTCCACAATTGTTGAAAGTCTTGGGAAGTATCTTGTAGGAGATGTTGTTCCCCAAATAGATCTGAACATTGGACCTATTGTATTGGTTGGTCTCGGAGGCATTGTAGCTGCACCGGTATCAATTTGTTCCCAGTTATAGGTAATTGCATCACCATCCGGATCAGAACCTACGCCTGTCAAAGCAAACGGAGTTTCCATCGGGATTGTTTTATCTGGTCCTGCATTGGCAGTGGGTTCATTATTTCCTGTTGGTATATTCACGGAGCAGCTCCCGCCTGCTCCGGTAATTCTGGTGTACATTTCACGGATACTTACCGCGTGGAAATAAGCATCACTATTATTTTGAACGTTTGGAGAGCAGATTCCTGCATATCCCATGATAGAACTTGCACTTCCAGGCTCTACTGAAGTTGGGGTATTTCTGTTACAACCGTTGTTTTGTGTATGGTTGGCTCCAAACTGATGTCCCATTTCGTGAGCTACATAATCGATTACAAATGGATCTCCTACGGGAGCTGCCGAGCCTGTAACACCCCCTGCCTTCACACTTCCGCAAACTGCAGGAGTATAAGCAAGTCCGTTATCATTACCCTGAGTAGCCTGGAAAAATACATGCCCGATGTCATAATTATTAACACCGATAGCATTGTTGGTTACCGTAACATTCTCGTCAATCATCTGATAGGCATCCAGTGCATCAAAAGTATCTGAAGCAATGAAAAACAGCAGGTCTGTATTGGCAACAAGCTGCAATGTTACTGAAATTTCATTTTCAAATACCTGATTAAGACGGGCTACCGCTAAATTAACCGCAGCAAGTACAGCTGCCTTTTTCTGCGCATCTGTTCCTGCTCCTACACCAGCCTGCTGGGAAATATAAGCCGTATATTCTATTGTTGTACTGATGGCCAATCTGTATTTACGCAGCAAACCATCTATAACGGTTTTCCCGTGGACATCCGGAACCAGATCAACCAAAGGAGAATTTCCTTTAAACAGACAGTCAAAACGGCTCTGAGAAGCAGCATTCTTTCTGTCATATACCATATAGGTCTTGTTATCCTGAGAATATGAATCAATATAGTATATTCCTTTTATTCCTCTCACTACCGCATTTAGGCCGAAATACGGATCATAAGTAAATCTGATATTGGTTGCAGGGTCCCCTACTCTTTGCCCTACATAAGATTTAATGTCAGCATATCTTGACTGAAGCTTGGGATCCATTGTAGATGCTTCAAACACTTCATAGGTATCGAATGTTCCCTGGTCATTTGGAAATTTCACAAGGATTCCTTTTTCCGAAGAAAGTCTGTTTCTGTCCGGTGCCAAAGAGAGCTGATGCTTCAGTTCATCTGTATTTAGACTGACTAACTGGTAGTCTGATGTTCTTACATTCCTTTCTCTGGTTTCTTTTACACTTTTCTGCGAAGTCCTGCTCCAGGTATTCTGCTGCGCAACTGCCGTTCCCGAAAGAAGCAGAAGACTTGTCAGAAATAATAATTTTTGTCTCATATTGTTAATTTAAATGATGGTTAGTTTAATTTTTTTAGGACTGTCAATGACTTTAAGGATGAGTATAGGATGAGACTGTTTCTTCTCAGTGTACTCCTGATTTTTAATTTCTTTATAAAAAATATTAAGGGTAGAACCGTTTTTTTCTAGTTTTTCAACCTCTATATCTCCGTTTTTTATTCTTTTTAGTTTTGGTTTTAATATCAAAAAATATTCGCCTTCTTCTAAAACGGGTATCGGTGCTGATCTTGAATATTTGGAATCATTAAGTTTCATATACAGCTCTTTGATTCCTTTTGTAGAAGTAATTACTGTATGTTCTTTCAGGTCATTATTAAGATTAAGCCTTCTTATTTCGATGAATTCTACTTTTTTCTGGTTCTCACTTTCCAGATTCATAATCGAAATACTTTTATAATCAGCGCAATTAAACACTAAAAAAGTAAAAAAACTCAAAAAAAGAAAACTTTTAATACATAAACCCATAATAACAAATATAAAAATTATTTAAACATGAATTCATTATTTCTATTATCATTTTCTACAACTAAGATTCTTAAAATGAGACAATAAGCATTTTATTTTGCCTCCTCCCCTTTACATCATCAGAATGATAAGACAGCGTCTCACAAAACAACAAATAATTTGTAAAATAATTGTAAAACAAATACAAAACACTAATTTTCAATTATTTAAATATTTACCAGAATAATACGTTCCATTTACAAAAATCTGCGCCTGTACACCGCTAATTTTACTTCATCAAAAAATTAATGTTATGAAAAAGTTCATAGTACTGGTTGCTTTATCAAGCACTTTTATCATGTGTAAAAAAGGAGAAGCTGCACAATCTCAGATTGAAAATACGTTACATGCGGCGGACAGTGCTGCAGTTGCAGTAAATGAAACGGTGAATTCTATTCATCATACAGCAGATAAGGTTCTGGATTCAGCTCATATCAAAATCAAAGACTTTGAAGATACAAAAGGTGAGATTCAGCAGACCATAGAAAGTACTGCCAAAATAGTAGATTCTTTATCTGATAAAATTGCATCCACAAAACTGGAATCCAAGATTGAGAAAAAAGACTCAACAGAGAAAAAAACTGAAAAGATCGTTGTTAATGTTCCGGCTCCAAAAGTGATCAAAGAAACCAAGATCATTTACAAAGACCAACCTAAAAACGACAGCTACGAGCTTAACACTCCTAAAAACAGAATGGTAAAAACCGGATTGCTGTCTGTAAAAGCGGACAACGCAGAAACCGTAAAAGAGCTTGTAAAAGAAGAAACGCTAAAAAACAATGGGTATATAAAAAGTGAAGAGCTTTCCTATATTACTGTAGAACCGGCGAGACGCGAGTCTTCCTACCCTGAGACCAACCAGAAAGTCTATTATATGGATATTAAAGTTCCCATCCAGAATTTTGACGATTTAATGAATGACCTGAGCAGCATAGGTGATGTAGATAATAAAAATATCCAGGTTTCCGGAAATAGCTATACGGATAATACGTTATGCAGCATAGCCGTAACCCTTACCGATAAATCCGATCATGAAAAGGAGCCTAAAACTTTCGGTGGAAAATCATTGGCAGCCATTTCATCCGGCTGGGGTGTTATAACTTCAATCTTTCTCTTCATACTCCCTTTGTGGCCTCTGTTTGTTATCGCAGGTATAGGATATTATTTCTATAAGAATAAAAAAACGACAGACAATAATCCTCAGTAATAATAGAATCCATCTTCGATGGATTTTTTTAATATTATTTTAATCAATATAAAAATTAAACTCATTTCTTCTTCTTATATTTATATTATCAAGACAAGCATAGTAATCCACGGATAAGGTACTTCTCCATTTTAGATATGAATTAGAAAAAAAGAGCCCAGATCAGGGCCAGGAGGGATGACAGATAATAACAACCGTTATTGGTAAATAGAGAATTAAAACAGAATAATATCGCTTGTAAAAGTGTTCATATATTATTAAAGTAAGTGGTTTGTAAATAGAAAGGCTCCCATTGGGAGCCTTTCGCTATTTCATATTCACTACTTTATCTACAACAAACTTTGTGTTTCCTCTCCAGGGAAGCGCTCCATTGTATTCTTTGTAATGAAGATCAAAAGTTTTTCCGCTGTTTGTTTCCAGCTGTTTAAAAATTTCAGAATCTTCTACAGAAAATTCAAACTCGTAGCTTGTAATACTTCCTGTTTTTCCTTTTCCAAAACCTTCCTGAATTAATTTTCCTTCATAGGTTTTGAAGACATAGCCTTTTTTCATGGCATAGTTCAGATAGCCGGATTTCACGCCCTCTCCAAAAACGAAAAAGTATTTATACCATACCAATACGCTTACCAGAAGAAGGACTACTCCCAAGCTGATCCACAAAGTTTTTTTCATAAGTAGTGTGTTTTATATTAATTTATTTTGCAATGCTTCTTGAGATTACAATTTTCTGGATCTCTGAAGTACCTTCATAGATCTGAGTGATCTTCGCATCTCTCATCATTCTTTCTACGTGGTATTCTTTCACGTATCCATACCCACCGTGAATCTGTACTGCTTCGATAGTAGTATCCATTGCCACCTGAGATGCATATAATTTCGCCATTGCGCCGCTCTCGGAGATATCTTTACCGGCATCCTTCTCAACAGCAGCCTTGAAACATAACATTCTTGCCGCAGTAATACTAGTTGCCATATCTGCTAGTTTGAATGCAATAACCTGATGATTGATGATTTCAGTTTTGAACGCTTTTCTTGTTTTAGCATATTTCAAAGCCAATTCATAAGCTCCTGAAGCGATACCTAATGCCTGAGAAGCAATACCTATTCTCCCGCCATTCAATACTGCCATTGCAAAATTGAAACCAAAACCATCTTCTCCGATTCTGTTTTCTTTCGGTACTTTTACATTGTTGAAGATCAAAGAATGCGTATCACTTCCTCTGATTCCCAGTTTGTCTTCTTTCACCCCGATTTCAAAACCTTCCCATCCTCTCTCTACGATGAAAGCATTAATTCCTTTATGTTTTTTCTCAGGATCTGTCTGTGCAATTACAATATAGTAAGAAGCAGTTCCTCCATTGGTGATCCAGTTTTTAATACCATTTAAAAGATAATAATCCCCTTTGTCTTCTGCTGTTGTTTTTTGAGAAGTAGCATCAGAACCAGCTTCAGGCTCAGATAATGCGAAAGCTCCAATTACTTTTCCACTGGCAAGAGGCGTAAGGTATTTCACTTTCTGCTCTTCGGAAGCAAATTTTTCAAGACCTGCACATACCAATGAGTTGTTTACAGACATTACAACAGCTGCAGAAGCATCTATTTTTGCGATCTCCTCCATTGCCAACACGTAAGAAACACTGTCCATACCAGCACCACCATATTGAGGATCTACCATCATTCCCAAAAGTCCCATTTCACCCATTTTCTTTACTTGTTCTGTAGGGAATTTCTGGTCGCGGTCTCTTTCGATAACTCCAGGTAATAGTTCATTTTGTGCAAAATCTCTTGCAGCCTGCTGAATCATCAGCTGTTCTTCCGATAAATTAAAGTCCATAAAAAATAATAATTAGATAGCCGTAAATTTACACTTTTTAACGAAATCTGAAAATAGAATTGGAAATTAGGGAACAGGTTTTAGGGATTAGAGGGTGGAAGGCGGTAAAGTCTGAGATTAAGGTTAAAGTTAGAAGGCTATACTGTTTCATATTTTTAGCTGAAGGTTATGGAATAGATTGTTTATTATGGCAGGCATTCAATTAATTCCCAATTGATCATTTCAGATTACTACAATTAAAAAAAATGCTTATATTTAAAATTCTTTAAAAATTGCTTAAAAAATCATGACAATCAAAAGATTATTCGATATTCCATACTACGCTTTAGAAAAATTTCCTAAAACGGATATGTTTGTAACCAAATACCAGGGCGAGTGGAAAAAAACTTCAACGTTAGAGTTTATCAATCAGGGAAATAAAATCTCCAGAGGACTTTTGAAACTGGGCATTAAACCGGGAGATAAGATTGCTCTGATTACCACCAATTCCCGTACGGAATGGGCAGTGATGGATTTTGGACTCTCTCAGATCGGTGTGGTTTCTGTTCCTGTTTATCCGAGTATTTCTGCTGAAGATTATGAATTTATCTTTAATAATGCTGAAATACAGTATTGTTTTGTATCTGATAAGGAACTGCTTACTAAAGTGATGAAGGTAAAACATAATATTCCTACTTTACAGGGAATTTTTACTTTTGATATCATAAGCGGAGCAGCCAACTGGAGAGAAATTCTGGATCTTGGTGAAGACGATTCCACTCAGATTGAAGTAGAAGATCTTTCCAATGCTATCAATTCTGAGGATCTGGCTACCATTATTTACACTTCCGGAACTACGGGAAGACCAAAAGGCGTGATGCTTACCCATCATAATATTGTTTCTAATGTATTGGGCTCTTTTCCAAGAATCCCTAAGAAAAAAAGCCTGGATTACAAAGATACAAGAGTGCTGAGCTTCCTTCCTATCTGTCATATTTTTGAAAGGATGCTTTTTTATCTTTTCCAGTACAATGGCTTTTCTGTTTATTTCGCTGAAAGCATTGATAAAATGGGTGAAAATGTAAAAGAAGTAAAGCCGCATTATATGAGTGTTGTACCCAGACTGGTAGAAAAGGTATATGACAAGATCTATAACACAGGTTCTTCAGCTGGGGGACTAAAATCAAAAATATTCTTCTGGGCTTTAAATTTAATCAGCAAGAAAAAAGAAATCTCCAAACCTTCAGGATTGCAGGGAATCATTGCGGATAAACTGGTATTTTCTAAATGGAGAGAAGGCCTGGGCGGAGAAATCATTACTTTGGTTTCCGGTTCTGCGGCCCTTTCCACAAGATTAAACCTGATGTTCCAGAATGCCGGTATTCCTATCTTAGAAGGATATGGCTTAACTGAAACGTCACCGGTTATTTCTGTAAATAGTTTTGAAAAAATGAAGATCGGTACCGTCGGCAGGCCGTTGGATAATCTGCAGGTGAAGATCCAGGAAGATGGTGAAATTACGGTAAAAGGACCGTCTGTTTTCAAAGGCTATTTTAAGGCTGAAGATATAACTAAGGAAGCTTTTACAGAAGACGGATTCTTCAAAACAGGAGACATCGGACATATTGATACTGAAGGGTTTCTTCAGATCACAGACCGTAAAAAAGAAATGTTTAAAACATCAGGTGGAAAATATATTGCTCCACAAATGATTGAAAACCTTGCAAAAGCGTCAAAATTCATTGAACAGATCATGGTAGTAGGTGACGGTGAAAAAATGCCATGTGCATTGGTACAACCTGATTTTGAATTTGCAAAAAACTGGGCAATGAGAAACAATCTGAATATAGGTTCTACTCCGGCAGAAATTGCCAAAAGTCCTGAATTAAAGGAAAGAATACAAAAGGAGATGGAAGGCATCAATGAACATCTCGGAAACTGGGAAAAGATCAAAAGAATTGAGCTTACCCCGGAAGTCTGGGCCATCGATACAGGACTGCTTACGCCTACTTTAAAACTGAAAAGAAAGGCTGTCAAAGAGAAGTTTATGGATCTGTACAACAAAATGTACGAGCATCACGAATAAAAATACAAAAAGCTGTTTCAGAGATGAAGCAGCTTCTTGTATTTTGTATCAATAGAAACGGGCTTTAGCCCGTTCACCTTAAAAGCATAATCCAAAGGCTTTAGCCAAAACATCATCTTTATATGAAACAAAAAATGTGCTTCATTTCTGAAGCACATTTTTATATTATTTAAAATCGAAATTAAAATTTAATAACCGATTTCATTCTATCGTTTTCTTCCATTACCAATTCGTCATCTACAAGAATTTTTCCTGAGTGCTCATCAATAATGATTTTCTTTCTCTGTGCAATCTCCATCTGCTTCTGAGGAGGAATGGTAAAGAATGAACCTTTTGGCGCTCCTCTTTCTAATCCTACAACCGCTAATCCGTTGATAGAGCTCTTTCTGATTCTGTTATATGAAGCTAGTAATCTTTCGTCAATCTTACTTGCATACTCTTTAGACTGCTCTATTAAGTATTCCTCTTCTTTTTTAGTTTCAGAGACAAGACCATCCAATTCTACTTTTTTGAATTTTAAATGGTTTTTTAGGTCACTGATTTTCCCGTTAAGTTCGCTTAAAGTTTCATTTTTGTGAGCAATTTTAACTCCGAATTCTTTAATTCTCTTGTCAGCAAGCTGAATTTCCAGCTCCTGGAATTCCATTTCTTTTCCTAATGCTTCAAACTCTTTATTGTTTCTTACCGTATCCTGCTGAGATTTGTATTTTTCAATTAAAGTTTTCGCATGGTTGATCACTTCATGCTTGGTTTTGATCTGGTCGTCCTGATCTTTGATATCTGCATGAAATTTTTCAGCTCTTTTTTCAAGTCCTTCAATCTCAATTTCAAGATCTTCAACTTCAATTGGCAATTCTCCTCTGGTATTTCGGATTTCATCCAATCTTGAATCAATGATCTGCAAATCGTATAAAGCTCTTAATTTTTCTTCAACTGAAATATCGTTGGTTTTTGCCATATCTTAAATGAAATAATTTACTGGGTTTGTTTTTTCAATAGATTTTGAAATTGCAAATGTACTAAATTTTTGTGACAAAATTTCAAATAATTGTTGAGTTACAAATTGTTCTGATTCATAATGGCCTATGTCGCAGATCAGCATTTTGGATTCTGCCATAAAATAGTCGTGGTATTTGATATCTCCGGTAAGATAGGCATCACATTTCTGCGATATTGCCGATTTTATTCCACTGGCGCCGGATCCTCCAAGAACACCTACTCTTCTGATTTTTTTCCGGGTAAAATCAGAATGTTTAATCACTTCAAGTCCGAATTTTTCTTTCACGAGTCTTAAAAAATCCTGTTCATCCATCTCTTCCTCAAAATCGCCATACATTCCCAATCCCGAATGCTGGTTTTCATTATCCAGCTGATAAATCTGATGGGCTACCTCCTCATAGGGATGCGCTGCCTTCATCGCTGAAATAATACGTCCTTGTTTATAGCTTTCAAAAATAACGGATACCATATCTTCATCTGCCTGTTCACGGATATTCTGCTGTCCCGAGAATGGATTAGAACCTTCCCCCGGTCTGAAAGTACCATTTCCGTTCAGTGTAAAACTACATTCATCATAGAAGCCTATATTCCCGGCTCCTGCAGAGAAAAGAGCTTCTCTCACTTTGTCCGAATGATCCTTCGGCACAAAAACCGTTAACTGTTTTAAATTATTTTTTTTAGGCTGAAGAATGTTCAGATCTTTTAACCCTAAATGGCTGCAGATTCCATGATTGACTCCAAAAAAGTCATTATCAAATGCCGTATGTATGGCATAGATGGCTATTTTATTCTCAATAGCTTTTAGCACAGCTCTTTCCACATAATTCTTCCCCGTCAGAGATTTTAATCCTGAGAAAATAATGGGATGAAAACATACAATCAGATTACAGTTTTTCTGAATAGCCTCATCCACCACATTCTCCAGTGCATCATGGCATACCAGTATACCGCTGACATTTCGGCCCGGAACTCCACAAAGCAGTCCTACATTATCAAAGTCTTCTGCCTGCTGCAGGGGAATACGGTTCTCTATTTTTGAAATTACTTCGCTTATTGTCATTTTATTCTGTATGTTTGCTACGAAAATAACGATAATTTGTTAATTTTAAAAAACATTAAAAATGGAAAGAGAACATAATCTTGTTCCTGAAGACAAGCTTTGGAAAAGGTTTCTTTACAGGGTCATCTATCGTGCCGACACTAAACTCGGGAAGTTATTTGACATTACATTATTATCTCTGATCCTTATAAGTACGGCCATTATTATGATGGAAAGTGTACCTCAACTCGACAAAAGATTTCACAGAACCTTTCTGATCCTGGAATGGATTATTTCTATCTTCTTCACCGTCGAGTACTGGATGCGTATCAGTGTGGTGAAAAATAAGAAAAACTATATTTTCAGCTTTTTCGGAATCATCGATTTTTTGGCACTGGTTCCTTTCTTCCTCAGTTTTTTCTTTCCGGTCACAAAATATTTTCTGATTTTCAGAATGCTACGAATGCTGAGAGTTTTCAGAATTTTCAACCTTCTGGATTTTATGAACGACGGCTACCTCATCGTGAGAGCCTTAAAACACAGTTCCAGAAAGATCTATATTTTTCTTTTATTCCTGATTATTTTTTCAGTGATTGTAGGCTCCCTCATGTTTATGGTGGAGGGCGGAAGACCCGGTTTTGAAACGATTCCACAGTCTATTTACTGGGCGGTAGTTACGGTGACCACAGTGGGTTATGGTGATGTCTCCCCTATTACCCCAATGGGTAAATTTTTTGCTGTTATTTTAATGCTTGCCGGATATTCTATCATCGCCGTTCCTACGGGAATTGTAACGGCAGAAATGCGGAACAAAAGACAGAATCTGGAAAAGATCTGTGACCAGTGTGGCAACGAAGATATAGATGACGACGCGAGATACTGTAAACAGTGTGGCAAGAAATTAGCTTAGTATTTGGTATTGATATTAATATATTCACCAAAATACCACAAAAATCATGGAACCACAAAAGAAAAATAAGCCCAATAGTCTGGTCATTATCCTTTTCTCTTTAATTGTATTAATGATCATTATTTATTTTATACTCGTAATGTTTTTCCCAACTGTATTTGAGCATATGAACACAGGAGATATACAGCCAGTACCCAATAAATGATAAGGATGAGTAATATAAAAAAGACGGCCATATGGCCGTCTTTTTCTATGAATGTGAGTATTTTCTTTTTATTTTTTGATGGCTTTAATCATCTGTTTAGAACCGTCTTTCATATTTAAAGTCACAAAATACAATCCTTGTTTCAGGTCTCCCAAATGAAGAGCAGAAGAAGGAGTATCAATAGTTTTCACCAATCTTCCGGAAACATCAGAAACTGAAACCGACTTCACAAGATCTGCTTTTGAAATGTTCAATACATCGGTGAAAGGATTCGGATATGCTTTAATATCTTCTTTTGCTTTGGAAACTTCAGATGTAGCCAGTGATGCAGATTCTACTTTAAAGTTATCTACGAAGAACTCGTAGTCCTCAGGATCGTTCACAGATCCGTCCGAGGCATAAAATGCAAAGATCGTATTCGCTCCCGTATAAGATGTCAGATTATAAGAATAGGCCGTAGAGGTATTAGATGGTCCATTCGCATTATTCCACGTCTGAAGGACAGTCCATGTACTTCCTCCATCACCTGAAACCAAGAACTGAACCACGTCGTCAGATCCCATAGCAGAAGCAGTAGTCTCCAAAAATTCTGTAACTCCATAATCAAACTTAACCCTGTATCCTCCTGCAGACAAATTGAAAGGTACAGTTTTCAACCATGCTTTAGTTCCGGTAAAGTAAAGGTTTATTTTTGCCGCATTATCACCGGAATTCAGGAAGTCACCATCAAACCATAACTCTTCCGTATCGTCAGGTCCTGTACTGGCATCCCCACCCGAAGCTTGTTCCCAACAGTTTCCAGGGAATGTTGAAAAATCGTTTGTATAGGTTACTGAAGGCACTACAACGGCACAAAGTGTTGTAAATGATGTTCCTATCGACCATGCACTTTTATCAGAAGCACTGCATACAGACCTCACCCATACATAATAAGTAGTAGCAGAAGATAGCGTAGACAGGGGCACCGATGTAGAAGATGCTCCTACACTTCCTGTTGCTGCAGTAGTACTGGTGGGTGCTGTATTTGTTTGAGAATAATAATATTCGTAACCTACCCCTACGGTACTCGTTGAGGCTGTCCATGCAACAGATGCTGAGCTTGAAGTGACTGCACTGGAAGATAGATTACTCGGTGCCAGACAGCTTGGTGCAGCTCCTATAGTTACTGTGTAATCATGTGCTTCTCCATACCCAGATGTATTACAAGGCTCTGGTTGGCTGGAATATCGGTCCCCTACTCTCATTCTGTAAGTTCCGGGTGTTACTGTAGCAGGAATAATGATACTCCCGTTAGTAATTGAATTATCATCAGGTCCCACACTGCTTGCCGCTGCAACCAGTTCTGGTGCTGCATCATCAAAGGTTCCGTTATTATCAAAATCGATCCAGACACGCACATTCTGATTGGAATAATCATGGACAATAGAAAAGGCATAATTAACTCCGGCGTTCATGTTAATCGTTTGTGAGGTATAATCTCCATACGCTCCCTGAGAGCAGCCTGTATCCAAATGACTAAATCCCGCTGATGGAATCGTAAAACTGTCGATCATGTCCCCTCCATCGCAACCGCTTGAAAATTCTGGTATACAATAGGTCTGAGCAAATGCACACGTGCTAATCATTAGTAAATTCGCAAGTAAAATCTTTTTCATGTAATATTATTTTATGGTAATCGCTAATTTAATAAAAAAAACACAATATCTATTTTTTTTGTTTAAAAAAGATATGACTCCTTGAAGTTTGTATAAAAATATTTGCAAATAATTAATTTTTAATTGATTATATATATTCAATTAAAAATCCCACATATATAAATATAAGCAAGTACAAAGTTTTTGCATCAATCATTAAATACAAATCATTACACTTATAATTACAAAAAAATAGCAGCCTTTCAGCTGCTATTCTATAATAATAGGGTCAATAAAATTTTATTTCTTAATGGCCTTGATTGTTTGTTTTGATCCGTCTTTCATGTTAAGAGTGACAAGATACATTCCTTGTTTCAGATTTCCTAACTGAAGAGCTGTAGAAGGATTTTCGATAGTATTTACTAATCTTCCGGCAAGATCTATTATGGAAATAGATTTCACATTAGAAATATCAGAAATATTCAATACATCCGTGAATGGATTTGGATAAGCTTTTATTCCTTTTCCATTAGATACAACTTCACTTGTACCAAGACCAGAAGCTATTTTCGCATAAGATAGAAAACCTGAATAACTAGCAGTTGCTAATGCAGTAGTAGATTGTGTGGTATTTGGTGTACCAGCAGCATAAGTACCTGTAGTACCAAATAAACTATCATATACTCCACTTGCAGTTGGTGCAATTACCGGGAAATTAACATTTGTAATTGCATTATCTCCCAATCTTACATTAATTGTTGAGAAAGTACCAGATACTAAAGGTGCTTCCCATCTTCTCGTAGATAAATTTTGGATCGCAGCAGATGCTGTTCCTGAGTTAGTATCAAATGCTTCTGCTTTCATATTAGTCACTGCAGTAGTAGCCGGAGCCAACCAAACTGGTGCATACGCAGTCTTTCCAACTGGATAATGAATGTAAGCAGTATTGGAATTAGCAATAGTTCTGGCAAAAGGCCCATTAATATAAGCTGTTGCACTACCTCCAGATAATGTACCTGCTACTGTTGCTGTACCTAATGTCAATAAATTGGTATCAGTAGTATTGACAAAACCTTGAGTTAAAGTTAAAGTTCCACTTACTGATAAAGGAGAATTCAGTGTTACACCTGTTGCATTTGAATTATTAACTTGAAAGTTAAATAAATTTGCTGTTGGAGAAACTGCCAAGTTTCCTATAGTTCCATTATTAGTAATAGATTGTGATAATGTAGATGGCGAGAATGTTAAAGCAGAGGTTGTATTACTTGTTACTAAGCTTGCTACTAAGCCACCAGCAGTGTTAATATAAGCACCTGTTGAGTTTACTGTTAAGTTTTTACCAAAAATCAATGCTACTCCTAAATTAAGTGTACTATTAGCATTAATTGTTACATCTCCAGTTGCTGCTAACTGATATACTGAAGAAACCAATCTATTGGTACCACTTCCTCCATTCACAATTATACTTCCTAAAGACAAGTATGCTGAACTAGCCCAGTTATTTACATAAAAACCATTTGTGTTACCTCCTGAATCAGTAGAAACACCATCACCAAATTGAGTGATATGATTTACAGATGTAGCTAATGTTGTTGTAGATACCGTACCATTTGTAATATAAATTGTATACCCATTTGTATTTGTTGTTGCCGTATGTGGGTCTACAAACAATAATGTTCCCCCTGTTAAATTAATATTCGTAGAAGCACTATTAAATAGTGGAGTACCAGATGCTACTGAGTTAGCCACCACCCCTGCTGCATTTCCATCTATTTTAATTGTTCCACCTGATTGATTAAATACAGATGTTGTTGTTGCATTGCTAATATTTCCATTAATATTTAATGTTCCTCCTGAAACAGTTAATGTACCGTTGTTGGTAAGGAAATTATTATTTAGTGTACAACCTACAGTTAAATCTCCTGAAGCATTTACTAATGTTCCTCCAGCATTGATAGTAACATTTTTAGAAACATTGCTTGCTGAGTTTACCGTTACCGTAGTACCAGCTGCAATTTGCACCACATCTGTACAAGTAGGCACCGTTCCTTTGTTCCAGGTAGAAGCAACACCCCAATCGCCATTTGCTACAGATAGAAAAGGAATATCCGAAGCTGCAATACCTAAATAATACGTGTTCGCCAAATTAGCCAGTGGAACAGCTGTTCTTTGTGCATTTACATAACTTGTTCCTGTTTGGTGTGTTCCCAAAGCTGGAGCTGATGCTAAAGTTATCCTACTGTTTCCATTAGCAGCACCATAAATATTTTGTCCGTTTATTGCCATGCTATAAGCAGGTGTCCCTGCAATCCCTGATTGAGAAACAACCCAATTGGATTTTGCTTGCGTATCTACGGTATAAGCTCCATCTACAATGCTTACAGCATTTGTTCCTGCAACATCATTGTATTGTACTGCAATTTTCCCACCTGTTGTAGCGGCTGCTGTTTGATTCAAATATAAATTACGCGCTACAAAAGCAGAAGATGTACCTACAGCAAAAGGATATACTCCAGCTGTTGTTCCAGAAGGAGTAGTACTTGCCGTAATAGTTGCTCCGCCGGTTGTTGTAGGCCACCATCTTGCAAAAATACTACCCGTGCTAAAACCACCTGCAGTATAAGACATAGTTCCGTTAGAAGTAGCTGAAGTTCCTAAAATAAAAGTGTTAGCACCTGTGTTGACAAATCCAGTTGTCATGGTTAATGTTCCAGATACTGTACCTGTATTTGCCCCACTCAATAATGAATTTGCATTGGCAAAAGTAACACCAGTTGAAGAACTATTATTAATTGTTACTGAACTAAAATTGGCAGTAGAACTTGCTGTAACAATATTATTTCTAAATACACCAGATCCTGAAACAGTCTGAGGCGTGGCAGAAGCTGAAGCAGTTGCATTTTTGAAATTTTGGAAACTCAAAGTGGAAGCAGTATGCGTAAATGTACCATTATTGATAAAATTACCTGCAATACTTATTCCAGATGTTGGCATTCTAAATTCTCCATTTGCATTAATAGTTAATGTATTAATACCAATAGTTGAGGATGAATTTGATACATATCTATTTGTACCTGAAGCTCCGTCTACTATTACATTATCAAAATATATTTTGCTTCCTGCATTGTTCCAAATAAATCCTCCCGCAGCTGAAGCAGTTGCAGTAGTTCCTCCTGCATCAGTAGAAGATCCGTCACCAAACTTTAAAGTCCAGCCTACTGTATTATCAATGGCAGTTCCACCAGAATAGGAGAATGCGTATGAAGCAGTACTATTAGCTGCATGAGGGTCTACCACGGTCATAGTTCCACCAGTAAGTGTTACATTTCCGGTAGCTATATTTACTATGTGTGTACCCGAAGCTACACTTGTTGCCGTAGCTCCTGCATCGTTTCCATCCACATTTATATTACCCCCCGTTTGGGCAAAAGTAGAACCCGATACATTATTAATGTTACCATTTACTACTACGTTTCCTCCAGATACTGATAAAGTACCACCGTTATTAACATAATTATTTTTATTAACGCAACCCACTGTAATAGATCCTCCTGTTGCAGATAAAGTACCTCCTACATTAATAATCACATTACTAGGTGTTGCTGTTGTTGAAGCACTAACAGTTACTGTATGACCTGATAAAATAGCTGCATTTGCACAACTTGGCACTACACCACCTACCCATGTACTTGTACTTTCCCAAGGACCTGATTGTGCTGATTCTATAGGAGCTTCTGATGCAATCGAAGCCAATGTATAAGTAGCTGCAATATTTGCGGCAGGTACCGAAGTTCTTTGTCCCATAGGCTGGCTTGTACCTGCCTGAGCAGTTCCTACCAACGCTCCATTGTTTAACAATGTAACATTTGCACTAGTAGCCGTATATGTACCCTGCCCTTGAATAGCAAAATTATGTGTGGCAGACGAAGCATAACCTGCCAAAGTCGTAACTACCCAATTGGCATTAGTTTGTCTGTCATAAGTTAAAGAACCTTCTGTTACCGGAGTAATGGCAGAAGTTCCTGTTCCTCCGTTAAATTTAACTGCCAATTGACCTGCTGTAGTTAATGCTGCAGTAGCTCTATGAAAGTGGCTAGCATTGTAAGAACCTGCATTCCCTGTCACAAAAGGATAAGTACCTGCACCCGCTGTAGGTATAGTTGCTGCAGCTATTGTCGTTCCTGATCCTGTTGTTCCATACCATCTGCTAAAAGTAGAGCCAGAAGCAAAACCACCTGCTGTATAACTTAAAGTTCCTACAGCTGTACCAGAAACTCCCAGTATAAAAGTATTAGAACCTATATTTACAACCCCATTGGTAAAAGTCAATGTTCCCGAAACAGTACCTGTATTTGCGCCACTTAGTAACGAGTTGGCATCTGCGAAAGTAACACCGCCTGCACTTGAATTATTGATTAATAAAGAAGTGTAATTTGCCGTTGAAGCTGTTGCTGAATTTCTAAATACGCCACTTCCTGAAATGTTCTGAGCAACAGTATTTACAGCACTTGATGTACCTGAAGGCAGAGCAAAAGTAAGAGTTGAAGCGGTTGTTAATATTCCATTATTAATCAAATTACCTCCAATTACATTAATTCCCGTGGGCCTGAACTCACTCCCTGCACTAATAGTCATATTACCAAAATTACCTGTACTAAAAGGAGAAGTAACAAATCGGTTTCCAGTTGTAGTACCTGTATTAAATACTATCGTTCCAGTATTTAATTTGCTAGAACCTGTGTATGGATCGTAAATAAAACCACCTGTATTTGTTGTAGCATCTGTTGAGACCCCATCTCCAAATTGAAGCGTATGAGCTGTTGAAGCATTTACATTTGTTGTAGAATTGGAATAATTAAATGAATAACTAGAAGTCGTAGTTCCTACATGTGGATCTACAATAATAATTGTACCTCCTGTTAAATTAAGAGAAGTAGTAGATATTACAAACAATGAAGTTCCACTCGCTACACTTCCTGTTGCTGAACCTCCATTATTCCCATCTTCTGTAATCGTTCCACCACTCTGATTAAAAGTAGCTGCTGATGCTATTATCACATTTCCATTTACATTCAAATTACCTCCTGAAACTGTTAATGTTCCTCCAGCTACATTTAATGTAGAGTCAAATGTTCCCGCTTTACTTACCGTAAGGGTGTTTGTAGCAACTGTTAAACTTCCGGAATTAATAGTAAGCTGTCTGACTGAAGCACTACCGGGAAGTGTCATTGCCGAAGCATTTTGAATAACAAAATTGTCTGAATTACTTATAGAACCAGGCGATGTTCCTGTCCCATCAGCATTCGTTCCCCACGAAGCCACATTTGTAAAATCCGTGGCCGAGGCTTTGGAATAATACGTTGTTTGTGCTTTCATTGTTGCAAAACTGCAGACCAATAAGAGCCAAAGATAAGTTTTTTTCATACTCAGTAAAAATTAAATTAGGGAGGTAAATGTAGACAAATATTTCACTTAAAATCAAAAATTATCTTAAAATATTAAACCAAAACACATAAATTATTTGTTTTATTATCTAAACTTAAATACATGTTTAATTTTAACTTAAAATTCACAATCGCAATACATTTAAAATACACTTGATTATCAATACATTACAATTATATTTAAAATCACCTAAAATGGAAAAATTCCAATTTAACATAAAATATTTTTTTTAGTTACCCCTCTCATTTTCAATTAAAAAAACAAAAAAAAGCGACAAAATGCCGCTTTTTATTTTAATATTTCACTATTCTTAATTCAGATAAAACTCATATTTATTAAGGAGCTGAATTTCCTTAATGAGATCTCCGTTCAGATCTACAGAATGTTTCATAGACTGAACTTCAATTTGTGAATCATCTTCAATATTTTTAATAAAGAATTTAAGTTTTTGATTCCCTTTATTCCGGTCAAGAACAGTCCTGAAAAACTCCAGATCTTCAGCACGGACATCCATGACGTCCATTACCAGGGAGATACTTTTTGCAAATCTTTCAAAAGCTTCCTGAAGCTCAATAACATCATTTACATTTACAAAGACTCTTCCGTCCTTCACCTGGGCAAACTTTATTTTAAAAATCACGAATCTCTGAACTTCCAGCTTTTCTTTCAATCGCATATAGTCCCGATCTCCCAGCCTGAAAGAATAAGACCCGGAATAATCTTCCAGCGTAACAAAAGCTACTTTTTCACCGCTTCTGAAACCATCTTTCACCACATACTCAGTAATCAAACCAGCAACTGTATATTCTTTTCCAGCGCCACCGTTTTCTCTTTCTTTTTGTAAAGTTTTCCAGTCTTTCTTTTTTTCCTCAAAAAGCTCTTCCTGCTTATTGGCAAACGCCTGCTCTTTGTATGCATCTACCTCATCAAGATTTAAAAACATGAAATTCCCTTTTGGTTCAGCCTTTTTCGTAACCTCTTCTATGATCTCTTCCTCACCTATGGACATTTCATCAGAAACAATTTCTATAAGATCCGCAACCTCATCAACAGTATCTTTTTCAAGAATCGGAACTACTTCTGCTACTACTTTTTCCTCTTCATCTTTTTCTAAAACTGCTTTTTTTGAAAGCTGACCCTGCATGAATTGATAATGATATTTAAACTCATCCAACGGGTGCGCAGAAAGATAGAAACCGATGATTTCTTTTTCTTTGTTAAGCTTATGCATATTCGGCCATTCCGGGCAAGGTGGCAATTTAGGTTGCTCGATCTGTACTTCATCGGCAAAATCAGCAAAGAGAGAGTGCTCCATTTCGTTTTTGCTTTCCTGGAAACTCTGCCCGTATCTGATCAGTCTTTCAAGATTTGTTTTCCCAGCCATGTCAATATCAAAATATTGACCTCTGTGGTAAGAACCTAATTCATCGAAAGCTCCCGCCAGCACTAAACTTTCCGCCACTCTTTTATTCATCTGAGAAGGCAAAATTCTTTCAAAGAAATCATAAACATTTTTGAATCTTCCGTTCGCCCTTTCCTTCGTAATACCCTCACTCGGGCCTTCTCCAATACCTTTAATCGCTCCCAATCCAAAACGGATCTGGCCTTTTTCGTTTACTGAGAATTTATATTGAGATTCATTAACATCAGGTCCTAAAACGTCCACCCCAATACTTTTACAATCTTCCATGAACATGGTAATCGATTCCGTATTGTTGATGTTGTTACTCATTACACTCGCCATGTATTCTGCGGGGTAATTTGCTTTCAAGTAAGCTGTATGATAAGCAATTAATGCATAACAAGTGGAGTGAGACTTGTTGAAGGCATATTCTGCGAAGGCCTTCCAGTCATTCCATATTTTATTTAACGGATCTTCGGCAAGATTGTTTTTCTTACCGCCTTCGATGAATTTCGGGTACATTTTATTCAGTACATCAATCTGCTTTTTACCCATCGCTTTTCTCAATGTATCGGCTTCACCTTTTGTAAAGTTGGCCAGTTTTTGAGACAGAAGCATTACCTGCTCCTGATAAACGGTAATTCCGTAGGTTTCTTTTAAATATTCTTCGGTTTCGGGTAAATCGTAAACAATTTCTTCAATTCCGTGCTTTCTGTTGATAAAGTTCGGGATATATTTAATAGGACCCGGACGGTAAAGGGCATTCATGGCAATAAGATCGGCAAAAACCGTTGGTTTAAGCTCTCTCATGTATTTTTGCATCCCCGGACTTTCATATTGGAAAATCCCTACCGTTCTTCCTTCCTTAAATAATTGATACGTTTTGGTATCATCCAAAGGAATATCATCCGGATTGATATCTACATTATGCCTTTCTTTAATCAACCTTAAAGCATCTCTGATAATCGTCAAAGTACGAAGCCCCAGGAAGTCCATTTTCAGAAGTCCGGCACTTTCCGCCACCGAGTTATCGAACTGAGAGACCAAAATATCGGCATCTTTAGCAGCAATCGTCACCGGAACCAGATTACTCACATCTTCCGGCGTAATAATAACTCCACAAGCGTGAATACCTGTATTTCTGATACATCCTTCCATTTTCTTAGCACTCGCAAGCACATCAAAACGGGGATCATCAGGACTGTCCAGAACATATCTCATCTCATCGACAAGCATTTGCTCTTCTGGCTTTAATTTATCATATTTGGCTAAAGCTTTTGCAATATTCATCCCTGGTGTAGAGGGAATAAGTTTAGCAATATTAATAGTATCTGAAATTGAAAGATCTAAAACTCTTCCGGCATCTTTAATCGCAGATTTCCCTCCTAAAACTGAATAGGTAATAATTTGAGCTACTTGATTTTTACCGTATTTTTCAACTACCCATTTGATGATCTTGTCTCGACCTTCATCATCAAAATCGATATCAATATCGGGCATCGAAATCCTTTCCGGATTCAAAAATCTCTCAAATAGCAAATCGTATTTAATAGGGTCAACATTGGTAATTCCGGTACAATATGCAACGGCAGATCCTGCTGCCGAACCACGTCCCGGACCAACCCAAACTCCCATTTTGCGGGCTTCGTTACAGAAATCCTGTACAATCAAAAAGTAACCGGGATAACCTGTATTGGCAACAACTTCAAGCTCAAAATCAAGACGTTCCTTAATTTCGTCTGTAATTCCTGTGTCAGCATATCTTTTCCTTGCTCCTTCGTAGGTTAAATGCGTTAAATACGCCATTTCACCACGTTTTCCTCCATCAACTTCATCTTCTGCATGAATAAACTCCTCCGGAATATCAAATTTTGGAAGTAAAACGTCTCTTTTTAAGGTATAAGGTTTAAATTTTCCTGTAAATTCTTCATAGGCATCAAAAGCATCAGGGTAATTTAAGAAAGCTTCTTTTATTTCATGGGAATTTTTAATAAAATACTCTCCTGAAGCAAGACCTCTTCTTTTACCAAACCCTTTACCAACAGGCGTTGTCAACTTTTCTCCATCTTTAATACAGCTTACAATATCCTGAATATTAGAATCGTCTTTATTGGTATAATAGGTTTCGTTTTGAGCTAAAATTTTAACATCATATTTATCTGCAAAATGCAGTAAAACATCATTTAAATGCTCTTCTTCGGGAAGATTATGGTTTTGGATCTGAACATAAAAATCATCCTCAAAAGTTTCTTTCCACCACTTGAAAAGCTCCTCCCCCTTTTGTTCCCCTGTATTTAAAATCGCATCGGGAATATCTCCGTTGATTCCAGAAGTCAGGGCAATTAATCCTTCTTTATATTGAGAAATCAACTCCCGGCTGATCCTCGGAACTCCAAAATAGAATCCTTTTAAGAATCCTATACTTGAAAGTTTTGCTAAATTTTTATATCCATCAAAATCCTTAGCCAAAAGAACAACCTGTGTTCTTCTGTCGGGATCATCTTTGGTAAACTGTTTCTGCTCGTAACGGTCTGAAATATAGAATTCGCAGCCAACAACAGGGATCAAAGGCTCAGAAACAGGTTCATCTTCATTAAATTCTGTTCCGTTTTCTTCTGCTTCCTGTTTTTTTGCTAAAAATTCTTTATACTTCTTTGAACGATCAGAATTGGCAGATTCCACTGCTGAAACGAATTTAAAAGCTCCCATCATATTCCCGATATCCACCATTCCTACAGCAGGAAAGTTTTCATCGGAAGCTTTTTTGATCAGGTCATTAATGCTGGACGTAGCCATTAAGGTAGAGAAAACGCTGTGGTTGTTAAAATTGAAATATTTTCCGATATCAACTTCGTCAATATTTCCGGTGTCAGCCTGTTTTTTCTTATTATTAAAATTGGCAACCTGTCTTCTGATAACAATATTAAACGGCTTTATCGGATCTGGATAAAGTGTTTTAAAGTAAGCCAGCTGATCTTCAGATATCTTCAGTACTTCGGCAGGAATCACTCCTATCCTCATCATTTCAAAGAATACCCTGGCGGTTGCATTTACGTCGGCAGCAGCGTTGTGGGCTTCGTCAAATTTATGACCGTACAGCTTTTCATACAATTCTTCCAGTTTGGGAGATTTATACCTTCCTCCTCTTCCACCACCAAGTTTACAATAGTCTGTTCCTAAAACCATGGTATCGGCCTTAGGTTTATCCTGAAGATTGTCTTTTAAATTTTTTCTGTAGAGCTCTGCTCCTACAATATTGTAATCGAATTCTACGTTGTGTCCGGAAACTACTCTTACCCTGTCCAGTACTTTAGAAAACTCTTCTAAAATCTCCTGGAGATCCTGTCCTTCTTCATTGGCTATTTTGGTAGTAATCCCGTGAATTCTTGCTGCATTAAAGGGAATATCATATCCTTCAGGTTTTATTATATAATCCTGATTTTCAATTAATTTACCATCATCATCATGCACCTGCCATGCAATCTGAACCATTCTTGGCCAGTTGTCTGAGTCTGAAAGGGGTGCATTGAAATTTTTAGGTAAACCGGTTGTTTCTGTGTCAAAAATTAAATACATATTAGTTTCTAACTTTTTTAAAAAAGAGAATGTAAAGTTACTTCATTTTTTCAAAAATTCAGCAGTAAAATACAAAGAAAGACTAATAACTTTTTACAATTTCTATCTTATAAATAAAAAATAAAATTTCATTTAAAAACAATGTTAGATACCGGCTAATATTGCCCATTTTTATTTGTATTTATCATTCTATTGTACTCTACCAAAAGAAAAGCGCAGCCAAAACACCGTCTCTGATCAATTTTGAAGTACAAATTCACATTTTAACAGAGCGATTAGCGACAATATTGCTTTTTTAAACGTATAAAAAACATCAAAAAACACAATACATATAAAATTATAAACATATTTATAAAAATAAATTTACAATTTAAATCAATCAACTAAAATACAGAACATTATATCTATATGTTCAATATCTTTGGCGTCTCAAAACACAATACAATTTAATGAAAAAAATTTTCATTCTAGTGGGTACCTTAGGTATTACACTAGGTAACGCACAAAAAAATGAAAACCTTAAAAGAGAGTTTGAGAGACAGACTGTTGAAAATAATAAAAAGCTCGATCTATATTTTCTCAAACACTACGGCAATAACAAAAACCAGGAAACATCAAAAGAAATTCAGGAAAAAAGAAGCACCCTCGCCGGTTTCCTGCCTGATGATAAACCTTACTTTCTGGAGGCTACAGATAAAGACCAGATTTTAAATTCAAATGCTGATTTTTTACAGGAGGGTAATATTTCAGGATTAACAGGTTCTTTTAATGGCGAAAATATCAAGTTTACGATTTTTGATGGCAGCTCTTCAACAAGCGAAGCAAGAGTCTATGCCGACCATATATTTTTTAATAATTTCCCCAACAGAATAAGCAACAAGGAAAGCAGCAGCTTCATCTATGGTGATCATGCAACTGCTGTTGCCGGATTTATCGGCGCCAAAAATTATCCCTCTACGATCACATCCAATAATGGAACAACCAAACAGGTCAATTTTAAAGGAATTGCTCCTAATTCAACGATAGATGCTTATTCCTTTGGAACAACCCCACTCCCTGGAAATTCTGCAGCCAGTAGTGTATTCCAAAAATTAGTGATTGCACAGCCCAATATATCAAATCATTCCTATGGCATCAATAGTGGATGGACCTACCGGCCGATTGCCGGAGTAGGAGCCTGGGTTTGGCAGGGAAGCTTTACAAGCCCCAACATTTATTATGACGCTCAGGGAGTTTATCTCACCAACGACCAAAATTATGATCGAATCGTCTATGACAATCCTTCATTCATTATTGTAAAATCTGCCGGTAATTTTTTTGGAGATGGGCCGCAAGCCAGTACTGAAAAAAAATATTATGAAAATTCCAACGGATATTTTGTGGAATTCTCATCTACAGATACTATACCTCCAAACAACTGCTCTCAAGGGTATGACTGCATTGGTACAGGTTCTTTGGCGAAGAATATCATTGTAGTGGGAGCAGCAGACATTGTTACCACCAACGGAGGCAGATACATCTCATCACCTGACGTCATACATTCAAGCTACAGCAGTGCTGGACCGAGGGATGATGGAGCTATTAAACCGGACATCATCGCGGTTGGAACAAACGTCAGTAGTGCCAACAGTGCCAATAACACAACGGGAAGCAGCATTATTACTACAGGAAGCGGCACCTCTTTTTCAGCCCCGGTTGTTACTGGAATTATAGGACTTTGGACACAAATCAGCAAACAGCTATTTTCAGGACAAGTTTTAAATGCAGCCTCTGCTAAAACATTAATGATACATTCAGCATCAGAAGCAGGAAATACAGGTCCCGATCCTCAATTTGGCTGGGGTTTTATTAATGCGAAAAAAGGGGCAGAACTATTGGTAGGAAAATCAAATAATACGGTTCTTTTTAATGACGAGAAGCTCGATAATGGCACTATCAATCAGAAAAGCGTCATTGCTTCCGGCTACGAACCACTAAAAGTAACCTTATCCTGGATAGATCCTGAATTCACTAATTTCGGCAGTCTCTGGACTGAAATTCATAATGATCGAAATTCCAAACTGATCAACGACATTGATGTAAGAATTATAGATACTGTCACCAATACGGTATACACTCCGTGGAAACTTAATCCTCTCAGTCCCATGGTACCTGCCACCAAAGGAGACAATACAGTAGACAATGTGGAACAGATTATTATAAATGCCCCAACAGGAGGCAGAAAATACCGGATTGAAATCTCTCATAAAGGAACATTAAAAGACAATTCAGGGGCTACGGCACCTCAAAACTATTCAATTATCATAACTGGCCAAAATGGAGTTCTTGGAACCGCTGAAGCTTCACTTTTAAGTAACCTATCTGTGGCACCAACTATTACAAAAGATAGGGTTTATGTATTGAAAGCACCTCAACAATCTGTATTCACTGTTTATGATATTTCAGGTAAAAAGATACAAAGTGGTATGATTAGCAGTGATAAAGAACCTATAGATTTTTCAACCTTCAATAACGGAATTTACATCATTGAAATAAAAACCGGAAAAGAGGTCATTTCTAAAAAAGTCATTAAGGAATAACCCTTTAGCTCCTATAATTTTTACAAAACACTAACAAGCGTTAGTGTTTTGTTTTTTTGTGTATATTTGCTTCCTATGGAAAATACACTTCACGAAAAAGTTTCTCAGGATATTTTGCTTAAAGCGTACAATCATATGATGCTGGCTAAAGCTATGGCGGATATCTATGAAGAAAACAGAAATATATGTAAATATGTTCATAGTACTTCAAGAGGTCATGAAGCCATTCAATTGGCCACTGCTTATCAGCTTAAAAAAGAAGACTGGATTTCTCCTTATTACAGAGACGAAAGTATTCTTCTGGGTATCGGTTTTGAACCTTATGAATTAATGCTTCAGCTGCTTGCCAAAGCAGAGGATCCTTTTTCAGGTGGAAGATCGTATTATTCTCACCCTTCAAGCCGTGATGAAAACAAACCTAAAATCATTCACCAGAGTTCTGCAACAGGAATGCAAACCATCCCAACAACCGGGGTTGCACAGGGGATAAAATATATTCAGGATTTCAATTTACAGACCTTCGAAAATAACCCTGTTGTGATATGCAGTCTTGGGGACAACTCTGTAACAGAAGGTGAAGTAAGTGAAGCTTTACAGTTTGCAGCTCTACACCAACTTCCTATTATATTTCTGGTACAGGATAATGAATGGGGAATTTCTGTGACCAAAGAAGAGGCCAGAACCTGTGATGCTTACGATTTCGTGGCAGGGTTTACAGGCCTTAGCAGAATGCGTGTAGATGGAACTGATTTTGTGGAAAGTTTCGAGGCCATGAAAAAGGCTGTCGATTTCGTAAGAAACGAAAGAAAACCAATTGTGGTTTGTGCTAAAACGGTTCTTATCGGTCATCATACATCAGGGGTAAGAAGAGAATTCTATAGAGACGAGGAAGATTTAACAAAACATAGAGCTAAAGATCCGGGTGAGATCCTTAGAAAACAACTTCTGGAATCAGGGACGGACGAAGATCTTCTAAAACAGATTACTAAAAAAGCCCGTCTTGAAGCAGAAGAAGCTTTCGAAAGAGCACAAAATGCTGAAGACCCGAAACCTGAAACCGTTATGCAGCACGTTTTCGCTCCTACTCCGATCACGGAGGAAACGGGAACGCGCGAACCTGCAGGTGGTGAAAAAATCGTCATGGTAGACGCAGCTATTCATGCGGTTCAGGAAATAATGTGGAAACATCCTGAAGCCCTTCTTTACGGACAGGATGTGGGAGAAAGAATCGGAGGTGTTTTCAGAGAAACGGTTACTTTAGGAAAAAAATTCGGAAGTAAAAGGGTTTTCAATACCGCTATTCAGGAAGCGTATATCATTGGATCAACCGCTGGAATGAGTGCTGTAGGATTAAAACCTATCGTAGAAGTTCAGTTTGCCGATTATATTTATCCGGGAATCAACCAGCTGATCACTGAAATCTCAAAATCCAGTTATTTAAGTCAGGGAAAATTTCCTGTAAGCAATATCATCCGTGTACCGATTGGTGCTTACGGAGGTGGCGGACCTTACCACAGTGGAAGTGTTGAAAGTATTTTAGCCAATATTAAAGGGATTAAAATCGCTTATCCAAGCAACGCAGCTGATTTCAAAGGTTTATTAAAAGCAGCCTATTACGATCCGAACCCTGTAATCATGCTGGAGCACAAAGGTTTATACTGGAGTAAAGTTCCGGGAACTGAAGATGCTAAAACCATTGAGCCGGCAGAAGATTACATCCTTCCTTTTGGAAAAGGCAAGGTGATCATTGAAGCGGATCAAAATGAAACGGAAAAAGGAAGAACTTTACTGGTTGTCACCTATGGAATGGGAGTTTACTGGGCAAAAGAAGCGGTTAAGAATTTTAACGGAAGAGTTGAAGTGATCGACCTAAGAACTTTAATTCCTCTTGATGAAGAACTTGTTTTTGAAAGGGTAAAAGCACACGGAAAATGTATCGTTCTGACGGAAGAACAGCTGAACAACTCATTTGCCGAAGCATTTGCGCACCGTATCTCGAAAAACTGCTTCAAGTATCTGGATGCTCCTGTGGAAACAATGGGATCTCTGGATGTACCAGCTGTTCCGATCAATCTGGTACTGGAAAAAGAAATGCTTCCAAACGCTGAAAAGCTTAGCAAAAAAATCGAAGAAATGCTGAAATATTAATCAGCCATATGAATTATATGAAACCTCTAATTTTTTAGAGGTTTTTTTATTACATTTAATCAGCATTAAAATACCGCTTTTGGTATTTCTTTTGTTTATATGCACATCAAATTTCACACAGCAATATGATCACCACAAAATACGTCAACTACAAACAGGTTTTAAACTTATCCGGCATTCATTTGATCTGGATTTCGATTTGGTGTACATTGATTACAGGTCTCTTTTATTTTTTTAACTGGCACTGGATGATCATTCCCTGGGTTCCGGTTGCATTGATTGGTACCGCAGAGGCTTTTTTAGTAGGTTTTAAAAATAATCAGGCCTATGACAGATTGTGGGAAGCACGAAAAATATGGGGTGGAATTGTGAACTCAAGTCGCTCGTTCGCCTCCATGATCTATGCTTTTGACACCGAAAATGAAGGAACAGGGTCATTTGAGCTGGAAGACCGAAGAAAAAGAATTATTTACCGTCATATTGCATGGCTTTATGCTTTCCGTGAACAGCTTCTGGTTCCTGCAGAATGGGAACACATCAGTAATGAAGAGGATCAATTTAAAAGTATTGATCTTAAACGTCACAGACTGATCAAAGCAGGCTTTCCTGACTACGGAAGAACACCTATCTTTTTACATAAATACCTTTCAGAGGAAGAATTTGAACTGCAATCGGATTATAAAAATTTCGCCACTTATCTGATCTCAAAGCAAGCCAAAGAGATCAACGAATTAAAAAATAAAAAGATCATTTCTGAGTTTAACCAGGTACAACTTCAAAACTGCTTAAACGAGTTTTATAATTATCAGGGGCAAGCCGAAAGAATTAAAAAATTCCCTTCACCAAGGCAGTTTGCCAGTACTGCATTCGTATTTAACATCCTTTTTATCCTCTTGCTTCCGCTAGGTTTGGTAAATGAGTTTGCCAAATTGGGTGACTGGGGAATCTGGACTTCCATTCCTTTCTGTATTATTATCGGGTGGATTTATATTATTATGGAACTGGTAGGTGATTATTCTGAAAACCCTTTCGCCGGATTAATGTTTGATGTTCCGATGCTTTCTATTTGCAGAGCTATAGAAATCGATCTTTTACAAATGGGTGGAGAAACAGACATTCCGGAGTCCATTTCATCTAAAAATGGAGTTTTAGTATAAATTTAAAGCACAATCGCGGTTGTATTTTTAACCTCAGAGATCATAAAAGAGCTGTGGGTACTCGCTATATGCTGAAGTGCCGTTAATTTACTCAGCATAAAATTACGGTAATCCTCCATATCTTTCACGCCTATTTTAAGGATATAGTCGTAATCGCCACTTACATGGAAGCATTCTGTAACTTCCTGTAGATTCATCACTTCTCTCTCAAACTGGAGTACAAATTCTTTTTTGTGCTGGGTCAATTTGATGTGGCATAACACGATAAAATCCCGGTTGATCTTGTGCCGGTCCAGCAACGCTACATATTTTGAAATCACACCAAGGTTTTCCAGCTTTTTTATACGTTCATAAACAGCCGTTACAGATAAACCAAGCTTGTAAGACAGTTCTTTGGTGGTCTGTTTGCAGTCTTCCTGCAGGAACAGAAGCAGTTTTTTATCAGTTTCATCAAAATTCATAGATAAATTTTTGGATAAAGTTTAACAAATTCAAATATAATAAACATATTTTCTATTCAAAACAAAAATATTAGATTTATATTCTACATATTCAAATATATGTTGTAATAATTATGAAAACAGAGCATATTTAGACCGACAAATAAAATCTAAAGCTTATGGAAAATTTTAATGCGGCTAATGAGATCCAGGATCTGCAATATTTTGGCGAATTCGGAGGTGTAAACCCATCGATTTCTGACAGCTCTACGTATACGTTCCTCTCTGCAAAAACAATGTTTGACACCTTTGAAGGGAATGCTGAAGGATGTTATTTATATTCCAGACATTCATCCCCAATGAATCTGTACCTTGCACAAGCATTGGCTAAAATGGAAAACACAGAGGCTGCCAACGTTACAGCATCTGGCATGGGAGCTATTACTTCTGTTTTGATGCAGGTATGTAAAAGCGGCGACCATATTATTTCCAGCAGAACCATCTACGGCGGAACTTACGCTTTTCTTAAAAACTTCCTTCCTCCTTTTCATATTGACACTACTTTTGTAGACATCAGCAATTTTGAGTCTATAGAAAATGCAATAACACCTAATACCAAAGTGATTTACTGTGAAAGTGTAAGCAACCCGCTTCTTGAAGTGGCAGACCTTAGAAGACTTTCTGAAATCTGTAAAAAACACAATTTAAAACTGATTGTAGATAATACATTCTCCCCTCTTTCTGTTTCGCCTACATTATTAGGTGCTGACATCGTCATTCATAGTTTAACCAAGTTCATTAACGGAAGTAGCGATACGGTAGGTGGTGTATACTGTGGAACTCAGGAATTCATTAATGATACCAAAAATGTCAATAACGGAGCATGTATGCTGTTGGGTCCAACGATGGACAGTTTCCGTTCTGCAAGTATTTTGAAAAACCTGAGAACGCTTCACATCAGAATGAAACAGCACAGTCACAACGCGATGTACCTTGCTGAAAGATTTGAAAAAGATGGGCTTAAAGTTTCTTATCCGGGACTGAAATCCCATAAGAATCACGAACTGATGAAAAGCATGATGTATGAGGAATACGGATTTGGAGGACTACTTACGGTAGATGCAGGCACCACTGACAAAGCGAATGAGCTGATGGAAATGATGCAGCAGGAAAACTTAGGCTACCTGGCAGTAAGTTTAGGATTCTACAAAACTTTATTTTCATGCTCGGGAAGTTCTACTTCATCGGAGATTCCGGAAGAAGAGCGTGAAGCCATGGGCATATCAGACGGACTGATCAGATTCTCAATCGGACTAGACCATGATATCGCCAGAACTTATGAAAAAATGCGGGAATGCATGCTAAAAACAGGCGTTCTCAACCATGAAACTCTATACATATCCTAATTTTATTGTTATAAAAGCTGTCGGAATTTCTGACAGCTTTTATTTTTTTTAATCTATTTTTTATGGAAATGTTTCGGGAAAGCATCTTCGGGCTTCATTCTGAAAATATTCAGGAGCACCCATGATTTAAGAAAACCGTATCCGTAAGAAAACATCTGGATGTAGGTAGAGATGACCGCCATTCCGGCAATGCTTATATTCCTCGTCACGATCATGGCATGGAATAATACAAGGAAGGTATACAATCCGTAAAACGCCAGAATAATACCTCTTCCTAAAATAAAATATTCTATAAAGCCTAAAATATACCCTAGCATAAACAGTGTTGGAAATGCAAATGAGATCTTGACATAATTAGGATGCCTTTGATTGAGAATGGGTCTTGCACATCCAAACTGATAGACCTGCTTAGAAAACTTACCCAGATCCACCCTTCTCTTATGATACACTGCGATATCGTCGAAAAATGCAGTCGTAAAGCCTTTCTCCCAGAGTGTCATCGACAGATCCGGATCTTCCCCGATTCTCATTTCGGAAAAACCACCTACCTTTTCAAAAACGGCTTTGTTTACCCCCATATTAAAACTTCTGGGTTGAAATCTGGATACCGCTTTTTTACTCCCCCTGATTCCTCCCGTTGTAAAAACTGAGGTCATGGAATAGGAAATTGCTTTCTGCATCAGGTTAAAACCTTTGTGAGCCTTATCTGCTCCTCCGAACGCATCACATGGAATGGTTTCTATATCTTTTTTAATATTTTCGATATAATCTTTCTCTACGATCACGTCGCTGTCTACAAAAAGCAGCCAGTCATTCTGGGCTCTCTTCGCACCGTAATTTCTGGTAAGACCGGGACCTGAATTGTCTTTTCTGAAGTATTTGATCTCTAATATTCCATCAAAATTCTGAATAGTCGGCTTAAGATCAATAAGAGAACCATCGTCTACGATAATAACTTCAAACGCTTTATCTGTCTGAAAAGTCAAAGAATTTAGAAGCTCAAAAAGTTCGTCTTTTCGGTTAAAAATAGCAACAACGATGGAAATAGTAGGTCTCAAATTGAAAATTTTTCAAAATTACTTATTCGCTGAGGAATCCGCAAACAGTTTAACAGCTTATTCAAAGAAATTAACTTTTATACAAAATCAATATGATCTACCAATTAGTTAGGGAATTTTACGGAAAGATTATTTTTGATAATATATAAGATTCCAAGTTATGCTTTTAATTCGGGTTTACACAAAAACAAAAAACCTTCCGTAAACAGGAAGGTTTCTATATAAAACTGATTATTCTTTTTCAATTTTATGAAGCTTTTTCGTTCCTTCATACATTTCGTACTGTAAAAATCTCGTTTCCAGTTTCCCGTTGAAAAGCTTGATTTTTCTCGAAGGGCGTAAACCAATTTTTTTCACCGCCTCCAGATCTGAAGAGATCAGCCAGACTAATGTATTAGGATAGTTTGTTTTGAATGTATCACCGATTTTTTTGTAGAAATCCTCATCATTAATAGAAATTCTTTCATCGTAAGGCGGATTGAAAACCATTAACAGCGGGAAAAGGTCTTTTTTGGATTCAAAGAAGTCTTTTGTTCTCAATTCGATCACATCTTCCATTTCTGCGGCTTCGATATTTGTTCTGGCCGCATTCAGCATTCTACCGTCAATATCATAACCCACGATCTTTCCAGTAAACTCTCTTACTCTGTTTACTCTTACTTCTTTGATCTTTGCAAAAAGATCAGCATCATAATTCGCCCAGTTCTGGAAAGCAAATCTCCTTCTGAAAATCTGTGCAGGAAGATCCAATGCAATCATGGCTGCTTCAATAAGAAGAGTCCCCGAACCGCACATTGGATCCAGGAAGTTTCCTTTTCCATCCCAGCCTGCCAGCTGAAGCATTCCGCTTGCCAGCACCTCATTGATAGGTGCTTCACCCTGTTCTTTTCTGTACCCTCTCTTAAATAGTGCATCTCCGGAAGAGTCCATAGAAACCGTTACCAATTCACGGTCAATATGCAGGTGAAATTTGATGTCAGGACTTTTTGTTTCTACATCCGGACGTCTGTGGAATTTATCCTGAAAATAATCCACAATAGCATCCTTCATTTTAAGAGTGACGAACTGAGAATGTTTGAATGTCTCAGAATTTACCGTAGCATCAATCGCGAACGACTGATCAACATCCATATATTCTTCCCATGCAATGGCTGAAAGTTTTGTATAAAACTGATGCTGATTAAATGCTTTAAATTCAAAAACAGGAATTAATATTTTTAATGCTGTTCTTGCAGAGTAGTTAATTTTATAAAGAAAACCGAGGTCACCTTCACAATTGACCGCACGGTTTTTAATTTCAACGTTCTTTCCGCCTAATTTTTTGATCTCTTCAGCAAGAATCTCCTCCAGTCCGAAGAATGTCTTTATCTGAATCTTTAGATTTTCTATGTCCATAAATTATTATTAAAAGATTTAACAACTTAATAATTAAAAGATTACACATTCAATTTTGCAATTAATTGAATATTTCGATCTTTCAATATTTAAATACTTTGCTTTTAACCGCACAAATTTAGTTATTTTTGCATTATGGAATGGTTTGAATCTTGGTTTGATACACCTTATTATCATCTTCTTTATAGTAACAGAGACTATACGGAAGCCGAAAATTTCATTACGAAGCTTACTGAAGACCTTCAGTTGCCCCCTTCATCCAAGATTATTGATCTGGCATGTGGAAAAGGAAGACACTCTGTTTTTTTGAATAAATTAGGCTACGATGTATTGGGACTTGATCTTTCCAGACAGAGTATTGAATTCGATAAACAGTTTGAAACCCAAACACTTCTTTTCAATGTTCACGACATGCGGAACCCAATTGATGCCGATCCTATGGATGCGGTATTCAATCTATTTACAAGCTTCGGATACTTTGATAACGAAAGTGATGACAAAAAAGTATTTCAGTCGGTTTACAATGTTTTAAAACCAGGAGGATATTTTGTACTGGATTATCTGAATGAAGAATTTGTAAGAAAAAGTATAGTCCCTGAAACCACAATCACCCGTGGTGACATTGATTTTAAAATTCTAAAAAAGATCGAAGGAAGACATATCATCAAAGATATTCGTTTTGAAACGGACGGAAAATCATTTCATTTCTTCGAAAAAGTAAAACTTCATACGTTGGAAGCGATTCATTCCTATGCAGCAGACTGCGGTTTTGAAAGAGTGAAGATATGGGGTGATTATCAGCTGAATGAATTTGACCGTGAGGTTTCACCACGCTGTATCAATTTATTTAAGAAAAAGGCATGATAACTGTCGTTTTACTGATATTAAGCGTTATTACAGGAGTTTTTCTCGGCAAGCATTTCGGAAAAAAGGAAAAGCTTGCCAAAAATCTGTTGGTGCTGAGTGCCGGATTTCTGATTACCATCTGTCTGAATGAAGTTTTCCCGCAGGTCTACACCTCTGAAGTCGGAAGTAGCCTGGGAATTTTCGTGATTGCAGGAGTTCTGCTTCAGATGATTCTGGAAGCTTTAACGAAAGGTTTCGAACATGGGCATTTTCACCATCACAGTGAGAACAACATTCTTCCTATGGCGCTGATGGTTGGTTTATTTATACATGCTTTTATCGAGGGAATTCCTTTGGCTAACGAGAAGGAACAGCTATCGCCTTATCTTTTGGGAATTGTATTTCACAATCTTCCTATTTCATTTATTCTTGGAGCCTTTTTATTCAACAGAAAAAATGAATCCAAAAATTCACATTATCCTTCCATTCTGATTGTTGCTTTATTTGCACTTGCCTCTCCGATGGGAATGCTGCTTGGAAATTATTTCAACCCTAATCTTCAGCCTTATTTTCTGGCTATCGTGGGGGGAATCTTCCTGCATATTTCATCAGTAATCATTTTTGAGAGCAATAAAAACCATAATATCGACTGGGTAAAGATAGGTCTTGTAATCCTGGGGGTTTCTTTAGCCCTGATTATGCACCTTTTTCATCATCATCCTGCAGCAGGACATTCTCATTAATACTATTATAATTCAACGAAAATAAAAAGCTCCGGATCTTACGATCCGGAGCCTCAATTTAATCACTCATTACACAATCTGGAATTAGAACTTCCAGCCGAATGTAATAAAGAAGTTATTTCTGTTATTTTTCACTTCTGAGACCGCAAAGTAATCAGATGACATAATAGTATTAGGAGAATAATAAGCAGTATCAGTAGCAGGATTCCCTGTCTCAACACCTCTTAAGAAAGGATTGCTGTATTTGGATGTTACATACTGATAAGATGCATCTATGTAGAACGATTTGAAATCATATCCCAAACCAACTGAAGCAAGATTTCTGCTATTAAGCATCATATTGCTGTATGACTGGTCTGATGTAGAAGCGTCCGGATTTACCTGGCTTACCGTCAAAGCATCAAAAGGATTAGATACATAAGAGTACCCTCCTCTTAATCTAAACTGTTTCATCCTGTATTCAGCACCTATTCGTACTTCTGATACGTTTTTATAATTATCTTTAAAGAAACTGTTCAATTCACTTTCAGCACCTGTAACTACCTCATATTTAGGTCTTGTTAGTCCCAGCGTATAATCTACGTTCAATGAAAAGTTTTTGCTGGCAACAAATGCTGCACTGACGGTCGCTTTAAGAGGTGTCGTGAGATCTCTGGATTCACCCCCGGAACCATCTCCGTAAGTTGGATCATTATAGAAACTATATACTCTGTCTATACGCCAGAACGTAGGTGTTTCTATTGCACCCCCAATCCTGAAGTTAGGACTCAATTTCCCAATTACCCCTAGAGTAGCAGAAAATCCGGAAGATCTTTCAGTAAAAGGTGTATTTTGTCGGTCAAAATATTCTAAAGAACCATTCTGGAGAGATTGGAAAGCCGCTCTGTCAACCTGATCAATGTCTGCATTGAAAAAGTTAAATGAAGCACCAAGATATACATTATGATTATAGTTGGCTCCTACACCAAAACTTGTTTTTGACAGATTTCCATACCTGTCATAAGCATGTCCTGCAAATGATGAACTCTTATCAACATCAAAATCCTTGATGACATTATTACTTCCGGGAGATTCAACATAGTTATCAAGCGACTGGTTGGAGTAATTAATTCCTATATTAATAAACTTCCACCCTGTTTCACTCATTAGTGGAAAAGCTATTACGGCTCCTACATTTCCAAGATCTGTATTGGTTTGACTGTAATCAACCGTAGATCCCGCCCACGTACTTTTATTTTTATTTCCTGCGATAGACAGTGTTCCGGAAACTTCTCCGGAAATGGCAACTCCCAAACCTGCAGGGTTCGTAAGCAGTGAGTTGGCATCACCTCCTAATGCTCCGTTAGCTCCAGCCATTGCATTAAATTTCGACGAACCCACCATTGGAGTACTGGAATAAACATCTACAGTATTTCTTAATACAGAAACATCCTGAGCCTGCGCAAAAAATGCTGCAGAAACACTCATTAATACTAAAGATTTTCTTAACATTATTTTTTTAATAGTTATTTAGTTTGAAATTATCTGCCGCCTCTGAAGCCGCCGCCTCCGCCGCCAGATCTCATACCTCCGCCACCACCGGACGAACCACCGCTTCTGAAACCTCCTCCTGAAGAACCTCCACTTGATCTGAAGCCTCCATTGTCATTGGATCTGAAACCGCCATTGTTATTGTTGTTATAGTTAGGTTGAGAATTATAATTAGGTCTTGGCTGAGAACCTGAATTACGGAATCCACCAGACTGTTGCTGAGGTCTGTAACCACCATTCCCGTTTCCTTGTCTGAAGCCACCATTATTTGAACCATTGGTTCTAAAACCGCCATTTGAACCGTTTCTGAAACCGCCATTTGTACTGCTACTTCTGAAACCACCATTATTATTTTGGAAACCGTTTCCGTTACTGTTTCTGAAGCCGCCTCTGTAAGTATTTGTTCTGTACACAGCATTGGTTAAGCCTGGATTACTGAATCCTCCGCCACTGCTTCTTCTGTAAACGGGTCTGTACCCATTCCCCCAGTAGCCGCCATTCCAGCCCCAATATGGGTTACCGTAACCGCCACCCCAGAACGGATCATAATATCCTCCCCAATAAGGTGAATATCCATATCCCCAGTAAGGACTTCCCCAGCCCATAGAGCCTCCCCAGCCCCAGCCGAATGAACCACCCCAGCCAAAAGATCCGCCCCAACCGAATGATGCACCCCAGCCCCAGCCGCGGTTCATCCCCCAATATGGACTATAACCTCCCCATCCCCAAGGAGATACCCAGGAATTGTCGTAAAAGTTGGTCTGAGCTCCGGCAAATGCGCCCCAGTCTGAGTTGGTAGCATTGGTATCCCAATTGCTATCACTCCATGTACTGTATCTATTATCTTGTTCCTTAGAATTAGCCTGTGCATTCTGTATCACATTAGACTCTTGGTAATAATCATAATTTTCTCCAACTCTGTTTCCGCCATCATTGATGATTACTCCTTCTGGCAGCGTATCTTTATTAGGGTCATAGTACACCCCATCGGTCTCTGTATATCCTCCCATCTGGGCGCCACAAGACACAAGTAGCAATCCACCTGATATTGCTAAAATCCCTTTGGACTTTAACAAACCGAGTAAATTTTTATGTATATTTTTTTTCATGATAACGTAAAGATTTTTAATTTAAATTATATTTGCAATCTGTACCAAAAATGTACCAAAACACTGGTAGAAAAATCTATCAAAAATAGATTTTTATTTTTAGATTACAATAATGTACAAAAGTTAAAAAAATTTAAAAAAATAATGGCAAAATTAACCTCAAGAAGCGAAGATTACAGCAAATGGTATAATGAGTTGGTGGTAAAAGCTGACTTAGCTGAAAACTCTGGAGTGCGAGGATGCATGGTGATCAAACCATACGGCTATGCAATCTGGGAAAAAATGCGTGATGAAATGGATAAAAGATTCAAGGAAACAGGTCACGTTAATGCTTATTTCCCGCTTTTTGTGCCCAAAAGCCTCTTTGAGGCAGAAGAGAAAAATGCAGAAGGTTTTGCTAAAGAATGTGCAGTAGTTACTCACTATAGATTAAAAACAGATCCGGACAATCCACACAAGCTTATTGTAGATCCGGATGCTAAATTGGAAGAAGAGCTTATCGTGCGTCCTACTTCAGAAGCAATTATCTGGAATACATACAAAAACTGGATCCAGTCTTACAGAGACCTTCCGATCCTGATTAACCAATGGGCAAATGTTGTTCGTTGGGAAATGAGAACCCGTCTGTTCCTGAGAACAGCAGAATTTTTATGGCAGGAAGGACACACAGCACATGCTACCAAAGATGAAGCGATAGAAGAAGCTGAAAAAATGAATGATGTCTATGCAGATTTTGCGGAAAAATTCATGGCTATGCCTGTTATTAAAGGAGTAAAAACACCATCTGAAAGATTTGCAGGAGCTGATGATACTTATTGTATCGAGGCATTGATGCAGGATGGAAAAGCTCTTCAGGCAGGAACATCTCACTTCCTTGGTCAGAATTTCGCAAAAGCGTTTGATGTAAAATTCACCAATAAAGAAGGTAAAATTGAACACGCATGGGCAACATCATGGGGAACTTCCACCCGTTTAATGGGCGCTTTGATCATGACCCACTCTGATGATTTCGGATTGGTACTTCCTCCTACCTTGGCTCCAATCCAGGTGGTTATTGTTCCCATCTTCAAGGGTGAAGAGCAATTAGCTCAGATCAGCGAAGTAGCCCTTGGTATTGTGGCTAAATTAAAGGCGAAAGGCATCTCTGTAAAATTTGATGATGATACACATAACAAACCGGGATGGAAGTTTGCAGAATACGAATTAAAAGGTGTTCCGGTAAGAATTGCAATGGGACCAAGAGATCTTGAAAATAAATCTGTAGAAATCGCGAGAAGAGATAATCTAACTAAAGAACTTCATTCTATTGAAGGAGTAGACACTTATATCGAAGAATTATTGCAGACGATTCAGAAAGATCTTTATGAAAAAGCATTAAACTTCAGACAGGATAACATCACGAAAGTGGACACCTATGAAGAATTCAAGAAAGTTCTTGAAGAAAAAGGAGGTTTCATCTATGCACATTGGGATGGAACCGCTGAGGAAGAAGAGCAAATAAAGGATGAAACGAAGGCAACAATCAGATGTATTCCTTTAGATGATGATATTGAAGAAGGTATTTCTTTGGTAAGCGGCAAACCGTCTCAAAGACGTGTATTATTCGCAAAAGCTTATTAAAATATTTGGCTCATTTTCAAAAACTTTCCTGAAAATTAAATAAATATTCAAAAAAAGTGACTTTTGGACAGATTTTTGTTTAAATTTATTCAACATTAATCTAAAAAAATAATTTATTATGTCTTTAAATGTCATTGATTTAATTAAAGGACAGTTAGGTCCCGCTTTGGTTTCACAAGCAGCTTCTCAATTTGGAGAGAGTGAATCCGGTATTTCAAAAGCAATTGGAGGTTTACTTCCTGCCATTGTTGGAGGATTAGCAAATAATTCTGATAACCCGGGAGTTTTGGATGCAATTACCAATGCCTCGTCGAGCGGAATTTTAGGAAATTTATTAGGTGGTGCATCCAGCAGCCCTGTAATTTCCACTTTGTTGACCTCTATTTTTGGAGACAAAATCAGTGGAATCGTGAATGCTATTGCTACCTATGCAGGAATCAGCAATAACTCTTCAAGTTCGCTGTTGAATTTAGTAACGGGAGCTACGGTAGGTTCTATCGGAAAATATGCTGCTGATAATAATTTAGACAAATCAGGTATTTCAAGTCTGCTAGGTGAGCAAAAAGGAATCGTTTCTTCACTTCTTCCGGCAGGACTATCTTTAGCCTCTCTAAATTTAGGGAGCTGGTTCGGAGGAGGTACATCAACTTCCCATGCAGAAGCAGCACCAAAGCCAGAGCCTAAAATAGAAGTTACAAGAAGTACTACATCTGCAGGAACCAATCCTGACAGAAATAATAATGAAGGCGGAGGTTCAATCTGGAAATGGTTGCTTCCGCTTTTACTTTTAATTGCCGCAGCTTATTTCATTTGGAAACAATGCGACAAGAAACAGACTACCACCACCACTACAACCACTGATTCTACAGGATCAACAGCAGATACTGCTGCTACCATCACTCCTGCAGATACTTCTACTTCAACAGCAACACCGGTTGCTAAGACTGATGAAAACATCGATCTTAACGGGGTTATGCTGAAAGGGTACAAAGGAGGTATGGAAGATCAGATGATTACCTTCCTGAAATCAGGAGATTATAAAAATGCTGCTGACGATGCTGCATTAAAAGATAAGTGGTATGATTTTGACCATGTAAACTTCAAAATGGGAAGTTCTACTGAACTGGAAGCAGGTTCTCAGGGACAGCTTGATAATTTAGTAGCGATTTTAAAAGCATTCCCGGATGCAAAAATAAAAATCGGAGGGTATACTGATAAAACAGGGAACGAGGCAAGCAACGTAAAATTATCTAAATCAAGAGCTGAATTTATTAAAGCTGCTTTAGGTAAAGCTGGTGTTGGCGCTCAGGTTCTGGAAGCAGAAGGTTACGGAAGTAAATTTGCTACAGTAGATGCTAAAGCTTCTGACGCAGAAAGAGCTGCAGACAGAAAAATGTCTGTAAGATTTGCAAAATAGATCTTTAGAATCCATAAAAATAAGATCCCGAAATTTAGTTTTCGGGATTTTTTTTTCACCTTACTTTCGTATTTACATTTATTTAAGTAAATTTGTTAGTCATTTCTAACATTTATGAATTTCAATTTAAATAACGCCTGGCGTAAAGATAAAACTTCCCACTCCCTGCCGGAGGTATATTCATCTATAAAAGTCCCAAAAAATGGTTCATTTTGGAGAAAATACCTTGCTTTTGCGGGCCCGGGACTGATGATTGCCGTAGGATACATGGATCCCGGAAACTGGGCGACTGATATTGCAGGAGGAGCTCAATTCGGATATACATTGCTTTCGGTTATTCTTATTTCAAACATTTTCGCAATGGTTTTACAGCATCTGTCTGTGAAATTGGGTGTTGTTGCAGAAAGAGATTTGGCACAGGCATGCCGCGACCATTTCAGCCCTACGACCAATTTTATCCTATGGGTATTTTGTGAAATAGCGATTGCCGCCTGCGATCTCGCCGAGGTCATAGGTTCTGCCATTGCTTTAAACTTACTCTTCCACATTCCTCTGACCTGGGGAATTGTGATCACAACCGTAGACGTTTTGATCATACTTTTGCTTCAAGCCAAAGGTTTCCGATGGATAGAAAGTATTGTTGGCGGTCTTATTTTCATTATTCTCGCCTGTTTTATTTATGAGATTGTGATTTCACAACCTGCCTTTAATGAAATACTGGGTGGACTTGTTCCTCAAAAGGAAATTATTCAAAATCCGGCCATGCTGTACATCGCCATAGGAATTTTGGGTGCTACGGTTATGCCTCACAATCTATATCTGCATAGCAGTATTGTTCAGACCAGAGATTATACGCGCGACAAAGAAGGAAAAAAAGAGGCCATAAAATTTGCAACTTTAGACAGTACCGTTTCATTGATGCTGGCTTTTTTTATCAACGCTGCGATCCTTATTTTAGCTGCTGCCACCTTCCATACTACAGGAAATAAGCACGTAGCTGACATTCATGATGCCTATAAAATGCTTACTCCGATTTTAGGTGCTTCCATGGCAAGTATTGCCTTTGCAATTGCATTGCTGGCATCAGGACAAAACTCAACGCTTACGGGGACGCTTGCAGGACAGATCGTCATGGAAGGCTTCCTAAATATCAGATTAAAACCATGGTTGAGAAGATTGATTACAAGATTGATTGCTGTAATTCCCGCTTTAATAGTGGCCATTATTTATGGTGAACAGGGAACCACCGATTTATTGGTTTTAAGCCAGGTAATCTTATCTATGCAGCTGAGTTTTGCGGTAGTTCCTTTAGTTATGTTTACCAATGATAAAGCTAAAATGGGAGATTTTGTGAATAAACCTTTCTTAAAAATCATTGTCTGGATTATTTCTCTTGTCATCATTGTTCTCAACCTTTACCTTCTGTACCAGACATTTGCCGGATAGAAATGGCAACTGTGAATGATGGTGAATAGGCAATGGTGAATTCAAATTACACCCAAAATCAACCGCTAGACTGTGCTGCAAAATTGACAATTTCTCTTTCCTTTTTTCTGCCTTAATGTCCATTTTTTCTATTTGGCAGGCTCTTTGTCAAACAACTATTTAAATAAATATTGAATTATGCAAAATCAGGATATTAACGAAGAAAGCATCAATAATCAGGAAGAAAACAACATTCAGAACGAAGTGGTAGCTGAGGAAAATGTGACAGCAAAACCTTCTGCAGAGGAACTTTTGGCAGAAGAGAAAGACCGTTACATCAGATTATACGCTGAGTTCGAAAACTATAAAAAAAGAACGGCAAAAGAGAAGATGGAATTCTTCCAGTATGCCAACCAGGATATGATGGTTTCTATGCTGGGAATTTTGGATGATTTCGAAAGAGCTTTAAAAGAAATTGCTAAAAACGGAAATTCATCTGACCTTCAAGGGGTGGAACTTATCTATCAGAAATTTAAGAACAGACTTACCGAAAAGGGCTTAAAAGCTATGGAAGTCAATGCTGGTGATACATTCAACGTAGATTTCCATGAGGCAATTACTCAGATTCCTGCACCATCGGAAGATCTAAAAGGCAAAATCGTAGATGTTATTGAAACAGGATATACTTTAAGTGATAAAGTGATCCGTTTTGCAAAAGTAGTAACAGGAAACTAAAATACCCATGATCAATGATGGGTCATCAATGGTGAGACAATACCTCATTGATGACTCATCAATAATCAATTATAAGCATTATGTCAAAAAGAGATTATTACGAAGTTCTTGAGATCAGTAAATCTGCATCGGCCGAGGAGATAAAGAAATCATACCGAAAAATGGCCATTAAATTTCACCCTGATAAAAATCCTGGTGATAAAGAGGCTGAGGAAAAATTTAAAGAAGCTGCAGAAGCCTATGAAGTACTGAGCGACGATCAGAAACGTGCCAGATATGACCAGTTCGGCCACGCCGGAATGAGTGGTAACGGTGGTTTTGGAGGCGGAGGCTTCGGTGGAGGTATGAATATGGAAGATATTTTCAGTCAGTTTGGAGATATTTTCGGAGGCGGAGGAGGCTTCGGAGGTTTTGGAGGTGGCGGACGGCAGCAGGTAAAGGGATCTAATTTGAGAATCAGAATCAAACTGAATCTTGAGGAAATGGTGAACGGAACGCAAAAAACCATCAAAGTAAAGAAAATGAAGATGGCCGAAGGGGCCACTTCAAAAGTATGTCCTACCTGTAACGGGTCCGGTGTTCAGATGAAGGTCATGAATACGATGTTCGGACAGATGCAGACACAGACTACCTGTGGATCTTGTCAGGGAATCGGAAAAGTAGCTGATAAAATTCCTGCAGGCGCCAATGCACAGGGACTGATCAAAGATGAAGAAGAAATTTCAATTAACATCCCGGCAGGTGCAAGAGACGGCATCCAGCTTAATGTAAGAGGAAAAGGAAATGACGCTCCATTCGGAGGAATTCCCGGAGACTTATTGGTAATCATTGAAGAGGAAGTAGATAAAACCATCAAGAGAGAAGGGGACAATCTTCATCAGGAATTATATATATCTTATGCAGAAGCTGCTTTAGGAACTAAGAAAGAAATCCCTACGGTAGGCGGTAAAGTGAAAATCACCGTTGATCCGGGGACTCAGTCCGGAAAGATCCTTAGACTAGCCGGAAAGGGGCTTCCAAGCATCGACAGCTATGGAAAAGGAGATATGTTCATCCACATCAATGTATGGACACCACAAAAACTGAATAAGGAACAGAAAGATTTCTTTGAAAAACAGATGTCAAGCGGAGATATGGTTGCAGAACCTTCCGGAAAGGAAAAAACTTTTTTTGATAAAGTGAAAGATTTATAAATTAAAAATAAAAAAAAGTGTCTATAAAACAGCCTTTTTTTTTTACATAACCGGCCGCGGCGGGGATTCTTCCACCCCGCGCCGAGTCCTTTATTATATATCAAATTCCTATTTCTTCTTTACTAAAGAAACAACTCCTTTTCCCATTGTAAAAAGAGCTACAGCAAATAAACCTCCTATAAGTCCGAGAATAATTTCTTTTAAAATAGTAAGCATCTCATTAGAAGACCAGGAAGGCAAAACATGGTGAAGAAATTCTATTCTATGGGCGAAAATACCGCCGGCTACCATAATCAAGGCAATGGTCCCTATCACTCCCAAAGCTTTAATAACAACAGGTAAAGCTTTCACCAAAAAGTGTCCAAGCTTTCCAAAGAAACCTTTGTCATTACTTTTTTTGATTAATTTGAATCCTGCATCATCCATCCTTACGATCAAAGCAACAATTCCGTACACGCCCACTGTAGCTATAAAGGCAACCAGACTCGTTACCAAAATCTGGGTAATGAAAGGATGACTTTCTTCCAAAACCGTTCCCAAAGCAATGATGACAATCTCAACAGACAAAATAAAATCTGTAGTAATAGCTGATTTTATCTTTGATTTTTCTATGTCTTCATCACTCTTTTCGTCTTCTACAATTTCTTCTACCACTTCGTGACCTGTTTTATCCCGGTGAAAAAGAAATTCTATAATTTTTTCAACACCTTCAAACGCCAGATATAATCCACCCAGAATCAACACATAGTTAATTGCCGGAGCATAGAGCCAGTTGAGAAGGAATACAACGGGAAGAATGATCAGCTTATTGATAAAGGAGCCTTTTGTAATAGCCCATAAAACAGGGATTTCCCGTGAGGAAAGAAAACCTGTAGCTTTCTCTGCATTCACAGCTAGGTCATCGCCCAGAATACCGGCTGTTCTTTGGGTAGCTATTTTACTCGTAACAGCCACATCATCCATCAGTGCCGCAATATCATCTAAAATCGCAAAAAAACCAGATGCCATATTATTTTAATGTTTTTTTAATATATGTTAAGTAGGGCAAAAATAATTATTAAAATCTATTTTTATTTGTTTCTGAATATTAATTTTAAATATTTTATGCCGATGGGGCGTTCATCTGAGCAAAACTCTGCTTACTTTTAACTGTTTTTAAACAAGATACCATGCGCCATAAATATTCTATTTTTTTGTCAGGATTTATAATCCTTATCTGTTGTACGTTCTTTTCCCCTTTAAAAGCCCAAAATAGAGCGGACATCAATGTTCAACAGCCGGAAAAAAAGAAACTGGCCATAGACAGCATTATACAGGCGTATGCAGCCATCAATAAATTCAATGGAATGGCTCTGGTTCATTACCAACATAAAACATTCTTCGAAAAGTCCTACGGCTGGCAAGATGCAGAAAAAAAGATACCGAATCAAAACAACAGCATTTACCAGATTGCTTCTTTAACCAAATCTTTCACTGCATTGGTTATTGTCAAGTTAAGTGAAGAAGGAAAGCTCTCGGTAAAGGATCCTCTCTCTAAATTTATTCCGGATTATCCGAGAGGAAATGAAATTACCATTGAGCATCTCCTTACCCACTCTTCAGGAATTTATGAGGTACTCCGAAACAAGGAGTATTTCCGCTTGCTTCATACCGGAGAAACCATTACAAAAAGTAAAGAAATTTCTTTTTTTAAAAACGAACCTCTAGATTTTGAACCGGGTACTCAATTTTCATATACCAATTCAGGATATATCCTTCTGGGAATGATCATTGAAAAGGTTACAGGTTTATCTTATGAAGAGGCTGTAAGAAAATTCATCTTAAACCCTCTGAAAATGAGTCATACAGGATTTGATTATCCTGCTTTGAAAAGTCCTTACAAAACCGTTCCCTATTCTTACCTTTCAAAAACAAAACAGGAAAAAACAGAAATCTGGAATCCGGAATTAACAGGCCCAGCAGGGCAAATTTACAGCACTGCAGAAGATCTTTACAAGTATTATGAAGGGCTCAGAGATTATAAAATTGTTTCTAAAGAGACCTTCAAAAAGGCCACCACGCCTTATTTAAGCGGATATGCCTTTGGTTGGTTCATCGACGATTTGTATGGAAAAAAATTGATTAATCACGGAGGAAATATAGAGGGCTCAACAAGTTATTTCGCTATGTTTCCTGATGATGATATCTGTATTATACTGCTCAATAATATTACGAGTAAAAAACTGGAAAAAGCGGGTAATACCATTTTAGGGGCACTTTTAGACCAACCTTATGATCTCCCAAAACCTAAGAAAGAAATCAATCCTGATACTTCTATATTGAAAAAATATGCCGGTAATTATGAGCTTTCGGAAGACAGTGTCATTCATATTCTATACGAAAACGGTCAGCTTTTCATTCAAAATAACAATGATCCTAAAGTAAGAATGCTGGCTGAAAATGAAAACACATTTTTTCTCCAGGATGATGACAGTGAAATCACTTTTATCTTCAAAGAAGGTGAAAAAGGGGTGATTACAATAAAAAAAGGACTTTCATCAAAAACGGCAGAGAAACAATAGACTAAGAAATACAAATGGTTTCTAACCAGATAAGATTAAAAAAGGAAGAACTCTCCTATTAAACGATGCCGGTATAAAAATACCTCATGCATTCAAAAAGAATTTCTGATAACAAAAATCATTTTTCGGGGCTTATCTAAACTGATAATATTCCGTAATTTTATCTTATGAAAAAGCTCGTTCTCAGATACCATTTTTTTGTTGTAGGCTGTTTAAGCTTTCTGATGCAGTCTTGCCATACAAAATTTAAGGTTTGGGTGGGCGAAGGTGGTCAGCAGAAAATATATAATTTGAAATATGGTGAGCATAAAAGACAGAAAATGGACGTTTTTCTTCCGCTGGATTATGCTGAAGATGCTCCCGTAGTTCTTATCGTGCATGGCGGTGCCTGGACTCTCGGGAAAAAAGAGCATATGATCCAAATCCAGAAAATGCTTTTTGAACATAAGATTCCGAGTGTCAACATGAATTACAGACTTGTTTCCAAACGAAAAAACATTACTTATAAACAACAGTTGGAAGACATTGGCATGGCCATTGAAAAATTTAATTCCCTGGCTGGAAAAGCAGAACTTCAACCGGATAATTATATACTTCTGGGAGAAAGTGCTGGAGGGCATCTTGCCCTTCTTTACGGTTATCGTCATCCTGAGCAGATCAGAAAAATCATTTCTCTGAGCGGGCCAACAGATTTTTACAGTCCGGAATATCTTAATTCATTTTATTCAAAATACACCTCTCCTACTTTTCAGAAAGTTGTAGGAACAAAGCTTGACCGTAAAAATATATCTGAAGCATTTAAGGAAGCCAGCCCCATCGCTAATATATCCAATGTTCCTACACTGATTTTTCAAGGAAATAACGACTTCCTGGTCAATCAGCATCAGGGATTGTCCATGGATTCTGCTCTTTCCAAACAGAATGTACCCCACAAACTGATCTTTATGAAAAGAACAGGTCATGTACCACGGTTTTTCAGTAAAGTAAAAAGAGACAGCATTATCTATCCCAACATTCTTAACTGGATAAAAAAATAACCTGCCGGAAAGCAGGTTATCTATATGATTGTGTGATAGTATTAATCTAAATCTTTGTTCTCGTATTTGGAATGATCTTCTTTTTTACCGAATACAAATTTGATGATCACCGGAAGCGTTGTTACTAAAACGATAATGATGATGATCAGTTCAAGTTTCTCTTTTAAATTGATCCCGAACTGCTCCTGGAACAATTTATCTAAATAATGTCCGGCAAAGATCAGAATAAACGACCAAAGAATAGCCCCTATAACGTTATCTCTTAAAAATTCTCTCTTGTCCATTTTTACAATACCTGCAACAATGGGAGTAAATGTTCTTACTACCGGTAAGAATCTAGCCATAATAATCGCCAGTGCACCATGTTTTTCAAAAAAGTCATGAGCCTGATAAAGATATTTCTTTTTAAACAGCATTGTGTCTTGCTTTTTGTATAAAGCAGGCCCTGCCTTCACTCCAAAATAATACCCTACCTCGTTTCCAATAATGGCAGCAATTGCCACGCAGGAAGCCAGAATAGTCGTATCCAGGAAGTCGCTCCCTGTGGAGCCAAAAGTCGCTTTGATGATATCAACCGCATAAATTCCTGATACAAACAGTAATGAATCTCCAGGTAAGAAAAACCCTACAAAAAGACCTGTTTCAGCAAAAACAATAAATAAAATAAGCCAGAACCCACCCATTTTAATATAAAACTCGGGGTTCAGTAAATCTCTCCAGCTATTGAAATCTTCCATATATAACGATTAACAACAAAAGTAAGCGTAAAATGTCTTAAACAAAAATTAATTATAAGATTTTAACTAAAATAAGGACATGATATTTTACAAGTCCATGTCATCGTCTGAAACGGCGGTACCATCGGCCATCAGGAAGGCTTTCAGGAATGGCGTGATATTTCCGTTCATCACAGAATCCACATCTGAAGTTTCATGAGCAGAACGTACGTCTTTCACCAGTTTATAAGGATGCATTACGTAGTTTCTGATCTGACTTCCCCACTCTATTTTCATCTTATTGGCCTCTATCTCGGTTCTTGCTTTCATACGGGCTTCAAGTTCCATTTCGTAAAGTCTTGAACGAAGGAGCTGCATGGCTTTTTCCTTATTTTGAAGCTGAGATCGGGATTCGGAGTTTTCTATGATAATTCCGGTTGGTGCGTGGCGAAGTCGTACGGCAGTTTCTACCTTGTTTACGTTCTGTCCTCCGGCACCGGAAGACCTCATGGTTTCAAATGAAATATCTGCAGGATTAATGTTGATTTCAATAGTATCATCCACCAAAGGATACACATACACAGAAACGAAGCTGGTATGTCGTTTTGCATTGCTGTCAAACGGTGAAATTCTTACCAGTCTGTGTACACCGTTCTCGCCTTTCAGATATCCGAAAGCATATTCACCATCAATTTCCAGCGTAACGGTTTTCACTCCGGCAACTTCACCCTCCTGATAGTTAAGTTCACGGATCTTGTAGCCTTGTTTTTCAGCCCACATCGTATACATTCTCATCAGCATTGAAGCCCAGTCACAACTTTCTGTACCTCCTGCTCCGGCAGTAATCTGAAGAACGGCAGAAAGCTCGTCTCCCTCATTAGAAAGCATATTTTTGAATTCCAGGTCTTCTATTTTTTCTACAAGCTTCGGAAATGTTTCATCCAGCTCTTTTTCAGAGTCCGGGTCTTCTTTGGCAAATTCTGCCAGTACCTGCAGGTCTTCAAACTGGGTACTGATCTCTTCATAATCTTCTACCCATCTCTTTTTAGAACGGAGTTGCTTTAGAAAGACTTCTGCTTCTTTTGGACTGTCCCAAAACTCTGGAGCAGCTGTTTTTTCATCATCATTCGCTATTTCTATCTTCTTTTTTTCGATCTGAAGGTATTTATGTAAGTCTCTGATTCTGGACTGAACTTCTTTTATCTGGTCGTTGTTGATCACGAATTTTTTATTTTATGCAAAAATACGGAATTCTTTTGTGAGTTGGGAGAGCTGGGTGCGGATTGGAGAGTTTGAGGGTCTTAGAGTTTGAGTGTTTAGTGTATGGAGATTATAACCTTCTTAATCTTAGTCTAAACCTTAGCTTCCATCTATCTCAATGAATTTAATTTAAAAATTAACAAATAATAGGATGAACTGGGCGAATAGCAAGCATTTATTCATTTATTATTTCAGCTTCAAAGCTTTTCCTAAGGAATTCTTTTGATTTTTTACTTTCGGTTTTGAAGCCAAGCATCGTTAAACCATAGACAAATAATAACATCAGTATTGGACCAAAAAAATCGCCGGATACTTTTTGCTGTGTCATACATACACTTATTAAGAAAAGCATCGCGAACCCACACCAACCCACTAAAAAAAGAAATACAAACACATGTAATTTCATGGTAACTCCTATTTGAGTTCCGTAGTTATTCTTTTGAATTGTACCGCTGATTTGAGGAAGAAAAGAATTTCTGTTGCTGATAATTCTATTGATTTCAAAACTGTTGTCATTAACTGATCCTTCATATTCTTTTGTTGATGTTTTACCAAAACTAAACTTTTTGGGTTCAACAAAACCTGAAAGCCTTGTAATTACTTCCTGTTCAGATAAATTTGTCCTATAAATAATGCGTTCAAAAGGTAAATATTTCATTCGTCCTGACGTTACATTTAAATCATTTCAGTCACCATCTCTCCTATTTCCGGGGCCAACGCCACTCCCATTCCTGAAAGTCTTACTGCGCAGAACTGCCTTTCTGAAAGCTGTTTTACAATGGGTGTTTTTTCTGAACCCATCGCCATAATACCTGACCAACGGAGAGAGATTTTCACGTCCTGATTAGGCAGAATCACTTCTTTTAAAAAGTTTTCCAAGTGGTTTTGTAAAAATTCTGTGGTTTCAAAATCTGTGGTTTCTTCTCTTTTAAAATCCTGATTTCTACCACCGCCCAACAAAACTCTGTTTCCCAGATTTCTGAAATAGTAAAATCCTTCATCGTAATGAAATGTTCCTTTGAGCTTTAAGCCATCAATAGGTTCCGTCAAAAGAATCTGTCCGCGTGCAGGAATAATTTCTTCTTTTTCCAGGAATTTTGAGCTGAAGGCATTCGTACAGTAAATAATTTTGTCCGCCTTTACAGAAAGAGTCTCAGAAAGATAGATTTCTACTTCATTCGTTTTTTCATTAATATGTTCCACCTCTGTTCCGAAAAGAAATTCTACTTTCAATTCGTAACATTTCTCGAGAAGTTTCTGCAGCAGTTTACCGGAATGCAGGCTTCCTTCGCATGAATTCTCAATTAAAAATTCGGATTTTCCGAGACCAAATTCCTTGATCTTTTCCTGATTCAGAAAGTAAGTTGTATCGAGACCGGTTATCATTTTCAGTTTTTCATTAACGGTATCTAAATGCTCTAAAGGTTCAGCATTATTTAAAATTTCATAGCCTCCATTCAATTCAAAATCTATTTCATCACTGTTAAAATATCTTTTGATTTTCTGCAGACCTTCAAACCTCATCTTAACCAATTCCAATGTCTTTTGCCAGCCCATTTTCTGAGAATCGGCAATCACTTCTGTAAGGCTTCCGAAACAGGCAAAACCGGCATTCCGGGTCGAGGCTCCAAGAGGAACAGTACTTCTTTCAATAATTAAAACAGATTTTTGAGGATATTTTTCCTTAATGGATATAGCAGTCCAAAGCCCGGAAAATCCGGACCCGATAATGATAATATCTCTTTTTCTGTAAAAGGTTTCAAGTTCCCAGATGCTGTTCATTTTTTGTGAAATTTATTGATGTATTTGAAGATTTAAGAGCCAAGAAACAAGAGCTAGGAATCAAGACTTTAGATGCTAGATATCAGATTTCAGACTCATTTATACTCAAACTCTTCTACCCTAAGACCCTCAAACCCTCAAACTCTCATCCCATATCTCACTAATCATCCCTGTGCACCATCTCCATCCTTTTCTCCGTTATGATGAAAACCAATAGCACTTGCTGGTTTTTCTACGACCTTATAGGTTTCCAGTTCTTTTTTCAGAGCCTGAATTCTTAATTTAAAATCGTCAAAATTATTGATAATAGCATCTGCAAGGGATCTTGCTACCTGATCAAGATATTCTTCAGTAAGCTTTCCTCCCGCATCTCTTAAAGCTGCATTTAGGAGATTCTGATCGATCTTAAGGTTTTCGTTTTTAGTCTTCTGGTATTGATTTTTAAGGCGTTTTTTAAGACTTTGTGTAAAATCGATAAGCATGGTATTGCTGAATGCCTTCATTTTAGAAGAGATCTCATGCCAGAACGGAACTTTATCCGCTTTGTTCTTTTTAAGAATCTTATAGAGAAGAGAGTCTTCTTCAAGCCCTCTGGTCATCGCATAAAGAATGATTTCCGAACGTTCTGCTGCATTGGGTGGGAATATAGGAATCATGACATCAAATCTTCCCGGAGCAAGAATTTCTTCGTCGATCTCCGAAACCGTATTGGCAGAACCCACCATCAGCAATTCTTCTTTTTCAAATTTCCCAATATAATGCAGGATCAGTTCCTGAGTTTCCAGATTACAGGAAGCTAGATCTGTTTCTGCTTTCCTTTCCATCATAATTTCATCAAAATCATCAAGGAAAAGCAGCACTTTTTCTTCTTTCATCATGGTGAGCAGAAAATCAGTAAAATTGGTTTGGTTTCCATCTATGAAAGATGTCCCCAGATAATGTTTTTTCACTTCTTTGAACTTATACCCGATAATCTCAGCGATTTTGGTGGCCCAGAATATTTTCCCACTGCCCGGAGGCCCATACAAAATGATCCCTGCTGGTTTATGGATTCCCCAGTCTTTGATCTGTTGCGGATTCAGGAACGGTTCTAAAACCGATGATATATAAAAGAAAAGATCTCTGTATCCAATGAAATCCCGATGCTGCAGGCTGGTTTTATGTCCGAAATAATCATAAACAAACTGGTAGTTACCGCCGAGTTTATTATCAATCCCATAGCTTGAGATCGATGAACGGAAAAATCCGTTATCGAAAATATTGGGGTTGTCTTCTTTGATGACTTCTTCTACTTTTTCCTTTGGTTGGTTGATCACTTCAGCGATCTGTTCCAGGGTTTTATTTTCGTCAAGATCTTTTTCATACAATTTTAAAAAATCCAGGTTTTCACGGGCAAATTTTTCGAAATCTTCCTTCACTTCAAAGTTGGTACTGATACAGATTCCCAACTCAAGATCAAAATCCTGAATAAACTGTTTGATGGCTTCTGCCGAAACATTAAGCTCTTTTGCTAACTCAATTAACTTCATAAACTACCGATTAATTCTATCAAATTTAATATTTTAATCTTGAACATCTGTTGAAAATAACTAAAATAACATAGCAGATGAAAAAGTTTGTTTAATGAAGATTGAGATTGAGGCTCAGATTATAAGTCAGTGCATTCGACTATTTGACTGTGATTTTTTTCACCATATCATTCACAGCATCTTCTATGGCTTCAGGCTGGTCCTGATTGATGTAATGACCGCTTTTTTCAACTATAATTTGTCTGCTGTCGGTAGATAGATTCAATAGATCTTTCTGCATTTTATCCCATGCTGTAAGTATTTCATTTTTTATTTTCTGATCTTTAATGAAACTATTATATCTTGTCTTATCTCCTGCCGTAATGACGAAAAGGGGAATGGAACCAAAGGAATTGATTGCAGCAGCTTCTGTTTTAATAGATTTCATATGATCCTGTTCTTCCAGTGTGGCGTCGGCACTTTTATAAAGCAGTGCAGGCATAATAGAATTTTGGTATTTATACTGCGCAGTAGCTGGAAACATATTGCTGAACATAAGCCTTGCTGCTCCAAACGTATTCGCAAACTTTAAGAAACCTCCGGGAAGTCCCTGGTTCACCATTTTGTACAATTCCGGGGACAGGTATTTTTCATCAGATGGATATTGACTGTCTACCAAAATCACTCCGGCAACATCGTGAGGATATTTTTTGACAAAAAACCGGGTAAGCATTCCCCCGAAAGAATGTCCGACAAGAATGTAAGGTTTGGGTACTTTTGACTTTTCCAGCAGTGTGTGAAGCTCTTCTGCTATTTTCTCTCCTGTTTTAGGATTTGTCCCCCGTTCACTCCACAAAATTCCGGATCTGTCATAGGAAAAAGTAGTGTAGTTTTTGGGAAGATCCTGCTGGATATGGTACCATTGAAGGTGACCTGCCGGGTCGAAAGCGGTTTCAAAAACTACGGTCGGTCCACCGGTTCCTTTCTGAAGGTAATGCATCTTATGATTTTCGACTTCCGCAAACTGACCGTCCGCTTGAATTTTTTCAGCTTTTGAACGGGATATTTCTTCAAAAATGAATCCTGTAATTAATACGAGAATGACAATTAAAAGGAGTGCCATGCCTATTCTTTTGAGCCATTTAGCAATTTTCATAGTTATATTTTTTGATCTGGTTGATAATTTCAAAGCTGAAACGTAGTCAATAGGTCTATGTTCAACAACAATAGTTACACAGATAAAACAATGACAATCTGAATCTTATTACATTCAATATAGAGAAACTTAATTTTGCTATACCTTAAAAAATATCAGGATCTGTAACAATCCTTCAATTACATAGACTACTACTATGTAAAACAAATTACATGGAAAAAATTTTGTCAGTAAAGAATTTAACCAAAAAATTCAAAAGAACTGTAGTCAACAATATCTCCTTTGATGTAGAAAAGGGAAATGTATATGGTCTGTTAGGGCCTAACGGAAGCGGAAAATCTACCACATTTGGAATGCTTCTGTCTACCATCAATCCTACCAGTGGTGACTGGTACTGGTTTGGAAAGAAAGGAACTGAGCCTGATACTCTGAAAAGAATAGGAGCCATTATTGAGCAACCTAATTTTTATCCTTATCTGGATGCTGAAACCAATCTTAAGATCGTAGCGGAGATCAAAGAAACTCCTTATACCAGAATTGCTGAAGTTCTGAAAACCGTGGGTCTTTTTGAAAGAAAAAATGATGCTTTCAAAACATATTCACTGGGAATGAAGCAACGTTTGGCCATCGCTTCAGCTATGTTGAATAATCCTGAGGTGATGATCCTCGATGAACCTACTAACGGTCTGGATCCGGAAGGAATTATCCAGATCAGGGATATCATTAGTAATATCGCAAAGCAAGGCATTACCATTATCATAGCCAGCCACCTTCTGGATGAGATCGAAAAGATCTGCAGTCACGTGATTGTCCTGAAAGAAGGAAATGCCATCTATAGCGGAAGAGTGGATGAAATGACGGCCAACAACGGATATTTTGAATTAAAAGCAGACAATAATAACCACCTTTTAAGCGCTTTGGAGGAACTTCAATGGTTCAGCGCAGTAAAAATCGATGGAGAAATCATCAAAGCTCAGATCCGTGAGGACGCTTCGATATCTGCTTCGGCTTTAAATCAGAAACTGGCTGAAAAAGGAATTTTTCTATCCCATTTAATGAAGAAAAAACTGTCTCTTGAAACTCAATTCCTTGAACTTGTAAAAAACACGAATACCCATGCTTAAATTATTAAAACTTGAATATTATAAAAACCTGAACTACCGACCGTTCAAGGTTTTCACAGTCTTATATTTTGCTATTCTGATTGCTCTTCTGTTCATAGGATTGGTAGATCTGGATGTTTTTGGAGGAACTATCAATTTAAAGGAACAGGGAATTTACAATTTCCCTGAAATATGGAATTTCACCACATGGATCGTCGCGTTATTGAAAATTTTCCTAGGGCTAATCATTGTGTTTTCAATCTCCCAGGAGTTCACGAACAGGATGTTTAAACAAAATACGATAGACGGACTGAGCAGAAAGGAATTTATAGGGTCAAAACTTCTAACCATTACGATCTTTACGACTGTTTCTACATTGATTGTATTTATTATCACCATGTTTTTGGGACATCAATATTCTAAGGTCACCGATTCTGCCAAAGTGTATGAGGAGGTTTACTATATTGGAAATTATTTTGTGAAACTGTTTACGTTCTTTTCTTTCCTGATGTTCCTTTCGGTATTGCTTAGAAAATCTATGTTTGTATTCCTTGGTTTCTTCGCCTATTGGATCGCAGAAAAGATTTTAGCAGGTATCGAAGCCTATCAGAAATTAACAGGAATGCAAGGGGAACAAAGAAAAGCCGTTCTCGAGAATGATTTCTTCATCACCAATCTTTTACCTTTAGAGAGCATGTCCAATCTAATTCCAAATCCACTGATGCGATTGAATCTTGTGAAGGTGATGGGGGTAAAATATGAAGCTCATTATCCTACAGAAAGTATGATCGCGTGTATCATCTGGTCTGTGGTCTTTATTTGGGGTTCTTACTGGATCCTGAGAAAAAGGGATTGGTAGATATTTGAGATTAAAAGATTTAAAATTGAAAGATTAAATAATGAAGTGGTCCCTTGGATCACTTTTTTTGTTTTTTATGGCTGGAATGTTAAAAACAGTGGCTACCCATTCGCGTATTAAATTTTTCATTAATTTTATAAAAATGACAGGAGTGAAAAAAATATACTATTTACCAGGACTGATCAGCGCTGTATTAATTCCAGTGTTGTTCTGGTATTATGGAAACCAGAGGGTGCAGCCAAAATATACGGTCCTGGATTTTGCACTTCCTTCAAAAGAAGCCTACAATCCGAGGAATACCTTTGAACCTTTTAGAAATTGGAAGTATAAAAAAATCATTGTAAAGCCTAATACATTCATCCAAAATCAAGGATATTATATTTCTGAATTAAAGAAACTTCAAACAAGAAATGAAAGAGAAACTGGAATTGAGTTTGTTATCGACGATCATAACAGTTATCAGGATTTTATAGCACTCATCAATACCATGCAGCTCGCTCAACAGGAAACTTATGCAATTGATGTAGAGAAAACAGGTCATTTTTTTGCTGTCCATTTTTATAAAGATCCTAATAAAAACTATGCTACTTGCGGAGGAACAGTAGGAGGAGAGCGTTACTATGTAGAAAAAGATCAAATCAATTTTTCTGATCCAGAAAATGTGATAAAAAATCTACCTAAACAGGCATTTTATATCTTATTCGGATTTTTATTTTTGGTGAATATGTCTATGTTCAGCATTAAAGAAAATCTTCAAATCCAAAGAAAAACATTTGCATGAAAAAGATCTATTACTTTCCGGGATTGATCAGCGCCGTTATTATTCCGCTGCTTTTTTGGTATTATGGAAACCGGAAGTTTGAGGAAATCAATGTTTCTGTTATGGATATCTGGCTTCCAGCAAAAGCAAAAACTGGAGAGAAGCCATCCTTTTTAAGTTTTGAGCCGTATAGAAATTGGAAGTATAAAAAAATAAGAGTGGCTCCCAATAAAGCAAGGGAAAATACAAAGCTCTATGTTGCTGAAATTAAAAATTTACAGAAAAGAAATGAGAAAAATTCAGGTATTGAATTTATTTTAGATAAGAACAATACCTATGGAGATTTTGCGTCTTTATTGAATGATATGGCAATTGCCAAGCAGGATACTTATGCATATGATTTAGAAAAGACAGGACATTTATTTGCAACCGTTAATTACATCGATCCAAATATCAAACAATTTGAATATGATTGTCTACTTTGCAATGATGTTATTTCTTTAAATGAAGTTTATAGAGTAAATTTATTTGATAAAATTCAGCTGTTTTTAACCAATCTTCCCAAAGAAGGATATTATATCATCTTCGGATTTTTATTTCTACTGAATATCTCAATGCTCAGTATTAAAGAAAGATTTCAAATTCATTACTAAAAGGTCTTTTATTTTGAGGCCTGTCTTGGTTATTAATTACACAATAATTAAACCATATAGGTTTTAAAAACCTATATGGTTATAATCAATAAAACACAAACATCCTCGTCATCCGCAAAATCAGCGGGAGAAGTTTTATATTTTAGTCTAGGCAAAAAAAGACCGCCTCTCGGCGGTCTCTCCTTCATATTACTTTTTATCCAACAACGGAATATAATCTCCGTAGCCTTTTTTCTCCATTTCAGCTTTTGGAACAAACTTCAGTGAAGCACTGTTGATACAGTATCGAAGTCCTCCTTTATCCGTAGGTCCATCGGTGAAAACATGCCCCAGATGGGCATCTCCGGTTTTACTTCTTACTTCCACTCTGATCATTCCGGCGGTTTTATCCATTTTCTCATCGATCAGCTTTTTAGTAATCGGTTTTGAAAAACTTGGCCATCCGCAACCTGATTCAAATTTATCCGTAGAAATGAATAAAGGTTCGCCAGTCGTGATATCTACATAGATTCCTTCACGGGTTTCGTTCCAGTATTCATTCTGGAAAGGTCTTTCTGTTCCGTTTTCCTGCGTTACATTGTATTGTTCAGCAGTCAGTTTTTCTTTTAAAGCTTTTTTATCCTGTTTTTCGTATTTTGCTTTAGGAAGTGGGTTGGCATTTTTGGCCATTTCAAAAAGTCCTGGTTCGATATGACAGTAGCCCCCAGGATTTTTATCCAGATAATCCTGATGATAATCTTCAGCTTTGTAGAAGTTTTTCAACGCTACGGTTTCTACCACTACCGGTTGAGAATAATTTTTAGACAATTTCGAAACCTCATTTTTCACTACCGTTTCATCCTCTTTATTGGAGAAATAAATTCCTGTTCTGTATTGATTTCCTCTGTCATTTCCCTGTTTGTCAAGAGTCGTAGGATCTATCGTTTTAAAATAAAGATCGATCAGCAGTTTAAGATCAACCTGTTCAGGATCATATTTTACTTTTACCGTTTCTGCAAAACCTGTGGTATGACTTACCACTTCCTCATAGGTTGGATTTTGAGTATTTCCGTTCGCATATCCTACTTCAGTTCCCACAACTCCGCGGATCTGCTGAAAGAAGTGTTCCGTACCCCAAAAACATCCGCCTGCAAAATAGATTTCTCTGACATTTTTATTATCCATAATGTTCTGATTTTCCTTTTCTTTTGTTATTTCTTTAGACTTTGAATTTTTAAAAAGCCCCGATCCTGCAGCAAAAACTGCGATACCCAGAATAATTCCGAGTACGATAAATATATTTTTCATTTTTTTCTTTTTATCCATTACTTATTTATTGTTTTGAACGATCATCAACCCGAATCCCAATAACATCAGATCTTTTAGAATAAAAAAATCTGTGACAGGAACGCCATCCACTATTTTCCAGATTCCTGGAGTGGTGAACAGATAGCTCAGCGTTACCAAAAACGTGACAATCATTCCGATTCCGGCATACTTCTTTAGAGATGCAAATTTCACACTAAATACCAGTAGTAAGGCAATGATAATTTCTATCACTCCGATAGCATTTGACACCGTCTGTGCACTTGCTATTTTATATACGAAGAAAGTAAGAAAATGGTTTTCGACCAAAGGTTTAATGGCAGCAGCCTCTGTGGGCGTAAATTTGAATATTCCGATCCAGAGCAGAATCAATGCAGCTCCGAAAAGTGAAATATAATACCCTGTTTTGTACGTCCCTGATTCGACGTTAAGTGATGATGTTCCGTTCATGTCTTTATGATTTTGAATGATACTTTATGATTTTCAAAAGTATAGTCGGAACCATTTCAAAATCCTGACAGTTTTTTATCTAAAGATCCAGTTTTTCTAAAACTTTATTTTTAAAACCCTGAATATCATAATCATTAATTTCAGTATTTTCTTTTTGAGAAAGCTTTCTTTTTAAAATATCATCCAAAATTTTGAGTTTTTCTTCATAAGCACGGCACCATTTACAGATTTTCAAATGCACGGAAAGTTGCCAGTCTTCCTTTCGGGAGATCAGTTGTGCGTTCCTTTTTTCCATCAGCATTGTGGCTTTTCTGCATGGCAGGAACAGAATATGAATAAATTTTCTCAACATGTTTTATGATATGGTTATAAGTTGGCAAACCAGTTAACATCCAGGCATTCCCTCAGCTGCATTCTGCTTCTCTGAAGGATCTTCCATAGATTGGTCGCAGAAATTTCCAGTTCCTGACTCACTTCCGGTGCTTTTTTCTCCTGAAGATAATACATTTTCAACGGAATCTTCCATCTGGAGGGTAAATCCTCGATACAATCTTCCAGCGTTTTATTGAAATCATTATCATCTAAAAGTTCAGATTCTTTCTCTGAAACATTCCAGTCGTTCAAAACACCATCATTTTTCCAGGAACCCGTTTCATCAAAAAAATGATCCAGCTTGATCTGCGGTTCTGATTTATACTTCTTCCGGTAAAAGTCAGCGGCTTTTCTATTTAAAATAGCCATCAGCCATGTCAGCGGCTGGCTTTTACCTTCAAAAGAATCGTAGGACGAAAATGCAGCTAAAAAAACTTCCTGTACTATATCTTCTGCTTCTATTTTATCTGAAAGTACATACGTTGCTCTTTTCAGAAGAGGCCCTGAATATTGTTCTACCCAGCTTTTCAGCACTTCATTTTTCGTCATTTCTTATTCTTTAATATGATAAAAACTAATTTTTCAATTTTGGAGAAGATTGATTATATCGCCCCTCCAAATCGTAAAATCTATTGAGTCCTTATGTAATATTAAAACGAATATAAAAAGTTAAATCATAACATGCAAAGTTTTTATTACGCATACCATTGTGAACTGTAAGTAAAAAATATTATTTGCTTAATCTGAGCTCAGATTAGGGGAATTAAAAGAAGCTGAGAGAGGGAGATTAGGAATTACTAAGTCTCCATGTCAAGGTTTAAAACCTTGACATGGAGACTTCCTGAAAACTTTGCGCCCTTGCGCTAATGCAACAATCCTCTATCCACTTCAAAGCAAACTGAAACCTATTCGATAACAAATCCTCTTCCTACCCCATTCAAAACATAGCATAAAATGATTTACAAATCGCTTAAAAACATTAAATTTGCATCTTATCAAAAATTTGATAGTTTTAAAAGCAAAGCAATACTATGACATCACAAGAGATACGTCAAAAATTTTTAGATTATTTTAAAAGTAAAGACCACCTGATCGTTCCTTCAGCGCCTATCGTTCTGAAAGACGACCCTACCCTTATGTTTTCCAACTCGGGAATGACGCAGTTCAAAGATTTTTTCTTAGGCTACAAAACACCTACGGCCCCAAGAATTGCCGATACCCAGAAATGTCTTAGAGTTTCAGGAAAGCATAACGACCTGGATGATGTGGGAAGAGATACCTACCACCATACCATGTTTGAAATGTTAGGAAACTGGTCTTTTGGTGATTATTTCAAAAAAGATGCTATTGCTTTTGCGTGGGAATTACTGACTGAAGTATTCGGAGTTCCCAAAGAAAATTTATATGTAACGATTTTCGAAGGGGATGCCTCTGAAAATCTGGAAAGAGATCAGGATGCCTACGATTTCTGGAAATCTCATATTTCTGAAGACAGAATTATCAACGGAAACAAGAAAGATAATTTCTGGGAAATGGGGGAAAGCGGACCGTGCGGACCGTGTTCAGAAATTCATATTGACCTTAGAACACCTGAAGAAAAAGCTAAAGTTTCAGGACTTGACCTGGTTAACAATGATCACCCTCAGGTGGTGGAAGTATGGAACCTGGTTTTCATGGAATTCAACAGAAAGGCAGATAAGAGTTTAGAAAAACTTCCTCAACAGCACGTTGATACAGGAATGGGCTTTGAACGTCTTTGTATGGCACTTCAGGGTAAGTCTTCCAACTATGATACTGACGTTTTCACACCGCTTATTGCTAAAGTGGAAGAACTTTCAGGTAAAAAATATACCGGAATTCTGGAAGACGAAAAAGATATTGCTATCCGTGTTGTGGTAGACCACATCAGAGCGGTTTCATTTGCGATTGCAGATGGACAGCTTCCTTCAAACGGAGGTGCAGGATATGTGATCAGAAGAATTTTAAGAAGAGCTATTTCTTATTCATACCGATTCTTAGGAATGAAAGAACCCTTCCTTTTTGAACTGGTCGCTGTTCTTAAAGATCAGATGGGACCTTTCTTCCCTGAATTGGAAAAACAAGGCAATCTGGTCACTGAGGTTATCAAAAGTGAAGAGGATTCATTCTTAAAAACCATTGAAAATGGGTTAATAAGAGTTGAAAAATTAATTGAACAGACGATCGCAGATGGTTCAAAGGTACTACCAAGCGAAGAGGTTTTTGAATTATATGATACGTATGGATTCCCGGATGATTTAACGAGAATTATCGCAGAGGAAAAGGGTCTTACCATTGATGAAGCTGGGTTTAAAGTTGAAATGGAAAAGCAAAAGCTTCGTTCAAAAGCTGATTCTGCTCAGAAAGTATACGACTGGGTCACTTTGGAAACAAAGCCTGAAAACTTTGTAGGCTACGATCAGATCGAATCGGAAACGTATATTACAAGATACAGAAAAGTAGAAAATAAAGACGGGGAATTCTACCAGGTGGTATTGAGCAGTTCTCCTTTCTATCCTGAAGGCGGTGGCCAGGTGGGAGACAAAGGGGTTCTGGAAAATGCTGTGGAAAGCTTTGAGGTTTTAGAAACTAAAAAAGAAAACGGACTGATCATTTCATTGATTAATGGTCTTCCAAAAGATGCAGGAGCTGTTTTCTATGCTAAAGCTGATGCAATCGACAGAAAAAATTCTCAGGCTAACCACTCTGTGACTCACCTTTTACATGAGGTATTAAGAGAGGTTTTAGGAACTCATGTTGAGCAGAAAGGTTCTTACGTAGGTCCTGACTATCTTCGTTTTGACTTCTCTCATTTCAATAAAATGACGGAGGAAGAATTGGCGTTGGTAGAAGAAAAAGTAAACCACAAAATCAAGGAAAGCATTGCTTTGCAGGAGTTCAGAAGTATTCCTATTCAGGAGGCTTTGGAGAAAGGCGCAATGGCCTTGTTCGGTGAGAAATACGGTGATAGCGTGAGAATGATCCAGTTTGGAAGCTCTAAGGAACTTTGTGGTGGAACTCATGTAAAAAATACCATTGAGATCGGTCATTTCAAAATTACTTCTGAAGGTTCTGCTGCTGCAGGAATCAGAAGAATTGAAGCGATTTCCGGAGACAAATCTGAGGAATATTTCAAAAACCTGGAAAATCAAATTCACGAGCTTTCTCAATTATTGAAGTCTAAAGATGTAGTAAGATCTATCGAGAAACTGATAGAAGAAAATGCTTCTTTAAAATCTGAAGTAGAAGCTCTAAAAAAAGAAAAAGCAAAAGGCGAGATCGGCGAATGGAAAAACGCTTACGAGCAGAAAGGAAACAAACAGCTACTGGTGAAGAAAACTTCTCTGGACGCAGGTTCTGTTAAAGACATTGTATTCCAGTTGAAGAAAGAAATCCCGACTTCGGTAACGATCATTCTTTCTGATGCGGACGGAAAACCAATGATTACAGTTGGAGTTTCTGAAGATCTGGCAGCAGATTATCAGGCTGGAGCTATCGTCAAAGACCTGGCAAAAGAGATCCAAGGCGGCGGTGGCGGAAACCCTGGCTTTGCAACCGCCGGAGGTAAAAACCTTGATGGTTTGGAAAATGCTTACCAGAAAGCCTTAAATCTTTAGGATTAGAGGTCCTTTATCATAAAAAAAGTAAAAACTCCTGAAAATTTCAGGAGTTTTTTTATTTATATCCATTCTAATTATTGATCTTATCTTAACAAACCATTACCTAAACTTAAACTATTTGTTTCGTCCCCTTAAAATACAATTCACAATAGACCTTTAGCTTTGCTACTATCGAAATCAATAAAAGTAATTATGAAAATTAACAAAACTATTGGAGCTCTATTGTTTGCTTCTATGGCCTTTCAGGGTTGTAATGACGACAATACCGATCAGCAGGAAACCACTCCTGTCAATCAGAATATAAAGATTGAAAATTTTTCACAGGAACCAGCTTTCGTTTTTGGAATGACGGGTTTTGAAAATCTGAGCATCACTACCCTGATCTCAAGTTCTGATGTACTTTCAGGAACTCCGAATTTTGTTTTCGCAGGACAGCCGGACGGCATGGGAATCATGAAAGATCCTAATTCTGATGGCTACTTAATGATCACCAATCATGAGATCACTCAATCTGTTTCCAGAGTTTATTTAGATAAAACATTTAAGCCTATCAAAGGAGAATACATACTGAACGGAATGGGCGGTATGACCAGATTATGCTCTGCTACACTGGCTACCCCGGAAACCCATGGATTCAGTGCGTTTCTTACTGCTGGTGAGTCCGGTGAAGAAAGTATGGTTCACGCTCTTAATCCATTGGCACCTGCTTCCCAGGCCTCTGATCAGACAAGAGTAAAGCCGGCTTTGGGAAAGGCTTCTATGGAGAATGCAGTTCCGCTTCCTAAGGATATTTCAGGTGGAAAAACCTACATTATGATTGGTGAAGACCAGTCTTATTCGTCTTCACACCAGTCTGCAGGACAGCTGATCATGTATGTTTCAACAACGCAGGGAGACCTCGACAATGGAAAACTGTATGCTTTAAAAAGAACAAACAGCAATTATACAGAAACGGATATGGTAAAAGGCAGTTCTTACGACGTAGAATTCGTGGAAATTCCAAATGCTAAAAACCTTACAGGTGCTCAAATCAATCAGAAAAACATTGATAATAATGCGATCCGCTTTTCAAGAGTTGAGGACGTAGATTATAGAAAAGGAGCAGGAAAAGGAAGAGAAATTTACTTTACTGCAACCGGAGAATCGTCAGACGGTGTTACTCCAAAGCCGGGATTGACGATGTGGGGAAGAGTCTACAAGCTGGTACTTAACGAAAATAATATGCTGGCTGGAAAACTTGAAGTTGTCGCAGAAGGGGATTCTAATCCGGGACACAACCTGATCAATCCTGATAATTTATGTGTGACCGAAAACTTTGTCTATATTCAGGAAGACGGTGACTCTTATTATTCAGCAGCAGCACACGATTCTTATATCTGGCAGCTCAACATTGCTACAAAGCAATACAAACCATGGCTGAACATGAAACACAACAGAACAGATACAGCTTGGCAAACGGCTTATAATCAGTCCGGAACCCTTCAGAAGTTCGGTTCATGGGAGTATGGAGCGATGGTGGATATTTCAGATATCATAGGAATTCCAAACACTTTTACCGTGAATATTCACTCGCATACATGGCAGAAAGATAAGTTCAAGAATGCTGACGGAGCCGGTGTGAATACCAATAAGGAAGGTGGGCAGATCGTAATCATCAGAAACGTAGAGAAATAATTTTAAATATCCAATAAATAGCAAAGTATCAGCGGGAAAATTCCCGTTGGTACTTTTTCATGCTTATGAAAATACTTTCAAAATATCCGGTTCTCATTATTTCATTCACTATAACGGTTCTTTTTGTTCTTTTTCAATGCAAAAACGACAAACATCAGCCCATTAATGAAGATCTGAGTGCTGTAAAAAATGAAATAGCCAAAACCAATGTTTCGTTTGAAAGGCAGATCACTGAACTGATGGCTCTTGTCTCAAAAAATGCAGATGAAAAGACCATTCAGAAGAAATTTGAAGATCTCAGAATAACGTATAAAAAAATGGAATGGGCGGTAGAATATTTCCTGCCGAATTCTGCCAGATTCATCAACGGTCCTGCCCTTCCTGAAATTGAAATGGATGAGCATACAGAACTTGAGCCGGAAGGTCTTCAGGTTTTGGAAGAACTTTTCTATCCCTATACTGCTGAAAACAAAGATGAAGCTGTAAGGTTTCTGAAGAAGCTGACCAATAAAAGCAATACTATAAAGGTCAATTTTCAGGCAATCTCCGTGAGTAAAGATCAGGTTTTTGATGCAGCCAGACAGGAGATTTTCAGGATTTCAAGCTTAGGAATTTCAAGTTTTGATACGCCAATATCAGGGACTTTTTTGAAAGAAATGCCCTATTCTTTGGAAGCTGTTAAACGGACTTTACAACAGATTTCTACTGATAAATCTACGGACAAAGCCTTGAAAAACATCAATACTTCCATTGATTCAGCCATTGCTGTTTTAAAGAAAAATACAGACAGAAATACTTTCGATTATGTCAATTTTATTCCAGATCATTTAAATAAAATCTCTTCTTTACTCCTGGAATTTAAAAAGCAGGAAGGTATTCCGGATATTGAAGTTACTTCCGCCTTAAACAAAAACGTAGCTTCTTTTTTCTCAAAAAATGCTTTCAATCCCAATGCATTTGTTCCCGGAAAAGAATTTGCATTCTCTGAAGACAAGGCCGCTCTGGGGAAAAAACTGTTTAATGACAAAATTCTTTCCAACAGCAATAACAGAAGCTGTGCAACGTGTCATATTCCCGAAAAGGCTTTTACGGACGGGCTCGCCAAGTCTATGTCTTTGGAGAATGCAGAGTTGCAGCGAAATGCACCATCGCTAAATTATGCAGGTTTCCAGCACGGACAGTTCTGGGATATGCGAAAAGATGATCTTGAAGGGCAGAGTTCAGACGTGATCTCCAATAAAGAAGAAATGCACGGCGATATGAATGTTATTCTTGGTAAAATTAATCAGGACACAAAATATCTTCCGGAATTTAAGAAAATCTATAAAACTTCAAAAGCTGAAACCTGGCAGCTTCAGAATGTACTGGCAAGCTACATCCGTTCTCTGGCGAAATTCAATTCTAATTTTGATGAGTATATGAGAGGAAACAGATCTGCTATGACGGAAAACCAGAAACAGGGATTCAATCTTTTTGTAGGAAAAGGTCAGTGCGCACTATGTCATTTCATTCCATTATTCAATGGAACTGTTCCTCCCAATTTCAAAAAAACAGAACAGGAAATCCTGGGAACTGCTGTCAACGGTAACAATAAGATGTTTGATCAGGATTTGGGAAGAGGAAAATTCCATGAAACGGTTGAAGCTTTGCAGCATTCTTTTAAAACACCAACTCTTAGAAACATCAGCAAAACAGCTCCCTATATGCATAACGGAGGTTACAAAACGCTAAGAGATGTCATGAATTTTTATAATAAAGGAGGTGGAAAAGGCTTCGGTTTTAAGGTAGAGAACCAAACGCTTTCTGATACACCCTTGCAACTTACCAACAACGAAATAGATAAAATGATAGACTTCATGAATACCTTATATGATCGATAAAAAAATTATGGTTTTCATAAATTATATTGAATATTCTCATCTCTATTTTTACTGCATTTTTCTATCAAAAATTTAGATTAAATCAATGTCATAACATATCATAAAAACTTTCTTAACACAAGAAATATCATTACTTTTGACCTAGTTTTTTACATGAAAAGGTTTTTAGTTTTATTATTTTTAATAATGTATTTCTTTGGTTATTCACAATCAAAGATCAGGGTTATTGACGAAACTGACCAGAAACCAATATCCCATGCAAAAATATCCTGCGATGGAAAAGTCATTGGCTTTACAGACATTAAGGGCTTATTGGAATTTAAAGCATCATGCAACAGCATTGAAGTTCAGGCGGAAAATTACCAGAAAGAAGCGGCAACCGCAGAGGCTGACATGGAAGTTTCTATGCAAAAAAAGGCATCAAAAACCACTGATATTGAAGCTGTGGTGATTGAAGACCGCAGCGACCCAAGAGCGCTGGAAATCCTTAAAAAAGTCAACAAACTGTTCAGGGACAATTCACCAAAAAGCCTGGAATCCTATTCTTTTAAATCTTACGAAAAAATATCTCTGGACATCGATCAGGATAGTATTAACCAGTTTAATACTTTTTTTAACAACACCGATTTTATCAAGAAAAAAAGGGAAAAAGATTCATTAAATAATATCTCAGCAAAACAAATTTTTTCAAAAAGCAAACTCTTCCTGTGGGAAAGAGCTCAGGAGTTTCTGTATTCCAAACAATACGGTGAAAAGATCAATATCCTGGACAACAGGATTTCCGGGCTTAAGCAGCCTATCTATGAAATGATTGCGGTTCAGCAAAGCAACAGGGATAAAATTCCGAATCAGATCAAACAGGAAAACAGAGGCCTTTACCGCTTTTTTCTTTCGGATACCCTTGAAGTGAACGGAAGAAAAACATTCGTCATCCGCTTTCGTGAGGTCAATTATAAAAAACAGGACAAAAAAAGAAAGTACAACGGTGCGATCTACATAGATGCAGAAACCTATGGCATTCAGAAAATCGAAAACTTCAGCAAGAATAAAAACGACGGAATTATCACAAGTACCTGGGTTTTCTACAATAACAAATGGTTTCTCGCTCAGGAAAAGGTAAAACTGAGAATGAGCAAAGTGGCCATGGAAGAGGAAAACAAAAAGAAAACGGAAGAGCATGAAAAAAGGGACAGAACCAGTTTCGGCACCTATGCTTTCCTGACTTCCACCTATTTTGACTTCAAATCACCTATCGAAGAAGATCGAAATGATTTTAAAGGCTACACATTTTCCGTAAAAAATGCTGACGGACATCTGCTGGATCAATACAGAACCGACCCTCTGACGGAAAGGGAACGTAATACCTACACTACGATCGACAGCCTGGGTAAAAAATATAATATTGACAACAAGGCCAAAATTCTGACCGGACTTATCAACGGGCAGATCAGGATGGGTATTGTGGATTTTGCGGTAGATGAAATTGTCAATTTCAACTTGTATGAAGGTTTTAGAGTTGGTTTAAAAGCTAAACTGAATGAGACTTTCAATCCCTATTTTTCACCGGATTATTATTTTGCCTATGGTTTCAAGGACGATAAATGGAAATACGGAATCGGTTTGGATATGAAGACCACACTGGATAAAAATTCATTCTTCAGGATTGAATATTATAATGATGTGACAGCCTCAGGAGAGTTTTACAGAAGACTCTGGAATTTCAAGATGAGAACGATGAATTACGGAAACAACATCAACAATGATAAATACTATCATTACAGAGGTGCTTCCCTATCCTATCTGAATGATGTAACGAACGGACTTACATTGGTTTTTGCCGCCAAAAGAAATATTGAAGAAGCTAAATTTGACTATCAGTTCAGAGGAAGAGGTGGCCAGTTTGATAATTTCAATACGCTGTTTACCTTAAAATATTCTCCCAATTCTACGAATATCATGACCCCTCAGGGAAAATCGATCATTGATCAGAAATACCCAGAACTGTATCTTAACTATGAACAGAGTTATAAAATACTAGGTGGAGACTTCAACTACACCCGTTTTGATGCGCTTTTCGTCCATAACTTTAAGACGATGTTCGGAACTACCGGATTCAGATTATATGGTGGAATCGTTTTAGGGGAAGCTCCCATCTGGAAACATTTTACCATGAACGGACTGGCGTCACCGAGAAAGGATTTTAATTTCAACCTTACTTCTTATCTTGGATTTGCCACACTGGAAGGTGGTAAATATTACAACGATAAATTTGTTGCGTATTATTTCACCCACAAACTTCCTCTGTACTTCAAAAGTTTCGGACAGAATATCTCCAGCTTTGATTTTGTATTAAGAGGAACAATAGGAGACATGAAACATCCTGAATACCATGAATTCAGGTTCAGAAAACTGGACCATCTGTATCAGGAAGTCGGTCTGGAATGGAATAATTTCCTGTCCAGCTATTTCAATTTAGGACTATTCTACAGGGTTGGATACTATACGACTCCCAATTTTAAACAGAATTTCGCCATCCAGTTTAAGTTAAAAGTATTAGAATTTTAATTATCCAAACATCCATTCTTTCAAAGAAAAACGAAATTTAAGCAACATTATAAATACATAAAAAACGAAATATGCAGCGAATAGAAATAAAAGCGGAACAGTTTTTTGAATTATTAAAACTGAAAGACACCCCGATGTGGGAAATTTTCGCACAAATGATCGATGGTAATGAAAAGGAAATGGTATTTCTAGATAATGAAGACAAAGTCCTTTTTAACTATATCCTTCCTGCTGATCAAGAAAAACTGGAGGAGGACAGAAAGGAGTTTTCAAAACAGTTTTCAGATAAATTGGCTAACTTCAATTAAAAATGTTTAGATGAATAAAAATTACGTATTCTCTATAGTAAGTATTCTCCTGTTCAGCCTCGGCCATGCTCAAAATTATAAAAAACCTCTGGTCTCTGCTATCAAAGAAGCCGACCTGAGAACAGATATGTATGAACTCGCTGCGGACCAGTTTTGGGGACGTGAGGCCGGAACTTTGGATGAATTAAAAGTATCCATGTGGCTGGCTGATAAAGCCAAAGAAGCCGGAATGAAACCAGCAGGTGACAACGGTACATTCTTCCAGTTTTTTGATATGTACAGGCATCAGGTGATTCCTCAAAGCAGTTTAAAAATTGGCGACAGCAGCCTGAAATTATGGGAAGATTTCCTTGTTGCAGAACCCGTCAATGCAGCTATTGATACTGAGATTGTGTACGCAGGAACTACAGAGCCTGAAGAACTTTCGAAATTAAATATCAAAGGAAAAGTTCTTGCTGTTAATGCTTCTGATAAAAACATCGACAAAGAAATGACTCTTTTCGTAAGAAGATATCCCGGATTTGTAAGGACTAAATATTACAACAAAGCCTATGAATTAGGAGCTAAAGCCGTTATTTTTATCACAGACGATATTTCCGAAAAAAGCTGGGTAGAAGTTCTTCCCCAAATGACAAGAGGAACCTACGGTGTAGAAGGACTGAGAGAGAAAATAACGAATAATATTCCTGTTTTATGGATCAAAAGAGAAAATGCAGGTTGGGTAAAAAATAACCCTAAGATTTCTCTTAACCTCATCACCGAAACCTACAAATACCCTTCTGTCAATATCATCGGAAAAATTGAAGGTACAGATCCAAAACTTAAAGAGGAATACGTTTTACTGAGCGGTCATCAGGATCATGACGGCATTAGACATCCCGTAAAAAATGACACGATCTACAACGGTGCTGACGACAATGCCAGTACCTGTGTCGCCATGCTTGCCATGGCCAGAGCTTACAAAAAACAACCCGGAAAAAGAAGTATTCTCTTTGTTTTCCATGGAGCTGAAGAAAGAGGACTGCTGGGTTCCAGATGGCACGCTGCTCATCCTGTAGTTCCAAAAGAAAAGATCGTAGCCGTTTTAAACGGTGACATGATCGGAAGAAATGACAATAATGAAGCTGCTCTTCTTGGAGGAAATGCACCGCATAAAAATTCTGAAGATCTGGTAAAAATGGCTGAGGATGCCAATAATGAGAGTACAAAATTCAAATACCTGAAAGATTGGGATTCTCCCAACCACGCAGAGTATTTCTACTTCAGAAGTGATCATTTACCATACGCAAAAATTGGTATTCCTGCTGTATTTTTCACCAGCGTACTGCATGATCAGTACCATACTCCACAGGATGAATCTGAAAACATCAACTACAAAAAGCTTTATAAAATGACGGAATGGATGTACAGAACATCATGGAAGGTAGCCAATGAGGCTGAACGCCCAAAAGTTATTTCGAATTTTACGCTTGAGAGATAAGATAGTAGACTCGGCGGCCCTTCGGGCCGCCGAGTCTACTTTTTGTAATTGCGAGGAGCGAAGCGATCTCTTTATTCTTTATTCTTTATTCTTTATTCTTAAGATTACTTTGTCACTGCTTCACAATACATTCTGCAACATATTCTCTATTATTCTTTTGTCTTGAAACAAAAGAATCAAAAATTCAAGACTGGGAAACTTCCGCTAAAAATAAATACTGTTCTCTAAAAATTCTAAAACTTGCGCGGATTTATTATTTCTGCTTCGTTTCGGTTACAGCCCCGCGCTTCAGACAGTAGAATTTTCTTGACGTTCACAGAATTTATTTTCTTAACGCTCCATTTTCCTATGTCAGATGTTTATCCGTTATAAAAAGTTATTTTCTGCAAACTTTCCAATAAACCAATACCTGTTACTTAAATAAGCAGATTCATTAAAGACGGATCATTGTTCAGATAATTGACAAAAAAATCATACTTCTTCATATTGTTAAGCAGTGGAGTAAAATCCTCACTATTCCTCAATCCAATCCCCAAAACAGCAATCCCTTTCTCCTTGGAGTTTTTTTGGGTGTACTCAAAAAAAGTGATATCATCATTCGGTCCCAAAACATTCATCACAAAGGTTTTCAGAGCTCCCGGACGTTGTGCAAACCGAACCAGGAAATAATGTTTTAAACCAGCATACAGAAGAGCTTTTTCTTTAATCTCTTCCATCCGGGTAATGTCATTATTGCTTCCGCTGATGATGCATACTACATTTTTACCTTTGATCTGATCCTTATATTTCTCCAATGCAGCCACAGAAAGAGCTCCGGCAGGTTCTACCACTATAGCATCTTTATTGTAAAGGGAAAGAATAGTTTCACAAACCATTCCTTCATCCACTAAAGCCATATCGTACAATACATTTTTACAAAGTTCAAAATTAAGATTTCCCACTTTCTGCACGGCAGCACCATCCACAAAGCGGCTGATCTTTTCAAGAAGCACCGGCTTTCCATTTTCCAGTGCTTTTTTCATGCTTGCCGCTGCAGAAGGCTCCACTCCTATTATTTTTGTATGTGGAGACAATTCACTGAATACCGTACATACACCCGCAGCCAGTCCTCCTCCTCCTATTGGAACAAAAAGATAATCAACTGGCTCCTCCGACTGTTCAAGGATTTCCAGCGCTGCCGTAGCCTGTCCGTCAATGATATTCTGATCGTCGAACGGATGAATAAATATTCCTCCGTTTTCATCGCAGAACTTCACGGCAGCATCTTTTGCTTCATCAAAAGTATCCCCGTAAAGAACAATATCTATAGCACTGCCTCCGAACATCTTTACCTGTTCCAGTTTCTGCCCCGGCGTGGGCAAAGGCATGAAAATAGTTCCTTTCACCTTCATCGTACTGCATGCAAAAGCAACTCCCTGAGCGTGATTTCCAGCGCTGGCGCAAACCACACCTTTTGCCAGACTTTCCGGGGACATCACTGCCATTTTATTGTAAGCTCCCCTGATTTTGTAGGATCTCACTCTTTGCAGATCTTCTCTTTTAAAGCTTATTTTGGCATTATAAATAGTGGAAAGATTGTTATTGACAGCCAAAGGTGTTCTTACAACTATATTTCTGAGCCTTTCGGCTGCCCTATAGACATTGTCTAAAACGGATGGATACGTTTCTTCTCTCATCATTTTTTTAATGGGGTTAATTGTTCTCTGGTCTCAGACTGCGGACGGTCTTACCTGCTCTCCACATTTCGCTTTCTCTAAGCTCTGTGAGTTCTACTTCCAGTTTTTCTCTGTAATCCGGTTTGCTGTTGCTGTCGATAGAACGTTGGGCCTCATCCCCTTTCGCAACGCTGTCGTATAATTCTTCAAACAATGGAGAAGTAGCATCTCTGAAACGTTTCCACCAGTCTAATGCTCCTCTTTGAGCCGTGGTGCTGCAGTTCGCATACATCCAGTCCATGCCGTTTTCTGCAACTAAGGGCATTAATGATTGCGTTAATTCTTCTACGGTTTCGTTAAATGCTTCAGAAGGGCTATGTCCGTTTTTCCTTAATACGTCGTATTGGGCCGCAAATATTCCCTGTACAGCACCCATCAATGTTCCTCTTTCTCCTGCAAGGTCGCTGAATACTTCTTTTTTAAAATCTGTTTCAAATAAATAACCGCTTCCAATAGCTATACCTAATGCAGTCACTCTTTCTCTTGCCTTTCCTGTAGCATCCTGATACACAGCAAAACTGCTGTTCAGTCCGCGATCCTGCAGAAACATTCTTCTCAATGACGTTCCGGATCCTTTAGGGGCAACAAGAAATACATCAACCTCTGCCGGGGGAACAATTCCTGTACGCTCATTAAAGGTGATTCCAAAACCGTGAGAAAAATACAGGGCTTTTCCGGGAGTAAGATGCTGTTTTACTTTAGGCCAGTATTCGATCTGGGCTGCATCGCTTAAGAGATAGCAAATAATTGTTCCTTTTTGTAAAGCTTCTTCTATTTCGAACAATGTTTCTCCGGGTACAAAACCGTCTGCAACTGCTTTGTCCCATGATTTTGAATTTTTCCTCTGGCCAACAATCACATTAACGCCGTTATCTCTCTGGTTAAGCGCCTGTCCTGGCCCCTGTACTCCATAACCAATCACTGCTATTACCTCATCTTTTAATACTTCCTGAGCTTTATGTAATGGAAATTCCTCTCTTGTTACTACGTTTTCTTCTACTCCGCCAAAATTCAATTTTGCCATTTTTTTAATTTTTTATTTGTTGTTAATTATTATATTTTAATTCTATTATCTGCTCAGCTCGCATGTAATATCGCTGTCAGGTATGGATTTTTATGATAATGCACTTCCAGCACATCTACCTGCTTTTCCATTTGTTGGGTGATCTTCTGTACAGATTCTTCCGTTTCTTTAATGACGATCACAAACTTTTTTATTTTCTCCATTTCGGAGGGACCTACATTGAGATTCACAATAGAGACCCTTCTCCTTGAAAAAATAGCATTGATCCTGCCGATCAACCCCAGATAATCTTCTGTATAGGCGGTGATGGTGTATTCTTTATTTTCTGATTTCATCTTTTTTCTATTAATATTTTAAACTTTATTGTGAGTCAGTACGATTTCGGAAACACTTTTCCCCTGAGGGATCATCGGAAAAACATTGTGCTCTTTTCCGGTCATTACTTCCAGAAGGAATGCTCCTTTATGATGAAGCATTTCACTGAGACCTGCTTCCAACTCTTCTCTCTGTGCTACTTTTCTTCCGGGAATATGATATCCTTTGGCTACCTGCACAAAATCCGGACTCTGAATATCTACCGAAGAATATCTTTCTTCGTGAAACAGCTCCTGCCACTGTCTTACCATTCCCAGATAGCAGTTATTCAAAATCAAAATCTTGATATCCGGTTGGTACTGCATCAATGTTCCCAGTTCCTGAATGTTCATCTGAGCTCCGCCATCTCCCATCACCGCAACAACCGGACGGTCAGTTCCGTAAGCAGCTCCTATAGCAGCGGGCAGACAAAAACCCATCGTTCCCAGTCCGCCACTTGTAATATTGCTTCTGGTATGCTTAAAGTTGGAATATCTGCAGGTAGCCATCTGATGCTGCCCGACATCACTGACAATCACAGCTTCTCCCTGGGTCATCTCATTCAGATTTCGAATTACTTCTCCCATTGTAATTTCTCCTTCAGTAGGATACAATTCGTGCCTGATCAGTTTAAATTGCTCTACTTCATAGCAATCTTTAAACTTTTGATGCCATTCAGCATGTTGTCTTGGTGCTATTAACCGGGTAAGAAGTGGCAAAGTCTCTTTACAGTTTCCCAGAACCGGAACTTCAACTTTTACATTTTTATTAATTTCTGCTTTGTCAATATCCAGGTGGATGATTTTCGCCTGTTTGGCATATTGATCAAGCCTTCCTGTCACTCGGTCGTCAAAACGCATTCCCACTGCAATCAGAACATCGCATTCATTGGTAAGGATGTTCGGTCCGTAGTTCCCATGCATTCCCACCATTCCTACAGCCTGCGGATGATCTGTGGGAATAGCACTCATTCCCAACACAGTCCATGCTACAGGAATCCCTGATTTTTCTGTGAACTGTATAAACTCTTTTTCAGCCTTTCCCAGTATAATTCCCTGCCCGGCAATGATGAATGGTTTTTCTGCATGATTAATTATTGCTGCTGCTTTTTCAATGTTTTCTATATTGGGAACAGGATCCGGTCTGTAGCTTCTCAAAGAATCACATGGTGTATAGTCTCTATACAAAACCTTTTGCAGCTGGGCATTTTTTGTCACATCTATCAATACCGGGCCGGGCCTTCCTGATCTTGCGATGTAGAATGCTTTGGCCAATACTTCGGAAAGTTCATCTGCATCGGTCACCTGATAATTCCACTTCGTAACGGGACTTGTCACATTCATCACATCTATTTCCTGAAAAGCATCGGTTCCCAGAAGGTGTTCAAAAACCTGTCCTGTGATGCATACGATAGGGGTATTATCAAGTAATGCATCGGCTAATCCTGTCACAAGATTGGTTGCTCCGGGGCCACTGGTGGCCAAAACCACTCCTACCTCTCCGGAAACTCTGGCAAGCCCCTGCGCGGCATGGACCGCTCCCTGCTCGTGGCGGACCAAAATATGCTCCAGCTTATCTTTATAATCGTAAAGGGCATCATAAATCGGAATAATTGCTCCTCCAGGATATCCAAATATCGTTTTTACCCCTTCCTGAAGAAATGCTTCAAGGATGATCCGGCTCCCGCTAATCTCTGTTTCTGTGGATATATTTAGATTCTTCATTCTATTTTTATTAAGTGATTTCGTCTGTTACGCAGCCTTCGGCAGCTGATGACACGGTGAGTGCATATTTGTAGAGCAGTCCTTTTTTGACTTTAAGTTCTGGTTTTTGCCATCCTTCCTTTCTCTGCTCGATTTCTTCCTTGGAAACTCTTAGTTCTATAGTGTTGTTTACTGCATCTATTTCAATAAGATCGTTATCTTTCACAAAAGCAATCAAACCGCCTTCATAGGCTTCGGGAGTAATGTGTCCTACTACGAAACCATGGGTTCCGCCACTGAATCTACCGTCTGTAATTAAAGCTACGCTTCCACCCAATCCTGCTCCGATCAGAGCACTGGTAGGCTTCAACATTTCCGGCATTCCCGGTGCACCTTTTGGCCCTTCATGTCGAATGACAATGACGTCTCCATGCTGAACTCTGCCGTTTTCAATTCCTTTGATAAGATCTTTTTCTCCGTCAAATACTCTTGCTTTTCCTGAAAATTTTTCACCTTCTTTCCCTGTGATTTTCGCTACACTTCCCTTTTCTGCAAGATTGCCATACAGTATCCTCAGGTGCCCTGTTTGTTTGATAGGATTTGATAAGGGTCTGATGATCTTCTGTTTATTAAAATCCAGGCTGGGAACATGTTCAAGATTTTCAGCGATGGTTTTTCCGGTAACCGTAAGACAATCACCATGTAATAGACCTTCTTCCAGTAAATATTTCATTACGGCTGGCGTACCCCCGTGATCATGAAGATCCTGCATCAGGTATTTCCCGCTTGGTTTAAGATCTGCCAATACCGGCGTGATATCGCTCATTTTCTGGAAATCATCCTGAGTGACAGAAACGCCAACACTTTTCGCCATCGCTATAAAATGCAGGACGGCATTCGTACTTCCTCCAAGAATGATGATCAGACGAAGTGCATTTTCGAAAGCCTTCCGCGTCATGATGTCTGATGGTTTGATATCTTTCTCCAGTAATATTTTGATGTATTTTCCTGCTTCCAGACATTCATTTTGCTTTTCTGTGCTCAATGCGGGATTGGAAGATGAATACGGAAGACTCATTCCCAATGCTTCGATAGCTGAAGACATGGTATTGGCAGTATACATTCCTCCGCAAGCTCCCGCTCCGGGACAGGAATTTTTAATAACTCCATTAAAATCTTCTTCTGAAATTTCCCCGGCAATTTTTTTCCCTAAAGCTTCAAAGGCTGAAACAATATTAAGCGGTTCGTCCTTATAACATCCGGGGGCTATTGTTCCTCCGTATACCATAATCGAAGGTCTGTCCAGTCTTCCCATCGCAATGATGGTTCCCGGCATATTCTTGTCACATCCCGGTAATGCAATAATTCCGTCATAATACTGTGCTCCGCAGATGGCTTCGATGCTGTCTGCAATCACGTCGCGGCTAACCAATGAATACCGCATTCCGTCTGTCCCGTTGCTCATTCCGTCACTTACTCCTATGGTATTGAATATCAATCCTGCAAGACCGTGATTCCAGGTTCCTTTTTTTACGACTTTGGCGAGATCGTTGAGATGCATATTACAGGTATTCCCGTCGTAACCCATGCTGGCAATTCCGATTTGGGCTTTCTTCATATCTTCATCTGTAAATCCTATCCCGTAAAGCATTGCTTTTGCGGCGGGCTGTTCACTGTTTTGGGTGAATGTTTTTGAATATTTATTTAACATATTATCCTGCATTTCCTGTTCTTGTTATCTCTCGGTGTAGTATCAAAAATTTCAATTTTTTCGGAATTCATAAATGAAGTTTTACTTAATTTTGGTCCAAAACTACAGCTTGTAATATCTTTTTCCTTTTCACTTTGATGAAAATTACAATATTCAACTGTTTGAAAAATAGATGTATTCATTTGATAATTAAATATTTAGGTTATTAAAATTTACAATGACAGAACTCTTACCCGTTTCAGATAGGCCTGCTGTACTTTTTCACTTTCTGTATCTTTCCAGTTTTTGGTGAAAGGAACATCATCCAAAGAATCCAACGCTACAATTTCAGCTGCCGTTCCACAGAAAAAAGCGGCATCCGCTCCTCTCATTTCTTCAGGTTTAAAGAAGGTTTCTTTAACGGGAATATGAAGCTGACTGCATATTTCAAAAACGGTCTGCCTTGTGATGCCCGGCAGTATGTTTCCTTTTGCGGGTGTAAATAATGTTCCGTCCTTTTCGTAGAATACATTAGCGCCTGAACTTTCTGCTACATTTCCATTTTCGTCCAACAGTAAAGCTTCATCATATCCTTTGTCTTTGGCATCCTGGCAGGCCAAAATAGAATTGACATAGTGTCCGCCTACTTTGGCTTCTATCTTAAAAGCTTTGGGATTCGGACGTTGAAAAGTAGAAGTCATGATTTTCATTTTATCAGCGAGATAGCCATTGCTCCATTCCCAGGCGAGCAGAGACAGATAGGATTTTTGCCCTTTTGAAAGGGACATATTAGGGGAACATGTTACCAGCGGGCGGATGTAAGCATCACTGAATCCGTTACGTTCCAAAAGTTCATATGTGATATCCGTAAGCTGGCTGACCGTATAATCAAATGGGATATGCATCAGTTCCGCTGATCTTTTCAGTCTTTCATAATGTTCTTCTGCTTTAAAGATTTTGGTCCCGTGATCGGTTCTGTAAGATTTAATGCCTTCAAAAACAGAATAGCCGTAATGCAGTGATTGCCCGTAAAGGTCCATTCCTGCTTCTTTGGCTTTTAAGAAGTTTCCATCAAAATACACGATAGTTTTGTCGCTGTAATACATTGTATAGGGTTTAAAAAAATTAACAAAAGGGAATAAAAAAAGCCCTCTCACGATGTGAGAGGGCTCAAATATGTACAGTCATACTCTATCCTTCTCACCAACGCAAGGGAATAATAATGACGATAATAATTACTGTTAATAACTGATACATAATGATTGAAATAAAAAAAGCCGCTTCAATATGAAACGGCTTATATAATTTAAATTAAAATATTTTTATAATGCCGATTCCTAACTGTTGTTAATGACAACAATAATGCTAGAAATGACAATAATATTTTTCTGATTCGTAAAATTCATATTGCAAATGTATTAATTTTCAAATACTGAGCAAGTTTTTTTAACACTTTTTATTTTTTTCACAAAATTGTCTGATGGTTGCTGCAGTTTCAGCTACATCATGCACTCTCAAAATTTTGGCTCCCTGCTCCAAAACTATCCTATGAAGTTTCTGTGTTTCTTCATTGATGTCCAGAGGAGATTTTCCAAGCGGTTTATAGATAAATGACTTTCTGGAAATACCTATCAATAGAGGAAATTTCCCAAAACCTAAATACTCCGTTTCACCGATCATTTTCATCTGATCTTCTATTGTTTTTCCGAAACCGAAACCGGGATCAAGAATAATATCTTTCACTCCTTTTGAAAGAAGTTCATTGGTCTTTTTAGAAAAATAACGGTTCACTTCGAGTGTAATATCTTCGAATTTCACCTTTTCGTGCATCGTCTCGTAAGACGGGTTTACATGCATCAGAATGTAGGGAAGTTTCGTTTCAGCAGCGGTATCAAACATTTTATTGTCATACTGCCCTCCGGAAATATCATTGATCATATCAATTCCTTCATTAAATCCGAATTTTACGGTTTCTGCGTAGAATGTATCCAGTGATATCAATGCTTCCGGAAAATCTTTTTTAATCTGGGAAATCATCTTTCCTATTCTCTCAATCTCTTCTTTACTGGTCAAAAATTCAGCATTTGGGCGGGTAGATTGTGGTCCGATATCAATGATCTCTGCACCGTCTTTCAGAAGTTTTTCGGCATGTTCCAGTGCTGATTTTTCACTGTTAAACTTTCCACCGTCGGAAAAGGAATCCGGGGTAAGATTGAGGATCCCCATAATCTTTGGAGTGCTCAATTCTACCAGTCTTCCGTTGCAGTTGATGGAATGGAAAGGTTTGAGCGTCGGAGGGTTTGAGGGTTTGGGAGTTTGGGAGTTTGAGAGCATGTTTATGATTGATAAGTGATGATATTCTGCAAAATTAAGACTTATTGTTGAATCTGAGGAGTTGATCGTTTTTGTTTGTTGATGGTTGCTAGTTGACAGTTGTTTGTTATTCGTTGATAAGAGCTTCGGCAGGGACGAATTCAAAATTAAATATTAAACTTAAAATTCCTCCTTTCAAAATTCCCTGACAAGAAACAACAGAAACAACTCTAAAACCCTCCCACTCTCAAACTCTCTAACCCCAAACGCCTAAACTCTGACAAAAATCAATCCCTGATTCCTGCTACCTTAAACCTAATTCGTATATTTGGGAGATTAAGAGAATTTATGTCAAAAACATCAGTACAGTTCGGGAAAGTTATCAGTCAGTGTCGTGATCTTTTCAGTAAAAAATTGCAGGATTACGGCGCAGCATGGAGGGTTTTGAGGCCCAGTTCTATTACGGATCAGATTTACATTAAAGTGAACAGGATCCGTACGCTGCAGATGACAGATAAAAAAATGGTGGATGAAAGCGAGGAAGATGAATTCATCGCCATCGTCAACTACTCTATCATCGGACTTATCCAGCTTGAAAAAGGGCTTTCCAATGATTTTAATGAAAATAAGGAGGAAGTTTTGAGTCTTTATGATCAATATTCTAATGATGCTCAGGCTTTAATGGAAAGAAAGAATCATGATTATGGTGAAGCATGGAGGGATATGAGAATTTCTTCTATCACTGATCTTATTTACCAGAAAGTACTGAGAACTAAACAGATCGAAGACAATCAAGGAAAAACCATCGTTTCTGAAGGTCTGGATGCCAATTATTTCGACATGCTGAACTATGCTGTTTTCTGTCTGATTAAGTTCTCTGAAAAAGAAAATATTTCCGAACCCCAAAAATAATTTAATATGATCAAAGGTTTATTACGGTTTATTATTGCTGTTATCTTCATTCTTTCAGGCTTTGTAAAGGCTGTGGATCTGGTAGGATTTTCTTTCAAGATGGAAGAATATTTTGCCCCATCGGTTTTTAATATGCCATTCCTTGAAAAATTTGCGCTTCTGTTTTCGATCATTGTGGTCGTACTGGAGCTTTTCCTGGGGTTTATGCTTTTACTGAAACTGAAGCTTAAATTTACACTTTCAGCGTTAATTGCCCTTTGTATCTTCTTTGGGTTCCTTACTTTTTATTCGGCTTATTTCAATGTGGTAACGGACTGCGGATGCTTTGGCGACGCGATCAAGTTTACGCCTTGGCAGAGCTTTATTAAAGATATTGTGCTTCTTGCTGGTCTTATCATCCTGTTCATTCTTTACAGAAAAGAATTCCGTAAAAAAGATGAGTACAGCAGCGATCATACGAAACCATCATCCGGTAAGTTCAGATATGCTCTTTTAGGCCTTTTTTCGGTGATTATGATTTACATTATGGCTCAGGGAATCATGCATGAACCACTGATTGATTTCCGTGATTATAAAATCGGGACGAATATCAAGTCTGAAAAGGAAAAAATCAATAAAAATCCTTCAGAATACAAGACTTTTTACTCGCTTAAAAACCAGAAAACCGGAGAGGTTTTAAAGGTGAACCAGGATGATTATATTAAAGAAACCAAATACTGGGCAGAAGGTTCTCCCTGGAAAATTGAGGAAGGCAAAAATGAATCTGTTCTAACGAAAGAAGGGTATAAATCTGAGATCGTAAAATTCAAAATTGAAGATCCCACAGGAATGGACCTGACGGATGAAATCATTAATGCTCCTAAAGCAATACTTGTTTTTTCTTATCATCCGAAAGAAATTCCGGCTGATCTTATTCAAAAACTTGAAGCTAAAGTAAGTGCCCAAAAAGGGGCTGTCATCTATGGCGTTTCTACAGATCAGAACACTTTTAAAACCATCAAAAATGCTATGATGGACGGAACTGCCATCAAAACTATTGCGAGAAGCAACCCGTTTGTGGTGGTATTGGAGAAAGGAAAAATTGTAGACAAACAGCCTGCAAAAGACTATTTGAAATAAGAAGATTATTGTGAATCGTGAATGGTCAATAAGTAAATTCTGAATGGTTAATTTTGAATTAAAACTCTTCCAATCCCGAATCACGCAACTATCAAATTTAAACACTAAACTTAAACATACAATTACAAATGCAAAAATCAAATAAATCAATCGCCGGTTACCATCTTTTAATGATTCTGTCTTCTGTAGACGGAGAATTTGCTCCTGAAGAGGGAATGCTGATCCAGCAGTATATGGCAGACGAATTTCCGTTCAGAATGAATCTTGACAATGAACTGGAAACGCTGGCTCTTTTACAGCCTGAGGAATGGAAAGATCACTTTGAATTCCATGCAAGATGCTTCCACGATGATTCTACAGAAGATGAGCGTATAAAATTTGCTCAATTCTCTAAAACATTGATCAAAGCTGACCATAAGGTAACTGACGAAGAGCATACGTTCTACAAGCTCTTGAAAAACCTGTGGAATTTAGCATAGACAACACACCCAAAAAACAAAATACATCATGAAGAAGTTTTATCTTGGAATATTAATTATGAGTGCTTCTACGATACAATCTCAAAAATTCCCTGCTTTAAAAGCTCCGGTTGCGGAAAAGCAGGAACACATCCGGGAAATTCACGGTGATAAAGTGAATGATCCGTATTACTGGATGATCGATTATTTTAAAAAAGGAAAAGACTCTACGAAGGTGGTTGATTATCTGAAAGCCGAAAATACCTATTGGGAAGGCATGATGAAAGATACAGAACCTTTCAGGGACAAACTCTTCCAGGAAATGAAAGCCCGTATTAAGGAAAAAGATGAATCTGTTCCTGTCTTCGACAACGGATATTTTTATTATACCCGTACAGAAGCCGGAAAACAGTATTTCAAATACTGCAGAAAGAAGGGCAGTCTTACTGCTCCTGAAGAGATCCTTCTGGATGTAGATCAACTGGCGGAAGGACACCCTTATTATAATGCTACCGGCTTCAGCATAAGCCCGGACAACAGCAAACTGGTATATGGCGTTGATGATGTCTCCAGAAGACAGTATACTTTATTTTTAAAGGATCTGAAGACCGGAAAAACAACCGATCTGGGCATTAAAAACACAGAAGGATCCGCAGAATGGGCGAATGACAATAAAACCATTTTTTATACGGAGAATAACCCGGTTACTCTTTTGTCCGAAAAAATAAAAAAACATACACTGGGAACTGATCCAGGCAAAGATGTAACGGTTTATGAGGAGAAAGACCATACCAACTATATTTCGGTATACAAGTCTAAAAATCAGAAATTCATTCTTATCTATTCAGGCGCCACGACGTCTTCTGAAACAAGATATCTAAATGCTGATGATCCGAACGGAACATTCAAGGTTTTCCAGCCGAGAATGAAGAATGTTCTCTATTCGATCACTCCTTTGGAAGACAGATTCCTAATCAGAACGAATAAAGATGCGCTTAATTTTAAAATTGCAGAAACTCCTTTAGATAAAACAGGTGTTGAAAACTGGAAGGATTTTATTCCACACAGAAATGATGTTTTAATGCAGTCTGTGAGTGCGTTTAAAAACTATCTTGTTTTCAGTGAAAGACAGAATGGGCTTACTCAGCTTGTTATTTACAACAGAAAGACCGCTAAAAAGGAAGCGTTGACATTTGACGAACCTGCTTATACCATTTCTTCACTGGAAAACCCCGAATACAACACAGATAATTTCCGTTTCGGCTATACTTCAATGATTACGCCTGTTTCACAATTTGAACAGGATCTGAAGACAGGAAAAAGAACGTTACTGAAACAACAGGAAATTCTTGGCGGTTATGCTAAAGACGAGTATACTACCGAAAGACTTTTCGCAACGGCAAAAGACGGAACAAAAATTCCGATCTCCATTGTGTATAAAAAAGGATTTAAAAAAGATGGAAACAGCCCGCTGCTTCTTTATGCCTATGGTTCTTACGGAAGTTCAATGGATGCGGCTTTCAGCAGTACAAGGCTAAGTCTTCTGAACAGAGGTTTTGCTTTTGCCATGGCTCACATCCGTGGCGGCCAGGAAATGGGAAGACAATGGTATGAAGACGGAAAAATGATGAAAAAGAAGAATACCTTCACCGATTTCATTGATGCCGGAAAATATCTGGTTAAAGAAAAGTATACATCACCCAAACATCTTTATGCTCAGGGCGGAAGTGCAGGAGGCCTTTTGATGGGTGCTGTCGCGAATATGAATCCAAATTTATGGAACGGGATGATTTCACAGGTTCCTTTCGTAGATGTGGTTAATACAATGCTTGACGAAAGTATTCCATTGACGACCAACGAATATGATGAATGGGGAAATCCAAACAATAAGGAAGCTTATTTCTATATGAAGTCTTATTCTCCTTACGAAAATATCGAAAAGAAAAATTACCCTAACCTTTTGGTAACAACAGGACTTCATGATTCTCAGGTACAATATTTTGAACCGGCAAAATGGGTCTCGAAACTCAGGGATATGAAAACTGACAAAAACGTATTGTTATTAAAAACAGACATGAATTATGGCCACGGTGGTGCTTCGGGAAGGTTTGACTACCTGAAGGATATTTCCCTGGTGTATGCTTTCATGTTTAAACTTGAAGGGATTAATAAGTAATTAAACTCTCGCAGATTTTGCTATTAATTTTAAAATTAACATTTAGTAGAAGACAAAGTAATATTGGAATTAAAATCAATAAAAAAGTGGTTAACCACCTTTAAATCTGCTAAATCATTACAATCTGCGTGAGATAAAAATAATAAACAATAATTTACATAATTATATAAGGCTATGAGAAGAAAAATAGTTGCAGGAAACTGGAAAATGAACAAAAATGTCATTGACGCACAACAGTTAATGATTCAATTACTTAGCTATAAAAATAATAACACCACTAACTGCGAAGTATGGATAGCGCCACCTTCTTTATATCTGATGATGGCTAAAGATATCTTCGAAAAGGATGATATTGGCGTATTCTCTCAGGATATGAGCGAGCATGAAAGCGGTGCTTATACAGGAGAACTTTCTGCAGATATGCTGGAATCTATCGATGCGACAGGTTCATTAATCGGGCACTCTGAAAGAAGACAATACCACGGTGAAACAGATTCTCACTGCAACAGAAAGATCAAATTAGCTCTTGATAAAGGACTGATCCCTGTATACTGTAACGGTGAAACGCTTGAACAGAGAAAGGCTGGACAGCATTTTGAAGTGGTGAAAAACCAGACTGAAGTAGCTCTTTTCACACTTTCTGCTGAAGAGATCAAAAAAGTAGTGATCGCTTACGAACCGGTTTGGGCGATCGGAACAGGTGAAACAGCTTCTCCGGCTCAGGCTCAGGAGATTCATGCACACATCAGAAGCATCATCGCTGCAAAATACGGACAGGAAGTGGCTGACGAAATTTCTATCCTTTACGGAGGTTCTGTGAAGCCTGATAATGCGAAAGAGATTTTCTCTCAGCCTGATATCGATGGTGGACTGATCGGAGGTGCCGCTTTAAAATTAGAGGATTTTTCTAAAATTATTGAGGGTTTTAATTCGTAGGTTTCAGCTAAAGCCAATTTCTATCGAATTTAAAAACATATAGAGTCAAAAACGGCGGCATCTTCGATGCCGCCGTTTTCTTAAAAAAAATCTAATTATTGAATATCGACTACATACATTGTTCCTTTGTCTACTTTTCCGGTTTTAGGAAGGATCTTCGCTTTTGGATTTCCGTTTCCGTCATCTAAAATTCCAAAATCATCATCATTGAAGACTGCCAGTTTATTATTCCCTAAATAAACGATTCCTTCAAATTTATCATGCTCATATCCTAATTTTGCTACCAGATCTACGGCTAAAACCTTGGAAACAGGCTTTATTCCTGCGTTCGTAATTTCATCCCAGGTAGACTGCTCTAAAGCTTTATTATTGATTTTCATCCCGTCAACAGCCGCAATATCGGTACCGTTCACGTCTGAAGCTCCAGCAATATTGATCCGGTATACTTTTTTGGTTCCTCCCTGAGAGCCAAAGTTTCCGTCTCTTTCTATAACAAGAAATTCCGTGCTGCTGATAGCTGTAATATCACATACAGAATCTGATGCCCCTCCATTTTGCTTATACAAATACTGTTTCGTCTGTCCTGTTGCAATATCAAAAGTGACAATTCTGGTTAACGTTGTATTCGTGGCGAGAACTTTTGTAGGAACATACATCGTAGACTGAATAGTGCCTACCAGCATTTTCCCATCCGGAGTGATGCATAATCCTTCCATTCCTCTATTGGCTCTTCTTTTCGCCAAAACAGCAGGCAATTTTCTAGGTCCGGTATTGACCCCTATCGGACTTATCCTTTCCAATTCTATTCCTTCTGCGTTATAATGAACGATGTGCGGACCATATTCGTCAGAAACCCAAAAAGTTCCGTCTGCTGCTGCTACAATACTTTCACTGTCCAGTCCATAATTGTCTGTTCCCAAAACATTTCCTGATGAATCGTAGGCTGTTTCTCCTGTACTTCCCATTCCTGCAGGGTTCGGAAGACCTGTAATCGGCTGGCCGGAAGGATTTTTAAGTTTAATATATTTGATAACCTCGATATTTCCTTCTGCATTGATCTTAAAATGCATAATTGTTGGCGTAAAATTCGGGGCTGGAAATTTCTTTCCGTTCAGATAATCTGTATTCGGACCACGATCGGTGATCACATAAAACTCCCCTTTTCTGGTTGGATGTGCAGCTGCACCTGAACCGAAGCCACCGTTAATAACATCTACCCCATTAATAGTTGTCAATTTGGAGAAAGGAAATTCCTGAGGAAGTTTAGCATAATTGATATCCTGGTTATTCATCTTGTTGTCATCATCTTTACATGATGCAAGCGCTGTGAATACGATCGCCGATAACAGCAGTTTTCTCATAGTTACTTTTATGCCGCGAAAGTATACATTGATTGTAAACTGATGTTGAATTTAATAACAATTGTATTTTAACAATAAGATCGTTAGATGAATTTATTTTAAACACTTGAATTAATCCGAATATCATCAATCTTCTTTTTAATTCTTTATTAAATCAAAAAATCATCTTCCTAAAAGTAATCTGACAGCTAAACAAATAAAGAAACCATACAATAATTCACAAAACAGCTTCAAAAATTTATATAATATATTTGCAGCAGTTAAGGCTGAACATCTGTTCATTAACAGGGAATCAAGTGAGAAGAAATTCAATGCTTGGGCTGTACCCGCAACTGTAAGCTGTTTTAAACTTTGAGTACAATAGGCCACTGGATCTCAATCCGGGAAGGCGTACTTCGAGAAGCGAGCCAGGAGACCTGCCTTATCTGCGTTCACTTCAGGAAAAGAAGGATCTGAAAAAGATTCTTATTCTTTTTCCTGCGGGAAAGTTTCGGGAATAAAACTTTAATTTAATTATATTATGAAAAAGATCTATCTTTTTTTTCTGCTGCTATGTCTGCAGCTATTCTCTGCCCAGTTTACAGAGAATGACATTAAATTCTGGGTAGGGACAGGCTCGAAAAAGGCTTATTTCATCGCCGATTTTAATGATAGTGACAATCCCACATCTTATGCATGGGGCTATCGGTATGATGCAAATAATCTTACGATGGAAGACCTCATCAATGCTATTTCTGCGGCAGAGCCTAAAATAGAGGCAGAAGTTCCTTCAGGTTTTCTTTACAGTTTCAATTACAACCATCACATTCCAAGTTTGGAAGATTACTGGTCTACATGGTCCGGTCCTACTGCAGAAAACATGAATTTGAATAATGGCGTAAACAATGATCCATTAGTTAATGGAAAATGGTATGGTATTTCTTTCGGTTATGGATTTACCTCTACTACGCCTCCACTTTCCCATCCGTCTTCTCCTGTGGCAGCTTACAGCTCTTCCTGGTACAATCTTTCACAGATCACCAACTGGATCGGAACGGGAAGCAATACAAGTCTTGTTGTTATCGATTTTGGGACGAACAATTCAAATGGTGAAGCTCATTCCTTTGTTTTTGGAATTAAATACAATGGAGGCTTAACCGCTGAGCAGGCTCTTCAGCTGATTCATGCACAAGCTCCTTATTTTAACTTTACATCAGCAAGCAACCAGATCAGTACATTATCTCTCAATAACTTTACAGGAAATACATCAGGAACCAATACGTGGAAGCTTTTCAAAGGAAAAGACCTTTCAAACTGGAGAGGACAGACCAATTTATCTCAAATTCAATTGGGAAATAACGACTGGCTAGGCTTAAGTTTCGGACAAAGATTACCATTTACTCCCAGAGAAGCATCAAGCTCTATTTTAAGTGTTTCTGACATCAATAAAAAGGAGTTCAGAATCTATCCAAATCCGGCAAGTGATTTTGTCCAGATAGAAACTGCGGAAAGTATTAAAGAAGTGAATATTTATGCCGCTTCAGGACAAAAGGTACTGACTGGAAATACAGCAAGAATCAATATTCAGGCCTTGAACACCGGGATTTATCTGATGGAAATTAAAACATCAAAGAATACCACGGTTCATAAGATTATTAAAAAATAGATGACACGCGTCTTGAGGGGCGCGTTTTTGTTTTTATAACCTTTGAGGTGATGAAGTTGAGTTGTTGGGGGAAGACTGAGTATTTTTTTTAACCACCCCGTCAAAAATTCTTTGAATTTTTGCCACCCCTCCACGGGATGGGAATTGGGGTCGACGAATTTTTGTCATTATGAAAATCAAAGATTTTCACAGAACTTAAGTGATCTTCTTTTCACATTTTTTTTAAGCTTGAAAGTAGCGCTGAAGTGCTAAAAAACTTTTGTCCCTTTTGTGGTTAAAATACAAATCAAGCAATAAAAAAACGCACCGAAAATCCGGTGCGTTTTTCAATATTCCTGAAAAGGAAATTATTTTTTCTCTGTAGATCTCTGTAAAACTTCGTCTACCATTCCGTAGCCTTTAGCTTCCTCAGAAGTCATCCAGTAGTCTCTGTCTGAAGACTTTTCTACCCATTCGTACGTTTGTCCTGAGTGGTGACCGATGATCTCATAAAGCTCCTGCTTTAATTTAAGCATCTCTCTCAAGTTGATCTCCATATCTGAAGCTACTCCCTGAGCACCTCCTGAAGGCTGGTGAATCATTACTCTTGAATGCTTAAGTGCAGAACGTTTTCCTTTTTCTCCTGCCACAAGAAGTACCGCTCCCATTGAAGCTGCCATTCCTGTACAGATCGTAGCTACGTCCGGCTTGATGATCTGCATCGTGTCATAGATTCCTAAACCTGCATAAACGCTTCCTCCCGGAGAGTTGATGTAGATTTGGATATCCTTGGCAGAATCAGAACTTTCCAAGAATAAAAGCTGAGCTGTTACGATGTTAGCAACCTGATCGTCAATTCCTGTTCCTAAGAAGATAATTCTGTCCATCATCAGACGCGAAAACACGTCCATCTGGGCAACGTTTAATCTTCTTTCTTCCATAATATACGGCGTAAGATTCGTTGGACCATACATTCCCATATACTGATCGGTAGCAAGACCGCTATTTCCTAAATGTTTTACAGAGAAATCTCTGAAGTCTTTTTTAATGTCCATATTGTCTATTATGTATTATTAAATATTTATCGAAGTTTAAATTACAACTTTTATTCCTAAAATTTTATAGGACTTTTTGTCAGAGAATTCCGGCCTGATGCTCAGCCTATGTCTGCAATTTACCTTTTCCTATCTACGTAAATCCCTTTGATAGGTGAATATTCAATAATATCGCTTAATCTGATGGATGCCTGTTTCAGCAGGGTAATCTTTTTGATCAGTTCGTAATATTTCACTTCATCGGTTCCGCTGTACTGATCCAGCTGTCTTGCAGTTTCTTTGATCAGATAGTCTATATATCTGTATTTATGCAACAGAACGTCTCCCTGCACCTGTTCCGCTATTTTGTCACCGTAATTGGGAGGGAAAATATTTCGGGAACCCCAGTTTTCCAGTTCATCCAAAGGAATCAGGGCATCTACTACCTTGGAGGTAATTTCTTCATCCATAAAAGCTACAAAAAAGTTTCCGCTTCTCAGCTCATCCTTTTGAATACCTTCTTTCACCTGGTTGATGATAATTTCATTGCCTTTTACTAAAAAATTATATTGTTCTTCTTCAAAATGCAACAGGATTTCTTCAATGACGGTAATCTGGTATTCTTCGTTCTTTTCATTGGTTCTTTTCAAAACAACATCGCCAAACATCAGCATATGATCTACAAGCTTGCTTTCCATAAACAGAACATCATACAAATAAGGATCTTCTTTTTCCTCATCCAGAGGCACAATTTCAAGCTTAGCAGGAGCTTTTTCTTTTTGCTGCTGAACGTGTTGGTGCTGGTTTTGTGTGATTTGTTTCTGAACATCCAGTTCATTGAAAAGACTCTGTTCCGAAAGTCCGAATTTATTGGAAACCTCTTTCAGATAGACTTCTCTTTTCAGTGCATTCTGTACAAAAGAAACCGATTTTACGATATTCTGAATCGCTTCGGCTTTTTTTATGGGATCATTTCCGGCATCTTTTAAAAGGATGTCTGCTTTAAAATCGATGAAATCTGTCGCTTCATTTTCGATGAACTTTTCTACATAATCCTGCGGATGTTTTCTGGCAAATGAATCTGGGTCATCACCTTCCGGGAAAAGCAGGACACGAATGTTCATTCCCTCCGTCAAAAGCATATCGATACTTCTGAAGCTCGCTTTGATCCCGGCATTATCACCGTCAAAAAGAATGGTTACGTTTTCCGTCAGCCTTTTGATCAGTTTAATCTGTTCAATAGTTAAAGATGTTCCTGAACTGGCCACTACATTCTCAATTCCTGACATATGAAGTGCGATCACGTCCATATAACCTTCCACAAGCAGACAGTTATTTTTTCTGGAAATTGCCTGTTTACTCTGATTTAAACCATAAAGAACATTGGACTTATGGTAAATTTCCGTTTCCGGGGAGTTAAGATATTTGGCCGTTTTGACGTTATTCTTAAGAATCCTGGCCCCGAAACCTAAAACCCTCCCCGAAAAACTGTGGATAGGGAAAATAACCCTTTCCCTGAAACGGTCGATTCCGGATGGTGTATTTTCAGGAAATATAGAAAGTCCGGATTTTTCAAGAATATCTTTCGTGTAGCCCTTTTCCTCCGCATAAACGGTGAAGGCATTTTTCTTTTCCACGGAATATCCAAGCTGGAATTTTTTAATGATATCATCTTTCAGCTCACGTTCTCTGAAATAAGCCAAACCAATACTTCTACCTTCTTCCGAATCCCAAAGAATCTCCTGAAAATAAGTATTGGCCACTTCGTGAATTTTATACAGCTGATCTTTTTCGGTCTGTGCATGTTTTGCTTCTTCAGAAAACTCACGCTGATCTTCTTCAATTTCGATCCCGTATTTTTTAGCCGCGTGGCGAAGGGCTTCTGGATAGGTGAAATTTTCGATCTCCATCAGGAAAGAAATGGCAGTTCCCCCTTTTCCTGTTGAGAAGTCTTTCCAAATCTGTTTGCTTGGTGAAACGACGAAACTCGGAGACTTTTCATCATGAAAAGGACTGAGCCCCTTAAAGTTAGACCCGGCTCTTTTCAGCTGAACGTACTCTCCTACTATCTCTTCTACCCGTATCGTTGAAAAAATTTTATCTATGGTCTGTTTGGAAATCATAGCGTAAAAATAAGTAAATTTATAGAGATGGAGAAAGTGTTTTGCATTCGAGTCGGAGTGTAGGAGAGTTTTAGGGTTTGAGAGTTTTTCAGAATTTAACAATGACTGTATTAAATATGAAAACTAAATATTTCTACAATTAACAAACAAAAAAACATATTTCCCACAACAGCCCGCCACTCTATCACATTCCCACACTCTCACCCTAAAACTCTCCCACTCTCAAACCTTCTCAGTCTCCAACTAAATTGCTTATTTTTGCACAAATTACTTTTATGCAGTTTACTATACAAGAGATCAAAGACTGGCAGGAAGTTGTCGATAAGATCATTCCTGACTTAAAGCATAACATCCTACTTTTAAAAGGAAACCTTGGTGCAGGCAAAACGACATTCACTCAATTTCTTCTCAAAAAACTGGGAAGCCAGGATGAAGTGAACTCTCCTACCTACTCTATTGTCAACGAATACAATACCCCAAAAGGAAAGATCTACCACTTCGACCTTTACCGTTTAAAAAACATTGAAGAAGTCTATGATATCGGGATTGAAGAATACCTGGATAATGCGTTTTTATGCATCATAGAATGGCCTGAAGTGTACGAAGAAGAGCTCTACGGGCTTAAGTACCACACAATGAGCATTGTGAATACAGGGGATGAAAGAGAAATTTCATTCGAGTAAATATTATGTATCTTTGCTTCATAAATTCAATTGAAAAACAACAACCTGTAAGACATAATTTATTTAAAGAATGAGTACTACAAATATTTTTACTCCTTTTACTGAAGAAGAATTGATGCCGAAAGAAGAGAAGTTGGAGGTTATTAAGAAAGGAAAGCAGTTCAGTATTGGAATTCCTAAAGAGACCTGTCTTAACGAAAGGAGAACGTGCATTACTCCGGATGCTGTACAGGTGCTGGTAGAACACGGCCATGAACTCATTATAGAAGCAGGTGCCGGAGAAGGTTCTTTTTTTACAGATTTACAGTATTCTGAATCTGGAGCAAAGATCACCAATGATCCTAAAGAAGCTTTCGGACAAGATCTTATTCTGAAAATTAATCCGCCTACAGAAGATGAGATTGATTATATGAAACCTAATACGTATCTGGTTTCAGCCCTTCAGATCAACCTTAGAGATAAAGCTTATTTCCTGAAGTTGGCGGAGAGAAAGATCAATGCCATCGCTTTTGAATTTATCGTTGACGAATACAAACAGCTTGCTTTGGTAAGACTGGTCGGCGAAATTGCAGGAACAGTATCTGTTTTATATGCATCTGAACTTCTTGCGCTATCAAACGGCTTAATGCTGGGCGGCATCACAGGAGTGAGACCTGCAGAAGTTGTTATTTTAGGAGCAGGCATTGTGGGAGAATTTGCCACAAAAGCAGCTATCGGACTTGGAGCCAGCGTAAGAGTTTTTGACAACTCCCTTTCAAAGCTGAGAAGACTTCATACCCTTGTAGACAGCCGCGTTCCGACTTCAATTATTGATCCTAAAGAATTAAGTAAAGCATTAAGACGTGCCGATGTGGTTATCGGTGCACTTCCGAGATTGAATATGACCCCTATCGTTACCGAAGAAATGGTCGCGAAAATGAAGAAGGGCAGTGTGATCATCGATATTACCATAGACAACGGTAAAGTGATCGAAACGTCTGAGCTAACGACGATGGAGGATCCTTATATCATCAAACACGGTGTTATCCACTGTGGGCTCCCGAATCTTACGTCAAGAATGCCGAGAACCACTACAAAAGCGATCTCCAATTTCTTTCTTTCCTATATTCTGAATTATGATGAAGAAGGCGGTTTTGAAAATATGCTGATCCGCAAAAATGAAATGAAGCAGAGTCTGTATATGTACAAAGGAAGACATACCAAAAAAGTGATATGCGACCGTTTCGGACTTACTTACCATGATATCAATCTTTTAATTTTCTAATGAAAAAGTTTAAATTCTTTTTAATAGGCCTTATTCCGGGTCTGATTCTTGTATTTTTTATTTTAAACAAAAAAGGCGCGAGCTGCAGCGGATATCTTCCCAACAGCCGTGTGATCGCAGAAACCCTGTCTAAGGAATTCAAATATTCTGAAGACGTCAAAAACGGAATGATCACTTATAAAATTGATGAGAAATTTATAAAAGACAGCATCATTACCAATGGAAAAGTAGATTTTGACAGAAGTCATGCTCAGAAAAAACCATGTCCGGACTATGTTATTACCTATCCGGAGAAGAACCCTTCTTATGAGATCACTTTTGAAAAGTGTGAAGAAACAGTTACGCTGAATTCTTTGAAAAAACTGAAATAAATAAATTTTATTTTTAAACATTAAGGAATTAAGAAACTTACTTAAAAAGAATAATTTAGGATTTGACAATGTCAAATAGTAAGCAGCATGCTTTATAAAATATCTTTGATATTTTTCTTAATTAATCTTAACAGCTTAAATGCTCTTAATGGTTAAATTAAACTAATTTTAAATAGTAGCATCAAATAATATTTTTTATGGAAGGCAATTACTACATGATCCACGATTATCTAATATTCACTGGAGTTTTTGCTATTTTCTTTCTGCTCACAGTCAGCATCTACCTGTTCAGCCAGAACAGCAACTTCAGACAGAAAAATACAAGGCTGTCTGAAACCAATAAGATCATTGAACAGAAACTGAATGAAGTTCAGCTGGAACATATCGGTACAAAGCTGAATCCCCATCTCTTTAAGAATATCCTGAATTCGGTACAGTCTCATGCCTACCAGACCTATATGTCTCTGGATAAGCTGGCGAATGTCCTGGATTATATTTTATACGAAAGCAACAATAAATTTGTAAGCCCGAAAGAGGAACTGAATTTTGCTTTAAGCCTTATTGAAATCAATAAAATAAAGATCAATCCCCTTTTTGATTTCAGGATCAAGTCTAAAATCAATAAATCTGATTCGGTCTACGAAGAAAAGGTTTTTGCCCCGCTGATCTCTGTGGACCTCATTGAAAACGCTTTCAAACATACGGATTTTCTGGCTCAGGATTCTTTTATCTCGATCCATCTGGAGCTTGAAAACAGGATTTTCACCATGAAAGTCAGCAACAAGTCTTCCTTAAAGAATATTCTGGAAAAGGAAAACAGCGGTTTTGGAAGCCAGTCACTGGATCAAAGGCTTAAAATGATCTATAGCAATCATTACCAGCTTGAAAAAAGTTCGAAAAACGGTATCTTCACGGCAGAATTAAAAATCAATTTAGGAGAATTCTATGATAAAATGCGTTATTCTTGACGATGAATTACTGGCGATCAGTTATTTAAAACTTCTATGTGAACAGATCGAAAATGTAGAAGTGGTAAAGGCATTTAATGATCCTAAAATTTTCCTGAGTGAGATAGACAACATCGACTGTAATCTGTGCATCCTGGATATTGAAATGCCGGGAATGACCGGACTTCAGGTGGCAGAAATTATTTCCGGTTCCAAAAAGATCATCTTTACCACCGCTTATAAAGAATATGCAGCAGAAGCTTTTGACCTGAATGTGGTAGACTACGTAAGAAAACCCATCAAAAAAGAAAGGCTGATCCAGGCTTTCGAAAAAGCAAAAGAGCTGGTAGACGTTCCCCATAAAAAAGATCTGATCGAATGGAACACCAATATCGGAAGAACCGTTATTTTTACAGAACAGATCGCTTATATTAAAACATCGGAGATCGACAGCCGTGACAAAGATATCATCCTGAACGACGGAACCATCATTGTCCTTAAAAATCTCAGTTTTAAAACGCTTCTTGAAATGCTTCCTTCCAAAGATTTCGCCCAGGTTAATAAAAAAGAGATCATAGCCCTCGCCTCAATCAAGGTATTTTCTACCAATGAAATCATTACCACCATTCAGATGGAAAGCGATCATTTCCTTAAGCTTCAGATCGGAGAAGCTTATAAAAATTCATTAATGGAACTGTTCGGAAAGTAGATCTTTCAGACCTTTGTGGTTTCACAGCAAAATACCGTGGTTTCGTTACACCCTCCCCTTTTGCACTCTCTGTCCGGTCACAAGCCCAAACGTCAGCTTTTTCACCTATAAAGGACTGAAACTGATCGCCGGAATGCTTCCTGCGCTTCGGATTAAAGAAGATCATTCTCCGGGAACGAAAAACAGCCCGATCATCCCCAACCTTGGAGCAGGCCTTACCATAGTTTACAAAAAGATAGCACTTCAGATACACGTCTATTATAACACAAAAACATCTGCAGAAAACGGAGCCTGGAAAGTAGGACTTGGCTTGGGATATTCTTTGAAATAGATTTTTTTGGAATCAGGAAGATGAGTCGTAGGAGGGAAGTTATTGAGGTCCGAATAGTACTGTTACCCTTGTTAAGGTTTAAAACCTTAACAAGGGTAAAGAATCAAAACTAGTAAGTTTCGTACTCACTTTTTTAACCTCCCACTTCCCGCTCCCTTATCCATAATCTCAATTTCGTTAATCAGACTTAAGGTTTTTTATTACATTTTTTAGAACATTTATTACATTTTAAAAAGAAGGGTGTTTAACATTCATATATTCTTATCAACTTTGCATTAAAATACTAGGAATCATGAACTGGGGGAAATACAGAAATTTAATTTTTTACATATCGACCATCGCCTTTTTTTCCTGCCTGATGTACTTCTTCATCATAGAAGGACAGACGCTGGAGATCGGAGAAAATATTGTTAAAAAAACCAATACGGGCTCTACCTGGGAGAATTTCCAGGAATCTTTTAAAGCCAACCTGCACCATCCGCTGGCCTTGCTTCTTGCACAGATCGTCACCATTATTCTGGTCGCAAGACTTTTTGGGTGGATCTGTATGAAAATCAAGCAGCCCACCGTAATTGGTGAAATGATTGCGGGGATTGTTTTGGGACCATCACTTCTTGGGATGTACTTTCCTGAATTTTCCACTTCTCTTTTCCCGAAAGAATCTTTAGGTAACTTACAGTTTCTGAGTCAGATCGGACTTATCCTGTTTATGTATATCGTAGGGATGGAGCTGGATCTTAGCGTATTAAGGAAAAAAGCACATGATGCAGTGGTAATCAGCCATGCAAGTATCATTATTCCTTTTGCACTGGGTATCGGGCTTTCTTATTTTGTGTATCAGGAATTTGCACCTGAAGGCATCCAGTTTACATCATTTGCCCTGTTTATTGCTATTTCAATGAGTATCACCGCATTTCCAGTGCTGGCAAGGATTGTTCAGGAGAGAAATCTTCAGAAAACCAAACTGGGAACGATTGTTATTACTTGTGCGGCAGCCGATGATATTACGGCATGGTGTATCCTTGCGGCCGTTATTGCCATTGTAAAAGCAGGTTCTTTCACCAGTTCTATCTATGTGATCATTATGGCTATTGCCTATGTCTTTTTAATGATCAAAATCGTAAGACCGTTTTTAAAAAGAATCGGGGATCTTCAGGCGGGTAAAAATACCATCAGTAAACCGATGGTTGCTATTTTCTTCCTGACGCTGATCCTTTCTGCATATGCTACTGAAGTAATCGGTATCCATGCATTATTCGGAGCATTTATGGCTGGAGCTATTATGCCGGAAAATGCAAAATTCCGTACCCTTTTCATCGATAAGGTTGAAGATGTGGCTTTAGTGCTTCTCCTTCCGCTATTCTTTGTATTTACAGGTCTCCGTACACAAATCGGGTTATTGAATGATGGTCATTTGTGGATGACGGCAGGATTTATCATCTTAACCGCCGTTACAGGAAAATTCATAGGAAGCGCACTCACAGCACGATTTGTGGGAATCAACTGGAAAGAAAGTCTAACGATCGGTGCTTTGATGAACACCAGGGGATTAATGGAGCTTATCGTCCTGAACATCGGGTATGATCTTGGAGTACTAAGTCCGGAGATCTTTGCAATGCTCGTTATTATGGCTTTGTTTACCACTTTTATGACAGGACCTGCTTTAGACTTTATTAATTTTATTTTTAAATCCAAAAAAAGTAGTGACGAAGAAATTCACGACAGTAATGATTCCAAATACCGTGTATTGCTTTCTTTTGATATCCCTGAATCCGGAAGTACCCTTCTGAAGCTGGCTCACGATTTCACCAATAAAATGAACGGCAATAAAAGCATCACAGCGATGAATATTGCTCCTGTAGACGAAATGCACGCTTATGATATTGATGAGTATGAAGATGCCCAGTTCAAAAATGTCATCGAAACATCACATGACCTGAAACTGGAAGTGACTACCCTTTTCAAAGCTTCAACAGATATTCAAAGTGACCTTGCCGGGATTTCAAATAAAGGAAATTATGATCTTCTTTTGATCATGCTCGGCAAGTCCATGTACGAAGGGAGCTTACTGGGAAGGCTGCTTGGATTCACCACAAAGATCATCAACCCGGAAAAGCTTCTGAATACGGTAAAAGGCAAAGGAAATATCTTCAACAATTCTCCTTTCGACGATTTTACGCTTCAGATCCTTGATAAGACCCATATTCCGGTAGGTATTATGGTAGAAAAAGATTTCAAATCAGCGGATAAAGTATTTGTCCCTATTTTTAACCTGAGCGATTTTTATCTGTTGGAATATGCGAAAAGACTGATCAACAATAACAATTCACAGATCATTATCCTTGATGCAGCCGGACAGATCCGCAACAATATCGAGGTTAAAGAGCTGATCAGAAGCATTGAACAGGTAGCCCCGAACCACATCACTTTATATAACGAGAAAAAGATTGAGAAAGAATTCCTAAACTCACAGGATCTGATGCTGATCAGCAGTAAAAGCTGGAAAAATCTGATCGATAGTAAGAGCCTTTGGTTGTCTGATATTCCTTCGACGTTGATTATCTCGAACCCATAGAACTAATGTAACAATGTAGCAGTATAACAATGTAACAATAGAATAATCCCAAGGTATTATAATAGATATTTGTAGTATCCTGTTTGATTAAATGATTGATAAACTGGTACATTGTTATATTGTTACATTATTTTCTTGCATGGCTTGGAGTGATTCAATAAGTTTGCTTTGCGTTAGTTCACGAATCTATTTCACCTTAAGATAAGTTCCATCTAAAGTGGCATTCATTCCAAACTCACAATCACGCGACTGCTCAGACGGAACTGATGTAATGGATATAAATCCATTATAAAATGTAACGAGGAATGAACATGATTTATTGATTTCAATAGTAAACTGATTATTTTTAATCATCACCTCTCCTGACGCATCTGCAATATTTCTTCCGGGAGCCCGGGTCACAGAACCAATGTCATAGGAATACATCTGATCTTTTATCTTTTTAATAGTCATACTTCCCTGATACCCATTTTCTCCATATTGATAGGTATACGTTCCTTCAAAACGATCAGATGGAACAGGTGAAACTATTTGCGGCTTCGGATTTACTTTAGTTTGAACATCAAGTGCTATGGGATAAACTGCGTCAGACTTTGTGGATGACCAGTCTCCCTCTAATTTTCCATTTTTTAAGACCACATCAATAATTCCGCTGATATTCCCATCATTTTCAAATTCCTCCAGATGGTAATGATTTCCAGAATTCAGCGTTCCTATTATTTTAATGGGTTTCTTTTCTTTAGTTTTTACATATCTGATGTTCCCTAAAACGACATTCTTTGAAACGCTGACACTCAGTTCAACAGGGATTTTTTGGTCAATAAGACCGCTAAAACTATAATTCGCATCAGTATTCTTTTGCTGAGCGTGACAGATACCAGCGGTAAAACATATACTCAATACTATTTTTTTCAGATAGTTCATATTATTAGATTTTAATGATACAATGGATAAGATTCAGTGAAGTCATTTTTTTGTCACAAAAACACCTCTTCATACAAAAGTACAAAAAGACGGCAATGACACTCCTACTTCTAACAAGAAAAGACAATAAAAACTGGCCCGTGTTTTATGGATTTAATTGTATTGAATAAAGTAATCCCCAAACAAAAAATCAACTGGCATTCAATTATTTATAAAGACAAATGTATTAAAATTGCAGGTTTAGTCCCATTTACAAAGGAATTCATTATTTTTAAACCCTTCTTTTAGGATCAAAGAAAAATAAATCTAACCTTTTATCAATGAAAAAAATAAGTTTCGTCTGCCTTAGTCTATTAGTTTTTACAGCCTGTAAAAATGAGTCAAAAAAAACAGTAAATGAAACAGTAACCGCTAAAAAAGACAGCACTCCAGTTGAAAAAACTGCGATAGAAAATACACCCGTTACTGAAACCAAAGGAATTCTCACCCTGAAAGAATGTACCGAAAAACAGATAGAATACGAAACCGAACAGGAGTGTATCTTTAAAAACGCCTCTGTTGATGAAGTCTATAGAAGAACGATAAAAGACAAAGAGATAGAAAAAGCAGAGCAACTATTGGCCACCCTTCCGACAGAAAACACAACAAAAGAAATCAACGACGATGGCCTTGTTTCCATTACCTACGCAGTGACTTCAAAAAAAACCGAGATCGAGTTTCTTTTTGAGGGCGGGGTAACAACGCTAAGTCTGGAACAACAGAATAAGGACGTTAAAAGAACGATTATTCACAGCGCAAATTAAAGAAAATTATAAAATCATGTTCACAGAACAAATGATAATTTCAGCCAAAAGTATCTCGAGTTTAAAAAATATTTTATACCTTCGCTTGGTGAATTTCAATAACACGACATATTATTATAGAATTTTTAGCTCAGATCTGGGATAGGGATTCTTATGAACATAACATATAAACCTCGTCCTAGGACGGGGTTTTTTATTTTAAAAATTTAAAAAGATGAAAATAAGTATTATTGGTGCAGGTTTAATCGGGGGTTCAATGGCTTTAAAATTAAGAGAAAAAGGCATTGCAGATTTCATCTACGGGATTGATAATAATCAGCAGCATATCAGTAAAGCACTGGAACTTAAAATTATTGACGCGGGTACAGATCTCGAATACGGGGTTAAAAATGCTGATTTTATCATCATTGCCGTTCCTGTGGATGCAGCCAGAAAGTTGCTTCCTGATGTTTTGGATTTAATATCTGACAACCAAACTGTAATGGATGCCGGATCTACAAAAGCCGGGATTGTTAACTCAGTTAAAGACCATCCGAAACGTTCCAGATTTGTGGCTTTTCACCCCATGTGGGGTACAGAAAACAGCGGTCCCGCCTCTGCTGTTTCCGACAGTTTTTCAGGAAAGGCCGGAGTCATCTGCAACAAGGAAGAATCGGCACCCGACGCCCTTCAATTGGTAGAAAAAGTGGCAGAAAACCTTGATATGCACCTGATCTACATGAATGCCGAAGATCACGACATTCATACGGCTTATATTTCACATATTTCCCACATTACATCTTACGCTTTAGCCAACACCGTTTTGGAAAAAGAACGTGAGGAGGAAACGATTTTCCAACTGGCCAGTTCCGGTTTCTCCAGTACGGTACGTCTTGCAAAATCGCATCCGGAAATGTGGGTTCCCATTTTTAAACAAAACAAAGAAAACGTTCTGGATGTTCTGAATGAACATATTACCCAGCTTAGAAAATTTAAGGCTGCATTAGAAAAAGAAAACTATGAATACCTTGAAGAGCTGATTACCAATGCCAACAGAATCAGAGGAATATTGAGGTAAAATAGGTAGCAGATAATAGGTTACAGGTGGTAAGACTTCACAACAATTTTATTGATATTGGGTATTTTTTACCTCTATTTTTAAAGCATTCAATAATAACTCGAAATCTTTACTCTCCGACTGTGATCACCTATCACCTGCTACCCACTACCTACGATCTGCTCTCTAAAACCTATACCTTTTATTATTTTAATTTAACTTTATTAAAAGTTATTTTAACTTTATTAAAAAAAATAGTACTTTAGTAAAAAATTAATTGATGAAACTGCCAACTGTCTGTCCGAGCTGTGACAATACTTTAAATGTGAGCCAGATGAAATGCCCGAACTGTAAAACAGAAGTAAGCGGCGATTACGAGCTCCCCGTTTTGCTTAAACTGAATCGGGAAGAGCAGGAATTTGTTCTGAATTTCTTCCTTTCCAGCGGAAGCATTAAGGAAATGGCCAAACAGGCCGGACTCTCCTACCCGACCATGAGAAACAAAATGGACGACCTGATTACTAAAGTAGGACAACTAAAAACGAACCTGTAAACTCAACAAGATGAACTGGAAAACAATTTTTAATCCTTTTGAAAGGTTTGATGATAAACTGCTTCTTGTTATTGGGATTTTGGGAACGGCTCTGGCTATTTTAATGGGCTATTGGACAGGAACCTATTTCAGCAGCATTTATAAAGTCAACAGTTTGGAAAAAGTAACCCTGCAGGCTGTAGCTATTCCCACCTTAATCAGCTTTGCCTCTGCTATTATCATCCTTTTTATATTAGGTAAAATTTTAAACAGTAAAACGAGGCTTATCGACATCGTAAATACTGTATTAATTTCGCAGCTCTTGCTGGTTATTCTGCAGGCAACGGAAAAAATATCCTTTATAAAAGAAGCGCAGGACCGATTGATCAGCCATCAGAGAAACCTTCCAGAAACTTTGCCCGTTGGAGATCTTATAGTTACAATAGGTATGGCATCATTCGCCCTTATTATTTTAATCTATAGTATAACCATTTATTACAACGGTTTTAAAACCGCTACCAACATCAAAAAATGGCATCATATTGTTCTTTTCGCAGCAGTATCACTCATTATGACTTTGATATGCCAAATATTACTATCTAAATACTTCTAAATATCATGAAAATCAAATTCTTATTCGTGCTGGTCTTTCTGGCACACCTTTGTCACGCCCAAATCGAAGGCAACTGGAACGGAGAAATCGACATCCAGGCAATGAAACTGCCCATCATATTGAAAATCAAAAAAAGTCCGGAAGGATACTCTTCTCTGCTCAACAGTCCTAAACAAAGCAAAGATGATATTACCGTAGACCAAACAGTTTTCAGTAATAATGAACTTAGTTTTGAGATCAAAAAAATCAATGCCAGCTATAAAGGAATTTTCAAGGAAGATCATTTTGAAGGAAACTTCAGCCAGAATGGGAAAGTACTTCCTTTAGACCTGTTCAGACATCTTCCTGCTTCTAAAAATTCTGACGTCCCTTACCTCAATGGAAAAGCAATTAATAAAGAAAAAATAGATGACTTTCTGAATTATATCGCTGAGAAAAACCAGGGTATTGGCAGTGTATCTATTTTCAGAAACGGCGTTCAGGAATACCATAAAGATTTCGGCCAACGGCAATTAACCAACGTGACTTATGATAAAAACACGCAATATCAGATAGGTTCTATCAGTAAAATGATCACCGCAGTGATGCTGATGCAGCTCGTTGAAAACGGGAAGCTTAAACTGAATGAGAAACTGTCAAAATACTATCCGGAAATTCCCAACGCACAAAAGATCACCCTCCACCAGATGCTGAACCATACCAGCGGACTCGGCGATTATGTAGGTGGAGCAAAGGACAACTGGCTTTTCGGAAAGGTAACAGGTGATAAAGCCATTGTTGCGGAGATCAAAAAACAGGGCGTAAGCTTTGAACCCGGAAAGAAAACCAAATACTCCAATTCAGCCTACTTCCTTTTAAGCAGAATCCTGGAAAAACTCTCCGGCAAACCATATAATATCATATTAAAAGAAAACATCCTGGAAAAAGCAGGAATGAAGCATACTTTCTCGGTATTGGATGACCCTAAGAATGTTTTTAAATCTTATAAATTTACAGACGGAAGCTGGAACGAAGTCCCGGATTTTAATTTCCGAAATTGCGTAGGACTAGGTGACATCACTTCTACGACAGAAGATATGAATACTTTTATCGATGCTTTATTCAACGGAAAATTCATTAAAAAAGAGACGCTTGACATGATGACTTCCAATAAAGAGGAGAAGTTCTTCGGAACCGGAATTATGAAAGTGCCTTTCTACAACATTATTGCCTACGGACACGGTGGTGATACGGCAGGTTCTCACTCTATACTATCATATGAGCCCACAGATAAACTCTCTTTTGCAGTTACCGTTAACGGAGAAAATTTTCCCCACAATGATTTATACGTTGGAATTTTAAATCAACTGTACGGAAGAGATTATCAATATCCATCATTTGACACAAAATCAAATTCTGAGCTGGAAAAATATGAAGGAGAATATGAATCAAAAGAAATTCCGATTCCTTTGACAGTATTTTCCAAAAACGGATCTTTATTTGCGCAAGGAAAAGGACAACCGGAATTCCCTCTGAAAAATATTGAAAAAAATAAATTCCAGTTTGAAAAAGCGGGTATTACAATTCTCTTCATGCCAGAAAGCAAGCAAATGCAATTAATTCAAAAAGGAAAAACAAATCTGTTTAATAAAAAGTAGTTCGAATTCTTTTTTAACCAAGGGTTTTTAAGTTTTTAAGAACGTTAAGTAGAGCTCAGCTTTAAGAGTTACACTAAAAAAATCAATTGATTTATCTTAACCCTCTTTAATCTCTTCACTGCTCTTAATGGTTTAAAATTTCACCATAAAAAAATCCTTAGATGATGAGTCTAAGGATTTTATATTTTAAAATAATATGTTTTCTTTTAACATTCAGGAACGTTTACCGCAATAGCAAGTCCACCCTCTGACGTTTCTTTAAAACGGTCACTCATTGATAAAGCGGTTTCCCACATGGTTTGGATCACTTCATCTAAGGTTACTTTCGCTTTGGCAGGATCACTTTCCAATGCAATATTAGCAGCTGTGATCGCTTTCATGGCGCCCATTGTATTTCTTTCAATACATGGAATCTGTACCAGTCCTTTGATCGGGTCGCAGGTAAGTCCAAGGTGATGTTCCATGGCAATTTCTGCCGCCATCAGAACCTGTCCAATGCTTCCTCCTAAAATTTCCGTAAGCCCTGCAGCTGCCATCGCCGATGAAACTCCGATTTCAGCCTGACATCCACCCATCGCAGCAGAAATGGTTGCATTTTTCTTGAATAAAGTTCCAATCTCTCCGGCAACCAGTAAAAATCTTACGATATCGTCTTCACTGATACATTCTGTAAATGCCTGCGAATACATTAAAACTGCCGGAATAACACCGCTGGCTCCATTGGTAGGTGCCGTGATGATCCTTCCGAAACTCGCGTTTTCTTCGTTCACTGCCAGTGCAAAACACGCGATCCATTTATTGATATTAGTGAAGTTCTCTTCTGCATCAACCACCAGCTTAAACCATTCATCGATATTCTTATAGATTTTATCTCCTAACAGTTTTCTATTGATTCCGGCTGCCCTTCTGGTTACATTTAAACCTCCGGGAAGGATGCCTTCTTTATTAACGCCTTTGTAGATGCATTCTTTAATATTTGCCCAGATATTCAGCGCTTCCTGTCTGGTTTCTTCCTGAGATCTCCAGCTTTCTTCATTGATCAGAATAAGATCTGAAAATCTTTTAAATCCTAGTTTTTCACAGTATTTTATAATATCCGAACCGTGATGACAAGGATAAAGCGTTCTCACACACTGTTTTTCTATAGAATTTTTTTCCTGGCTTGCAATAAAGCCACCCCCTACAGAATAAAAATCCTGAACCAGCTCGGTTCCATCTTCAAAAACAGCCTTAAAGATCATTCCGTTAGGATGGAAATCAAGGGATTTTTGCATATTTAAAACCAAATGGTACCCGTAGACAAAAGGAATTTCTTTCTCTCCCCCCAGGTTAATGATCTGGTCCTTTTTGATCTTCTCGATCTTTTCATCAATTTTTGACGTATTGATGGTTTTAAAATCTTCGCCATTCAGCCCAAGCATTCCGGCAATATCCGTCCCGTGTCCTATTCCGGTTTTAGCTAAAGACCCGAAAAATTCAAGGAAAACCTCCTTCACTTCTGCGATGGATCTTTCCCTTTTTATAATTCTGATAAATGCAGAAGCTGCATTCCAGGGTCCCATTGTGTGTGAACTGGAAGGGCCTATTCCTACTTTAATAATCTCAAAAACCGATATTGATTCCATAGATGATTCTTCATTTTCCTCGAACAACAAAGATACATGATAAATCCCAATAAAAGCACCCCAGGATCTTAGAATTAATACCACTTCAGGCATCATCAGATGCCTTTATAATAAGTATTTTTGTAAATTAGCTGATCCAGTGTTGTCTTCTAAACCTGTTATATAAGTTATCTCTCCTTTTAATCAATTTGAATGGAAACATTAATTACGAACATTTTACAGCATGTCCGGCTAAGTCCGGAAGAAATTGTCATTTTTAAAAATTTCTGGACAGAAAAAACATTGGAAAAAGGTGAATTTCTTTTAAGAAACGGAGAAACCTGCCGTTATGACAGCTATATTGTCTCAGGGGTTTTAAAAGCCTTTTGCATCAATTCAGAAAATGGAAATGAGGAGATCCTTTTCTTAGCTATTGACGATTGGTGGGCAACCGATATCTCCAGTTTTTCCAAACAAAAAGCTTCCATTTACAATATACAGGCCGTAGAAAAAACAAACCTTTTACAGATCGGTCATCAGTCTTTTCAAAAAATGCTGCAGGAAATCCCTTCCCTGGAAAGATATTTCAGGATTATTTTAGAAAGCTATCTGGGAACTCTTGAGAAGAGAATTGTCTTGAACAACATGTACAAAGCTGAACAGAAGTATTATGATTTTCTCGATACCTATCCGGATATTGCATCCAGAGTTCCTCAATACTTAATTGCTTCCTATTTAGGGGTATCAGCAGAATTTATAAGCAGAATCCGGAAAAAAAATAAATCCTCTTGAACTAGATCAATTTTTAAGGAATGAATAATCAGGAATTTTGTTGTTATAAAATTTATAGTAATGAAAGTATTGATTATTAATGCAAGTGTAAGAAATGAAAGATCTTACAGCCGAAAATTAACCCAACTTTTTGTTGAAAACTGGAAAACCAGATATCCCGCAGATGTATTTACGTACAGAGAAACGGGCATTGACAGCATTCCCAATATTAACGAATCGTGGATTGCAGGAGCGTTTAAAAAGCCTTCAGACAGAACAGAAGAAAACCAAAAGGCATTACTGGTAAGCAATGAGCTGGTCCAAGAGCTCAAAGAACATGATATCTATGTCATTGGAACTCCCATGTATAACTGGGCTATTCCCAGTGGGCTAAAAGCTTATATAGACCAGGTGATGCGGATCAATGAAACCTGGAAATTCAGGTCAGGAGTTCCGGATGGCGACTACGTAGGTTTGCTTGAAAACAAAAAAGCATTTATATTATCTGCCCGGGGCGATACAGGATACGGAGAAAATGAAAAAAACGGGCATATCAATTTTCAAACAACTTATCTGAAACACATTTTCGGAATCATGGGAGTCAAAGATATGACCATTTTTTCATTAGATAATGAAGAGTTTGGGGGCGAAGTATTTGAAAAGTCAAAAAACAAAATTTTCAACGCCCTTCAATCCATTGAATAAGATCGCGAAAAGATCCTTTTAATTGAGCATTCCCAATCAGGGCATTCGGCTTTACGTCCTATGCCCTGTTTTTGTTTTAGCAATCATCACTTGAAACTCTCCTCATGCTGGGAAAGATCGAGCCCGATAGACTCTGCTTCTTCGGAAACTCTGAGGGTAATAATAGAATCTGTAATCTTATACAAAAGCAGAGAACCAAAGAAGGTAAAAACCGAAACAAGCATCAAAGCAATCATATGATGGGCAAAAACTTCAATTCCCCCATGAAGAAGACTTGCATTTTCACCATGGGCAAAAATAGCGGTAAGAATCATTCCCATAATTCCTCCTACTCCATGACAAGCAAATACATCCAGTGTATCATCTATTTTTTTCAATGCTTTCCAATTCATCATCAGATTGGAAACAATAGCCGCTGCAAATCCTATAAAAAGGCTTTCCGGAATGGTGACAAAACCACAGGCAGGAGTAATCGCCACGAGCCCAACTACAGCGCCAATACAGGCTCCCAATGCAGAAACACTTCTTCCGTTAATCCTGTCAAAAAAGATCCAGGTCATCATAGCAGAAGCTGAGGCAATGGTTGTGGTTCCAAAAGCCATAGCTGCCGATGCATTTGCGCTTAGGGCAGAACCTGCATTAAACCCAAACCATCCGAACCAAAGCATTCCGGTTCCTAAAAGGACATAAGGAATATTAGACGGTTCATGATGAGGGTTTTTCCTGTTTCCCAAAACCAAAGCACCAGCTAAAGCTGCAAAACCTGCGCTCATATGGACCACAGTACCGCCGGCAAAATCTTTTACTCCAAAATATTTATTCAAAAGTCCGTCAGGATGCCATACCATATGACAAAGCGGGGTATAGATAAAAATGCTGAAAAGCACCATGAACAGAAGATAAGAGATAAAACGTACCCGCTCAGCAAAAGAACCCGTAATCAATGCAGGTGTGATGACGGCAAACTTCATCTGGAAAAGCGCAAAAAGGACAAACGGAATGGTAGAAGCCATCATTTTATGAGGCAGTGCACCTACATGGCTAAAAAACGGATAACTTAACGGGTTCCCGATGATCCCATAATGGACTCCATCGACCTCAAAACCTAAAGAATCTCCAAATGATAATGAAAATCCGACAACGACCCACAAAATTGAAATAACCCCGAGCGCAATAAAGCTCTGCAACATCGTGGAAATTACATTTTTCTTCCCAACCATTCCTCCGTAAAAGAAGGACAGCCCGGGGGTCATCAGGAGTACAAGGCCAGCTGCTGCAAGAATCCATGCGACATCTGCACCTACGATTTTATCTTCACTGAGAAAGTCTCCCGTGTTGGGAAGGTCAGCCACCGGGCTCCAGAATAATCCTCCGAATGCCACAAGGGTGATGACTGAGAATGAAACAATCCATTTTAAACCAATTTTCATACAATTTATATTTAACCCTATCAAAATTAAATATAAATTTTATAAAAACATATATTTTTACATTTTAACCCCTAAAAAAATTACGTTAATTTTGAATTAATTTAATTTTAAACAAAAACCTCCTTCAATATTTTGGAAACTTCTTTGTGTTTTGTGGCCGGAAACAGATGTGTACCCCCTTTGATGACATAATCCGGTTTTGAATATTTAATAGGAAATACAATATCTTTATCACCTAATATCTGGATCACCTCCGGAATTTCTTCAAATTTCCATTCGGAAACCTTTTCCACAGACCATTTCAGGTAGTATGGATCTCTGACGTTGAAGTACTGAAGAATTTTTGGATTTTTCGGATCAAACAATTTTCTTACTACAGCATATACATTTGCAGCTTTATCGTTGAACATCCCTGTAGGAATTATTCTTGGAATTTTTGTAATCTCCCCTGTCCTGATAAACTTAGATTTTTCTTTATCTGATTTAATGCTGCCCATGATGACCACTTTCTCGGCAGGCTTCAGTTTATTGATCTCCTGAACCATAATCCCCCCAAAAGAATATCCCAGCAGACTGAACGGTTCAGAAACGTCTATTTTCTCCGCCATTCTTTCGACATAGGAATGAAAGGGCTCATTTTTCTCAGGAATAAGCCAATCTATAAAAATCAATTCACAGTTCTCGGGGAATTCCAGCCTTTCTAATACTTTAAAGTCTGCTCCGAGACCGCTTACTACATAAATTTTCATAGTACTAATTTAGGAAAAACATGATAAAAGACGTAGATTAAATTTAAGAGTTTCTGAACCATTAAGAAGATTTTTAGAATATGAAGATGGGCTTCGCCTTAAGCATCCTTCTTTTTTAACGCAAAGATTTCATGCTTTACTTTTTCATATAAGCGAGGCAAAGGTCTGCGTCTCCGCCACTAACTAAGCTACCGACCAAGAAAATCTCTAATATCAGATCATTATTAAGAATGTATAGACATAAAAAATGGACAGTTTATAAAAACCGCCCATTGTATTATTTTATCGTATATTTTACTTATTTCTTTTTCTTCACAGGAACTCTGTTGTCGTTATCCAGTTTTTCCGTAGAAACTCTGAACTGGAAATCCATTTCGTCCTTGATGAAATAATCTTTCAGTGAAGACTGATAGAATACTTTGAAGTCTCTTCTGTTTAGAGAGAACTTGGCAGATTCAATCACTACTGTAAACTGAGTTACATAAGCATTTGCCGGGAAAGAAATTGTTTTTCTCACCCCTTTGATGGTAATATCACCATAAATCGTTGAGTTGTACTCACTGTTTGCTAAAGGAATAATTTTAGTCAAGTGGAATTTCGCGATCGGGAATTTTTTAACCTCAAAGAAATTGGTGCTTTTCAGCTCGTTGGTTAGCTTGATTTGATCTTCTTCAGAAATATCTCCCGCCATCATGCTTCTCATATCTATAACAAACTCTCCGTCTACCAGAACCGTTTTATCGAAATTGAATTTTCCGCTTTTCAGTTTTACCGTCCCTGAATGCGAAGAAGCCTCAGTTTTAACGACTTTATATCCCCACCACCTGATCTCTGATGAAGTCACTTTTGAAACCTTATCAAATTTCTTCTGTGCAGAAACAAATGATATGCTTACACACATCATAGCAAACAATAGTAATCTTTTCATTCTTTTTTATTTACAATTCAACAAAAATAAAAAAAAGTGTAGAACTTCTACACTTTTAACAATCTTTTTTTGATTAAATTATTTAGCAGTTACCTTTACAAGCATTTCGATGTCATCTTTCACAAAAACATCCTGCATGGTAGATTTGTAAGCAACATCAAATTTTTGTCTGTCGAAAGCGAATTTCTCAGAAACCAAGCTTACTACTCCTTTGCTGTAAGCAATCTTTGCAGGGAAAGTAATTGGGCTTGTTTTTCCTTTAACCGTAAGGTTTCCTGTTACTAACGAGTTGTAAATCTTATCGCTGTTTTTCTTTACAGAAGTGATTTTGAAAGAAGCCGTAGGGAATTTCTCAACTTCAAAGAAGTCACCGTTCTTAAGGTGCCCGTTTAATTTCTGCTGATACTCTCCTGAAAGATCAGTTGAGTTGATAGAAGTCATATCCAATACAAAGCTTCCTCCTACAAGATCTTTTCCTTTCATGATCATATCTCCTGATTTTACTTTTACAGTACCATCATGAGAACTTGCTTCAGATTTTGCTACTTTGTATCCCCACCAGTGAACATCAGACGCTACTACTTTTTTTGACTGTCCGAATGCCAAACCGCTGGCAACAACTGCTAATAAGAATATTTTTTTCATTTGAATAAAGTTATTTACTTGTTTAACGGTGCAAATATAGTCTACTTATCTGATAGATTTCATTGATGTATATCAATTAAAACAATTATTTTTATGAATAATGTCATTGCATAAAAAAACTCCGAAAGCTTCGGAGTTTTGTATTTTAATTTTGATAGTAAGCAGTGTATAATGCGGCGCCTTTTAATGCCGTATGGTTCTGTTTAACCAGATAGATCGGCGTATTTTTAAGCATTTCCTCCATCTTGTCGCTTATCTTAAACTTATCATAGAATTTTCCTTTGTCGATATATTCTCTGATGGTCTGTGGAATATCTCCTGAAATCAATAATCCTCCGGTAGCTTTAAGCTTTAACACAAGGTTGTTCGCTTCTCTTGCCATGAATTCTATGAAAGTATCTAAAGCAATTTTACAGATCAATACATCTTCTTCTACAGCAGCTTTGTAAATCTCCTGAACGAAATTCCCTCCAGAAATACGTTCGGCCAGCCATTCCGGCTCAGGATGTCTTTTTACATCTCTTAAGAATCTGTAGATATTGAAAAGACCTGTTTTAGACAGTACACTTTCCCAGCTTACAATACCGTAGATATTGTTTAAGAACTGATAAAATTCTACCTCCACATTCGTTCTCGGTGAGAATTCTGAATGTCCGCCTTCCGTTGCGAAAGGTCTCAGGTATTTTCCATCGAAGAAATATCCGGCTTCCCCCAGTCCGTTTCCGGGTGCCAGGATGGCTACATTTCCTTTTTCAAGATGACCACTGGTATAGATTGGGTCCAAATCGTTGTCTTCAAGAAGCGCCATTCCGTAAGCAGAAGCTTCAAGGTCGTTCAGCATATCTCCTTTCTCAAATCCGAAATCTCTGGTATATTCTTCAATATTTAAGTCCCAGCCCAATCTTGCAGGGCTACTTTTCCCATCAATCACAGGTCCTGGTACGGCCATTGACAAACGTTTTACATTTTCCAGCTGATTATCCTGAATGAATTTTTTTAATATATCAGAAAATGATGCATAGTCTTTCGTACTATATTCATTCTGAATTTTTATCTCAAGACCTCCGTTACTGGAAACAAAATAGCCTAAGATGGTTATATCTTCACGGAGACTTGCCCCAATGATAGTAACATTATCATTATTACTGTTCTCTACTCCTGGTAAATAAAGCGGAAATTTTGGATTCAAAATCATAACCTCAAATTTTATCAAATATAATAATAGTTTTTGTAAATCCTGTAGGGAAGCAAAAAACCTTTTTATTTTAATAAAAAGGTTTGGCTAATAATTGTTTATATATAAATCTTACTACTTTCCTAATGGAATATTGTATCCGAAACCAAGTCCGATATTCCCCACATTGTAGTCCTGTCCGGCGATATCCCCTTTATCTCCTACAAAAACTTTCTGGTATTGTACGAAGAAATTCCAGTCTCTGTTGTGATATCCGATCTCAGGCTTGATGTAGAAACCTCCGTCCGGTCTGTCAGCAGAACTATTGGAAGCTACTTTTTCATTTCCTACAAGGAATCCATATCCTAAGTCTGTTCCAAAATAGAAACCAGTCTGTTTAGGATAGATTCTAATTAAAGCTCCTACAGGAACTACCCCTACATCATTGTTATCATAACCGTTGTTACTTTTTCCAAAATAATGAGTATATCCTGTTGCAATACCTAATCCAAATCCCGGAGTAATCAAATTCTGATAAGATACATCTACACCTGCAGCTGCGGAAAGATTATCTGCGGGAACTGCTAAACCAACATTGGCGCCAACTTTGATCATATTGTTCATCTTCGAGCTTTGCGCGCTTACGATACCTGCTGTTAAGATTCCAGCCAGCAATATTGTTTGTTTTAACATTTTCATAACTCTAATTTTAAATTTTACTAATCGAATAAGCTGTAAAAATCGTGCCAAGGAAGGCGTTTTTTTTGATTTTAACACTCAAAAAAAATACAAAACAATGATTACCAGTATGTTAATTTATATTAAAATTAAATGATTGTTTAAGTTAAATCTTAAAATTAATACTATTACGAATTCTTAACCGTTATGATTTTAACCTTTCTATTTCTACGTCATCAAAATATTAAATTCTCTCAACATGGCCGATTCACTCTTACATCATAAACATCTTCTTTGGCGTGCCGGTTTCGGAGCCGGAATCAATCAGATCGGAGATCTGAAAAACAAGACTACAAAAACGCTGGTGAATGAGTTGTTTAAAGAACAAAGCTTTACAGAAATCAACTATGATACACCTGATATTCCCATTTCAGATGATATGATGGACAGCAGAACACCGGCTGAAAAGAAAAAGGAAATGCAGCGGATCATTCGGGAACAAAACAATGAACTGAATCTGAATTTCCTCAACCAGATGGTGAACAGTAAGGATCAGATGAGAGAAAAGATGGCCTTTTTCTGGCACGGACATTTCGCATGCAGAGTTAACAATTCAAAATTCAGCAAACAGCTTCTCAATACGATAAGGAAGAATGCCCTGGGAAATTTTAAAGATCTTCTCTTTGAAGTCAGTCAGTCTCCTGCCATGCTGAATTTCCTCAATAATCAGCAGAATAAAAAGGACCATCCCAATGAAAACTTTGCCCGCGAAGTCATGGAGTTGTTTACGATGGGTAGAGGAAATTATACAGAAAAAGACATCAGGGAAGGCGCAAGAGCATTTACCGGTTGGGGTTATGATAAGGAAGGTAATTTTAAGGAAAGAAAAAATCTTCACGATGACGGAACCAAAACATTTCTGGGGAAAACCGGAAATTTTACCGGAACGGATATTTTAAACATCATCCTCGAACAAAAAGCAACCGCTACGTTTATTACGACCAAAATATATAAGTTTTTCGTTAATGAAAAAGTCGACAACACTATTGTAGAACAATTGAGTACAGATTTCTACCAATCCGGATATGATCTCAAAAAACTCATGAACGACATATTTTCAAGCACATGGTTCTATGATCAAAAGAATATCGGAAACAGAATAAAATCCCCGATAGAACTAATGGCTGGAATGATGCGGATGCTCCCGATGAACATTCAAAATCCTGAAAACCTCATCGTTTATCAGAAATTGCTTGGTCAGATGCTTCTCTACCCACCCAACGTCGCCGGATGGCCCAATGGAAAATCGTGGATAGACAGTTCTACCCTGATGGTCAGGCTTCAGATTCCGCAGATATGGTCCGGATTGCGACCTTTGGAATACAGTCCCCGTCAGGACGACGACATCGACATGGGTATGAAATCCCGTGAAACTGCCATGAACAAATCTTTTAAAAATCCTAATATCACGATTGACTGGAGCAGACTGGAAAAGGTCTTTGCTGATAAAAACTGTGAAGAGTACCTCATCCAGAATACGAAAACCCTCGATATGAATTCTGTGAAGAATTTTTCAGATAAGAGCATTAAAATGAATATTATTAATCTGATGTCTACGCCGGAATATCAGTTGTGTTAGGTAGCAGATGTTAGGTTGCAGGTAGCAGGTAATAATGATTGCCGTTTGGCTCTGCAGCTTTTGATTTATTATTTCTTGCTTAAAAATATTGATAAGAAGTACAAGCATTATTAAAATTGAGATTCAATTCCGCAACCTGCAACCCAACACCAGCAAGCTATTATCTGCTCCCCAAAAAGTGAATAAAAAAACACCAAACATTAATAAAACGCAGTCAAGCCCTACAACCTGCAACCTAAAAAAGAAAAATCATGTTAATCAAAAGAAGAGAATTCCTTAAAATAAGTTCATTGGCCACCGCATCACTGATGATGCCCAATTTTCTGAAAGCAATGACATTGGATGACGCTTTGAAGCCGAATCAGAAAATTCTTGTCGTACTGCAGTTTACAGGTGGGAATGATGGTTTAAACACGATTATTCCCACGAAAAATGATATTTATTTTAAGGAAAGAAATAATATTTCCATCAGGAATTCTTTACCATTGAATGATGAAACGGGAATCAATCCGGCGCTATCTTATTTTAAAGAATTATACGATAATGGTGAACTTTCTGTTATGAATAATGTAGGTTATCCAAATCCTGACAAGTCACATTTCAGAAGTATGGATATCTGGCACTCAGCAAGTAAAAGTGACGAATTTCTTGAAACAGGCTGGCTGGGACGTTTTCTGGATGAAGAATGCTATCAGTGTGAACATCCGACACAGGCTCTGGAAGTAGATGATATGCTGAGCCTCGCTTTGAAGGGAGAAAACAATAAAGCATTTGCATTCAAAGATCCTAAAAGGCTTTATCAGACGAGTCAGGAGAAGTATTTCAAATCTTTATATGACCACCATCACGATGATGAAACGGTTTCTTATTTATACCAGACGCTTGGATCCACCATCAATAATGCAGAGTATATTTTTGAAAAAAGTAAATTAAAAAAGACAGATCAGACGTATCCCAATTCTCAACTGGGAAAGGATTTTAAAACGGTGGCATCATTGATTAAATCTGACATCAATACCCAGGTTTATTATCTTTCTGTGGGAAGTTTTGACACCCATGTAAACCAGAATGAAAGACAGGCAAAACTCTTTAGCGACATTAATGAAGCCGTAAAGTCATTTGTAGCTGATTTAAAAAGTAACGGTATTTTCAATGATGTTTTATTGATGACTTTTTCAGAGTTCGGACGTCGCGTCGCTCAGAATGCCAGCAACGGAACTGATCACGGAACGGCCAATCAGATGTTTTTTATCAGTGGAGGTCTTAAAAAGAAAGGACTTCTGAATGCTCTTCCCGATCTGCAGAAATTAAATGAAGGGGATCTGATTTACACGGAAGATTTCAGAAAAGTCTACGCTACGATTCTCAAAAACTGGCTGAAGGCAGATTCTTCCAAAGTATTGGGCTGGAAAAATGGAATCTATGATTTTATATGATAGATTTAATAAAACTACCATTCTGAGTATTAATCAAAATGGCAGTGTATTCCATGTGATAAATAAACCTCACAGGTTTTTGAAACCTATGAAGTCTGGAATTTTTGATATATTTCATATTACCTAAAAACCTTTGTAAAGCTATCTTTTTCAAGGCTCTGTAATGAGAAATCGAAGTCAGCTTCTTCTTTTTCAGAAGTAATCTCTGCTCCTAATTCTGTGATAAGCCCATTAAAGGAAATGGGTTCGTACCACTGCTGGTAAAGCGCTTCCGTAGCCATTAACGAAATCTCGGAATTTCCTGAAACATGAGCATGTCCGGCTCCAAAATTAAGGAGGACAAAACACTGTTTTCCGCCTTTCGGAAGCAGCATTCCCAGAACAGTCTGTCTCTGAACGGAGTTACATTTCACTTCTGCAAAAACATGATCAGGATTCATCATATATTCTCTCGAAATATGGTCTCCTTTTCCTATAACAATTTTATACCCACAATCCGAACTTCCGGAATAGACATTATTCATAATTAATGTCGGAACATTCAACCCGTGGGAAGCATACAGATATTCTACGGCACCTTTGGGCGCAGAGGTCATATCTCCGGAGTACATCAGACTTCCGTTATTCTGATTATAGGCTGCATTCCAACCTGTTTTTCCTCCTATATTCAATCCCGAAAGATCAAGATCATTGGCTCCCCATCCATCTTCCCAATAAATCCCGACAGCCAGTTTTTCACCCAGGAATCTTGTTCCGGCAGGGATGTTTCCTACAAACATTTTTTCAGACGTCGGCAATCCGAATTCTACATGTTCAGGGAAATAGAACTTCTTTCCGGAAAGATCAAATCTTGATTTTAAATAATTCATTATAAAATCATAGTTCTTTCCACCTACCGTCCCTGCCTTTCCGGTTTTCACCCAAGATTTTCCATTTCTGATTCTATAAACAAAGGTATCCTGACCATACATCCTTAAATAACAGGCAGATAATGCTTTAAACAACGCAAAAGGAGTGGCATGATCCAGCCAGTGCAGGTCATTTTTTTCCAGCAGCGTATGCGTTGCTTCATTCAGGGGATTGGAAACCAATGGCTGATGATGGATTTTCGACAGTTTTGATATTTTATTGATGGTTTTAGATGATCTTTTTTTATACGCTAAAAACAACGGTTTGAATCTGTTGAAAATCTGAGCAAGTCTTTCTAATCCATATTTTTCAAATAAAGCTGATGGGTTAAATTTGCTTTCCTTAATCGCTTTGATCAACTCTTCATTTTTAATTAAAAGTGTCGTATCCGTCGTTTTATAAATCACGTATCTGAAAAATTCTACGGGATTCACAGGATAAACCTGGTACAGATCCGCTATTTTAACGATCGCTTCCTTGTTTCTGATATTTTCTGCTCCTGTAAAAGTATAATTCAGTTCTTTCGTTAAAACAGAAAGCAGATCATTAGTTGTTTGTTCATTCAGAGCAATTCCCGACTTCAGCAGTGAAAGACATTTTTCAGTCATTTCTTCTTCAGAATACGCTTTAATTAGTTTGAAAACCAGCTTTGTATTAGGAACATTCAATATTTCATCAGGAATATAAATCTGATCCTGAAAATGGCTTCCATACGTAGAAATATAATGTTTAAGCTGCTCGATGAACAACTCTATTCTGGTACTTTGTTTTATTTTCTGCCAGGATTTATGGAAGGTCTTGTTCAGATCATTTCCGTTTAATTTTTCCTTTCTGTAAAATTTAATGATCTGGTCTTTAGCCCAAACAGCATCTGCTTCGATCACAAAACCTGTGTCAGAAATAAAGGGTGTACTTGCCGTTTTTTTGGCCAGTACGGCATTAAATAATTGAAGTGTTTTCATCTTGATAAAAATTAAATAAGTGAGGAGTATGGTTTTTAAAGAAACAATATAGGAACTCCTTTTACCTATTATTTTGAGAAAAGGCGGAGAGTAATTACCAATTATAGGAACTCTGTATGCCTTATTATTTTTTTTACTGATGAAAACAACTTCAATAGTTCAAATATAAGTATTTTCATCAGTATTGTGGAGCAGACAGGAATCGAACCTATGACCCATGTACCATAGGAACTTTGTCTGCCAATAGCGGAAAGTGATCATTGCTCTACCATCTGAGCTACTGCCCCATTACTATTGATTATTTTATAAGCCTTTTTATAGGTTAATCATCATTGAGAATATAAACCTTATAGATTTTAGAAACCTATAAGGTTTAGGCATCGTTATAATCAGATTTTGAAGAATTATGCTTTTCTGAATTTCTTCTTTTTCTTCCAGGGTGCATTTTTACCCACATCACCTGCCATGATACATCCGTAAGGCAACACCTCATCCAGAACTTCACAAAGTCCGTATTCTTCAATCTGCGCTCTTACGTTTTTAGCACTTTTATAAGCGGTTGGCAGTTCGGAGATATCAATTTCATTGGAGAAGAAACGGATATCCAGTCCCTGGGTTTCTTCATCGAAGATTTCTTCAACCGTTTTATGGGCCAATGATTTTTTATGCTGTGTTCTGCTGAAATTTCTTCCGGCTCCGTGAGGGGCAAATCCAAGGTTTCTTTCGTTCGTTTTTCCCTGAACGATCAAAACAGGTTCTGACATATTCAATGGGATCAGTCTTGGTCCAGTGATATCCGGCATAAATTTATCATCCAGCGGAGTAGCTCCTTTCGCATGGTAAAACAGATCACCGTCTTTAAAAACGAAGTTATGTTCGTTCCAGTATCTATCCTGCTTTTCAGCACCCAGTTTATTTAAAACCGCATCATGAATATTCGTATGGTTTTCCTTAGTCCATGTTCTGATCAGTTGAAGGGCTTCCCAATAGGCCTGTCCTTCTTCCGTATCGAAAGGGATCCATGCATTTTCTCTCAAAGTTTCAGGAGAAATATCCTGTCTGAAACGGTTGGCAACCTTCATTCCTTTATCATAAAGGGCAGCACCGGGAGCTCTTGATCCGTGATGGGTAACCAGCATTGTATTTCCGGTATTTTTGGAGGTTCCAACAAACAGAAAATGATTTCCATCTCCCTGAGTTCCCATATGAGAACGGGCGATGCTGATCAGTTTTTCATCATTTAAGAAGTAGTTTTCTCTGAATGCATCCATCAGTTCCTGAGACATCGGCATCTGTTCTCCTCTCGGTCTCCCTCCGTATCCAAAATGCGTCACAGAGTGAGCAGCATCCAATACTTCCTTAGGATCGGCGTCTCCGAAATCAGTAAGCATCACAGAACAACAGATATCTGCACTATGAAATCCAGGATGAATTGCATTTTTAGCTACAACGACTCCACCTACCGGAATCAAACCTTCCGGTCCTGTAGGACAGGCATCCGGCATCAGAGCACCAGCCGTTAGCGTAGGGGTTTTCATTAAGACCTTCATCGTATTGATCACTTTTTCTACGTTATCCACTTCACTTTCATGTTCAGCTCTGATGTTGATGATAAAATCTTTCGCTGTATCATGAAGCGGAATGATATCGGGCTGTTTAAACTGATCCAGATATTCTTTGATCTGAACTTCATCCAGATTATTTTCGTTGATATGTGTAATGGCATCTTTAAACCATTTGGCTGGTCTGTATCCTAATTCAATCAGGTGATTTCCGTTAAATTCCATTTGTTTTTTCATTTTGATAATGCAAAGTAATAACACAGGTGCGCAATAATTCTGCGTAGATAAAATTATTTTAATTATTTTTGCAGAAAGGAAGAAAGCTCCATTGCTTATTACAATCCAACCCATAAAATTAAAAAATTATGTTATTAGAACAACTCAAAGACAATCCTGACACCATTCAGTTCAAAGAGGTTATTGCTCATATTGACAAACATTATGATTTCACCCCTACAGAATTTAAAAACGGAAATACAATGAATGAAGCCGGTCAGAATAACGGTTCATGCAAGGTTTTCAGTTTTGCAAAGCTTCAGGGATTGCCAAAAGAGCAGGTGCTTCCTCTTTTCGGAGAGTTTTACAGAGAAGACGTTCTAAAAAATCCTGAAGGAACTGATCACCAGAACATCAGAAACTTTATGGAATATGGATGGGATGGAGTTTCTTTTGAGGGAGAAGCGTTGAAAGAGAAATATTTTAGATAAGTGAATGGTGAGTTTGCTTCGCAAGTGAATGGTCAATTTGAAAACGATTAAAAATCGACTTGCGAAGTAAAATTCATCATTCATAATTCATCATTCATCATTCACCATCGTTCACCAAAAAATCACAAAACCATGTCATCCAATAAAAACGCACTTATCCGCTACAAAACATTAGACAAATGCCTTAAGAACAAATACAGGAAGTACACGCTGGAAGATCTTATTGATGCGTGTTCTGATGCCCTGTTTGAATTTGAAGGAAAAGAATCTTACGTAAGCAGGAGAACTGTTCAGCTTGATCTGCAGAATATGCGAAGTGAAAAATTCGGGTATGAAGCACCGATTGAAGTATACGAAAGGAAATACTACCGATACAGCGACTCTGAATACAGCATCCACAATATCTCGGTGAACGAAAGTGATCTGAAAGCGATGAATAATGCCGTTCAGATTCTGAAGCAGTTCAAGGATTTTTCCATGTTCAAAGAGATGAACGGGGTGATTCAGAAACTGGAAGATTCTATCCATTCTACAGGCCAGAAATCCATTATTCATCTGGATAAAAATGAACAGCTGAAAGGTCTTGAACATATCGATATTCTTTACGAAAGTATCTCCAACAAAAAAGTTCTGAATATTCTTTACAGAAGTTTTACCGCCAGGGAATCCAGCAATTATGTGGTTCATCCTCAATTATTGAAGGAATTTAACAACCGTTGGTTCCTGATCTGCCAGCACAAAGGGAAAATGTACAATTTAGCCCTGGATCGTATGGAAAGCATTGATCCCGAGGAAAATGTTCCATATATTGATCAGGATCTGGACGGTGATGAATATTTCAAAGATATTGTGGGCGTTACGGTTTCGGATACGATGGCTCCGAGGAATGTTATTTTCTTTGTAGACTCCCACAATGCTCCGTATGTAAAAACAAAACCGCTCCACAAAAGTCAGGAGATTATCAATGAAACGGAGGAAGGGACATTATTTAAGATTTGTGTACAAATCAATTTTGAACTGGAAAGACTGCTGCTTGGTTTTGGAGAGTCTCTGATCGTTCACAAGCCTAGAAAACTAAGGTTACGATTACAGGAGAAGTTTAGTGCTGGATTTAAAAACTATGAGAAACTGGATATTCCTGATGAACACTGATATTTTTCACCCCAAAAGGGACAAAAGTTTTTAAACACTTTAGTTATTTTTACGTAACAGGATTTCTGAAAGAAGATCACTTAAGTTCTTTGAAAATTTACGATTTTCATGATGACTGGAAGTTGTAGGATTGGAATTCCCCTCCCGTATAGGGTAGCGAAAATTCAAAGAATTTTTGACGGGGTGGTTTCCTACAACATACAATGATTACTATAAAATATCACATCCTCTAAAACACCGATCTGTAAAGAAAATTTCAAAATGGCTCAGAAATTGTATTAATCTGCACATTAAAAAATCTTACTATGAAATCAAGAATATTTAAAGCATTGATTGCAATTATAGCCCCTATTGCGATAGAGTATATCGTAAAAAAAATATCTGAGAGATTAGATAAAAAAGAAGCAGATAAAGGAAAAGGACCCAAGCAGATTAGTGCTTAAACCTATAAGTAGTTAGAATTTAATTTTATTGAAAAGAGGCCGTCACTCCTGTGTAGAGCCTCTTTTTTTTGAATTATATTTAGTTATTTTAATCACAAATGCGCAAGGATTTTATCTTTAAAATTTACCTATCTGCGATTAAAACCCAATCATACATTTAACTTCTGCACTGAAAAATATCCTTCATTCATCTGAATGATCACTTTCTTTCCGTAATCGATCTGTATTTTAAATATATTCTCCAGAGGAAACTCTAAAATCGACTGTATAATCAAACGGATCACTCCGGCATGGGTAATAATTAATACTTTATCGGTAAATTTTTCAGCCGTAAGTTCGTTCCAGAAATTCAATACGCGGGACTGCATTTCCAAGAGGTTTTCCCCACCGGAAGCTTTTGTATTGACAAAATCATGGTACCATGGAGTGATTTCTTCTTCCGGAATATCTGTCCATTTCGTCATTTCCCAGTCACCGAAATTCATTTCCCGAAGCCTTTCATCAGTTTTATAATTCAATTTAAAATAATCTGCTAAAAGTGTACATCTCTGAGATGGACTTGAGATTATAAGATCAAAGTTTTCATCAAAGTTTAATGCCTTAAAATCTTCAGCAAAATCATTTCGTAAAGGTATATCGGAAAAACCATAGCACAGATGCTCCGGATTCTCTACCGCCGTGTGCCGGATCAAATGAATTTCCATACGATCATTGTTCCTAAGTAAAACAAAACTTCAGTCACCTGCTGTACGAATCCCAGACAGTCGCCGGTATATCCTCCGATATGTTTTTTAAAATACCAGCCCATACCTACCTTTCCCAAATAAGCTAATGCAAAAGCGAGAATCAATCGCCAGTCAGGGATCAAAAGAAAGGAAACTAAGACACTGATAAAACTTATAACCAATGCTCCTCCATCCAAAGGTTTATTGGCTAAAGGTTTTGATTTGCTTACATCAATATCCGTCACATAACGATGGGTATAGATCATGGTTCCGGAAATAAATCTGCTTGCAGTATGAGCGAGAACAATAATACCCATAGTTTGAAGTACATCTACATTTCCCAAAGCCTGAAGGCTGAAGAATTTCAGTGCAAACAGCAATACGATTCCAACCGCTCCGTAAGCACCTACCCTACTGTCTTTCATAATGGTAAGGATCTTTTCTTTGCCATATCCACCACCAAAACTGTCACAAACATCCGTAAAGCCGTCTTCGTGAAACGCTCCGGTCAGTAAAACACTGGAGATCATCATTAAAATAATGGCAATATCCAGATTAAATAGATGATAGGAAAGGTATAGGACAACTGCGTTAACCAGACCCACTAAAAGCCCTACCCATGCGAAATATTTCTGTGATCTGTTCATAATTTCACCGGAATAGGGCACCTTAAAAGGAATGGGGATTCTTGTGAAAAACATCAGAGCGGTTGCAAAATAGATGAGTTCGTTTTTTATGGCTTTCATTTATTCTTTATTTGAAACATGAGCATCTTCAAAACTTGACATTTCATTCAGAAAATTAACGGCACTTTGGATCAGTGGATAGGCCAATGCACAACCTGTTCCTTCTCCCAACCGCAGATTGAGATTCAGTAAAGCTTGCTGTCCCAATAATTCCAAAAGCTTTTGGTGCGCATTTTCGTCGCTGACATGGCAGAAAATACAGTGGTCGAGAATCTGAGGATTCTTTTTCCAGACAGCGGCGGCGGCAACACTTGCAATAAATCCGTCAACCATGATCAGCATGTTCTGCCGATACGCCTCTTCCATTGCTCCCATCATCTGCACAATTTCCAATCCGCCAAACGTTTGTGCAATTTCATCTGCCGTTTCAACATCCGGATATTTTTCAATTGCTTCCGACAAAATCTGAATTTTATGCAGCAGCTGACTATCATCCAACCCTGTTCCCCTCCCCACACAGCTGGCAAGCGGAATATCAAACAGTCTGCTCATCATTAATGAAGAAGCGGAAGTATTTCCTATTCCCATTTCTCCGAAACCAATACTATTACAGCCTGTTTTAACAATTTCTGACACTACAGATCTTCCGTTTTCCAAAGCCTGTTGGTATTCCTCCACAGTCATCGCAGGTTCTTCCAACATATTACGGCTGGACTTTCTGACCTTTTTATCAATCAGCTCCAAACCTTCAGGAAAATCGAAATTCACTCCGGCATCAACAATCTTAATGGCCATATTATGCTGTCTACAGAACACATTGATCGCAGCACCTCCACCCAGAAAATTCATCACCATCTGATAGGTAACTTCCTGTGGATAGGCACTTACTCCCGAAGCAGCAATCCCATGATCAGCCGCAAAAACCACCATATGCGGGTTTAAAAGTTCCGGCGAAACCGTTTTCTGAACCATTCCTATTTTGTGGGCTAAATGTTCCAACTGCCCCAATGCTCCCAAAGGTTTTGTTTTGAAATCTATTGTATGTTGTAATTTTTCTGCTAACATGGATGTATACGTAGTTTGAATTGAATTGTCAAGTTGCAATATTAGTGAAATTAGGGAGAGCGTCAAGAAACAAGAGCCAAGAATCAAGATTTTAAACGTCAGATTTCCGCGAGCAGATATGAAATTTTAGACTGAGGCTAAGGTAAAGGCTGAGAGTAAGTTTAAGAACCATAACGAGATCGTATTTCATATCCTGAAAACTCATCACTATAACTATCTTTAAACACGCATACAACATCTACAAAATCGCAAACCCTAAAAACTCTCCGACTCTCAAACCCCAAACCCTAACCCCACAACGCAAAAACACTGCGCACTACTGTTTTTACTTTGCCTTAAAATTGAATACAATGACACCAAAAATACTAGAAAAAATAAAAGAAATAGAGGCAGAGCGCGGAATAGAAGTCCTATTGGCCGTAGAATCGGGAAGCAGAGCCTGGGGTTTTGCATCTCCGGATAGTGATTATGATATACGTTTTATCTACAGACATGAAAAAGATTGGTATCTTTCTCCGTGGGATAAAGACGAGACGATAGAATTTATGACTGCGGATGATCTGGACGGTTCCGGATGGGATCTTCGAAAAACTTTTCATCTTTTGCTGAAATCGAATGCAGCTTTATTGAGCTGGTTTTATTCACCTATCGTTTACAAAAAGAACGAGAAGTTTTTGGAGCTGTTCACTCCTCTGGCAGATGCCTGTTTTTCTCCGATAGCAGTTTCTTACCACTATTTGAGTATGAGTAAAAAATACCTGGAAGCCTGCAGAAGTGATGAAGTGAAACTGAAAAGCTATTTTTATTGTTTAAGAACGGCACTGACCGGAAAATGGATCATCGAAAAAGGAACGGTTCCCCCTGTTTTGTTCAGCGAATTGCTGGTTTTAGTTGATCGTGATACAAAAACTAAAATAGAGGATCTTATCGCTTTAAAAGCCACCAAAGGAGAATCCTACTATCACCCGAACGATTGGGAACTTTTTGGATTTTTAGAGAATACCGTTTTGGAAAATGAAGAAAGGTCTAAGAGTCTTAGAGGAGGAAAATCGGATAAAGGTGAGATGGAGAGGGTTTTTAGGGAGATATTGATGTAGATTAAAAGATTACGGATGTCCGTAATCTTTTTTTATGAATTGGGAATATATTTGTAACTTAAATATAGTATATTGAATGTATCGTGAATAATATTTAATTTAGAGCAAAAACAAATGGCCATTTTCCAAGAAACCCAAATTTCACTTTCAGAAAAAGTTACTCTACATTTTTTAAATATTGAAAATTATTCTGATGATCTGGTAAAACTTATTGAGGATGAAATCGGTTTTATTAGAAATGGACCTTTAAATGACGAAGATTTAAGAGATGTAAAGAAAAGAATCAAAATTTGGATTGATAAGAAAGGAAAAGAAGAAAGAGCAAAAAATGGATTTATTGCAGAATTTATTTGTCATTTGTATTTAAGATATATAAAATTTGAACAATATTCTTTATTCAAAAATTTAGAAGAGAATGGTCCCAAAAAGGGTTTTGATGGTTTATATCTTCTAAATAATGAAGTTTGGATTGTTGAAAGCAAATCAACGACCAACAATAAAAAAAGTCATAAAAGCAAAATTAATGAGGCTTATAAGGATATTAAAACAAAATTGGAATCTAGCGAAGAAGACAAAGTAAATGATCCGTGGGAAAATGCTAAAAATCATATTCAAATTGCAAATCCAAATAAATCATTATCTGAAAACGTAAAAAAATTAAGCTCTGATTTCATAAATAACAGAAAACACAAAATAAAAGAATTCAATATAATCCCATGCTCTACAATCTATCTAAGTGATAATTGGGAAATAATTGATATAAAAGATTTAGAAAATAAATTTAAGAGTGAATCAAAAAAAATTGAGGCAAAAAAGATTAATATCATATGTATTAACAAAAAGAGCATTGCTGATTTTGTAAACTATATCAATAGCTAATTTATGGAAAAAGATATACAGCAATTACGTAACCTTAGAAATAATAAGGACTTTCAAAATATTTTTCAGAAGCTCTGCCTAAACATAAAATTAAATATTGATGAAAAAGAATTTATTTTAAAATGCGCTTTATTATTTTTTCAATTATATGATTCTGATAAAAGATATTCATCATTTTTTAAAATTGGTTATTATATTATTTTAAAATATTGTCTGTCTTATAATACTTATCAACCCTTGTATGATATATCAATTCAATTAGGGTTTTATCCGATAATTGGAACTCTTTTAAAATTAGAAAAAGAATCATCAAGTTTAAAAAATAAAAATGTTTTATTAGATTTATTCACATATACTTTTTTTAAGAAAGACTATGAATTACAGCCAGGTTACATAGAAAGTTTTGAGCAAAATAATTCGAGAAAAAAAATTATAAATCATGATAAAAATGAAATTGCTTACATAGCTCCTACATCTTATGGAAAAAGTTCTATAATAAAAGAGTACATAAAAATTAATAACCCAAAGAAAGTAGCTGTAATTGTTCCTACAAAATCACTACTTGTCCAAACATATTTAGACCTTAAAGAGCTTTCCAAAGATTATAAACTGGTTTTACACGATGAAATGTATAATAGTGAAGAAAATTTTATTGGAATATTAACTCAAGAAAGAGCTACTCGTATTTTAAATAAAAATGCAAAAAATTGTTTTGATATACTATTTATTGATGAAGCACATAATATTCTAAGAAGAGATGCAAGAAGTTACATATTAGCCAGGATTGTACAATTAAACTATAAAAGAAACAATAATCATAAAATAATTTATTTATCCCCGTTAATTGAATCTTCAAATAATTTAAAGATAATAAAAACGTCAAAAGATGAAATATCAGTAAGAAAAATTAATCATGATTTTAAAAGTTTTGAACTTTTTCATTTTACAGAAAGGCAAAGCTTTTTCTTCGATAGATTTTCAGGAGAAAGGTATTTAATTGATACTAAACTTATCTATATTGAATATATTAAAAAGAATTTACTACGAAAAAATTTCTTTTATCAAAATAAGCCACCACTCATAGAACAATTTGCTGAATATCTATATCATAATCTTGATTTTTTAAAAAATGAGGATTACGAGATTATGAAAATCTCTGAGGTTTTAAAAAAGGAAGTTCATAAAGATTTTAAACTTATTAAATTCTTACAAAAAGGGATAATATATTTACATGGTAAAATTCCCAATATAATTAAAGAATATATAGAAAGTAAATATAAAGAAATTGATAGTATCAAATATTTGATTGCTAATAAGGTTGTTCTTGAAGGAATAAATATGCCAATTGAAACAATTTTTATAACAAATAATCGAGTAGGTAGAAAAAATATTACTTATAATGATTTGATAAATCTTATCGGCAGAGCTAATAGACTTAATTTTATTTTTAAAAATGGTAATATAGATAAACTAATATCTAAAATACACTTTTTAGATCATGATAAGTTCCAAGGAAAAAACTCTATGAAAAGTACTTTAGAAATTTTAAATAGGGAAAAAGTTAAAGACACTATTGAGAATCCTTTATCTCAAAATTATGATATTGAAAATTTAGAATTTTCGGGTGAAAATAAAGTAGAAAAAAAGGAAAAACAAAAACTAGAAGACAAAAAATTAAATGATTTTTCTGATTTTATTTTAGAAGAACCTAAAAATCAATTTGAAAAAATAAAAAGATATTGCATACAAAATTCTATAAGTAATTACTATAAAGATATTAAATTAAGTATTGATATAATCATTGAGAATATTGAAACTTATAAATTTAATACAGAAGATAAAATTGTAGAAATTATTTATAACATATTTATTAAAAATCAAACTGAGAATATCTCTGATTTTGAAATAGCCCGTCTTAACGAAGAAAAAGCTAGAAATTATTATAATAACTATATATATATCACACAACATCTTCATTTAAATCAAAGAATTATCTCAACAAAAGATTATTTTGAAAAGAAATCAAGAACAGATGATCCTTATCTATATATTGGTGTTAGCTATGGAGAATTAACAAGTGAAGAAGCTGGAAGAGTATCAGTTTATAATGATGATAAAAAAAGATATCAACAAAAAGTATACGTTGATTTATCTGGCGAAAATGTCGATTTGATAAATTTAGCAATTGTAAAATTGAAGATCGAAGAAGATTTTGTTGGTTATAAATTAACTCAGTTAATTTCGTTTTTAAATGATTTCAAAATTATTACAAACAATTATTATCTAAAAATAATATATGGTACAACTGACGAAACAACAATTAACTTAGTTCGTTTTGGATTAAGTATTAGTTGTGTTTCTGAATTAATAAAAGATGATCAAATATCAAATCTTTTGTTGGATAGGAATGGTAATTTAAGTACAAAAAACAGTCATAAATTTGAAAAATATTTATTATCAAAACCAGAATTATTTAAGTTTGAAATAAAAAAATATTTAAATTAATTAAAATGACCATCCAAACCCTAAAAAACAAAAACCTCATCCTCTTCGAAGCCATCTCCGGAAGCCGTGCTTTCGGATTAGCTACAGAAAAATCGGATACCGATATCCGTGGGGTTTATTATCTGCCGAAAGAAGATTTTTTCGGTCTGAATTATATCCCGCAAATCTCTAATGAAACAAACGACATTACCTATTATGAAATCGGGAGATTTGTAGAATTATTACAGAAAAACAATCCCAATATCCTGGAAATGCTGGCAAGTCCGGAAGACTGTATTCTTCAAAAAAATTCAATAATCGATCTCCTTCGTCCGGAGGATTTCTTGTCTAAACTATGTAAAGATACCTTTGCCGGATATGCTGTTTCGCAAATAAAAAAAGCCAAAGGGCTCAACAAAAAGATCCTCAATCCAATAGAAAAAGAAAGAAAATCGGTTCTTGATTTCTGTTATATTCTCGACGGTCCGGGGTCAGTTCCTCTGAAAAAATGGCTCTCAGAAAATGTAAAAGTTCAGGAAAAGTGTGGCCTTACCAATATTGGGAATACCAAAGGAATGCATGCCCTGTTTTATGATGAATCAGGAAACTTGGATTATAAAGGAATCATACAGCATGAGGAAGCCAATCAGGTTTCTCTGTCTTCCGTTCCTAAAGATGAAAAGCCAACAGCCTATCTCTACTGCAACCTTGACGCCTACTCCACCTATTGTAAAGATTATAAGGAATACTGGAAATGGGTTTCCGAACGAAATGAAGACCGTTATAATGTTAATAAGGAACATGGTCAGAACTACGACAGCAAAAACATGATGCATACGATTCGTCTTTTGCAGTCGTGTGAGCATATTTTTAAAACAAACTCTTTACAGATCCGCGTAGACAACAGAGAAGAGCTGCTTGATATCAAAGCCGGAAACTGGTCTTATGAACAAGTAATGCAAAAAGCTGAAGATCTGATCAAGTCTATAGAACATCATCATTCCGTTTCTTTCCTTCCTGATGATCCGGATATAAAAAAGACGGAAAAAATCTTAATAGAGATCCGTGAAAAATTATATTGTTAAATCTTAATATTCTTAATAACTCAACGTTACCTTAATAGTAAAATTTTAAAAGTGTTAGGAATATTAAGATTATTTTTTCTTTGAGGCTTTGGCTATTGTATTGTAATCCAGGCATATTTTTATCCAGTACTCAAAATCATCTTGTTTTTGAAACCCCACAGTTTCTACATAGCAATATCCTTTGAGCTGCTTTCCTTTCATAATCATCGGAAGAAAGCCGGTTCTTTCTGAAACTTCCTCTTCCAGATCAGGATGATAACGGCACATCAGATTGTCGTGACTCACATTGATACACATTTTATCATTGACCAAAAATGATAATCCACTGAACATTTTCTTTTCCAGGATCTCAAGATCAGGAATTTTCGAAAGCCGTTCGCGAACTCTGTCTGCAAGTTCAATACTGTATGCCATTATTTTTTTTATCATTTAAATGTAGGCAAAAAACATATTAAACAACGCATAATTTTCCGTTTTCAATCTTCATATGAGCGTCACAAAATATATTTTTATTTAAATTAATTATTGTTTTACGATAATTAATTATACATTTGCAATAGTTAAATGAGTATTGCCATGAACCAGACCAAAATTATTTCGAGAATTCTGTATTATATCTGTTCCGTACTTTCGGCAGGTTATCTGATCACTTTTGTCTATTCTATTGTCTCTCTTACCACTGGTTTTGCAGTGACTCCGTACAAGAATGATCAGTATCTTCACATCAATTATCCTTTTACAGAACAGCCGTTTCTGAATATTGAACATAACTATCCGTATATTATCTTTTCATTTTTACTGGTTTTATTTTCCTACGGAATTTTTTTCTGGCTTTCGGCGATCGTTTTCAGAGTATTTTTTCAGTCAAAACTGTTTACAAAAGAAAATATACTTCGGCTTAAGAGATTTTACCTATATAATATTTTCATTCCGCTACCGGTGGTGGTGGCCGCAAGTTTTTTTGTGGAAGTGGAAAATATGATCTGGGGACTGGTGTTTATCCACTTCATGCTTGGAATTTTCTGTCTGTTTCTTGCGAATATCTTTAAGCAAGGACTACATTTGCAAAACGAACAAGACCTATTTATATAATGCCGATCATAGTCAACTTAGATGTCATGCTAGCCAAGCGAAAAATGCAGAGTAAAGAACTGGCAGAAAAATTAGGGATCACACCTGTTAACCTTTCCATTCTTAAAACCGGCAAAGCTAAAGGGGTTCGCTTCGATACCCTGGAAGCGATTTGTAAAATTCTGGAATGCCAGCCTGGAGATATTCTGGAGTATCGGGAATAGAAGGCGAGTTTGAGAGTCGGAGTGCTTCAGGATTTATGAGTGTAAAAGTAGTGGCTAGTTAATAGTTAGTGGCTGGTCGTTTGAGAGTCTGAAATCTGATGTCTGACATCCAGTATCTAAAATCTTGACTCCATTCACACTTCACTCGCAAAGCGAAATTCACCATTGACATTCTCTCACCCTCAATCTTATCCTCAGCCTGATATCTGACGTCTGATATCTGAAATCTAGTATCTACTTTGAGCAACCATAACGGTCTGCCTTACCCCTTTATTATCCAAACCTTATCATATGAATACTTTATCTATCAACAATCTTAGCCTCATTTACAAAAATGGCTATCAGGCGGTTACAGACCTATCGCTTGAGATCAGGAACGGTATGTTCGGATTATTAGGTCCGAATGGTGCCGGAAAATCTTCTTTAATGAAAACCATTGTTGGACTGCAGAAACCAACTTCCGGAAATATTATTTTCAACGGAACTGATGTTTCCAAAGACCCTGATGCCATCAAACAGAATCTCGGTTTCCTTCCGCAGGATTTTGGAGTCTATCCGAAAGTTTCTGCATATGATCTTCTGGAGCACATCGCCGTGTTAAAAGGGATTACCAACAGTACCGAACGTAAAGAACAGATCCTGAGCCTGCTTGAAAAAGTCAACCTTTCAGATTTCAGAAAAAAAGAAGTTCATACTTTTTCCGGGGGAATGAAGCAGCGTTTCGGTGTGGCTCAGGCCCTTTTGGGAAACCCTAAGATCATTATTGTAGATGAACCTACTGCAGGCCTTGATCCTGAAGAACGTAACCGTTTCAATTCTCTTTTGAATGATATCAGTAAAGAGGTGATTGTCATTCTTTCCACCCATTTGGTGGAAGATGTAAGAAATCTATGCTCGGAAATGGCAGTCATGAACAAAGGAAAAATATTAAGACAAGGGAAACCTGCAGAACTAATTTCTGAACTGGACAACAGAATCTGGTCCAAACCGATTGACAAAACCGAACTGGAAAATTATCTTTCCAGCCATGAGATCATCAGCCGTCAGCTGATCGAAAGAGAACTCCACATTACGGTATTTTCAGAAGAAAAGCCGAAAGATTTCTATGCTGTAAATCCTCTTCTGGAACACGTTTACTTCCATACGCTCACCCAAAAACCATAATCATGAATGCCTTATTTTTATTTGAAGCCAGACGCACTATCAAGCACTGGCCAGCTTACCTTATTGTCTTTATTTTAGTCGGTATTGGTATCTTTTGCGGTAACAATTTCAATCTCACGGTGGGAGAAGGAATCTATCTCAATTCCCCGTATACGATTGGTTTTATGACTGGAATGCTGAGTCTTTCCATTATATTTATTGGTGTTATCTTTGCGGTACAGCTGCTTTTTAAAGACTCAGATTCAAAATTTGATGTTCTGCTGTTTTCGTTTCCTTTTTCTAAGTGGATTTATCTGAGTGGAAAATTCAGCACTTATTTTTTGCAGACCTTCTTAAGCTTTTTCTTTTTAATGGCCGGTTTCCTCTTAGGTCAAATCATGCGGACAGGAAGTGAAATGCAGAATGAGTTCTGTTTAGGGTATTATCTGTATCCTATGTTGATTTTTGGAATCATCAACTGTTTTTTTGTATGCAGTTTTCTGTTTTTCATTTCATTAGTAGCAAAGAAAAAGCTGCTGGCTGTAGTGGGTGGGCTTCTGCTCTATGTTCTGTATATGGTCATTTTAGTTTTTTCCAATTCACCATTTATGACAGGAAGTTTACCTCAGTCGGTAGAGACCCAGCAATTTTCCGCTCTTGCAGATCCGTTTGGATTGTCCGCTTATTTTTTTGAAGCCAGAGGATATTCTGTTCATCAAAAAAACACTTCATTAATCCATTTTACAGGATATTTATTAGTCAACAGAGTCGTCTTTTTCTTTATGGCGGTTCTATTTCTCTTTCTTACCTACCGTTTATTTTCTTTTTCATCTGTTTCAAAACAAAAAACAAAGAAAATGACCTCAGGTTCTGAAAACCAAAATATTTCATCGATCCACTATATGGTATCACAAGTAGATTTTGGTAAAAAAAATGTTCCGAAGTCCATCCTTTCTTTTGCAAAAATTGATTTGCTTTACCTTTTCAGAAGCATAAGTATTCCTGCAGTTTCCATCCTGCTACTTTTCTTCGTCGGAATGGAAATGTATGCTGAGATTGAAAAAGGAATACGTCTTCCGCAGAAGTATGCAGGTTCCGGCCTGATGACAACCACCATTTCGGAAAACTTTCCGCTGTTTGGATTCCTTCTTTCTGCCTATTTTATTAATGATTTATGCTGGAGAAGCCGTTTATCCGGGTTTTCTCTGATCGAAAACAGTACTTTCTTTTCAAAAAGCAAAATGACAGGACATTTCATTGCTATCAGTATCCTGTTATTCCTTTTTTCGGGAATCTTAATTACTGAAGGGATCCTGTTTCAGGCGGCTTATCAGTATCTTCATATCGATTGGAATGCTTATCTGAGTGTTTTCCTCTTCAATACTTTTCCGTTGATTCTCTTCTCAGGATTCATTCTGTTGCTCAATAATATAATTCGAAATAGATTTATTGCTTTAGGGGGTTCCATTCTTGCGGTATTTCTGCTGACTGGTCCGGCCTCCGGTAAATTAATCCCGTATCCTTTATTAAGAATATTTTCAGATTTCACAGGGAGTTACAGTGATTTTAATGGATATGGAGTCTATGGATATGCCTTTGCAGAAAGAATTTTATTCGGAGCCGGAGTCATTTCATTTTTCTGGATGCTCAATAAGCTCATCAGATCAAAAAAGTTTAATCTTATCACCATTACATCCAGCTTTCTTTTACTTATTTCAGGAATTTGTGCAGGAACATTTTTTATGAAAGGCTACATTCCGAAAGATGAAGAAAAAGCCGTCGCAACCGCTGCTCAGTATGAAAAGGATTTTAAGAGGTATGAACATCTGCCTCAGCCGGAGATTACAGATGTTAGTACTGAAATTGCATTATATCCTTCGGAAAATTCATACCAGATCACCGGAAAATATACACTCACCAATTTTACAGACCTACCTATTGATAAAATTCTGGTCAATTTTAATCCGGATCTGAAGTTGCAATCTGCTATTTTTAAAGCCGGTTCTGAAATAATAAAAGTCAATGAAAAGACATCAGAAGTTGAATTAAGGCAGCCCATACAACCTGGGGGAAGAGCCTACCTTAGTTTTAAACTGTCTTATCAATGGTATGCGGTTAACGGGCATCAATCCTTCAACGCCATTATAGAAAACGGTTCTTTTATGCGGATCAGCAGATATTATCCTACCATCGGTTATCAGAAGGGTGAAGAAATTCAGGATGAACAACTCCGGAAAAAAAATCATCTGGGGAAAGCCGGAGATCTTAAAAAACCGGAAGCTCCGGAAGTCTTTAAAAAGGATTTTATCAAATTAGATATGACTGTTTCCACAGAAGCCAGCCAAACAGCTATTGGTACTGGAGATTTGGTTAAAAAATGGACAAAGTCGGGACGAAGTTACTTCCAATACAAAGCTGAAGATATTCCATTTCGCTTTGCCGTTTCTTCGGCAGATTATCAAGTAAAAAGTATGTTATATAAAGGCATTATGGTGAATGTTTTCTATCACAAAAAACATTTTGAAAATGTAGATCATCTTCTTGAAAATGCAAAAATTACTTTGGATTACTGCAGGCAGAATTTCGGAGAATATCCTTTTAAAACGGTTAGTTTTGCTGAAATTTCATCTTTTACCAGAGGATTTGCGGCAACGGCTTACCCGTCTGCCATCTTTATGCCTGAGGATATGATTTTCCATGCCAATATTCATGCCGATAAAGAGCAGGACGTTATCAATGAACTTGCAGGACACGAACTTTCCCATTTGTGGTGGGGAAACAGCCAGATAGATCCTGATGACAGAGAAGGCAACGTCATGCTCACGGAAACCCTGGCCATGTATACAGAAATGATGCTTTACAAAAAAATGCATGGCAACGAAAAAATGAAGGAAAGGATCAAAATGCATCAGCAAATTTATGACAACGAAAAAGGCCTGTCTGAAAACGTACCAATTTACAGAGCGACAGGAGATTCTCCTCATATCGCCTATTCAAAAGGTGCTGTAGCCATGGTTAAATTAAGCGAATTGCTTGGGGAAGATAAGGTGAATGAGGCCTTAAGAAATTTCCTTCAAAACAATCATTATCCTAAAAAACCGTCTTCTATGGATTTACTTAATGAATTTTATAAAATATGTCCCGATACAGTCACCAGAAAACAGGTAGATCTTTTATTTAAAGAACTATAAGGTGATTCCTAGTTTCAAGACTTTGTAAATAACAAAAAAATCCCTCAAATTGAGGGATTTCATTTATATATAAGATTTAATCTTAAGCTTCAGTTGAAGGATTTTCATTTTCCTTTGGTGCCTGCTCGGTTGGCCTTCTGTCTCCTTCCGGTCTTCTGTCACCTTGTGGTCTTCTATCTCCTTCTGGTCTTCTATCACCTTGTGGTCTGTCTTGACCTTCTGGTCTTGGCTTAGACTCAGGTCTTTCAGGTCTTGGCAACAAAACTTTTCTTGAAAGTTTCATTTTCTTACGATCATCGTAACCCATGAACTTCACCTCTACTTCGTCACCTTCGTTGTAAGGTACTTTATCAAGACGAGCCCATTCGATTTCAGAAATGTGAAGTAATCCTTCAGTTCCTTTTGCAATCGCTACAAAAGCTCCGAAATCCATTACTTTTACCACTTTTCCTTGATACACTTCACCTACTACCGGTACAAATGTAATCTCGTTGATTCTTGCAATCGCTGCATTGATTTTCTCTCTGCTTACACCAGAAATCTCAATTCTTCCGATTTCTCCTACTTCTTCAATCGCAATAACAGTATCTGTATCTTTTTGAAGCTGCTGAATGATTTTTCCACCAGGTCCGATAACAGCACCGATGAAATCTTTAGAGATCTCAAGCATTACCATTTTCGGAGCGTGAGGTTTCACGTCTTCTCTTGGTACCGCAATGGTTTCAGTGATTTTATCAAGAATATGTAATCTTCCGTCTTTAGCCTGTAAAAGTGCTTTCTCCATGATATCCATAGAAAGTCCCTGGATTTTGATATCCATTTGACAAGCAGTAATTCCGTCTGCTGTTCCCGTTACTTTAAAGTCCATATCTCCCAAGTGATCTTCATCACCTAAGATATCAGAAAGAACAGTAAATTTTCCGGTTTTAACGTCTGTTACTAATCCCATTGCAATCCCAGAAACTGGTTTTGTAATCTGAATACCTGCATCCATTAATGCTAAAGTTCCTGCACAAACAGTTGCCATAGAAGATGAACCGTTTGATTCTAAAATATCAGAAACGATACGGATTGTGTAAGGATTTTCTTCAGGAATCATGTTTGCCAAAGCTCTCTGAGCCAGGTTTCCATGTCCTACTTCTCTTCTTGAAGTTCCTCTTAAAGGTCTTGCTTCACCCGTTGAGAACGGAGGGAAGTTATAGTGTAAGAAAAATCTTTCGTCATAATTTACCATTACGCTGTCTACCATGTTCGCATCTTTCACAGAACCTAACGTTACCGCTGTTAAAGATTGAGTTTCACCTCTTGTGAAGATGGCAGAACCGTGAGCTCCCGGTAAATAATCTATTTCGCTCCAGATTGGACGAATGGTTTCAGGATCACGACCATCAAGACGGATTTTATCATTCAAAATCATCTGACGCATCGCTTCTTTCTCTACATCATGGAAATATACTTTAGCGAAAGGTGTTACTCTTTCTAATTCTTCAGCATTTTCAACATATTGAGTTAAAAATTCAGCCAAAACAGCTTTGAATTTTTCACCTCTTTCTTCTTTTGCTGAAGGTTGCTTAGCAACTTCATATACTTTATCATATGTTTCTTTCCACACTTTCTCACGGATAGCTTCATCGTGATTTTCGTGGCTATATTCTCTTTTTGGGAATGATTTGCCTACTTTTTCAGCTAATCTTTCCTGAGCTTCAACTTGTTTTTTGATTTCTACATGAGCAAACTGGATTGCTTCAAGCATTTCCTGCTCAGAAATTTCTTTCATTTCCCCTTCTACCATTACGATAGAATCTTTAGTTGCTCCTACCATGATGTCAAGGTCGGCAATTTTAAGATCTGCATAATTAGGGTTCACAGAAAGTTCACCATTGATTCTTACCACTCTTACTTCAGACATTGGTCCGTTGAAAGGAATATCTGTAATAGCGATTGCTGCAGATGCTGCAAGACCTGCTAAATCATCAGGAATTGACTGTCCGTCATAAGAAATTAATGAAATCATCACCTGAACTTCCGCATGGAAATCTTCAGGGAATAATGGTCTAAGAACTCTGTCTACCAAACGCATCGTTAAGATCTCCTGATCAGATGGTCTCGCTTCTCTTCTAAAGAAATTTCCAGGAATCTTACCTCCTGCGTAGAATTTTTCTCTGTAATCAACTGTTAAGGGTAGGAAATCTACTCCTTCTTTTGCTTCTTTACTGGCTACAACTGTTGCTAAAAGCATTGTTCCGCCTATTTTTACGACTACAGAACCATCAGCCTGTTTTGCTAATTTTCCTGTTTCAATTGTAATTTCTCTGCCGTCTGCAAGAGTAATCGTTTCTGTAATTGCTTGAGGTATACTCATAAATTGTTTTGTGTTGCACTCCGTATTGAGTGCTTTAATTATTGATAGTTCGTCTAAATTTTCGTTTGCAAAGATAACGTATAATAATGAGATATTAAATTTTCAATCTCAGAAATAGTATATGGAATTATAAGATTTTACCCTCCTATTTTATCGATGAAGTAAGAATTACTTACGAAATGTTCAACTTATTCATCATATTTCATCAATAAAAAGATTTTTTCCAAAGAAAATTGATCAAAGAATCCAGCCATTTTCGTATTATTGTCTCAAAAAATGTAAATAATGTTTTTAAGAAAATAAAGACCGCTTATTTACGGAAAAAAACATCCGAAAAGTTGCAGAAAAACAGGCTACTGCCTTATATTTGCCATGCTTCTCAAAATATATATGCAGCAGAGAAATCAACTGAAAGAGCTTAACAATTCTTTTCAAATAAATAAATGTTTATGATCAATAAAGAAGTAAAAACACAGAGCAGAAATTATACGATCCCGTTAATCACGATCACACTGCTCTTTTTTATGTGGGGATTCATCACCTGTATGAATGATATCCTGATCCCTTATCTGAAACAGCTTTTCAAACTCACCTTTTTCGAATCGATGCTGGTACAGTTCTGTTTCTTCGGGGCTTATTTTATCGGTTCCCTGATTTATTTCCTGATCTCTATTTCAAAAGGAGATCCTATTAATAAGGCAGGTTATAAAAAAGGAATCATGTTCGGTATTTTTCTGGCGGCCTTTGGCTGTATTCTGTTTTATCCGGCAGCCACTTTTTCTTATTATCCTTTATTTCTGGGTGCTTTGTTCATTCTCGGGCTTGGTTTTACAGTACTTCAGATCACAGCCAATGCTTACGTTTCATTACTCGGCAGTGAAGAATCTGCGTCCAGCCGTCTGAATATGACCCAGGCTTTCAATGCTTTCGGAACAACGATTGCGCCGGTACTTGGAGGACATTTGATCTTTGAATTTTTCTCTGCTCCGGACGGTTCGTTCAGTGCTGTGGCGACAAGAATTCCTTATCTGATTTTTGCAGGGATCCTATTATTGGTTGCGTTACTGATTTCGAGAGTGAAACTCCCTTCTTTCCAGACCCAGGAGGAAGAAATTGTAACAGGTTGGGGTGCCCTTAAGTTCAGTCACCTGAAATTTGGTGTTTTTGCCATGTTCTGTTATGTAGGCGGAGAAGTAGCGGTAGGAAGCTTTATCATCAGCTTTTTGGAGCAGCCTCAGATCATGGGTTTTAATGAGATCATCAGTAAAAATTATCTTTCTCTCTATTGGGGTGGTGCTATGATCGGCCGTTTTCTTGGGGCAATTTCTTTAAATCAGTCATTAAGCCAGAGTAAGAAAGCCATCTATATGCTGGGTGCGGCGGCGGCTGTTTTCCTTGTTATTTTCAGTATCGTAGACCTGAGCTTTTCACAGATCAGCTTTTTCCTGGTCTTCATTGCTCTTAATTTTGTAGCGTTCTTTATTGGTAAATCGGCTCCGGCAAGAACATTATCTATTTTTGCGGCAGTCAATGTTGTACTTCTTATCTCTGCGATGGTCAATCATGGCGAGCTGGCGATGTACAGTATTTTAGGAATCGGAATTTTTAATTCCATCATGTTCTCCAATATCTATACACTGGCTATTTCAGGTTTGGGTAAATATACCAGCCAGGGATCATCATTAGTGGTGATGGCTATTTTAGGCGGGGCTATAGTCCCTATTTTTCAGGGATATCTTGCTGATCAGTTTGGAGTACAGCATTCGTTTATCATTCCTGTATTCTGTTATCTGGTCATTCTCATCTTCGGAGCTTACTGCACCAAATATTTAGGGCATGTAGAAAGTGCGGATGCAAAATCAGGACATTAAAACCTTGCAGTCAATGATTGTGAATAGTGAATGGTAAATTATCAATAGTGAATTTTACCCATAGCTATTAGTTGACAATTGACCTGTGCAGCAGAACTGCCCATTCACATTTAAATAACAAACTATTTTAATAAATTATACAGTGAGATGTTTTAAAAACGTCTCACTTTTGTTTTTATGTACTATTTAAACCGTAACTTTTACATGAAACAAAACACTTATCAGATATCTTTTATATGTATGAAGATTCAATTACAGCTGGAATATTTTGCCTTTTTAGTATTGGGAGCCTTTGCTTTTGAGCAGACAGGGCTTTCCTGGTGGTGGTTTATCGGCCTGTTTCTGGCTCCTGACATTTCCATGCTGGGATATGTCATTAACAATAAAGCCGGAGCATTCTGCTACAATATGTTTCATCATCTCGGGCTGGCCATCATTCTATATATTGCCGGAATGGCATTTCACCTTCCCTATGTACAGATGATTGGAGCGATCTTATTCTCACACTCTTCATTTGACAGGATTTTGGGCTATGGGCTGAAATATCCTGACAGTTTTCAGAATACCCATTTGGGGAAAATTGGAAAGAATAAATAATGTAAAGCCAGAGATAAGCTAATATATTTTCACCATTAAGATTTCTTAAGATTTTTAGAATATTAAGTTTAGCTTCAAGCTTTAAGCTTGTTACCTTAAAAAAATCCTCGGATTTTTTCTAAATTTTCCTTAACAGCTAAATTCTTCTTAATGGTTTATTTTTTTACATCATTAAAAAAACAAAAAAGCAACTTCTTTCGAAGTTGCTTTTATTTGAAAATCTTTGTAGATTATTTTCTTAAACCTAGTTCAGCAATAATTGCTCTATATCTTGCGATATCTTTGTTTTTAAGGTAATCTAGTAAACTTTTTCTCTTACCTACCAATTTCACTAGAGATCTCTCTGTGTTGAAATCATGACGGTTAGCCTTTAAATGCTGAGATAAGTGGTTGATTCTGAAAGTGAAAAGAGCAACTTGTCCTTCAGCACTTCCTGTGTCTGTTGCAGATTTTCCATGTTTCGCGAAAATTTCCTGCTTTTTTTCTGTAGTTAAGTACATTCCAATATTTGTTTAATGATTATTATGTAACGGCTGCAAATTTACAACTATTTTTTAATTCAGCAAAACATTATTGATTTCATGTATCAAAATTGATAGAAAAAAATGTTAAAAATTTCTTAATAAATTGTATGCTATCCAACGAAAAGGCAGTAATTTTGCATACGAATTACAAATGAGAAAAATTATATTCTTTACAGCAGTCAGCTCTTTTTTACTGATCGGCATCATTTCAGTGAAAGCACAGAAAAATGCAGATCATAAGGTAAAAAAAATCCTATACTTCAATCCCGAGGTAGAACCTGATATTGAAGAAATTAAAGAACCCACGAACCACGCTTTCTTCAGTGCTGTTTCCGATAACTTCAGCGGACGAAGGAATACAATGCTCAGAGCCGAGGTTCAGATCCCTTTCGACAGCATAGAAAAACAAACCATTACGGATTACTGTGTTAATAATGATGCTGATTTTGCCATTGTTCCCAAAGTAAGATATTTTAAGGTCGGAATTGGTAAATATGTATTCTCCAATCAGGTCGTTGTAAGCATGAAGCTTTTCGATGCAGGAGGAAATCTGGTGACTGAAACGGATTATGATACCTACCGGAAAAATATGCGCCTCTTAGGTTCTACCGAAAATTCTATTAAAATTGGTACAGATGGTGCTATAAAAGGCATTCTGAAAAAACTTCGGAAACTGAAACATTCGGAGGGAGCCGAGCTGTAAAAGTGAATGGGCAATTCTGCTGCGCAGGTGAGTTGTCAATTGGTGGTCGTCCGTAAAATTCACCATTGATGATTCACTATTCACTATCTTTCAATGTTCCTTAAAGGTGAATGGGCAATTCTGCTGCGCAGGTGAGTTGTCAATTGGTAGTCGTCAGTAAAATTCACCATTGACGATTCACTATTCACCATCTTTCGATGTTCCTTAAAGGTAAATGGGAAATTCTGCTACGCAGGTGAGTTGTCAATTGGTGGTCGTTAGTAAAATTCACCATTGACGATTCACTATTCCCCATCTTTCGATGTTTTTCAACCATCAATATGCAATTGTTGGCTGGTACTAAAATTCATAATTCACGATCCATTTCCCTCCATTTTACAACTGCATTCTCACAGTTATACTTTTCAAGAAAAGTAAAAAAACATTCAAACACCCTGATTACTAGTTAAATATTTTCATCACATGGTGAATAATATAATATTTTTTACTATTTTAGTTTTACAAATTAAAACTTATACAATATGAAAAATTTAAAAAAAATCAACAGAGAGCAGCAGAAACAAATTAATGGAGGTGCCATTAACAGATGCAACAATACCAACAGACCCTGTTTCATAGGATGGTGCTGTAACGGAGTATGCTCACCTTATGCATGTATAGAACCTTAAGGATCATATCTTTTATTTAATCATTAAATAAATTGATATAAAAAATTTAAAGAGACTCAACAGAGAAGCAAAAACAAATCAATGCAACCAGACCTTGCACCATTGGATGGTGTTGCGAAGGAGTTTGTAGACCGTTGCCTGCATTGAATTTTAAGATCTATATCTTTTTATTTAATTAAAATTATTGAACATGAAAAATTTAAAGCAACTCAACAGAAAGCAGCAAAGTCAAATCAATGGCGGAGCTATCCAGAAATGCAGCGTAACCCGACCATGTTTCATAGGTTTTTGCTGTCAGGGCGTTTGTATGGAATACAACTGTATTGAATAAATACAGATTTTTATTAATAATTAAAACTAATTGATATGAAAAATCTTAAAAGACTCACCCGAAAAGAAAAGCAGGAACTCAACGGCGGCGGAATGATCAAAAAATGTCAGACCCATACCCAATGTGGATTCGGAGAATGCTGTGACGGAGGTATGTGCCTACCCTCGCCCTATCCTATGTGCGGACCTATTCTTGAATAATATAGGTATTTATGAATTTAAATTTAATTTTTTGACATCTGCTCCGGCAGATGTTTTTCTTTTGTAAAGAGCGCTCTATCCTACTTTATACTTTAATTAATCCTTAATTCTTCCAGTTTCTTTTTTAGTCTTAAAATTTTGAATTATTTTTGCATATCCAAAAAAACAACGTTTTGAATTCCAGAGACGAACTTATCTTTAATCCTGCCGACCTTGCCGAAACTCTTAGCAGCCTTCCTGCTGACGAGAGGCTTCTCGCGTTTTTGAAGGTTCCAAAAGAATACAAAGCGGAGGTCTTTTCTCATCTTGATCCTGACTTCCAGGAGGATACCATCAGAAGCATTGGAAGTGAAGAGGTTTCTGAAATCCTGAACGGAATGACTCCGGATGACAGAACTGCCCTTTTTGAAGATTTCCCGGATGAGCTGATCAAGTATTCTATTAACCATCTTAATCCGCAGGAAAGAAGAATTGCTCTGAAACTTCTGGGCTATGATTCAGACTCTATTGCCCGTCTGATGACACCTTACTATATCCAGATCCGTAAAGAATGGACGGTAAAAAGATGTCTTCAGCAGATCAAAAAAGTTGGAAAAAGAGTGGAAACCATGAACCACCTTTATGTAGTGGATGAAAGAAACCGTCTGATTGATGATATTGCTTTAGGAAGCCTTCTACTGGCCGAAGAGGATACTTTGATTTCAGACATGACCGACAATCATTTTGTGGCGATCACCACCGTAACTTCAAAGGAGGATGCAGTAACCTATTTTGAAAAATATGACAGAACAGCTCTTCCTATTATCACTGAAGCAGGCGTTCTTGTAGGTATTGTAACCATCGATGATATCCTTGACCAGATCGAACAGCAGAATACGGAAGATATTCAGAAATTCGGAGGTCTTGAAGCCTTAGATGACCCTTATACGCAGACTTCTCTGATGGAGATGATCAAAAAAAGAGGAATGTGGCTGATTATCCTTTTCTTTTCAGAAATGCTGACCGCTTCTGCAATGGGCTATTTTGAGGATGAAATTCAAAAAGCTGTAGTCCTTGCGTTATTTGTACCCCTTATTATTTCCAGTGGAGGGAATTCCGGATCTCAGGCTGCAACGCTTATTATCCGTGCCATGGCTCTTCAGGAAATCGGACTTAAAGACTGGTGGTATGTGATGAAAAAAGAGATTTTCACAGGGCTCGCTTTGGGTGGTATTCTCGGGGCTATCGGATTTTTAAGGATTATGGTATGGCATGAAGCCGGATTCTTCAATTATGGTATGTACTGGCCTTATGTAGGTTTAAGTGTAGGAGTTTCTCTGGTTCTGATTGTTCTTTGGGGAACACTTTCAGGCTCTATGGTTCCATTTATCCTGAAAAGATTAAACCTTGATCCTGCTACTTCTTCTGCTCCATTTGTAGCCACTCTGGTAGACGTTACCGGTCTTATTATCTATTTTTCCGTAGCCGGACTTTTCTTAACAGGAAAACTTTTGTAATTTAGGCAGACAAAGTCTGAATATGAAAGTTGTTTCTCTTGTACCCTCTATTACAGAGGCATTATTTGATCTTGGCGTTACTGAACATGAAGTGATCGGTAGGACAAAATTCTGCATCCACCCCGAAAATAAAGTAAAAAACATACCTATTATTGGCGGTACTAAGAATATCAATATTGATAAGATCAGGGCACTGCAACCGGATCTTATTCTCGCCAATAAAGAGGAAAACATCAAGGAACAGGTAGAAGCATTAATGGATGATTTTAAAGTTCTGGTGACGAATGTGGAAACTATTGAAGACAACTATTACCTTCTTAAAACTCTTGGAAATACCTTTGATAAAACGGAAAAGGCACAGCAATTTAACCTTAAAATCTACGACGTTTTACAGCAGGCTAAACTTGATTCCACTGTAAAAGCAGCTTACCTTATCTGGAAAAATCCATATATGACGATTGGTTCCGATACGTTTATTCATAAGATCCTGGCAGAAATAGGATTCGAAAATATTTTTAAAGATAAAACGCGCTATCCCGAAATTCAAATGGAAGACCTTGCTGATGCGGAAGTTATTATGCTTTCTTCAGAACCTTTTCCTTTCAAAGAAAAACATATTGAGGAGATGAAGGCATTTTATCCGGACAAGAAGATCATGATCGTGGATGGAGAAGCATTTTCGTGGTACGGAACACATATTGCGAAATGTGAGGATTATTTTAAAGAATTCCTGAATGAAATTCATGCGATGCAACGTTGATTTTTTTAACCACAAAAGGGACAAAAGCTTTTCAGACCGTTGAATTATTTTTTAAGTTTAAAAGCTTGATAAAAAGAAGATCACTTAATAAGTTATATGAAAATCAACGATTTTCGTGATGACAAAAATTCGTCGACCCAAAATTCCCCTCGCATGGAGAGGTGGCGAAAATTCAAAGAATTTTTGACGGGGTGGTTCAAAAAATCCCACGCACGATCTCAACTCTGAAAATAATCTCTTAAACCAACAAAGTGAATTTTGAACACAAAAAAAAGCCCCGACTTTAAATCGGAGCTTATATTTTATATTTCGCGCTGAAATATCAATTACAAAATCTTGGAAACTTCATTACAAAGCCACTCCAAAAGTTCACGGTCTTCAGCCGTAAACGGATCTACAGTATGGGAATCGATGTCAATCTGACCCACATTTTGGCCGTCTTTGAAAATAGGAACTACGATTTCAGCTTTAGTATCAATAGAGCAGCTTAAGTAATTGCTTTCCTGGTGAACATCCGGAACTACAAATGTTTCATTGGAAACGGCAACCTGTCCGCAAATTCCTTTTCCATAAGGAATAATGGTATGATCTGTAGGAGCTCCCACGTAAGGGCCTAATTTCAGCTCATCTTTATCTCCGTTTTTAAAGTAGAATCCTGTCCAGTTGAAGTAAGAAATTTCCTGGTCCAACAGGTGACATACCTTCTCTAGTTTCTCTTCTGTGTTATGTTTTGGACTTTCAAGAATGGAAGAAAGTCTTTTCTTTATTTCTGACATATTATTTTATGTTTTAGGAAAATTGTTTGAAGGAAAGTTCTTCTTTGTAGCCGAACATTCCACGTTCTTTTATCATTTCTGCAACACCTTCAGGAACCTGGTTTTCCCAGCCTTTAACACAGCATGCAATTTTTCTCAGGATCTCTCTTGAATAAATTCCCAAAAACTCCGGATTATGGTTGGTGATATCTACAATACGGTTGTTGTGTTTGAAATATTTATAAAGCTCTTTAAGGTTTTCTTCTACTTTAAGGTTGGCAGAATCCAGCAATTCATGGGTTTCAGGATCTTTGTAAGGATAAAGGTATACCCTCATCCCATTTCTGAAGAATTTACCAAATGCTTCCAGAATTCCTCCTGAAAGGTCCTTGTAATACTTCTCATCAAATACCATCAGGAGGTTATTTACTCCCATCGCAACACCGATATCTCCGCTTGTATACGAGGCAAAATAATCAATCAGTCTGTAGTACTCCGAGAAGTTGGAAATAATAACGGTATAGCCCAGTCTGCCGAGAATATCTACCCTGTCCATAAAGTCTCTTTCATCGATATCACCGTCTGCTCTAAGGTTTGAAATGGTGATCTCAATCAGTACTTCTGTTTCTTCATGGGTACAGGTCGCATCTTTCTGAAACATCTCCAGACCGTTTTTAAGCATGTCGATATTCACTTTTGTTACAGGCCTGAAACTTCCTCTTACCGCAAATATATTCTTCTTGTACAGAACGTCGGCAGGAAGCATATTGCTCCCCTGTGAATTGAAGATCACGGCATCGGTCATCCCATGTTTTACAAGTTGCAGAGACATCAGTCGGTTATCAACATAGTCAAAAGCAGGACCGCTGAAATCGATCATATCAATTTCAAGACCGTCTTTGGCAATGTCGTCGTATAAAGATTCGATTAAGTTTCGTGGATTGTCGTAGTAGTTGAAAGCTCCGAAGATAAGGTTTACCCCAAGGTTTCCTAAAGTTTCCTGCTGTAGTGTAGCATCATTTTCATTAAATTTTACGTGGATCACGATCTCGTTGTAATCTTCGTTTTCTTTAGTCTGGAAACGGATTCCTACCCAGCCGTGGCCTTTGAGTGTTTTATCGAAATTAATCGTTGTCACCGTGTTTGCATAAGAGAAAAACTTTCTGTTTGGATTGTTTTCCCTGGAAATCCTTTCCTCGATCAATGCTACTTCATAGCGGAGCATTTTACGGAGTCGGTTCTGGGTGACATACCTGTTCTTCACCTCTTTTCCGTAAATGGCATCACTAAAATCTTTGTCGTAAGCAGACATCGCCTTAGCAATTGTACCGGAAGCCCCTCCTGCTCTAAAAAAGTGACGAACAGTCTCCTGCCCTGCTCCAATTTCCGCGAAAGTACCATAAATAGTAGGATCTAGATTAATTGTTAATGCTTTTTGTTTAGGAGTTAGTTTCTGATACATTAGGACGTAAAATTTTTCGTAAATTTACCAAAATTAAACCAACCTCAAAAGAAAATGAAGTTGAAATTTTTAGGAACTGGTACTTCACAAGGTGTACCCGTTATAGGCTGCACATGCGAAGTATGTACTTCCGAAAATCCCAAAGACAAGCGTTTCCGCTCCTCAGTAATGATTACTACAGAGGAAAGCAGAAAAATACTGATCGATTGCGGACCGGATTTCAGAGAGCAGATGCTTCTTAATCACGAAAACAACGTAGATATCGCCCTTCTTACTCACGAACACAATGACCATGTGATCGGGCTTGATGATATGCGCCCTTTGATTTTTAAAAGTGGGAAAAACATGCCCATCTACTGCAACGAAAGAGTTGGCCAGGAGATCAAAAAACGTTTCCCCTATGCTTTCGCTGATGAAAGATATCCAGGAGCCCCCGCTTTTGATCTTCACGAAATTGAAAATAAGCCATTCCATGTTCTGGATACCGAAATCACTCCAATTGAAGTGACTCATTATAAAATTATGGTCTTCGGCTATAAGTTTAAAAATCTTGCGTATATAACAGATGCGAATTTTATTTCAGATACGGAAAAGGAAAAATTACAGAATCTGGATGTACTGGTTTTAAACTGTATCAGAAAATTTGATCCGCACCCTGCCCACTTTGTTCTTCCTGACGTCATCGCCCTGTTTAAGGAGCTTAAGCCTAAAAAATTATTTTTAACACACATCAGCCACCATCTGGGACTGCATGATATTGAAGATAAGGACCTTCCGGAAGGGATGCATCTAGCCTATGACGGTTTGGAGATCGAATTTTAAAATTTTTCCTTTAAAAAGCTTTTGAACATTAAAAAAAGTTTATATATTTGCACACCGATTTGAAACAAGCCCAGTTGGCGGAATTGGTAGACGCGCTAGACTCAAACTCTAGTATCGAAAGATGTACCAGTTCGATTCTGGTACTGGGTACAAAAATCCCCTGAAATCATTTGATTTTCAGGGGATTTTGATTTTTAGGGTGGTCAAAGGGTGGCTATTGTTTTATTAATCTTTTTTTGACATCTTTGTTATTTAATATACGATACATACAGAGTCTGCACAGACCATTTAATCAGAATTTAAATACGATTAAATGGGTTTGTTCTTTTGTTAAAGAAAACAATAATATTAGCAAGTCTGATTTTTATGTACAATTTTACATTTACTTGATCAAAAAACTACATAAACAATATTCACGAAAACCTCCCAAAGAGACAATAGGTTTGCCTAGTTTTATCATCAGTAAAAGATGTTTATAATTTCTTTAAACAATATAAAGACAATGATCTTGTAAATATTATTAACACTAAAGTAAAAAAAAGGATATCTTCATTAGATAGATCAATATATAGTACTTATAAAGCAGCTTCTTATTATATAAATCTTGCTAAGGATAAATTTGAATTTCTTGATAAAAATTATAAACTTACTTCGAAAGTGAAGATTTACCAATTTGACCATTTAGAGTAGTAATAGTAAACCAGTTGCCATTTGGGATAATTAGAGGGGAGCATTCGCCACTGGCAGCCTGTTTTTACGATATAATAGATGGCATTCCAGATGATACATAAATCATATTTTCGCTTTCTATCATCAAAATCAAGCGTTTTTTTTATAAATTGCCACTGAGTAAGAGTTAAGTCTGTTGGATACATCAATTTTTTTGTTTTGCAGCTCTAAATTGACGTTTTTAAGCCAATGAGTAACCCTTACTCTTTTTTTATACCGTTTTTAAACAGGCTCTTAAAATGAAAGCTTTTGTAGTTTTGTAAGGCTTAAACAACTTAACAAAAAAATCTCTCCTTATGAAAGAGAGATTGAAGCAACTGGTATTAAAAAAATGAGGGAAATAAGATGATAATTCTGGATGCATTATCACTATCATTTGTATATTTAGAATCAGATTACTCTATATTATTTATCAACCAGTTAATTTATTCATATTGCTTTTTCCATTTTGCAATAGTATTTCGACTTAATTTGTAAGCGCTTGCAACTTGTGTATTATTGAGTTCATGCTTTTTTTGATAGTCTAAAATTTTTATAATACTTTTTTCATCATAAGAACGGTGTCTTTGGTTAAACCGCTCAGTTTCCTGTACTTTTTCCCCAAAAATGATTTTATTCAGAAGAATGATATCAAGAGCACAAAGCGAAGCCTTTTCAATAATTTTTTTGCAATCGTCTAGTTTATCAGGAAACTTTTGTTCTATCATATCTTTATAAATACTCTGATAGTTAGGCATTGACGCTATTTTTTGTATTTTTCTATCCATTTGTACAGTGTGGTTTTAGGAATGTTATATTCATTTATTACCTGTAATTTAGTTTTTGTCTTTGTTTCTATCAATTCAAGAATAAAATCTATTATTTCCTGAGTATAAATTTTTTTTCTGAACTGTGGTAGAATCTCAGATTTCTTAACAGACTGATTTTGTTTTATGCTTTGACAGGTGGGAGGTGAAAAAAGTATTAAATGCTGCGAATAAATTCTGAAGAAGTCATATTCCAAAAGCTTACTCCATCTCAAAAGTAGATTGGTGTCAAGACTTTCAGCATTATACATCTCCTGTAGCTCTTCCTCAGAACACTTTAAAAAATTTATAATGCGAGATATATCCATCTCAAGTTCATTTACTCTCTTATTGATCATCCCTCCTATACTTATACTCTTAAAGTCCATTTAGAAATAATTTGTTGATTTTTCTTTTAATTCTCATTTACGAAGTTAAAGATGCGATCATTTACAAAGAAAAAATGTAATACGTAAAAATGACTAAACACAGCCCCCTTAGATATTTAGCACTCAATAAAGGAATTCACAGCAGCAATAACAAAATTCCAAGTATCTAAAAATACCACAATCCTAAAACCGATCATACATTTATAAATATCCTTACCACTCATATAGTACAAATAGTCACTACCGACCATCTTGTAAATCAAATTCTATATTACTCGCCTAAAAAAATAAACATGTTCATCGTAAGATATTCCGGTTCTATAGAAAATGCCTGTCCCTGATCTTCTATTGAAGCAGAAGCCGTATGGGTATGATTCCAGGAGTTTGAACTGGTATTTCTGGTTTGGGTTCTATCCTGAAAACGTTTATTTATCCCTGTATTATTGTTAGGTTTCCCTCTTCTAGTAATACCATTCAGCCCAGCAGGTCCCAAATGATGATCAGTCAATGTATGAGAATGTCCACCTGATGTACCACTTGTTGCAGATACACTATAGCTGGGAAGATTTTGCGTAGTTAATTTTACAGTATGGCTACCTCCTGTGCTTCCATTAACTGCAGTAGTATACTTTACATATTTATTTCTTGCATCCCATAAATAGGTTGAAAACCCCAAAGAAATAGCATTTTTTCTAATTTTTTCAGAAGGTAAGCTACTTATAATCCTTCCATTTATAAGAAACCATCCTGAATGATCATTTTTTTGCATTCCATATTTAATATCTCCTAAGGAAGGGGATAGTTTTATGTTTTCGTGCTTCTTTATATACCCTTCATTATTTACGGCCACAACATTTACAGGTGTGTTTACCACGTCAAGTTTTCTTATCCGCATATTCCCGTTTACATCAAGCGTTGTAGTGGGATTGGAAGTTTTAACGCCAATTTGAGCACTAATACTGGCAGACATACTTATTAATAAGCTAAATATTATTTTTTTCATCTCTTTTTTAATTTAATTTCCTAGGTAAATGAATGTATTTACTTCGACATATTGAGGTATAACACTAAATGCCTGACTATTGCCCCCTGCATTCGAGATTTTAAAAGAATGACTATGATTTCCTGAACCGGAAGTATTAGCCTGAGAACTCAGGTGGGGGTTTCTATTATTAGTATTTCCATATGTTGCCGCCAAAACCCCATTAAAATTAGCAGCAAAAGCAACAGAGTGAGCATCTGTAAAAGAATGGCTGTGGGAAACACCAACAGAAGAAGCCTGTCCGTTAAAATTAAGTTTTGGTAAATTCTTTTTATTAAGAGTTACTGTATTGCTTCCCCCTTTAATTGCTGTTTGCTGAGTGTTATCAGATACTTTCAAAAATTTTCCTTTAGCATCAGGTAATGCCGCTGCAAATCCTATGCTCTGTGCTCCTGCTGCTGCAATTCCCGGTAAAGAAGAACTCTGTCTGCCGTCTAGCAGATACCAACCATTATGATCTGCTTTTTGAAATCCTTTCTTTACATCTCCTATTTGCGGCTTGATTTCTTTATATACTTTTTTTCCTATTACACCGTTCAAATCAGAGACTAAAACATAAGCAGGGCTATTTTCTGATTTAATCGTTCTTACTCTCAATTCTCCATTTATATCAAGAGTTTTAGTGGGTTGCTTTATATTGACTCCTATCTGGGAATACATCCATTGAACGGAAATTATACATAATAATGATACTTTAAACTTCATTTCTTTTGATTTATAATTATAATCCCAGATATACAAATTGTTTCAAGCTGATATACCACGGATTCAGATTAAAAGCACTATTACTCCCATTACTATTCAATGTTACAGTATGAGAATGAGATCCGGAAGTACCTGTAGTTCGTACTGTTTTGTCTGTACCCCATCGTGCTCCGGTATTTGCATTATTTAAAGAAAAACCTGTTCCATCATGATTAATCGTATTCACAAAACCATGTTCATGATTACCTGCTGAGCTTGTGGTTCCACTCAGTTCGAATGCAGGTAAATTATTTCTTGAAAGTGTAATGCTAGAGTTTCCTCCAATTGTGCCTAGAGAGCCAGCAGTATTTTTACTTCTGGATAATTTATTCCTAAAATCTGGAAGAGCGGAGCTAAAGCCCAGTGAGATCGCATTCTGTTTTGCTGCTGAAGGTAAGGTAGAAATACTTCTTCCATTTAAAAGAAACCAGCCATCATGATCCTGATCCTGAATAGCATCTTTGATATCACCAATTATTTCCTTTCGGAATTGAGTATATTCCTGTTTTGAAATATATCCATTTTCATCAGAAACTAAAATTTCAGCATTTGACCCGCCAACAGGCAAATTCCGAACTTTAACATCTCCATTTACATCTAAAGTTGCTGTTGGTTTTGCTACATTTATTCCTACCTGACTGTAAAGCCCAGTGGAAGAAACAATTGTAATAATTACAAAAATAAGTTTTTTCATTCGTGTGTTTTTTAGAAAGCTGCAAAGAAAAGAGATTACATTTTCATCTAAAAAAATGAACATACGTAAAAAAAACAAAAAGCGAAAATACGATCTAAACCATGGATTACAATCGCTTAAAGCAATAAATAAGTGGAATTTAAGTATTTAAACCATGCTAAAAACTCTATAAAGTAAAAGTCAAAATATACGAAACTGCAGAAATAAGTTTAAAATGACGCCATATGGTTTGTAAATTTTAAATAACTTTATTTAATAATAGGTAAAATAATATTATTTTTTTTATATTAAGGATTTATTTTCTTTAGCCAAACATATAAATCTTCTCCTTTTTCCAGTCCTATTTTTTTTCTTAATGTATATTTTCTGGTCTGAATGGTTCTATAGGATCTGAATGTATATTCTGCAATCTCTTTAGATGAAAAATTCAGATATACATAGGCAAGAAGTGTTAATTCCCCCAAATTAAAACTAGGATTATACTCCAAAAGTCTTGGGCTAAATTCAGGATAGAATGCCTGAAACTTTTCAAAGAAAGAAGTCGTATTTTTTTTAGCTTCATAGATAACTTCCTCCAGCGTTACATCTAGTTTTTGTTGTAATTTTATATAATACATATTCTTTTCCTCCTCCAAATGATCTTTTTCCTGCATCAGCAAATTCTTCTCAAAAATTACAGCTTTCTTTTTTCGTTTAAGTTTTAAATATCGATAACCAATCAAAATATTTAAAAACATAAATGGCATAATAGCAGACAAAAAAATAATCCAATTGAGTTTCCTGAATTTTTCACTTCTATTTTGGTGCTCATTTTCTACTGTATTTACCGCAGATTGAAGATTTGTCATCTTTGAACCCGCCAATTCATCAGACTCTATATAATATTTTTCCAAATATATTTTCTCTTTTGCTTTATCATTAAGAAATCCATATGACATTGACATCTTTTTATTGATACAAGTAGAATATTCAAGATCTTTGATTCTATTCTGTTCAAGTTCCTGTAAAGATTTATAATAAAAATCAACTGCTTTTATATAATTTTTCAGCTCAAAATAGTAATCCCCAAGAGAAATGAACTGGATGTATTTTCTGTTGATTTTGTTTAAGTGGGCATAGCTTTTATTAAAATAGTAGTAGGCTGAGTCATACTTAAGATTTGATAGGCATACATATCCTTTTATGGTATATAAATTTAAATTATCCGAGAAATTATCATCCTGGTTTTTTGCTATTTCATGATAGATCGAAATAGCATTGTTAATAAATTTTTCTGAATACGAAGATTCCTGTTTGTTTAGATAATACGAAGCAATTCTTGCATTAACTCTGGATATTAATTTTTTTGATTCAATATCATTTTTTCCTGAAAGAAGTTTTATAATTTTCTGATATTCTTTAAGTTCGCTACCATCCAATTTCAACTTGTTATAATTAATTGCTTTTATTTCTCTGAATTGACATTCTAATATAGCATAATTCTCGGTTTGGCTTTCATTTAACCCCTTCTCGATATATAAAAAACTATCTTTGTACTCCATTAATATGCTTGTACAACGAGCTATATTTAGGTAAGATTCAACCATTTTGAATGAATTTTTCTCATTTTCAGCAATCATAGCTGCATCCTTTGCATATGTAAGGGATTGTATAGTATTCGTATACAGAGTTTCTTTTGATTTTTCCAGCAAGCCATCAACTCTTTTAAGCTCAATCCGTTGACTATATAAAAAACAAAAGACAAATAATAAAATAATCCTTATAAATTTAAATAACATATAAAATTTTCTATTTTTAATTAATATAAATGAAAATATTTAACAAATTACGGAAAAACAATGTATATTTCGGAATCTTAGTTTGACCATCGCATTAATTAACGCATTAATTTCTTATCAGCTTAATTACTAATAAAGATTTATTTTAAACTCTTAGATTTAAAATTCTTCGTTTTCGGTAAATTGAATAATATAAGAATGGATGAAGCATCCAAAAGAGGTCTACCAAAATTGATTTCGGTTATTTTAGACATCACGTTTATTATCTCTTACGAAATTTTGCACCAAACCAGAAACACTAATTAAAAGAAATAAATGAAACATTTAAAACAATATGTGTTGTTTTAGTTTAGCACATCGTTTCCATGACAGAAAATAAAGATGAATAAAAATATTAAATTCGACTTTTGCAAATTTTAATGAAATACAAAGCTAAAAACTCCCAATTAAATTATATAACAAACATTATCAATAATTTTTTTTCTTATTGCTTGCCTGATTTATCTAATAAGAAGACACCTATTTACATATAATATTGTTTTCAGAAGCGCTATAATTAATTGAAGGCAACATCAAATAGATATGCATATTTTACCTAATAAGGCTGTCTCAAAATTGTTATTGAAAAGTAATGTAGTAATGAATTCCATAAGTTTGATTATTAATAGACTTCTTAGTTTATCAGAATGACAAAAGTCTAATAATTTGAGTTTTGAAACAATTACCATAGTTTATATTTGTCACATTTCCATAATTCTGCTGTGCTTCCTAATTAATAAGTTCTATAGAATTAATACCTGTTGGGAATTTTGTTTGAAAAGATTGAATTGGAAAATATTATTGAAGAAGATCTTATTGTATTTTACCTCTTGTCCTTCTATGAAGATTTTATATAAATTATAACTGCCTCTAGAAAAACCAACAATATAATTTATTATTGAATCAAAAGTATATGTAATGGTATCAATTCCTATTTGATCAAACATACTGATATCGATTAATACTGTAATCTTGGGAATTTTATATCTTCTCATTGTAAGGGTTTTGATGTTTTTACAAAAGAAAGGAATACCAACTCTATTAAAAAAAATAGCCATACGTAAAAACAACCCAAATACACAACAACCTAATAATCAATAACAAAAATAAACTATTACAAGAAAATACGGTAATGATTGCGTACGTACCTGCAACTTAAAAAAAATAATGACAATTGATTTTTTGTTAAAAAGGAAATTTATCTGACTCCAGTTTCTATATTACACTCAATATTTTTTAATCCAAACCAGGTGATATAAAACTCCTATTATCATAAATAAATTTATCCTTTTTTATTAACTGTATGAAAAATGAACGTCTTCAAAGGCTTCATTTCAAGGTTTGAACTTCATGAGGATATTGTTTGTAAAATGTTCATTTACAGAAATCTTAAATATACCGTCTACTTGGTCAATGATTCTTTGCGTATAATCAAGGACTAATTCCATTTTAATGACCTATACAACATTGTGTATCATTTGCATTTTGGGGAGGAGCAAACTCCATAAACTCTCTGCCATTTAATTTTAAAACATTAGAACAGATAAAAAAAACAGCAGAAATTATTAAATAATTCTGCTGTTAAATATAATTTCTATTATTTGAATGAGCCTACGGGGAGTGTAAACTGAACTGTCGTCAACATCACTTCTTCCTTGGTAGAGGCTGAAGGAGCTCCACCAAGGAAGAAGTCGCCGAAGGCTTTTAATCTCTCTCCAAATCTAATATAGAGCTGAGACATTGTCAAGCCACAATTCCAGATTGGCATCGTCCATTTTTTAGAAAAGTCTCTGTAGGACAGATACACAAGTTTCAGTAGCGATTGATCCGATGTAAATGCCTCTTTTGTTTTGGTTATTTTACGGATTTGTCTATGCATTCCTTCGATAGCATTTGTGGTGTAGATCACTCTTCTGATTTCCGGAGAATATTCAAAATATGCAGATAAATTCGTCCAGTTATCCATCCAGCCTTTTACAGACTAGGGATATTTTTTACCCCATTTATCTTCAAATTTCAACAGTTTCTCGTAACCCTGTTCCTGATTATTGGCTTTGTAAACTGGCTTAAGATCAGCAACGACAGCTTTCTTGTCTTTTTCAGGTACATAGCGGAGGCTGGTGCGGATCTGGTGGACAATGCATAACTGAATCTGCGTTTTTGGAAATACAGTTTCTATGGCCTCCGGAAAACCTTTTAAGCCGTCAATACAGGCAACCTGGATATCTTCTACACCACGTTATTTCAAATACATTAGCACAGAAAGCCAGAACTTAGCACCTTCATTTTCTGAAAGATATACACCGACCAACTCCTTCTTTCAATCGCAGTTTACACCCTGAATATTGTAGACCGCCCGGGATTCAACACCACCACTATCCCGAATTTTATAATGCCTTTGGTCTTAATTAAGGGAAGGTGCATATTTTTTGTAATGGAGGATGTAGCTTTTTGAATATGATCAAATTGGTGGTGGCATTAATTTTAAAGAAAAGGCGGGAGTGTACTTATTGTAGTGGTAGTTTTAAAGAACTTGTGTATGTATTAGTCTCCCGTCTTTCATAAATCCAGAATTAGCCTACAAAACACGTTCAGTTCAGATTAATGAAGTACATGTTTTTGTAATTGCTGCAGTACTGAATAATAGCCAAAAGACAGATCACTGTAGTGCATAGTGATTCATTATCTTAGCTACTTTTATTCTGTTAACAATATATGTAACCATTTGAAAATAAATAATGAAAATACATTGACTGGTTCATTATACTCTCCTGCCCTTTTTATACGGCTTCTACTACCTTACGAATATGATTGTTCCCGAGAGCCTTCACCTCATTACTAGCTTAGTAACAAAAGACTGTCTCAGAAAAAGAAACAGTCTCATGATAATATAAATATATAAAATAAATGAATAAAAGTTTAGAGCCTGTTTAAATTTTGTTCAATAATATTTTAATAGCTGATAGTTTGACCATATTTTCAGAATTTTCCATTAGCAATTCATAATTTCGGCAAAGTCTTCTGTCATTATCAAACCAAGAAAAAGTTCTTTCAATAATCCATCTTTTGTGTATAGGCTTAAAGAGTTTTTCTTTATGATCGGACCGTAAAACAACCTGAATAATGTAGCCAAACTTATCTTTTATTTCTTCAATAATATTTCCTCTATAGCCTCCATCTGCTAAAATCACTGTAATTGGAATCAAAAGATAGTGCAATGTTCTCATGAATAACAAAGCAGCTTTACCATCGTGAAAATTGGCTACACTTACCATTACGGCTAACAAAAATCCATTTTTATCTACCACAACATGCCTTTTTATTCCTTTCACTTTCTTATTCCCATCAAACCCATTAAGGGAACGATTATTTCCCCAGCGCACACTCTGACTGTCTATAATTCCTAAACTTGCTTCTGCATTTTGGCCTCTCTTTACTTGTACCTTCTCTCTTAAATTACACAGAAGTAAATCGAAGAGTTCTAAATTTGACCATTTAGAGTAGTAATAGTAGACCAATTGCCATTTGGGATAATTAGAGGGGAGCATTCGCCACTGGCAACCTGTTTTTACGATATAATAAATGGCATTCCAGATGATACATAAATCATATTTTCGCTTTCTATCATCAAAATCAAGCGTTTTTTTTATAAATTGCCACTGAGTAAGAGTTAAGTCTGTTGGATACATCAATTTTTTTGTTTTGCAGCTCTAAATTGATGTTTTTAAGCCAATGAGTAACCCTTACTCTTTTTTTATACCGTTTTTAAACAGGCTCTTATATATAATTTGATCCCCATTTATGTAAAAACCAAAGGGGTGATTTTAACCTGTTTAAGTGTATAATAACAGTTTACTGTTGAAATACCAGTGTAACTAAATCTGCGAAGGCTTTGTGACTCTTATTGGCAACATTTGTAGCTGTAAATTGATTGGTATATGTTAATCTAAAATTTCTAGTAATTGCAGAATTTCCACTGGAATTATCTACAACCTGAAAAGAAGAGAATGAAGCAGGCGAATTAATATCTGTAATATTTGCAGCTGAACCAGTTGTTTGAACACCAAAAAACTTACTAGTACTTGCTTCAATTAAAGTATTATTCATATATAATCTATACGTTCCCCACCCTCCGTCAAAACCTGGATTTGAAAAAGGACTAGCAGATTTTGCATTTATAGATAAAAAGAAGAGCCTTTTTTGCCCAGCAGGTATTGTTACTGAATAATTACAGATTTGGCGTTCATTATTTAATGTAACATTCTGGCTTCCAGAAGTTTTATTCTGTCCGACCAAAATACCACGAGCCTCAAAATTATCTCGTGAAACCTTACTTAAATTACCATTACTATCAGCAACAACAATCCCCCTGGAACCTAATGAAGTCGTAGGTATGGATCTGATCCTTGCATTCCCTTCAACATCCAATCTTTCTGTAGGTGCAGTCGTCCCTATTCCGACATTTCCCCCTGCCCCAATTCTAAATTTTTCACTATTACTAGTATCGTAAGCAAGAAGTATGGGTTTGGAACCGTCTAGATTCTTCACCTGTAAACCTCCTGCGTATTGTGTTATATTTCCGATATTCAAAGGCCCTCCTTGAATATTTACTTTTGAACCTGATACAGGGCTACTTGTTCCAATACCTAAATTCCCAGTTCCGCTAAAAGTCGTATTAAATCCTGCCGTAGCTATATCAGTAGCTTTAGCTAAGGTTCCTCCCAGTTGAAGATTATTTCCGATTTTGGTAAGACCATTGTTTGCTGTCGTGTTAGGAAGGGATGCCCAAGTTGAAACACCATTGGCATCACTGGTCAAAACCTTGCTTGCTCCCTGCGAACCATCTACTATTTTTACCCTCCCATTTACATGCAGTTTTTCCGTAGGAGAATTTGTACCTACCCCTACATTTCCACTATCCTTGATAACAAAATCTGATCCCACAACCCTGCTTCCGCCTGAAGAATTAGTTCCCAGTTTTACCATCGTATTGGCAGAGTCATCTACAAAAGCATCCGGAGTAGAATCTGCCACTATCCCACTGGTACTAAGTTTTACCCATTTCGCTAAAGAACCTTCAAAATAATAAAACCCTATTGCATCAATATTGGATGCCTGCCCTGTGGTTGTGCCAGTGGAAATATCATTTATATAAATTAAGGTGGAAGGCTCTACAGAACTCATAATCAATGCCCTTTGCCTATCGACACGAGGAATAAGAATTCCATCAGCATTCGTTGATGTTCCCGTCGCATTTTTTGCATTAATATCCAATGTACTTTTGGGGGAGGCAGTATTCATCCCCACCTGCCCATATATGATTGTACTACAAAATAGAACAGCCATAGGTAATAATGTTTTTTTCATTGCTTAAAGATTTTATATGTTTACTGCAAAGAAATGAGTTCAAAGGATGAACAAAAAGAAAAGCCCTACGTAAAAAAAACTAATTATTAACAAACTAAAAACAAGCATTTTAAATCTGTCCTGTTTTATTTTAAGTATATAAAACGTATTTCACTATCATAGTACTGGACATAAATAATAGACAAATGTTCTGGAACTTTCAAACTATACCTTCCAATACATAAATTACTAAAGAGATTGCCAAGACAATCTCTTTAAAGTACAAAGCATTTTGAATTGATATAAAATGTTTTGAACAGATTATAAAAACCGATTCTATTACTACACAGTTTATTCATAGCCTCTAAACAGATATTCAATCACTTTATATGATCTCAGATTTAATTTCTGCTAGAACAATCTGTGTCTATTCTGTACTATATTAGAACTATACTGGTCTAATTACCTACACAAGTTACTCATAGTCTTGGTAAAATTTGCTCTCTTCCGATTACTCTATTTGTATAATAATATCTTTTATTTCTATAAATTAATAATAAACTCTTTACATTTAAATAAAAATGCTGCCTCAATATGAGACAGCATTATGGAAATACAAGGTTTTTAAAAGTTAATTGAAATGTTTTTAATAAAAAATAACTTTCATCACCTAGTCCATAATTGTAAGGGAAATCTGTGGTGCAATAGCATCATTAATTATTACATTACCTGAGTCTTGTTTAGCACATTTAACATATATAGTTTTAGTACTCCCCTCAGGAATCGTTATATATGTACTCATCGTGTTAGCGCTATTCCAATTTACTAATGTATAACTCTGAGGTATAACAGATACAGAAGCATACTCACTCCCTGCTGTATCAAATACATGGCACCATGTATGCTTAGCATCACTGGTTTTTAGCCTTCCCATATTAACATCCACCTTATAAGTTCGTCCTCCCTTTAAAACGAAATCAGTATTATTATTAACTTTAGAAATATATCCTGCCGGAGTAGAATTATATATCTGTGATTGAAAGCGTACCCGGTCTCCATTATTAGGGCTTGTATATGTGATAGTCTGTGAGGCATTAGAGGTAAAAGTAGCAGATGTATTTAACGTTTCACTCATTGAACCGAGAGTTGCCCATATCCTATTAGTATCCGTACCAACATTTACCTGTAATTTATTAATATCCTTATTATAAAGTAAAGTGGCAGTATGTGCTCTATCAGATGCAATTGCATCTCTTTGTGCTGTGGTCAGCTGCGGTAGGCGTACCCCGGAATCTGTTCCTGAAATATCTAGTTTAGCTTTAGGCGAAGCTATACCTATACCTACACTACCATTATCCTTAATCACAAAATCTGATCCTGAAGCACGGCTTCCTCCTGAAGAAGTAGTTCCCAGTTTTACCATGCTGTTGGCAGAATTATCTATAAAAGCATCAGGAGTAAAATCTGCTGTAACCCCACCGATATTCAGCTTTGTCCACTTACTTGTGGAGCCATCAAAATAATAAAATCCTATAGCATCAATATTGGAAGCTTGGCCTGTAGCTGTTGCTGTGGAGATATTATTCACATAAATTAATGTAGAAGGCTCTACAGAAGTCATGCTCAATGCCCTTTGCCTATCTACACGAGGGATAAGAATTCCATCAGCATTTGTTGATGTTCCAATTGCATTTTTCGCAGTAATATCCAATGTACTTTTTGGGGAAGTCGTATTCACTCCCACCTGACTATATATCGTTGTACTACAAAATAGAACAATCATAGGTAATAATGAATTTTTCATTGTTTAAGTTTTATGTTCATTACAAAGAAATGAATTCAAAGAATGAAAGAAAAAAAAAGACATACGTAAAAAAAACAATTTTGTGACCAACTAAAAACAAAACAATTAGAGCATTATATTTTCAGAAAAACATCTAATCTACGTAGCCTATTGTAACTGAATATTATTGTTCTAGAAAATAAGCTCTCTTTTGGATCAGTCTTGTACAACTCAACGATTACTATATATGCACAAAAAATGTCGGAAGACAGATAAAGCCTACCGATCATCATTAATAAAATAGACTATTTAACCTTACCATACAAAAAAAATAAATTTATTACAATGGTAAATTATTTTTACTGAGATACTATAGCTTTGAGAATGAGAATATATAAGTATGAGCACCATAACTTGATCCAATACCTACTTTAGACATAGTAACACATTGCAAATCATTACTACTAGTTTTAGTTCTATAAATTGAAAGGTAACTATATATTATTTAAGTGTAAAATTATATATAGTTACCTAAAATAAAATCTTGGTTAATTATTTGTCTTATTTAGTTAGTCTGCTTCACCTTATCAATACTATAAATAACAAATAAACCTGCATTAGTAAAATACGTCGGCTGATCAAAAAAAGAAACAGTAATCTGTCCAGCAGAATAACTTAAAATATGTCCCACAGACGCAGAACAACCTGACGCATTTGCAAGACGCTCAAGAGATGTTCCAAAAATAGACTGACTACTTGATAATGTAACTGCTGCAAAGGTAGTAGTGCCACTAGTTGCTCTTGCCTGTAATGAGGCTCCTAAGTAAGATGTTCCTATAAAATAAATTGTAAAATCAACCATAACTCCCATACATGCCCCGATAGAAGTTCCACTAATTTTAGTAAGATATCCGTTTTCTAGAGTCAAAGGTATAGTTTTAGTATGAGTTGGTGCCGCAGGGTTAAACCCTAGATAGGTATTATAAGAAGATATTGATGTTTCTTTAGCCAAATCTCCTGCGGCATTTACCCCCAATTTGTAAAACAAAGCATCTTTCTGAACATTTGGAATAAGCCTAAACCTCGCATTTCCATTCACATCCAACCTTTCCGTAGGAGAAATTGTACCTACCCCCAAATATCCATCAGAGCTCAATATCATCGACGTAGTTCCTATTCCGTTCACAGAAAAATTTAAGTCAGACTTTGCATCTGTTCCACTCCCCAAATAAGTAGATTTAATTGAAGCCAGATATTGTTCTGCCCCATTTACTCTTCCTTTAAAACTTACTCTCCCAACATTACTATTTGTTGATAAATTCGTTCCACTATGATGATGATATAAGGAAAGGCTTGGGTTTACATTATCCAATGATTCTATTTTCACATCTGCCCCTGCTCCAGAAAATATACCATCACCTTTTACGTCCAGCTTTTTGGAAGGAGAAGTTGTACCTATACCTACACGACCATTATCCTTAATCACAAAATCTGATCCTGACGCCCGGCTTCCTCCTGAAGAGTTAGCTCCAAGTTTTACCATAGAATTCGCAGAATCATCTATAAAAGCATCAGGAGTAAAATCTGCTGTAACCCCACCGATATTCAGCTTTGTCCACTTACTTGTTGAGCCATCAAAATAATAGAATCCTATTGCATCAATATTGGATGCCTGCCCTGTGGTTGTACCAGTGGAAATATTATTCACATATATTAAGGTAGAAGGTTCTACAGAAGTCATACTCAATGCCCTTTGTCTATCTACACGAGGGATAAGAATTCCATCAGCATTCGTTGATGTTCCAGTTGCATTTTTCGCAGTAGTATCCAATGAAAATCCGGTGATTTTTTCCAATATAGGAGACAGATAAGTAAACAATATAAATGTCCCTGTATAAGCGAAGATATTCGCCAGCAGTACAATTAATACCGATCTGTTTCTGAATACTTTAGGCAGATCTTTCAGCTTTAGTGTTTCGGTAGCCTTTGGTTGTTTTGGAAGTGTAAAACTTAAGATAAGCAGACCTACGATACCCCAAACGATAACAGCTAAAAATGTTATCTTCCAGCCAAAGTGTGAACCGATATACGTTCCTAATGGCACTCCAATAACCTTTGAAACCATTAATCCGGTAAATACCAACGAAATAGCTGTCGCCTTGCGGTCAACGGTGACCATATTGCTTGCAATAATAACCGCATAGCCAAAAAAGACGCCATGTGTTGTTCCTGTAATAACCCTGCTGACCTGAAGCATAAGAATATCCTTGGCAAAAAAGGCTACTGTATTGCCTATAATGAAAACAGCTACGGTGAGCAGCAACAATTTTTTCTGCTCTATTTTGCCAGTCAATACGGTAAATATAGGACCACCAATGGCTACGCCCAAAGCATACAATGTTATCAGAGAACCTGTTGATGAAATAGAAATGGCCAGATTACTGGCGATCGTAGGCAGTAAACCTACAAGTACAAACTCTGTTGTACCGATACCAAAAGCACAGAAAGCGATTGCCCATATAGCAAACGGAATACTTTTTTTAAGTTGTTCATTTTTCGTTGTCATTGTGTTCATAATGTTTATAATTTTAGAATGATCATTCCAATTAAGTATAAAAAAATTTTAAGCTTTCACTTTTCCGTTTTTTTCCAAATCTAAAGAAGGTAACCTTCTATAGTATGTTATGTTAAAAATCAATGCAGATAATTCATCAGATTTTCAGCAAGTTGATCAATCTTTTTTCTATTATCATATAATGCCTGCATTTGCCAAAACCCAGCAAAGGAAGCCACGATGAATGCTGCTGTGTCTTTTGCGTCTCTTTTGGAATCAAACTCCCCCACTTTCTTTGCTTTTAACAACAGGTCTTCAAAAATCTGGGTTAATGCATTCGTTGACTGTTGTAACAATTTTTTGATACCATCATCAAACGGAGCCATTTCAAAGGATGTTTTAACGACCATACAGACCTTACCTTCCTCAAATGATCTTCTAATGGCACTCTGGATGATTTTTTCTATTGATTTCATCGGAGAGGTTTCGTCAGACACTGCTTTTTTATATTCGCTGTGTGTTTCCGCAACATAACTTTTTAAACTGCTCATGAACAGTTTGTGCTTGTCTCCAAATGTATCGTACATGCTTCCGCGATTTACTTTCATATCATTGACTAAATCCTGCATGGACGTGGCATAATATCCCTTTTTCCAGAAAAGGTCTCTTGCTTTTTCAAGCTTATCTTTCGGATCAAATTCTTTAAATCGTGCCATATCTCAGACAAATATATAATTATTGAACGATTGTTCCAAATTAAAATCAAAATTTAACTATTCATTTGGATGTGTTCTATAATTTAAAAACCTCTGAAATTATTGATTTCAGAGGTTTTTTTTAAATTCTCTTGTGCTAACCAGCGAAGAATTAACATTAAAAAAAGAGAAATGAAAACCCTCATTTAGAGGGATCCAATTATTCATTATAATCTGCAATCTATTACGTTATCTTTCCAATAACACTGTGGAGTTTGGTCATCAGGGCAGTAGTGTGAAACCATTCCTTTTGGACACACGATTGCTGCTCCTTTGATACTTCTTAATTTCTCCTTTGAGATTTTCTTTAAATTCTTCATAATTTATAATTTAGTATAAACACTAAAGATATAAGTAATTCTCACTACTTAGATTTATCATGAAAAAATTATCGTTTACGGCAACCCACAACAAATTACTACCTAATATTTGTTTTTGTCAATTATTTTCACTATCTTGTTATATGAAAAAAAGTGAAAATCAGAGTAATATCACGCACGCGGGTAAAATGAATGAACGAACAAGAGCTATGGAAGTTCTTGAAAAAGCCAAGCAAACACAAGGGAAAATCACATTCCTAAGGCAAGGGGCCGGAAGAAACTTTAAGCCAAAAAATGAGGAGTCCTAAATTGAAATTGATTTAAATTTCATCTTCAAAGAGTAGTATTTTCACACCATGGACAGAGAATAACTGGAACCTTTTTGATGAAAATCCGGCTAAAAATAAATCTCTGTTACGACTATATCTTTGACCTCAACAGGTTTTGCTCTTGAAAAAATAATTAAATGATTCCCCTATCTTTAATTCTAAATATAATTAGCTTATTTCAAGAATAGCAGTAATGATTTCTTCAATTAGTAGATTTAAAACAAAAAAATCCTATCCCTAGACATCATCTAAGGATAGGACTCACACCTAAATAATAAAAAAACTATGTCAGACTATAAATAAACCGGCGATAGCCTGAGCCTCACTTCCAGTTAACACTTCATCATAAGCAGCAGATCCGGCGGCGGCTCCAAAAGCAGTACTTGTATTGAATCCAGCCTGATTTACATTATCTTCTCCGGCATACACAGCATTGGTAGCAGTGGGCATATTTCCACCGTTAGCCAATTCTATCCAGCCTTTATTTGCTCTCATTCTTCTCACCTGTGAAGCGTGTCTTGCTTCTACAGAATGAATTTGAAGGGCAGCCTGTAATACCGCTTTATTAGACATTACATTTCCAGCCTGTCCTTTGTAGGCACGAACACCTGTATCTTCGAAAGCCTGAGCCAGCACCAAAAATTGGTTGTAATCTGTAAAAGGCATAAAACTTCCTCCCGCTGTAAAATCAAAAGTCGGTTTTGGCTTTGGGGCTTCTCCTAAGGAGGTGAGCGTACTTTTAAGAAATCCCACATGAGCTGATTCATGTTTTGAAATCTGCATAAAAACAGGTCGGTCCGAATTCGGAATCAATCCGGCTGCTGCCAGACCTAATGCGTAATATTCATTTTCAAGATATTCCAGAACCAATGCCAGTTGTAGGGCATCCGTTAAAGCACTTTTAAAAAAAGTGGCAGAGGCTGTCGTTTCTAGAGTTTCTGCTTTCGCAGGAGTTGCCATTAACGCTCCCAATCCTAATGGGACGGATGCTACTGCTGCTTTTTTACCCAATGTTGACAGATTGGTGATCGTTTCTAATCTTGTAGCTTCCGTTGTAAAAAATTTATCATTAGAAAGCTTATCTAGTAATTTAAGAATGTTCATAATTGTAGATTTTGAATGAATAATTAGCTGATTCCTCTTTCTTTCCACGTGAAAGGCGTTTTTATAAACCCTCCCGCTGCCATGACAATATCTTTAGGCTCTTTGGCAAGATCCAGTCCATTGGCATCTATGACATCGTCACCTGAAAAATCTGCAGATCCTGGATTAATAATATTTCTGATCGCTGAAGCGTGTCTTGCTTCCACAGAAACTATTTTACCTGCAATCACTAAATAAGCTGCATTGGTAATGTATTTTCCTGCACCGTTGTAGGCCGCTACTCCTGTATCTTCCAGGGCTTTCGCTGTTGCCAGAACAGAATTTCTGTCGTTGAAATTCACATTGGGATACTGGAATTCAAGCGTAGGTAAAATATTGGTTGTTGCTCCGGTAATGGCCGCTTTAAAAAAGTCGCGGTGGATTACTTCATGATGATAAAGGTCTGTAAAAAGATCTCTCTCAACACTTGAAATTCCGGAGTAAAAATTATTAACTACTTTGGTATAAAAATCAGCTTCAAGCTGTTCCAATGCATACGCGTAATTCAGAACACCAACATCTCCGGTACCAAGGTCGAAAACCGGACCGTTACCTGTCATTCCGAAGTCATTGTCATCATCGCAACCGATCAGCGTAAGTCCTGCCATCGCCAGTCCTATACCGCCCAGTTTCAAAAAATTTCTTCTGCCTGTATCCAGAGTTGCTCCCTGGTTAGAAACACTAATCATTTTTTTCATAATATTATAGGTTTGAGTGTTATATGATTCTCAAAAAGAGGAGAAAAAAACAGCATAATAAATTATGCTGTTTGAAAACTAAAACATTACGGCATCAACACCGTATCGATCACGTGAATCACACCATTTGACTGATTCACGTCAGCTATCGTCACTTTTGCACTATTTCCTTTTGCATCCTGTATATAAAGATCTTTTCCTTTGGTCCAGAAAGTCAGTCCTTCACCTTCTACCGTTTTCATCATGCTTTTTCCGTTTCCAGCTTTTACAGTAGCCCAGATATCTTTCGCGCTGTATTTTCCTGCAAGAACATGATAGGTTAAGATTTTGGTCAGCATTTCTTTATTTTCAGGTTTTACCAGAGTTTCAACCGTTCCTTTCGGAAGTTTGGCAAAGGCTGCATCTGTGGGTGCCAGCACAGTAAAGGGTCCTGCTCCCTGCAGCGTTTCTACCAGACCTGCCGCCTTTACTGCTGCTACCAAAGTCTTGTGATCTTTGGAGTTCACAGCATTTTCAATAATATTTTTAGATGGATACATCGGCGCACCGCCTACCATTACTGTTTTTTCTTTCATCGTTTGTGCAGTTACCTTCCCACTGAAAGCGAATGATAAAGCAATCATTCCTAAAACTGCGATTTTTGAGCTTGTGTTCATTGTATTGATTTTTTTAGTTAATAAGTAATTGAATTGTGTTCTTAGAATCATTTACGAGGTAGATTTTGTTTTGGATTTAAAAAATTGATTTTTTATTAAAAATTTTAAAGTCCATTATTTCTTTTTGGAATTAGGGACAAATTCAAGACAAACGGAATTCATGCAGAATCTTTTTCCGGTAGGGTTTGGACCGTCATCAAAAATATGTCCCAGGTGGGAATCACATCTTCCGCACAAAACTTCACTTCTTATCATATTATAGGAAGTGTCTTTTCTATATTTCACACTATTCTTCGTAAGCGGCTGATAAAAGGAAGGCCATCCGCAGGTCGTTGCAAATTTTGAAGTCGAAAGAAACAGTGGATTTCCACAGACTGCACAGAAATAAGTTCCCTTTTCATCGAATTCATCATACTTTCCTGTGAAAGCTGTTTCTGTTGCTCCTTCTCTCGCCACCTGATAGAGTTCAGGTTTAAGAATCTTTTTCCATTCTGCATTGCTCACTTTCAAAGGGGTGGTTGCCGTACGAGAGTAATAAGGATTGTTTGTCTTAAAATTCCCTGACTGTGCACCACTCTTTTCTGCCATAGTAATCAGCAAAAGAGAAAACGCTATTTTTATGATTAAACTTTTCATATTTGATAATTCTGAATGATTATTTAAAATTATTTACGATATAAAAGATTTTACGGATGTTGTTTGTAGTATATATTTTATTTTATTACATTTGAAATGAAAATCATACATTATTAAAACAACCTATTCGGAAGAGGAGCTTATCGTTTTACTGAAAGAAAAAAACGAATCGGGCTTTCATTATTTGTACGACCATTATGCAGGAGCACTGTATGGGGTGGTTCTCCGAATTGTTCAGTCAAAAGAGTATACTGAAGAGGTCATTCAGGATGTTTTTGTTAAGATCTGGAATGCTATTCATCAATATGATTCGTCAAAAGGTAAGTTCTACACCTGGATGATCAATATTGCCAGAAACACGGCAATAGATTATTTAAAATCAAAAGGTTTCCAAAACGAACTTAAAAACCAACCGCTTCCAGATTTCGTATATAATTCTGCAGAACTTTCAACGAGTAATAATTCATCCGATTTTATTGGATTTAATAATGTGCTTAAAGGTCTGGAAGTTGATAAACAAGAACTTATCGACTTGGCTTATTATCAGGGATATACTCAGAACGAGATATCTGAAAAACTGAAGATACCCCTTGGGACGGTGAAAACCAAAATGCGGAATGCGCTGATGAAATTAAAGGATTTGCTAAAAGATTATCAATAAATTGAACACAAAAGAATACATATCATCCGGAATTATAGAATCTTATATTCTAGGTCTTGCTTCTCCCGAGGAGGCTGGGATTTTGGAGTGTGTGATGAAAAACAATGCTGAGGTAAAGGCAGCTTTCGAGGAAGCACAAAAAACTTTGGAAGATTTGGCGACCAGCCAGGCCGTGACACCACCAGCCGATTTAAAATCAAAGATCTGGAATAAGATCCAGCAGGAACAGATTACTGAAGAAGTAAAACCTGCAGAGATCAAAGAGATTCCTGTTGCCAAAGATCTCCAAGAGATCAGACTTCAGGAAAAAAGCAGCTGGAAACCTTATGCGGTTGCTGCTTCTGTCTTATTCCTGATCAGTGCTGCCGGAAATCTTTTCTGGATGAATGATCAGTCCAGAACGAAAGCAGAAATTGCCAAGATACAGAGCGAGAAAAAAGCTCAGGATCTCACTATGCAAAAAATGAATCAGAAAATGAACATGTTCTCCAATCCTGATATGCAGATGGTGATGCTGAAAGGCGTAGAAAAACATACGGATTCTAAGGCAATGGTTTTCTGGGATAAAAAAACGAAAGAAGTCTACCTTAACGCTGAAAGCTTACCAAAAGCTCCGGAAGGCATGCAGTATCAGCTTTGGGCTATTGCAGACGGAAAACCTGTAAGCGCAGGAATGTATACCGAAGAAAAAGACAGTAAAACACCTCTTGCCCATATTCCCAAAGCACAGGCCTTTGCTATAACTCTTGAAAAACAGGGCGGTAGTGCAGTTCCTACGATGGAGAATATGTATGTAATGGGTGCTATCTAAAACTTACCTTAATTATCTTCTTTTTATAACTCAGATCCCGTTACTTCACAGTAACCGGCTTTGATATGCTGTCTTGATTTTTCCAGCTATTATGAAGTGATCAATAGCGGGAAACGGTCATTTGAAAATTCATAACAGGTTTCAAAATACACTATGTAAAGCACTGAAAATAAACACCTTTTAATAGTATTATTCATTTTGAATCTCTTACATTTAATAGCAGAAATAGAGCATATAAAAAAACACAAAACTTTATATTTTATAATCTATATTATACTTTATATTTCTATTATCCCCTTAACGGGGATTTTAACGAAATTACATCAAGCAACTATACGCAGTGTTTTGATTTATTATTAACGAACATTTAAGTTGGAACAAAACATATGTTCACCAGCCTCTTGTTGATCACGGGAGGTTTTGTTTAAAATTTATAGGGAAAAATGTTAATATTTTTTAATGGAAAAGTTAATTATTCTGCCGTCTGTCTATTTTCAGTTCCCTTTCTACTTCATCTATTTCTATCAAAGGAACATCATAGCTTTCTGCAATATAATTCAGAACTTCCTGATCTGTTTTCTCGTTTATTTTCCTGATGAAAAGGTGATTGGTGGTTCTTAAGAAAAGGATAAGATCATCCGTCGTCTGTTTCTTTCCGAATATTGGTTTTTCAATAACCGCTCTTTTATCATCATTCACAATAAGATCATTGAAAGAAGTATTCATAAGAACAGTCTGAAAAAATGACTCCGCCGGTAATAAAGTATGAAGATAATAGTCCTCAAAATTCATCACCTTTTTATTATTGGCCAGAAAGGCACAGGTATCTCTGGTAAAAATAACCCACTTTCCTCCTATGTAAGGCGTAACGTCTTTCATAAATTCCCTTTTATACATAAGAGAGGAAATCTTGTAAGACAGTTCGGTAAAATGGTTTTGTATTCTCTGAAGGGTATCAGGGCGGTAAAATTTCTGGTCATAATAGAAAAGATAGTTCCTTCCTTTGTTAACGGTAAGGAATTGTCGAATCACATTCTGTGATTTAAGAGGATAATCTTCACCGCTTAAATTCACAAAATAATCCCATTCCTGACTTACATTCAACAGAAATTCCATGGCATCAAGCTCTGCCTGAATCATACTGAACCCACCGGAAACAATATTGATGCTTTCTAAAATATAAACGTTGGGAAACCGAACCAGATACATCTGGATCTCATCCGTAATCTCTTCTTTCGCTTTCCGGTCGATATGAATCAGGTAAAATTGGTCCCTGGTGTAGATCTTCTGAAACATCGCTTTGAATACTTCCGGCTTATGATGAACCATAATAAAGTAAGCAATTCTCACATGCTGATCGGAGTGGGACTCTAAGGTATGGGGCTGGGGGCTGGTTGAAGGAGCGGAAGTCTGCATAAGAACGGATTTAAAATCATCCGCTTGGTGCAAACAATTCAGTTAACGTGCGAAAGCTACGAATAAATTTTTGATAATCAATTATTTAAAGCAATTATTATTTAGTTTATTTATCGTATTTTTGCAAAGCATTTATAAAAACAGGTCTCTGCCTTTTGCTATTCTGTAATAGTTTAAAATTCATTTTTCTCTTCCAGTTTTGCTTTTTCAGCTGCCCAATTAAAACTTATTTTTTAAATAATTTTTAATACTGCTTCCTTGGTTTTCAGGTTAAAAAAAAGCAGTTATAAAATTCAAGACAGTATGGATTCATCAAAATCCTGCTTCTAAGAATGAGAACGATACGATATTGCAAAGCTCAACAAATATATTCCAACTGAATTTATTGTCAAAGTTAATGCAAAGTAAAAATAATAACTAAAGATAATGCTTATCCTGATTGATAATCTTTATTTTTATACAAGACAACAATTCAGATCTTAACCGATTTGGCCACTCAGAACCGGATGTCCGGTAGATTACAATGAGTTTTAAAAATTTAAATTTAATAAATCCTATAGTCCGCGCCGTTACAGAAGCCGGATACTCCAAACCTACAGAGATACAGTACGCAGCTGTTCCACCTATTTTGGCGGGAAGAGATTTTATAGGGTATGCTCAAACGGGTACAGGAAAGACTGCTGCATATGCCATGCCTATCCTGCAGTTACTAAAAAGAAATACACCAGATCATAAAGAAATAAGAACTTTAATATTAACTCCGACACGGGACTTGGTTCAGCAGTTGGAGGAGAACTTTAAAGTCTACAGCAAATATTTACCATTATCACAGCTTTCGATCTTTGGAGGCGTATTATCGGGAAGCCAGCTGGCCGCTCTGAGAAAAAGAGTAGACATCCTTATAGCGACTCCCGAAAGATTACTGAACCTGGTAAGCCAAAGACATATTGATCTTTCTAAAATAGAAATACTGGTCCTGGATGAAGCTGACAGAATGCTTGATATGGGATTCGCAGACGATGTAAAAAAGATTTTAAAATTAATTTCTCAAAAGAGACAAACTTTATTCTTTTCTGCAACCATGCCTTCAGATGTCCGAAAATTTGCGGACACCATGATGAACAATCCTGTTGAAGTCACAGTAGATAAGATTCCATCGCCATTGCAGAGCGTTAACCAATCCGTTTATTTCGTTGAAAAGACCAAGAAAACAGATCTGTTGATCAATATTTTGCAGGATGTATCGATTTTACGTTCCCTGGTTTTTACACAAACCAAACAGGGCGCAGACAGACTGGTTAAACAACTGGAACGTACAGGAATTTTCGCGGCGGCTATTCATGGGAATAAATCTCAGATCGCAAGACAACAAGCGGTAGAAGATTTTAAAAATAGCAAAATTCGGGTTCTGGTAGCCACTGATATTGCAGCGAGAGGCATCGATATGGAAGAGCTTCCTTATGTAGTCAATTATGAACTTCCCAATGTCCCGGAAACTTATGTTAACCGGATTGAAAGAACGGGAAGAGCAGGAACCAAAGGAACAGCCGTTTCTTTTTGCGATGAAGGGGAACGCTCTGATTTAACCAATATTCAAAAGCTGATAGGTTTTATAATGCCTGTTGGAAAACTCCAGTACATTCATTAAATCACAACAAAATAGATGGACTCTTTCTTAAAGAAATTTCAGAAAAAAGTCATCAAAACAATTAATACAACAATTTTTAATAATAATTACAATGCAAGAAGGCACCGTAAAATTTTTCAATGAAGCAAAAGGCTTCGGATTCATTTCTCCAGCAGACGGAGGTAAAGACATTTTTGTACACTCTTCAGGATTAGACACAAGATCTATCCGTGAAAACGATAAAGTAGTTTTCGAAGTACAAAAAAGCGACAAAGGTTTAAATGCAGTTAACGTAAAGTTAGCATAGTTTGAATATACCATTTAAACGAACATGGGCTGATAAGTAGCAATACTTTTTATTCGATGTCCGTTAAAAACCTCTTACTTTATGTGAGAGGTTTTTTGTAGTATTGAAGCCAAAAACATGATATTTTCCCCCAAAATATCCTAAAATTGAAGTTCGGTTCCTTAAAAACGGCTATATCCTGCTATATTTGTCTCCGAAAAAGTAATTCTACAATTATTATCAATGAATTTATTATACGTTAACTGGGATGTAAGTCCCGAAATTTTCAATATTTCCGGATTTCCTCTGAAATATTATGGCATGTTGTTTCTTGCCGGACTCGTTTTATGCTACACGATCTTAAAAACCATCTATAAAAAGGAAAATCTAAGCCAGCAGGCTCATGAAGCACTTTTCTCTTATGCATTTATAGGCATTTTGGTTGGGGCAAGATTGGGACACTGTCTTTTTTACGATTTTGATTATTATTCCCAGCATCCTATCGAGATATTCCTTCCGATCCAAAAAGGAGCAGACGGAGCCTATCATTTTTCAGGGTATGCAGGACTGGCGAGCCATGGTGGCGGAATCGGGCTTATTATCATGCTTCTGATCTATGCGAGAAAATTTTCCATTAAATTCATGACCGTTCTGGATGTCATTGCTATTGCCACACCTTTAGCCGGAGCATTTATCAGGTTGGGTAATCTGATGAACTCTGAAATCATAGGAACACCTTCTGATCTCCCATGGGCTTTTATATTCAGACATGTAGATAATATTCCAAGACACCCCGCCCAGCTGTACGAGGCGATCTCTTACCTGATCATCTTCCTTCTGGTGTATTTTATTTATAAGAAGAACATCTTTGAGGTTGGAAAAGGTTTTTACTTTGGGATCACTACTCTACTGATCTTCGTTGTTCGATTTTTTGTTGAATTTATAAAGGTAGATCAGGTTGATTTTGAACAGGGAATGAGCTTGAATATGGGCCAGATTCTGAGTATTCCTTTTATATTCCTGGGACTCTTCTTTATCATTAAAAGTATTCGGGATAAAAAAGAAATGAAGGTTTCGTAATCTTAAAAATATATACTAAAAACCTCTGAGATCTATAATTTCAGAGGTTTTTTTGTTGAATCAACCTCATAAAAAATTGGCTTAAGGTCATTAAGCCAATCCGCATCCTTCAATCAGAATGCTAACATCCACATATATATTCTAATTATTGCAATCGGTCATCTTCTTCTTCAAATCTTATTGACAATTTGAATATCTGTTTTATTTAACGATTCAAAGTTGCTCAAAAAAGAATAAAAATAAAAGAAAAAGCTATCAAACAGGCCTTATCGTCTATGAAGGATTTTAGATCCCAATAAGGTCTTAAGCTTACAAGTCTATGGAAGGTTTATAAGTCCTACCGATCGGTAATTTCTTACCGTTCACCTGGATCATGCTGGCAGAACGCACCTCAATTTTAGTCTTGGAAATAATGTAAGATTTGTGGATCCTGATGAACATTTTCGGATCTAAACTCTCTTCTATCCTGCTGATGGGCATCTTTACAGTGATTGTTCCGGCTTTGGTATGGATATGAATATATTCCCGTAGGCTTTCAATAAAGAAAATATCATGAAGAACAATCTTAATTTGTTTTTTCCCGCTATTGATAAAAATATGTTCACGGTCCGCAGCTTCAAGAAGAGCCTCTTCAGCATTCATCAGGTATTTGAACTTTTCAACTGCTTTTATAAATCTGTCATAAGGAATAGGTTTCATCAGATAATCCACAATATCCAGTTCATACCCTTCCACTGCGTACTGATGATAAGCGGTAGTCACAATTACAAGGGGTGGGTTTTTCAGTTTTTTAAGAAAATCAAAGCCTTTCACAACCGGAAGATGGAGATCCAGAAACATCAGATCTATTTCATGTCTGTTCAAAAGGCTTCCTGCATACACGGCATCTGAACATTTTGCCACAAGATGAAGTTCTTCGTCCCTGGAAACAAAATTCTCCAGGATCTCCGCAGCTATAGGTTCATCTTCCACGATGATGCAATTGTATTTTTTAGAAACGGGATGAGTCATTAAAATCAATAATTAAGTTTACAATATACCGGTCGTTTGTACTTTCAGCGGTGAGACTGTGCTTCGGATAAAGCAGTTCGAGCTGTCTTCGAATGTTTTTCAATCCTATTTTTGTAGAATTTCCGTGAGGTTTTTCCTCTTTGGAGTTTTCAATGTGATAATGAAGAACTCCATTATTCAATTTCATATCAATATGAATAAAACTTTGTCCTAAGGTTTCAGAAACCCCATGTTTAAAAGCATTTTCTACAAACTGGATCAGGATGAGCGGAGAAATTTCCTGAGAAGGCTGATCAATATCTTCCTTAAAACGAATCACGAGATCATGATGACGAATCTGTTGGATCTGGAGAAAATCTTTGATGTTTTCTACATCTTTATCAATGGAAATATACCGTTCTGCTGCTTCATAAATATTGTACCTCATTACCTTGGAAAGCTGCAGAATCACATCAGGGGTTTCATCTGCTTTCTTAAGAGCCATTCCATAAATATTGTTGAGGGTATTGAATAGAAAATGGGGATTGATCTGTGCTTTCAGCATGGTAAGCTCCTGATCCAGCTTTTCTGATTTCAACAGGGAAATCTGTTCTTTCAAAAGGTTTTTCTGCCTCGTAATTTCAACACCAAAAATAAGGCCTGCCATGAAAATAAGGTCCATAAAAGAGTTGAAAGCCACTAATCCGTTGATAAACCCTGAAGGTTGTTTTCCATCAAGCGTTTCTGTTACTCCATAAATGTGAGGATAAATGATATAGTGAGTAAAAAACCTGTGAGTGAGAACGGCTGCAACCATAATAAAGCAGTAGAGAATATAGGTAAGAAATTTCTTTAACCCGGTTGTCTCATACACATACAGGAGCGCATAGGCCAATGGCATTTTAATCAAAAGATACCCGAATTCCAGAACAATGGTATTCTGAAGCCTTGTCTGCCATCCTGTAGCAGGAAACTGATACCTCGACCAGTAAAAGTCCAGATACACTTCCAGAATATAATACAGTATCCAAAAGAGCAGATGAACGTATAATTTTGATTTTCTGTCTGGCTTCAAAACTGATGGGATTTACTATGCAAAATACCATCTTTCGGTGGAAAATAAAAATATAAACCGGCGAATCCAAAGTATCGGTCTACGAACTGCTTTTTACTTTCCTTAGTGATGGATATTCCGTAAAAATCAACTGTAAAAAACAGCAAATCAATAGTACATTGAACTCAATTCCGTTGGTCCCGCCACCCACTACATACCAGCCGTTTTGCCAGTGTAAAAAATAAATTCCCAATATAAGAATCGGTATATTACCTACTGAAACGATCTTTACCCATCGGTCAGACCAAATCAGAAATACAGAAAAAAGATGGATCAGTTTTACGGTCCACGCCAGATAGATTCCAAAAGGGCTGAAACCTATGGTATCCAGATAAAGACGTCCAAAATTATTGACATCACCGCTGAAAATAGAAACCACACTATGCATCAACAAGATAACGGAGAGCGCTGAACGGATATAAAAATTCTTTTTCATGAATCCAAATTAAAAAATCAAAAAAAAGAATGATTATCCCTGTATATCAACAGCTTAAAAGTGTATATAAAAGAAAGGAAGGTAGAAGAACGAAGCTGGAAGTTTTTAAAGCCACCAGTTTCTCACTGTAGATTTTAAAAACTCCCATCTCCTATCTTCTTTATCTTGTTGTATAACCTCCGTTGGCAAAGATCGTTTGCCCGGTAATCCACCATCCATCTGTTACCAGAAACTCAACCAGCGGAGCAATATCTTTAATATCCGTTAATCCTCCCAATGCAGAGGCAGATTTATGATAAGCTACTGCATCTGCTGTTTCCTGACCATAAAAGAAAGGGGTATCCATAGGTCCCGGTGCTACAGCCGTTACAGAAATTCCCCTTTCTCCAAATTCTTTTGAAGCTGCCCTTGTAAAGTGCTCTACCGGAGCTTTTGCGCCAGCATAGGTGGAATACAAACCTGTGTAAGCTGCCAGTAAAGAGGTAACAATAGTACAGATCTTTCCGTTGTCATTCAGTTTTTTACCTGCTTCCTGAAGAAAGAAATAGGCTGATTTTGAATTCACATTAAACATCTTGTCATATTCTTCTTCTGTAGTTTCCGCAAAAGGCTTTTTAAGGACCATTCCTACAGTATTGATTGCGATATCTATTCCTCCGAACTTAGATACAGCCTCATCAAATAATTGGGTTACATGGTCTACTTTGGTAAGGTCTCCCTGAAACAAAAACGCTTCCGCTCCCAGCGCCTGAACTTCCGCAAGTGTTTTCTCACTGTCTGCTCTTGAGCTTTCGCTGTTATAATGAATGGCCAGCTTTGCACCTTTTGCTGCAAAACCTCTGCTCAGCAGTCCGCCTAAATTTTTGCCGCCTCCGGCAATTAATACTACTTTTCCTTTGACATTTTGTGTTGACATTATCTATTGCTTTAAATGTTATAGAAACAAAGATGAACAATGAATGCCAATGCAGCATGGTGAATCTTTCGGAAGCTGTAATCAATTTCTGATTTCCTTACATATGCCTACATACAATATAAATTAAATCAAAAAAATACACTTTTTTCGACATACCACACCATGAATATATCCCATTACATACCAACTAAATACACCCTTCAATCGCCCTGGAATTCAACTTTTTCTTAAGGAGAAGTCTAAAATATGTGAGTTTTAGGCACGGCATTTGCAACTCTATCAATCATATTATACACCACTTCATTCTTATAATATATTATTTTCCATAATCCTCAGTTCGCTGGGGATTTTTTTATTATTCTCTCTATATATTGCATGAAATATGGGTACGCTTTAATAAGAGGGAAAAATACATTTTTGATAATCAATGATTTAATATAGGTTTATTCGGTTTTTTATCGTATATTTGTATATTAATTAATAGGCCGCTGCCTTTGCTCTCTGTTACAGTTTAGAAATTCTTTCTTATCAGTTCCCGCTTTTTCAGATGCCTCATTTTTTAAAACCACTTCTTTTCCTGATGAACGGCCAAAAACAAACTGCTTTCGACATTTCATTTCATAAAGAAGAACAGACGGACGACTGCGGGCTTTACATAGCACATGGCAGATCAGATTAACAACTATTACAATATAAAATTAAATACTAGAATAATTTATGGCAGACTCTTTTTCTAAAAAAGAAAATTTCAAGAAAAAAATTCAAAAGCAAAAAGAAAAAGCGCTGAGACGCGAAGATCGTAAAACGAACAACAACAAAGGTTCGGAAGATGTTTTCATGTATGTAGATGAATTCGGAAGACTTACCTCTACACCGCCTGAAGGCAGAGAAAGACAGGAAGTAAACATTGATGAGATTCAGCTTGGTGCAGCTCCAATTATGGAGGAAGAACTCAGAAAGACAGGAATCATCACCTTCCACAGCGAGAAAGGATATGGCTTCATTACTGAAGACAACAGCAAGGAAAATGTTTTCTTTCACAACAACAGCTGTTCACACCCAGTTAAAAAGGGGAACAAGGTGTCTTTCGAGAAAGAAAAATCTCCGAAAGGATTCTCTGCGGTTAATATCGAATTGGTTAAATAATCAGAGCTTTAGCTTTACTATAACAGATCTGTTTATAACTGCAGATTTTGTAAAAACAATAAAGAAAGCCGTCCTTTGGGGCGGCTTTTATCGTAAAAATTCAATCCAGAACCGGATGGGAATACGTTTTTAAATGATGAATGTCATTCACCTTTGCTATTCATTATAAATCCACATCAGAACAGGCTTCCCAGCCTTTTGAATGAGTGGATCAATTTCTTTCATAGCGTTATTGGAAACCGTGGGGCAACCCCAGCCTTCCGGAGAACCTTTTGGAAAAACTTCGTCGTCACTCATTTGGTCCCATGAATGAAAAACAATATATCTTTTCAACGCATTGCTGTTTGTTTCCTCCAGACCATGCATTAAATATTTTATATTAATCCCCCATTCACTATGCCCCCTTCCCTGCAGTTTATATTTCCCCAAGGACGAAAGATGGCTTCCGTCTTCATTGCTGAACTTCGGATGGTCTTTGGAGTCGTCACGACTCCATGAATTTACACCACAGCCATGCCCTACAAGATATTTCCTGATCACCGACTTCGTTTTAAAATCCCACACAAAAAACCTCTTTACTCCTGAGTGAAGGCTCATATCGATCAGAATACAGAAATCTGTACTGAGTTTTTTTGAAACACAGAATTGTAAAGCTTCTTCTGCTTTATCCGCAACTTCAGAAATATTCACTTCGGGTCTTTTTTCTACTTTTTCTGTCGAAATTTCCGCAACCCGATTGCTTTCGTTACGTTCTTTAGTGCACGAAAATACAAGGTGAATAACCAAAATTAAGGTGACCAGCTTCATTGAAAATTATTTATAGTGTCTGAAAATACCAAAATCAGAAGGTGTCCACAAGGCTGCTTTCTGCCCTGCTGCCTTCAGAGCATCGTTTGCCCAGGTGTTGCAGGTATAAAGGAAGCTGTATGTACCTTTAGCATCATAAAATGCATCGTTCACATCATAAACAGCATTAGTAGGAATCACGATAAAATTTCCGTTCTGATCTCTATCAAATTTATCTTCAACAAATTTGACCAGATTTTTATACTGGTCTCTGCTGATCATGATCATTTTGCAGTCCTCACCTTCTTTCATCGTTTTGTAATAAGAGCAGTGCATCGCAGAATCGCTGAGCCAGAATGCAGCTTTAAGAGCGGTGGAAGCCTTTAAATCTGCCCACGTTGGGGTATCAAGATAAAAACTTTTATCACCCCAGCCTATTCCTATATAATTATAATCAGTACTTTTTGATTTGGTATTGGAAAACGGAACTTTTGCTCCCCAATCTTGAAGATTATTTTTCACAGGCATTACGATATCGGTATGCACACCGTTTGTATAAATATAGATCGGGATATCTTTCGGCTGTCCGTCGTCATCTGAAGAAACTTCTATGAGTGGCAGCACAAGCCCCAAAATAATATAGAGCACCACAATTCCCAAAATAATTCCCATGATTTTCAGGATATATACCAATACAATTTTCGCAGTCATGTTTTAATACAATTTAATCTTCAATTTTCCGTAAAAGTATTTGTTTTAATCGAAAAAATGATTAAATTTAGTTACGAAATATTCACAAATATGCGTAAAAATGTAAAATCACAAAAAAGATTTAAAGTAAGAGTGAAAATTGCTCCAAAAAGAGTACAAAAAAAACGTTGATTTTCTATGGGATTTTTTATCTCATGAAAGTCAATTTTTCTTTTTAGGAAAAGTTTTCAAAAGGTTCTTATTGAATTAGATCTTATCCTCCTTAAGACGTACAGCTTAAGGGATGGACAGTTATCCACCAAGTTTTGGAACTAAAAAATTCCAAATAAGGATTCGTCACCAAAAATTTATCCTAAAGTTGATCTGAAGAACGTTCTAAAAATTCGATATTCCGCTTCAGACCTGCAAATTTTGTTCTCTTCACAGGAGATTTTCTGAAGATCTCGGAGAATATTTCCTGAGTAATTTCTTTCCATTCCTCTTTTTTGAAATTTTTCAACGATTCGTTCGGGACAAATCTGTTTTGTTTATTTGGGGCAGAAAACCGGTTCCACGGACATACATCCTGACATATATCGCAGCCGAACATCCAGTCTTCCATTCTGTCTTTGAAATAATCCGGAATTTCATTTTTGAGTTCTATGGTCGCGTAAGAGATACAGCGGCTTCCATCAATGATCTTTTCTGAAACAATAGCATCTGTAGGGCATGCATCGATACACTTTCTGCAGGTTCCACAGTGGTCTGTCGTGGCATGGTCGGGAACGAGCTCCAGATCACAGATGATTTCAGCCAGAAAATAGAAAGAACCGTTCTGTTTTGTGATGAGATTGGCATTTTTTCCTACCCATCCTATTCCCGACTTTCTGGCCCAGCTCCTTTCCATGACCGGTGCAGAATCCACGAATACCCGGAATCCAAACTCTCCTATTTCTTCCTGAAGTTCTGAAACCATTTCACGGAGAATTTCTTTCACCACTTCATGATAGTCTTCTGCGTAGGCATATTTGGAGATTTTGTAGTTCTCCAAAGTTGAAATTTTTTCTTTTGGAAAGTAGTTGTAAGAAAGTGAGATAACCGATTTTGAACCTTCCACAAGCAACCTGGGGTCTAGTCTTTTGTCAAAATGGTTTTCCATGTATTTCATTTCGCCATGAAAATTATTTTTAAGCCATTTTTCGAGATTCGGTGCATCTTCTTCTAAAAATTCTGCTTTCGAGATCCCACAACTCTGAAACCCAAAACGATCTGCTTTGGACTTGATAAGTTGGGAATATTTTTCGGCACTGGAATTCAGAATTTTCACCTTGCAAAATTAAGATTAATTTATCAATCTTCTGCTTTTCAATTCTAGAGCTCATCAGCTCAAAATTTTAAGGCATTTTTGTGAAAATTTAAGTTTTGATAAAGAGTTTTTTCAGGAAAAAATTGCGTATTTTCGTTCTTATTTTTTTTAATCTAAAATTAAACAGTTATGTCTTTAATAGAAGTTATACAGTCAGGAAATTATGAATTGATCGATGTCCGTGAGCCAATGGAGCTTGAAATGGACGGAAATATAGATGGCGCTAAAAATATTCCTCTGGGTGAAGTAGAAGACAGAAAAGAAGAAATCTTATCTGTTGAAAAGCCTGTAATTTTATTCTGCAGAAGTGGAAACAGAAGCGGAAAAGCATTGGAATATCTTAACGGACAAGGCTTGAAAGACGGTCATAACGGCGGAGGCTGGGCTGACCTGAAAGCAGTACTAGAAGCAAATCAAGGAACTTTTTAAAGTTCCTTTTTTTATTTTCACCCACTATGAATCTAAAGGAAAGATTTACAGATCTTTGTTTTACTTTTTCGAAAGACCAGGATCTTATCAGCAGCTTTTGGCAGGAAATTGAAACAAAGTACTCTAAAAAAGGCCGGCATTATCATGATCTTTTCCATCTCGAAAATATGTTCCGTGAACTGGAAACTGTAAAAAGCGGTATTGAAGATTTTGCTGCTGTTTCATTTTCTGTTTTTTATCACGACATTATTTATAATGCTTCGTCAAAATCCAATGAAGAAAATAGTGCATTATATGCTGAAGACAGGCTTCAACAGATGGGTTTAGATAAAAATACGGTTTCAAAAATCACCAAACAGATTTTAGCTACAAAAGCACACGAAAAATCTGACGATAGAGATACGAATTATCTTTTGGATTCAGATCTTTCCATTCTTGGAAAAGATTGGGCTGTTTATCTGGATTATACCCGGAAAATCAGAAAGGAGTATTCCATTTATCCTGATCTGCTTTACAAGCCCGGAAGGAAAAAGGTGCTCAGGCATTTTCTGGAACTTGAAAGTATTTTTAAAACCCATGAGTTTCAGGAAAAGTATGAGATTAAGGCAAAGGAAAATATAGCCACTGAGCTTAAGCTTCTGTGAATATCAAAAACAAAAAAAAGAGATGCAGCAAAAGCCGCACCTCCTTCCAAAGCATCCATTTCAAACACAACTATTTCACATTTCGTCAATAAAGATTAATCGAAATCTTTCTTAATTTTTTATGGACATTTTTTCTCAAAATTTTGTTTTTAGAATCTCCTGCATCACCATTTTATATTTCAAAAATACAAATACTCATATCACTTTACCGTGATTTCCATTGTGTATTTTGTGTAATTTTCCTCCTGATAAATCCTGGAAAAATCAACCTTTTACTGACCTCTTATCGATTTAAACGCAGTTAAATATTTTTTAAAGTTTCGTAGGAATGGATTTATAATTTATTAAGAATGTAAATTATTCATTTTTTGATTTTCGCTAAAAACTATACAAACAGGAATACACAGGTCGTGTCAATCCGTATTAAATAACGCTGAAAAAAGGATCTGCCCGTTTTAATAATGTGTATATTTCATACAAACAGCTTAATTTATCTCAAATCTGTACACATAAAATTCAGTCAAGGCTTAGTAAAAATGTTGGAGAAACAAAAAAGCACCTTATTTTTAAGATGCTTTTATCATGTGATTATTCAGTAATCAACTGTATTGTTTAACAAAGTCTGCTGCCTTTTTGAGAACCAGTTCAGGAACTTCTTTATGAGGTGTGTGCCCTACGCTGGGAATAATATATTTTTCTGAAGGTCCGCTTACCTGAGAAACTGTTTTTTCAACCTGATCAAGGGTTCCATATTCATCAGTTTCCCCCTGAATGAACAGTAAGGGGCATTGTATATTTTTTAAAAGGGATTCTATATTCCAGCTTCTGTAGTCATCGCGGGTCCAGGTTTCTGTCCAGGCTTTGAAAAGCATTTCTACTTTATCACCGTGGTATTTCTGCAGACGTTCAGCCAGATTGGTCGTTCTGTAGGCATCCCAGGCATCATAGACTCCTTTTAATGTAACTTCTTCTACAAAAATATGTCCTGCTTCACAGATGACAGTTTTTACTCTTTCCGGATACTTTGCTGCTGTTATCAGCGCAATGGTTCCACCGTCACTGTGTCCGAACAGAATGGCATTGTTGATATTAAGTTGCATCAGCAGATCATTCAACAGATCTGCTTCCAATTCCATATAATTAACTGGTCTTTCGTGAGTAAGCATTGGACAGGATTTTCCATACCCCAGCCTGTCATAAACCAGAACATTACAACCTGTAGCTTCCGACAGTTTCACCGGAAAATCTCTCCAAAGCTGCGTACAGCCAAAGGAATCATGCAGAAAAACAATAACAGGTTTTCCTTCCAATGAGTTGTTGTATGCTGTATAAAGTTTTTGGCCTCTTACTTCAATTACTCTCTCTTCCATTGATTCAAGCCTACATTACAGTGCAGGTACCTTTGCTTCTTCAAATTCCCTAAGTAAATTACTGAAAACAGTTTCTACCGGCAGTATATCATTGATTAAAGCAGAAACCTGCCCTATTTCAAGCTCACCATCTTCCATATCACCTTCAAACATTCCGCGTTTTGCTCTTGCCCGGCCTAATGAAGCTATCAAAGCCTCTTTATCTCTTCCGGACTGGTATATGTCTTCCAGTTCGCCAAAGAATTTGTTTTTAACCATCCTTACGGGGGCCAGTTCTTTTAAAGTAAGATGGGTATCGCCTTCGTTTAATTCTGTAATTTTCTTTTTCCAGTTTTCATGGGCACTTGCTTCTACGGTGGCCGCGAAACGTGAACCTATCTGTACTCCGTCAGCTCCTAAAATCATGGCCGCTTTCATCTGTGAGCCGAGGGCAATTCCTCCGGCTGCAATCAAAGGCTTGGAAATGTGGTTTTTCACATTCGGGATCAGGCAGAAAGTGGTGGTTTCATCTCTTCCGTTGTGTCCTCCTGCTTCAAAACCTTCCGCTACGACAGCATCTACTCCGGCCTCTTCGCATTTCATTGCAAATTTTGTGGATGAAACTACATGGGCCACTTTTATACCTTCTTTCTGAAGGGTTTCTGTATAAGTCTTTGGATTTCCTGCGGACGTAAAAACAATCTTTACGCCTTCTTCAAGAATAATCTGGATGATCTCCTCAAGATTAGGATATAGCATGGGTACATTAACCCCAAAAGGCTTATCTGTAGCCATTTTACATTTCTGAATATTTTCTCTCAGGATATCAGGATACATACTTCCTGCCCCTATGATTCCCAATCCTCCGCAGTTAGAAACCGCCGAAGCTAATTTCCAACCTGAATGCCAGATCATTCCGGCCTGAATAATAGGATATTGTATATTAAAAAGCTCTGTAATTCTATTTTGACCTGTCTTCATGTCGTGAAGTTTTTTTGCTGAATTGAAATCTATAAAATTGCTCATGCGTAAAAATACTAAAAACAACGGTTTTCAGTCATTAAAAGTTGAGTAAAATTATTGATATCTACGATGGTTTTAAACGATAATTATTCAGTACTTCATCTATCATCGGGCTTACTGTTAAAAAACGATGAGCCAGCTTGTGCAGGTCATCCTGGATATGATCAGGTTTTAATTCAACCCAGCCTTCCATTAAAGTCAGGGGACCATATTTTAGGTTCACATTCTCCCAATTGGTCCGGTCGTTTTCAAAACGTATTCTAAATTTTTCGGCAAAATCTCTGGCCGGTATTGTATACCCTTTCAGATTCCTCAGATTCCTCAGTTTCAATGCATGGATATTGTAATATAATCTGCCTTCCCGGGTTGTTTTTTCATTAACCCAAACCGAAAAAAAGATTCTGCCTGAAGCATCAATCGGGGATTTTGCATTACTGGACCATTCAGGCTTATATATTTTTAAAGCAACAGATTCCAGTATAACATGTACGGACAGTCGAAGTCCTGCATCATCAAATTCTTTACCAGAAATTGTGTCAACAGCTTCCTGAAATTTCTGCTTATAAAAAAGTTCATCCATTGATTTACATTTATGATCTAAATATAATTTTTTTAGAAAGATGATATGTGCATTTAAATAAAAAAACCTTCAGAAATTCTGAAGGTTCACTATTTATTTTTTGATTGATTCTTTTTTCCAGTTCGCTTTGAACTTACAGTTATCATAACGTCCGTCAATCGATATAAAGGTTGTCGGTAGTTTAGAGTTGACAAACTTCTCAATCATTTCATTACGCTTTTTATTAAGCGCCATCTGCTTGATTCTGTTGTAATCTGTTTCCATTGTGATCTGGTGGGCAGGAATCACATCTTCCTGCTTGATGATCTTAACGACTTTTCTTTTATTGTCTTCATCTTCGAAAGCAGAAGTAATATCTCCTTTGTTCAGACCAGCCAGTTCATAACTGATAGATCCCGGGATACTTTCTCTTTCAATTTTATCAGAACCGTCCGCTCCTGCAATCACTCCTGCATTGAACTTCGTTTTCTTATCATCTGAAAATTTAAAAGCAGCATCTTTAAATGTAATCTTACCGGCTACGATAAGACCTTTGATACTGTCTAATTTTACTTTTGCCGTTTTAATTTCGTCATCAGTAGGAGTCGCTTTCAGTAAAATATGTCTTGCGTCATATACTTTCCCTGATTTTTTAATCAGCTGTATAATATGATACCCGAATTCAGATTCAATAGGATCTGAGATTTCATTTTCCTGAAGGTTTAATGCCGCCGCTTCAAATGGCTTCACCATTTGTCCTTTGTAGATGTTTTTATACAATCCTCCGTTCGCGGCAGATCCCTCATCTTCAGAATAAATCCTTGCCTGGCTTTCGAAAGTTTCTCCACCTGCAATATCCTGCTTAATCTTCTTTAATCTTTTGATAAGATCTTCCTTATGAGCTTCTGTCAATTTAGGATACATCATGATCTGAGCTAAAGAAATTTCATCCTTTACTTGCGGAAGCTGCATTTTGTAGAGGTTATAGAAGTCTGTCACCTCATTTGGTGTTACATCTGCCTTTTCAGTGATACGCTGATATTTTGCCTGTCCGTAATACTGGTCGATATCGATCTTTTCGATAGCGTTTTTCATTTCAAACCCGTTTCTGAATTTATATGCTGTAAGCATTGTCTTTTCGTCCGGGAATTGAGAAAGCAATTGACGGTATTTTGCATTCGCCTGCTCTTTAATGGCAGCAGAGCGGTTTTCAATCAATGTATCTTTTTTTGCTTCGTATACAAGAAGTTTGTTGCTGATCAGGTTTTCAAGGAACTCACATTTGTCAGTCTCAGAGGCTCCCTGCTGTTTGGCATAATTCATCTGCTCATTCACATCTGATTCCAAAACAATTTCATCACCGATAACAGCAGCAATACCATCCACTAACTCTCCTGGTTTTAGCTGAGCATTCATGTTTGAAGAGAATATCATCATGAAAATCCCAAGAAGAAAAGTGATTTTTAGTTTATTTGTCATTTTACTATTTTAAACAAGTTGCAAATTTAGAATTCTTAACGAATTAGTCTAAATTTTTTATTATAAATATTTCTTAAAAAGACTTATTTATTGCAGTTCGATATCGAATGTCGTTAATTCTTTGAATTGTCTTAATCTGTCGAACATATCAGATTCTTTTACTTCTTCCAGTCTTTCTGTTCCGAATTTTTCAACGGTGAAAGAAGCCATCGCAGAACCTACGATCAAAGCAGACTTCATCGTTTCGAAATCAACCTTTCCTTTTTTAGCAAGATACGCTGCAAAACCTCCTGCAAAAGTATCTCCTGCTCCGGTAGGATCGAAAACTTCTTCCAATGGAAGCGCAGGGATAGCAAATACTTTACTGTCGTGGAAAAGCAAAGCTCCATGCTCTCCTTTTTTGATGATCACATAGTCAGGACCCATTGTGTGGATCTTTTTAGCTGCTTTTACTAAAGAATATTCTCCGGAAAGCTGTCTTGCCTCTTCATCATTGATTGTAATAACGTCTGTTTTAGCAATCATATCCATTAAGATATCCCAGGCTGAATCCATCCAGAAGTTCATGGTATCAAGGATAACCAATTTAGGACGGTTGTTCATTTTTTCCAATACGGATAACTGAACACCCGGGTGTAGGTTTCCAAGCAAAAGGATTTCTGCATCCTGCATAGAATCTGGAATTTTCGGATCAAAATTCTCTAAAACATTCACTTCTGTAGCCAAAGTATCTCTGGTATTTAGATCATTATGGTATTTTCCTGACCAGAAGAATGTTTTTCCTTCTTTTACGATCTCAATGCCTTCAATATTTACACCTCTGTCTGTGAACATATCAAGGTGCTCCTGTGGGAAATCTCCTCCAACAACAGAAACAATACCGGATTTAACACCTAAAATAGATGAAGTGATGCCGATATAAGTGGCTGCACCTCCTAAAATTTTATCCGTTTTACCAAATGGTGTTTCGATCGCATCAAATGCAACGCTTCCTACAACTAAAAGTTTCATATATTTTTCAATGTATTTTAAAGTCAATTATTTTTTCCATTCAAAAGTGTCCAGCAGATGTTTCATATCATTTTTGATATAGTTTACTGCCGGGGCCAAAGAATCTGGTTTCGGTCTTGTATTAAAGTATAAATAAGCAGTCACGAAGTGTTTCGTACTGTCTGTAATGTAAAATTGAAGATTGGAAGCAGTCTGCCCCTTCAGTTCATAGAAATTCCCGTAAACACTTTTATCAGGATATTCAAATGACTTGGTATCTATGGAGCTTGCTTTTACGGTATGCTCATAGACCATTTTCTCAGTTTCTTTGATATGGTCTGCAAAGTCATTCTGTATCGGATAATATGTTACAAAAAGTTTTGCTTTCATTTTTGGGTAGTTGATGTAGTACCAGCACGGCTTTTTAGCATCGGTAATGGATGCAAAATCTGAATATTCGAAGGTATAGGCACAGTTATTTTCAAACTTATGATATTTCGGTTCCGGATATTCCAGACGCAGTTCCCCGTAAGGTTTTGGAACATGATCTTTTCCGCACGAAATTAAAAGCAGTGACACAAAAATAAAAATGACGTTTTTTATCATTTTGCAAAAGTACAAATTAGATTTTAGATTTTGGGAGACAAATTTCAGTCTTTCAGTGAGTTTTGGATGTAGTTTTCCAAAGGCTTGGGAAAAGATTTATCATGAGAGCCTTCAAAGTCTGTAATGATATACTTATTTTGTGCGATAAAACGGTCCCAGACCTCTTCTGAATGAACCTCAACGTTTGAAATTTCAATAGTCAGATTCTTATGGGTAAGTTTATGGGTAATTGTTTTTACATTTCTTATAAATGGTTCCAGCTCAGCAGAAATGGTTGGCGGAAACTCAAATAATTTCTTCCAGATGAAGTCATCTTTCCTTTGCTGAATCAAAAACTGCCCGTGTCTGTGGACAAAATAATAGGTCAAAGCCAGATCTTCTGTTTTTACTTTTTTTGTTTTGACAGGATAATCTGATGTTTTTTCAAGAGAGAATGCAAGGCAGTCATCGTTCACGGGACATTCACCACACAGAGGATTTTTAGGCTTACAGATCTCTGAGCCAAGATCCATCATAGCCTGATTAAAATCTCCAACATTTTCAGGCATCACCAATGTGGCAAGCTGAGAGAAATAGGAAAAAGCTCTGGAGTTGGAAATATCGAAATCATCAGCAAAAATGCGGCTTAAAACCCTGTAAAAATTGCCATCAACGGCTGGCATTCTGCCTCCAAAGCAGATGCTTGAAACGGCAGCTGCAGTATATTTTCCTACGCCTTTTAATTTTAAGATTTCATCATAATCCGCAGGGAACGTACCATGATAGTCATTCATGATCTGTTGTGAAGCTTTATGGATATTAATAGCCCGTGAATAGTATCCAAGTCCTTTCCAATAAAGCAGTACTTCATTTTCTTCAGCATCGGCCAGAGTTTTAACGTCCGGAAATCTTTTAATGAAGTTGTTGTAATGATTCAGTCCCTGACTGATCCTGGTCTGCTGAAATACAATTTCACAGATCCATATCTTGTAAGGGTCTTTTGTCTGTCTGAAAGGCAGATCTCTTGCATTTTTTCCGTACCAACCCAGGAGTTTGTTTCCAATATGAAGAAAATCTGAACTTTTATTATCTTTTTCCAAAAATCTTTGTCTGTTTTAATGATTCCGGGAGTTCTTAACTGCCTTGCATCAGGATGACTGTAGATTATCATGCTGAGCGGAGTCGAAGTATATTTTTATCATATCATTCAAAAATTTGATACAACTTCACTTCCCGTCCCACAAAGATAAAATTATTTATCCTTTTTAACGGAATATACCGGAGCTGCTTTCAACCACTGATATTTAAGATTTCTTTCCGCGGCAATAAAACGGTAGCCTTCGAGTTTTTTCAGGTAAAGATAGATGGAGTCATTTTTAAGTTTAAGTCTTTGATCAGACAGGAATGTGAATGGATAATCTACTACTGAGTCCCTTATTGTTTTCAACATTTTTCCGTCTCTTACTTTGTAAAGAAAGAACGTTTTTCCTCTTCCTTTTGAGCTATCTGTCAGTTTTACACTTGAACTTGCAATAACCAGCTCGCTGTCGTCAAAACATTCTTCTTTGTTCATAATGTAAGCTTTCCCCTCCTGACGTTCGTCTTTAAAAAGATCCACTGCATAATGATCCGGTTCCTTGTATTTTTTTTCACATCCCGATAATACAATCAGCAGGAGTACAGGCAGGAAGAAGCTTAAACTTTTTTTGATTACATTAATTTTCATATGAATTGGCAGTAAAAAACCGATGAAAAAATGCATCGGTTTTATTATTTAAAATTAGGTTCTTATTATTCCTGAGTGTATTGTGCATCCCATTCGTTACCATCATCTCCTTTGTGTCCGTCTAATTTAATAACGAAACTTTTTGTAGGGAAATAAGGGGTCATACGGATATCAAGCCATACTCTGTCTTTATTTGTTTTGTCCTGCTCGAAACGAACGATTTTGAACTTTTCGATCAATTTATCCGGACCTTTGATATTATCAAGGAATGTTACGATCTGTCTTCTCAGATCATCTTCATTCTTGGCATTCCAGTTTTCGAAAGCTCTTCTGTTCAGGAAGTCCAGTAAAACTTTAGTTACATAATCAAATACACGTACTACCGAATAAGTCTGAAGACCGATATTATCCCCTGTAAACAACGTTTTAGCAGAGAATGCCATGATCTTTCCATATTCGTTAACCATTGGAACAAGACCCATTTTTTCTAACTGAGAAATTTCACTTTTCTTCAATTCGAATTTTACAGCGTCTACTTCGTTGATGTTCCCGTGTTTTTTACCTGCTGCTACCTGAGACATCAGTGTTTTGTGGATCTTTCCAGCTAATGAAGTGGATGGTGGAAGCTCTACGTTGTCTTCTTCTCCTACTTCTTCAGCTCTTCCTCTCCCTACAAGCCAGTTACACGTCATAATCACGTTACTTCTGTGTAGCTCACCTCCTGTAAGGTTTGCAGAGTGGAATAAGTCTACAACATCATCCGGCTTATCAAGGTTGGCGAAATCGGTGACCATCATTACTTTATTCTCGTTACAGATCTTTGCCCATTTTTCAATGACTTTATTTGACCCTAAATATCCAGGGATTGCCAGGATAGAATAGTTGTCTCTAAGATCCAAACGGTCGTAATAATTTTTGAATTCTTCAGAAATAGCATCGATGAATAAAGGATTATCCAGATCGGAAACCTGTTCAAGGCTTGCATTAACGATGCTTACGTTATCCACTTTATCCAATTCTGTATTTTTATAGAATTGGGCTACAGTTCTGTAGTTGGTTTCCAACAAACGTACTGAGTCAAGTGTATTTTTCAGATTGGTTTTTAAATTCTGATCGGCTGCCTGCGCTTTCGTTTTGCAGGTATCCGCCATTTTATCTGCAGATTCATTCCCTTCCAAAAGGCTTACCCAAAGGTTTATTTTTTGAAGAAGTTCTTTTCTTTCGTCTGTTTTATTACTATCTGTCAGGAAAATTTCTTTCCTGGCTTTTCTAGTAGGGTTCATATTGGCGATACCGTCTACAACGGATTCAACAAAGCCAAAACCTCCCATTTTATTAAGCTCTGCAAGCGGGTTGCCTTTCGGCTGCCCTGAGTGTTGCTGCTGACCCTGCTGTTGGCTTTCTTGTGCCTGTAATTTGCTATCCATGATTTGATTTAGTGTAAATGGTTATTTTTCAAGTTCTTGTGCCACATCTTTCAATACTTCGATGAATGCAGCTCTGGTCTGGTCGTTCTCAAGCATATTACGCAGAATTTTGTTGGTCTTCAGTTGACGTACGATTTTATTGTACTGCTCCTGTTCCATGCTAAGCTGCTGCAAATAGTCTGATTTCTGAGTAAGATTTTTAGGGGTGAAGTCTGCAAGATTCTGAAAACGGAATTCTTCTTCTACTACACCTCCATCTTCTGTTTCGTGCTGTACAGCGACAGAAGGCTGAAAATGTCTGAAGACATCGTCTACTGACTTTAATCCTGTGATGATTTCAGGGGTATAAGATTCTTCTGTAGTAAGCTGGCTCACTATCAGCGATTTGTTCTCCTGTATTTCCTGAATAGCTTCATTAGCGTCTACTTTTACCTCGTTGCCGCCAACACCATAATTAAACATTGCCATATTATTGTTATTTTGAGATTGTTGATTTTGGTTTGGATCTGTCTTTGAGTAATTTACCGATGAATCAAATAAATTACCAATCCAATGTTTAAATTTAAAAAAAAACTGTAACATACAAAATTTTGTCAAGATTTTTCTTGAAATATTTAATTTAACCCATTATATATATGCCGTAAAATCATGACTTTACGATATCACTAAACTATGAAAAAATAAATAAAAATAAACCATAAGGAGATAAAATAAAATCCTGGTGCATTTTGCGTTTATAAAAAAACATCAAACACGTGTTAAAATAGGAATTCCTCCGACGTGGGGAAAAAATATTCTCTATATTTAACCTGAGTTCGGAATAAGAAAATTTAGATTATAAGACTGAAAAGAGAGGGCGGAAATTACGGATTTTACCCTTGTCAAGGTTGGAAACCTTGACAAGGGTAACACACTGCTAGGAACAAAGTAGTTTCAAACTTCCTGACCACTATTAAAATAAGGAGGTCTCATTACGAACTCAGATACTATTTAAATAAAGTAAACAGAGCTATGAAAGATGTAAAGATCGCGTTTAGAAAACCCATATATCCTGTTTCAGAAGCATTAGAGCAGTATCTGGAAAAACATAACAGAACGACTAAGATTCAGTTTCTGTATGAAGACCTGCTAAGATTCAGTGACAGTGTGAATATTCTGGATAAGGAGGGCAAAGATACTTTGTGGCTCGGTGTATTGTATTCTGAATATGAGTTTAAAGAAATAGAGGCTAATTTAAATAAGATTTATACTCTTCTTCATTCCGACGGGGATGAGGCTACTTTACCTTATCTAAAAGTGGACACGATCGATTTCTGTACCTTCGGAAACTCTAAACCTTTTCGAATTCGGGTGAGAAATATTCTGAATGACAATTATACCAATTTCTATATTAAACAGGCTGATGCTTCACGGATATACGGACTGGAAATAGAAGACCTTCTTTCTCCTAACCGGATCAATTTTCTGATTTACAAAAACACCCTGATAGAAGAGCATATTTTAGGAATTCCCGGAGATGTTTTCATTCAGAAACATTTACACAACTGTACAGAATCGGAAAAGGCACAAATTTCCAAGGAATTTGTAAAATTCAATGAACGTTGCCTCATTGGGCTGCTTGGTGACATGCGCTCTTATAATTATGTTATTATTCCGATACACGATTTTGATCAGGTTATTTACAGAATCCGCCCTATCGATTTTGATCAGCAGAGTTATGAAGGGAATTTGAAAGTTTATCTTCCTCAATATTTCAAAGAAAACAGCCAAATGGTTAGTATGGTACTGGAAAAACTGAAGCCTAATTCTATAGAACAGTATCGTAAAGAAGTACGTTCACAAATTGTAAAAAGAGTGACCAGTAGCCAAAACAGATTCGATGAGCTTATTTCTATTATGAAAAAAGAAAATATTGCACCGGAAGCTAATGTTACAGAGCTAAAAACAGCTTTACAAAGACTTACCTACGATGTCAATTTCAAATATTGTAAAACCATGGGAGACATTATAGAAACCGGAATAAAGTTTGTTCTCCGGAATTATAAGAAAGCCTATTAAAAAGAGAATCCATCTCACATGAAGTTGAGACGGATTCTTTCTTTTCTAACAATTTTTGGTTATTCTACCAAATTTTTATTCTGTCCTGAGGCGCTTTGTACATTTTGTCACCAGGCTTTATATCGAATGCTTTGTTGAATGCATCCTGATTAACCAGCGGACCGAATGCCCTGAACACTCCCGGAGAGTGCGGATCTGTCTTCACCTGGTTGATCATATACTGGTCGGTAGCTTTTGTTCTCCACACGGTTGCCCAGCTCATAAAGAATCTCTGATCCTGAGTAAATCCGCTGATATTCCCCGGATTTCCTTTATCTTTTAAGTACATCTGAAGGGCGTCATAAGCCACAGCTACTCCACCAAGGTCGCCGATATTTTCACCGCTTGTAAATTTACCGTTCACAAAACTTCCTTTTACCGGTTCGTAAGCACTGTACTGAGCAGCCAGCTGTCCTACTTTTGCGTCAAAGTTCTTACGGTCTTCATCTGTCCACCAGTTGTTAAGATTTCCATCACCGTCAAAACGTGAACCACTGTCATCAAATCCGTGAGAGATCTCATGTCCGATGACCGCACCGATCCCTCCGAAGTTGACAGCAGCATCAGCTTTAGGGTTATAGAAAGGAGGCTGAAGAATGGCCGCCGGGAAAACAATCTCGTTGTTAGATCCGCTGTAATAAGCGTTTACAGTTTGTGGAGACATTCCCCATTCTGTTTTGTCTACCGGTTTTCCTACTTTGTCAAGGCTTTTCTGATACTGCCACGCAGATACATTCTGAAGATTGGAATATAATGTTGCTCCTTGTTTTGGAGATTCCACTTTTAATTGGGTATAATCTTTCCACTTGTCCGGATAAGCGATCTTTACTGTAAATTTAGAAAGCTTTTCCTGAGCTTTAACTTTGGTAGCCGGAGACATCCAGTCCATATCATTGATATGTGTTTTGAATGATTTTAAGATATAATCTATATAGGTCTCCATCTGAGCTTTTGCTTCAGGCGTGAAATATTTTTCAACATATAATTTACCGAAAGCCTCACCAAGAACACCGTTTACAAGAGTAAGTCCTCTTTTGTCCATCGGACGCTGTTCTTTCTGGCCCTGAAGATATTTTGAATAGAAATCAAATCTGATCTGTTCTAAACTGTCATTCAGGTTACTTGCATTACCGTTAATTAAATGATATTTCAAATAATCTTTCAGAAGCGGAAGGTTCTTTTCAGTGACGAACTGATCCATATTCTGATAATATTTCAGCTCACCGATGATCACTTTATCTGTATTTACCCCTGCATCCTTCAGGTATTTAGCCAGATTAACATTTTTAACCAATCCTGAAAGCTCAGTTACATTTTTAGGGTTGTATCTCAAATTGGCATCTCTGTTCTGCTCAAGCGTCAACAGGTAGTTGGCAAGCTGTTTTTCAAATGTTACAACATTTTGGGCAGCCTGCGATGCATTTTTATGTCCTAAAACTCCAAATAACTTTCCTACATAAGTCTGATATTCTGCTAAAGTTTTAGTATTGGCATCATTTACTTTCTGATAGTAATCTCTTCCCAATCCAAGATCTGGACCGCCAAGATACACCGCATTCATTTTAGAATTCTTCATATCTGCGCTCACTCTCCATCCGTAGAAAGAATTGTCGCCTAATTTTGTTGCTTCAAGAAGGTATTTCTGCAGATCATTAAGGTTTTTGATAGCCTCAATTTTTGCCAGATCTCCTTTAATAGGAGCCAATCCATCTGCATTTCTTTTATTGACATCCATGAAAGATGCATACAGATTCTGGATCTTCTGTCCTTCTGATCCTTCGGCATAACTTTCGGATAAAATTTTGTTCAAAATATCCAGAGAAGCATCATCTACATTCTCTCTCAAAGCATTGAAAGAACCCCAGCTAGCTTTATCTGAAGGAATCTGAGTAGTTTTCACCCAATTTCCGTTCACATAGCTAAAAAAGTCATCCTGCGGGCGAACGCTTTTATCCATATAAGATAAATTGATCCCCTCCTCTTTTACTTCTTCTTTCACAGGTTCTGCAACGACAGCCGTAGTTTCAGTTTTTGTTTCTGTACCTACAGTTTTAGCCGTTCCGCATGAGTTTAAAAATACAATGCCGGAAAGGGCAAGTATTCCAATATTTAGCTTTTTCATTAAAAAAATTTTGATTGTCTACAAACTAACCAAATATACGAACTTTAATAATAAGTGATTAAGGATAATTGATAAATGATGAAGAGTTAGTAGTGGAATGCGGGGTTTCGAGTATGAGGGTGGTAGGGTTTGAGGGGTTTAGAGTTTTAAAGTAATTTAGAAATCAGAATGACTTAGCTACTGGCTACTAACAACCCACAACTTGTACTCCAAATCCCAATACTCCGTATCTCGAAACCTCATCACCCGAAACTCGCATCTACTACCTGCAACCTAACATCTGCAACCTACTCCCTAAGAAAACAAAAACCGCTCATTGCTGAACGGTTTGTTATGTTTACCAGATTTTGATTCTGTCTTCCGGAGTTTTGTATAGTTTGTCTCCTTTTTTCACATCAAATGCTTTATAGAAAGCATCAACGTTGATTAACGGACCAAAGCTTCTGAAATATCCCGGAGAATGCGGGTCAGTTTTCACCTGGTTCACCATATATTTTTCACTTGATAAAGTTCTCCAAACGGTTGCCCAGCTTAAGAAGAATCTCTGATCCTGAGAGAATCCGCTGATTTTCCCTGGATTTCCTTTATCTTTTAAGTACATCTGAAGCGCATCGTAAGCGATATTCACACCTCCTAAGTCAGCGATATTTTCACCGTTGGTGAAAGTACCGTTTACGAAAGTACCTTTTACCGGCTCGTATTTGTCATACTGAGCAGCAAGAGCTTTTGTTGCTTTCTCGAAGTTGGCCTTATCTTCCGGCGTCCACCAGTCTACTAAGTTTCCGTCTGCATCAAACTGAGCTCCTGAATCATCAAATCCGTGGCTCATTTCGTGACCGATAACGGCTCCGATTCCTCCGAAATTCACGGCAGCATCAGCTTTAGGATTAAAGAAAGGAGGCTGAAGGATAGCAGCTGGGAAAACGATTTCGTTGTTCACCGGGTTATAATAAGCATTAACCGTTTGTGGAGTCATACCCCACTCTGTTTTATCAACAGCTTTACCGATTTTTGCTAAGTCTTTATTGTACTGCCAAGCCGCTACATTCTGAAGGTTCTTGTATAAAGTTCCGCCTTTAGCTTCAGGAGTGATCTCTAATTTTGAGTAATCTTTCCATTTATCCGGATAAGCAACTTTTACGGTAAACTTGTTCAGTTTAGTCATTGCCTTTTCTTTCGTTGTAGAAGACATCCACGCTAAGTTATTGATGTGAACTGCGAAGCTTTTCTTTAAATAATCGATCAATTCCACCATCTGAGCTTTTGCTTCAGCCGGGAAATATTTTTCAACGTATAATTTACCGAAAGCCTCACCAAGAGAACCATTGATCAATTCAAAACCTCTTTTGTTCAATGCTCTCTGCTCCTGCTGGCCTCTTAAATATTTGCCATAGAAACCAAATCTCATATTTCCCAGTTTCTCACTTAAGTAAGATGCACTTCCGTGAATCATGTGGAATTTTAAATAATCCTTGATTACAGGAAGATTCTGAGCATTGACTAATTTATCAAAGTTCTTGTAATATCCGATTTCTCCGATGATCACTTTATCTGTACTTACCCCAACTTTTTTAAGATAAGCTGGAATATCCACCCCTTTTACCAATGTTGAAAGCTCAGCCATCGTTTTTGGGTTGTATTGAAGCGTATTGTCACGGCTCTGCTCGTTTGTAAGATAAGTTTGTGCAATACTTTTTTCGTAATCAACGATTCCTTTTGCAGCTGCGTCAGCATTTTTATAGCCTAGCTCAGTAAGCATAGAAGCTACGTATTTCTGATATTCAGCAATAGCTTCTGTATTTTTCTCGTTGACCTTCTGATAGTAATCTCTTCCCAGACCTAAAGAAGCGTTACCTAAGTAAACGGCATTCATTTTAGAATCTTTAAGATCTGCATCTACACCCCATCCATATAAGGTATTTTCACCATCTTTAGTTACAGAAATCAAATAGTTCTGAAGATCAGTAAGATTTTTGATTGCCTCAATTTTGTTCAGGTTATCCTGAATAGGTTTGATTCCATCTGCATTTCTCTTCTCCATATTCATATAGGAAGCATACAGATCCTGAATTTTTTTACCCTCGCTTCCGTCTGCAAATTTATCTTTCAGAAGAGAGTTCAAAATAGTCATTGAGTTGTTGTCTGTATCTTCAGCCAGTTTGTTGAAACTACCCCAAGTTGGCTTATCAGACGGAATTTTGGCTGTTTTCATCCAAGTTCCGCTTACGTAGTTATAAAAATCATCCTGCGGACGTACAGAAGTGTCCATAAGGCTCATATCTAAGCCTTTATCGGTGCTGTTAACTGCTGTTTTCACGGCTTTAGTCTGTCCGTTCACGGTATTCAGTGAGCAAACTCCTGCCAATAAAAACAAAGAAAGCGTTAGTTTTTTCATTATGATAGCAAATTTATATGATATGTCTGTTTTTTTTGTATTTTGTTACTTTCCACCAATAACAAATTTAAACAAATATTAGGAAGCCGTTATTTCTTTTACATTTCCTGTTCTTTTTAAAAATCCCCAGGATTGTATTTCCCCTTTCAATGCTCTTCTTAAGCTTCTGAATAATACGATATACATCAGCCATCTGTAGCCGAACCTCTGAGGAATCACATAGAGTAATCCTGTCAATTTCTCACGTTGCATAATGAATGCAGTCAGGGCCAGAGAGGCATCTACCAACAGGAAAATCAGATAATAAGTGAATATTTTTCCGCCGTTTCCTGATAAAATCCCAAAGAACATGATCACGTCTGCCATAGGTGAAAAGAACGGAATGATGTATTGGAACAATAAAATATTCGGCATTGCCCAAAGTCCAAGTCCTTTGTATTTCGGATTAAGGAAGGTCTGGCGTTGTTTCCAGAACATCTGCATAATACCATAGGTCCAGCGGAAGCGTTGTTTTAAAAATTGTTTTACACTTTCAGGAGCTTCGGTCACGGCAACAGCTCGGTTTTCATTGGCAACGGTATATCCTGCCTTTAAAATCTTTACTGTAATATCACAGTCTTCTGCCAGAGTATCAGTAGAATATCCTCCTGCTTCAATGATTACAGATTTTTTAAATGCTCCAATGGCACCCGGAATTACGGTAATAGCATTGATGTGGGAGTAAGCCAATCTATCGAAATTCTGACTGATAGTATATTCAATCGCCTGCCATCTGGTGAGCCAGTTTACGGTGTTTCCTACTTTTACATTGCCTGCCACTGCTGCTATTTTTTCGGCAGGATCTGAATTTAAAAATCTTGCGATTAAATATTTTACCGCATCGTGTTGAAGCTGAGTATCTGCGTCAATACAGACTACATATTCCGCATCGGTTTGGGCAATCCCAAAGTTCAGGGCTGTTGCTTTTCCACCGTTTGATTTGGTGAAAATTCTCAGCTTTGGATGGTTGGGAAATGCTTCATTTGCTTTTTTATATGTTGAATCCTTACTTCCATCATCCACCATAATGATGTCAAAGTTTGGATAGGTTTGTTTTAATAAATTATTCAGGGAAGAAATAATATTCACTTCTTCATTATAAGCAGGAACAATGATGGATACTTTAGGATAGGTTTCCAAAACAGGAAAACCACCCAGTGACTTTTCTCTTTTTCTTTCTTTAAAAGCCCAATACATCATCACCATCAATCTGATCAGACCTAAACCAATAAATAGGGCAAAAAGTGCCACCAGAAAATGGCTTATCCCATAAATTACCGTAGCGAGAACCAAATTGAGCTGCATCACATAATACGATCTTGTTTTAGGCACTTCCGGCATCAGTACATTTTTGTTTTTGTGCAAAATACTGGAAAGGTTCGTAAAATGATAGCCTTGTTTCTGAAGCGTCGGAATTAAAATTTTAAGTGCTTTAACGGTCTCTTCTCTGGTATCCCCACCTGCATCGTGCAGAAGGATAATATTTCCCCGCTCCTGTTTTATTCCTGCCATGACCCGTTTAATGATTTCATCTGATCGTATTCCGGGCTGCCAGTCTTCGGGGTCAATGCTTTCTCCAATATCCAGATAGTTTTGCTGTCTCGCCAACGCCACAGGAATAATTTCCTCAGAAGTCGTAGGCTCAGAATCTGCGTTATAAGGTGCTCTGAACAGAATGGTACTGTGGCCAGTTACGCATTCAATAAGTAGTCTTGTGAGTTTCATTTCCAGCAGCGCTCTTTCCGGGCTTACTTTAGCTACATTTTCGTGGGTGAAGGTATGGTTCCCGATTTCGTGGCCTTCACGGTAAATTCTTTTAACCAACGGAAGATTTCTTTCAGCATTGAGCCCCACAAGAAAAAATGCGGCAGGCACATGGTATTTTGACAGGATATCCAAAATTTGTGGTGTATAGGTCTCATCCGGACCGTCATCAAAAGTGAGTACCAGCTCTTTCTGTGGTGCTTCTCCATATTTTTTCACTTCATAAGAACTTGGATAGGTGATATAGTTCTCGTCTGTAATTATTTTTTCTTTTGGATCTATTTCCATGGCAATTTTTCCGTCATGAGGCGTATTCAAAACATCCAGTACTTCTCCGTCTCCGATGTAGTCTACCATCGTTTGTCCTTTTACATTTTCCAGCGTTTTTAAATTAAACTTAGGAAGACCTGCCAACGTAAGATCTTTATCATAGAAATTCCAGATCCTGCTGTCTTCACTACCCAGTCTCCAAACGGCAGTTCCCGCCAGCGGATATTCGGAGGAAAAACGCATGGTATTGAAAATAGAGGCTGCATCGTTGAAAAATACGGTGTGGGTGTTTTTTTTGGAATCTGTATAGGAGTAATTTAAATCGAATGTATTATCATCATAATTAATAACCGCTTTACTCGCGCTGGCTTTTGTGATAGCCTGCATATAAGTAACAGATGTGTTGTCATCTTTATTCGTGCTCCAGTCATACCCGTACGCTCCCAATCCCAGAATTATTTTTTCGGGAGCTGTTTTTTTGAGGATCTTTTCGGTTTGTTCCTCTATCCATTTTTGTGAAGAAACGGGCCCGGCATCGCTGTCTGCGGCATATTCATCATAGGCCATCAGGATGAAATAATCTACATAAGGATTCAGTTTCCGGATATTGTAATCATCATTATCTGTCATGATATCCATGGTAACCAGCAGTTTATTCTGTTTAAAAGTTTCTGAAAGTTCTTTCATAAAGGCAATGAGATATTCATCAGAATCCAGGTTCATATCTTCAAAGTCAATGTTGATTCCTTTAAAATGGAATTTCTGACACTGCTGTGTAAGTTTCTGAATAAGCTTTGTTCTTCTCTGAGGATCTTTGAGGACTTTTCCAAGCCCTTCAGAACGGAATTCCCGGTCAGAGTTATTACTTAAAATAGGCATTGCTGCCACGCCGGTTCTTTTGATGATTTTGTAACCTTCCGGATCTATATTGGTCTTTAAATCTCCCGTTTTAGGATCAAGGAAAAACCATTCGGGGAAAACCAGGTTGATATGTCTGATATTTCTTTTCAGAGACATCAGGGACTGCGGATCCCAGGCTACATAGAATGCCGAGCGGATCCCACCCGGAAACTGGGACCAGTTTCTGTTTTGATTTTTGAGTCTTTCTGCCCTTGCCTGCTGGATTTTAGCCAGACTGGTATGCATTGTTTTTTCAGAAATAAAGCTCCTGAAACCTTTGTATTCTTTGGATATTTTATTTTCCTGAAGATAAGGTTTACTAGCTGTTATTACCGCTTTATAATCTTCTTTGAACGGGATTTTCGGACTTTTCTCCAGTTTCATCATCAGCCCTAAGGCAAGAATGAGCAATACAGCTACGAAAATAAAAATACGACTTCCCCACTGTACGCTTCTCCAGCGTTTTTTACTGTCAGTCTGAAAAATCTGTTTTGAGTCTTTCACGTTATGAAATTTATGACATAGATCTCAAAAACCGTGAAAAAGAGCATTCATATTAATTAAAATAAAATTAAAAAACAGCTGGTTCCTAAGTATTTATAAGAAGCCCTACCAGATCCTGAATTATTTTCTGGGAAACAAAATTCATGAAATCAAGTCTGTCCAAATGAGGCATGTATAATTTTGAAATCACTTCCTGGTCTTTGATGCGTATGCTGTAGAAAACAGTTCCTACTTCATTGCCGTCCTCTCCCATTCCGGGGCCCGCAACGCCTGTTGTGGACAGGGAAATATCCGTACCGAATAATCTCTGGCATCCTCTTGCCATTTCACCAGCCACCTGCTCACTGACTACGGTAAACTGGTCTATGGTTTCTTTAGAAACTTTTAAAATCTCTATTTTCTTTTCTGTGGCATACGGTATAATACCTCCGATAAAATATTTTGAACTTCCTGCAGTAGATGTGATCATTTTTGCCAGCTCACCACCGGTACAGCTTTCTGCTGTCGAAATGGTTAGGTTTCTTTCAATAAGGATTTCCGAAAGAATCTTCTCAATTTTATCTTCGGTGACTGCAATGACATGCTCTTTCACCAAAGGTAAAAGTTTCTGAATTTCATCTTCAGTCTGCTGTTTCAAAGCTGATTCATCATCTCCTGAGGCTGTCAATCTAAGTTTTACACGTGTTCCTACCGGAAGGTATGAGAGTGAAAGGTTTTCAGGAAGTGCAAGTTCCCAGTCTTCAATGGTATCTGCAAGAATACTCTCAGGAATTCCCACCACAGAAACGATTCTGGTATAGATATAATAAAGATTGAATTTGTCTTTTAAATAAGGAACGATCTGGTCCCTAACCAGCGGTTTTACTTCATAAGGAACGCCGGGAAGACTGAAACACAATTTCCCGTCCTGCTCCATCATCATACAAGGCGCGGTCCCGAAATGATTTTGAAAAACAATCGATTTTGTAGGAACGAAGGCTTGCTCTCTGTTTCTTTCAAGGATATCAATACGTCCTCGTCTTTCCATATAGTTTTTAAGGTGGTTGAAGGTCACCTCATCCAGTGCAATTTCATCATTGAAATATTCTGCCAGCGCTTTTTTGGTCTTGTCGTCCCTTGTCGGGCCCAAACCTCCTGTTGTTATGATCAGGTCACCCATCTCAAAAGCAGCTTTTAAAGTATTTTTAATGGTATCGATTTCATCTGATATTGTGAAGATCTGAATAACCTGTATGCCTATATTTTTAAGTTCTGTGGCAATAAAATTAGAATTGGTATCCACGGTGTTTCCGGAAAGGATTTCGTCACCGATAGTAATCAGAACAGCTTTTTCCATATATAAATTCTTAAAAGAAAATGTCCTGCAAATGACGGGAAAATCTGTGGCTGCGACAACATAAAATGATTTTTTCTATCTTTGGGTGATACTGTTTAAAACTATAATTATTCGGCAATGGCAAAATATGATGATGCTTCCTGGCACTATGGCGGAGAATATCCGGAAAATTTACCTGATGAAAATGCAGCGACCCATATCGGAATGTTTCTGGCATGGTGCATCAACAACGATCTTATTTCGGATGAGTTGGCGGAAGATTCTGCAGATGAAATCCAAAGTGTGAAAAGACGCGAGATGACGGGAGGAGAATTCCTGATTGAGATGTGTGATGAAAAGTTCAGCCAGCATGATCTCAATGATCTGGGCAATGGTTTTGCACAGGCTTATTATAATGATGACACAGCGTTTGGAAAAAAATTCCATTCTTTTACCGATGATTATTCCGAAACTTTCGACAGGAAAGCAGAAGAAAATGATTTTGAGTACGAATCCTTCTACCACGTAGAAAATACATACGAAAACTATGATCTGATCAAACCGCTTATTGATCAGCGTTTTGAGGAATGGAAGGAGTTTTCCGGGGTTTGAGTTTCGGAGTGTGAGCGTTTATGAGATATGAGTTTCGTGCTTCGGGATATAAAGTACAGGCTGATAGTCGTTATTATCTTGCTCTCAGCCTTTACCTTATTCTCAATCTTAAAGTCTCATGTCTGATATCTGATGTCTTGCATCTAAAATCTTGACTCTCCCAACTCCTAATTATGCTTCACCCAGATCAGTTCATCTGTTTTATAACCTAATTTTTTTGCTTTTTCGAGGAAACGCTGTTTGATGCTTTCGGGAATGGAGGTCGTTCTTGAGAGGATCCATAAGTATTTTAAGCTGCTTCCCGCAACCAAGGCATATTGATAATCTTCATCGATATCAATAACATTATAGCCAGCCCAAATCGGTTTGAAAAATGAAACTTTGAGACGGGCTTCGGTTTTGTCTTTAACAAATCTGGCTTCTCCGATGGATTCTTTCCATTCTTTTTTAATATAATCATAGCCTTTATTGTCGACACGAATGGAACCATTGGGATTTTCGGAATATTCGGCCGTAACGTTATCCATGTTTTTTTCGAATCTATAATCAAAACGGGCTATTTCGTACCACCTTCCCAGATATTTTTTAGCATTAAAATTGTTGACCGCTACTGCTCCTTTAGGCATTCCTGCAGAACAGGAGTTGTACATAATGAGCCCTAAAACACCTAATGTAACCGGAATAGCAATTTTCTTAAACGTTTTCATAATTGGAATATTTTGTGTGATTACCCGGAAAACTTCAAAAATAATGCCTTTACGCTTTTAAGGAACAATAATTTCTAAGAAAAGACCTTCAGAAAATTGTCTTTAAAACTGCCGGAAACCTCAATTTCCGTATCATCTGAAAGCATGATGGTCCCACTTTTATGATAGGATTTCACAAACCTGGAATTGATAATATGGGAGCGGTGAACTCTTACAAATGGGTTTTCCAGCAGGTCATCAAAATGTTTCAGGAAACGGCAGACCATTTTTTTAGAACCGTCGGTAAGGTAGACCTGTGTAAAGTTTCCGTCTGCCTGCAGCCTTAGGATATCTTCTGTTTTTACGACATCAAACCCCTGAAGTGTCGGAAGAATAAGCTGCTGTTTTTCAGGTTTTAGTTTTAAATTCTCAAGGAGAATTTTATTGCGGTTGAGTTCTTCTTTGCTTTCAAGACTCTCCGCTACTTTATTCACGGCTAAAATAAGCTCCTGAATATCAATTGGTTTTAAAATATAATAACTGGCTGATTTATTAAGTGCCTGCAACGAATATTGAGAAAACGCTGTGATAAAGATGGTCTCGTAGGAAAATTCCTTGGTAGCTTCTAATACATCAAAGGCGTTCCCAAAAGGCATTTCTACATCCAGGAAGACCAACTGCGGCTGTTTCTCAGCGATCAACGGAACGGCTTCTTTGATGTTTTCTGCCTCGCCTACTATTTCTACCTGCGGACAGTATTTTGTGATATAATTTCTGAGAACTTCTCTTGCAATGATCTCATCGTCTACGATTACGGATTTTATTTTCATTTTGTAAGGGATTAGGAATTAGGGAGCAGATGGCAGGGATTAGGGAATGGTTTTATTGGTATTTTCCGTTTTTAAATTTTAAGATACGGTAGGAGGTTTTTGAGGTTTCATTTTCTTTGCAGTCTCCATTTACTTCTTTGATTTTTCTATCGATGGACATAGTTTTAATCTTCAGATCCGTGAAATTATTGGTTTTTGTTTTATCCATCATGATCACGGAATGGTCATCTGCGGATTCGCCTGTACATTTGGTATCCCATTCTCCGCTGTAATTGCTTAATTCAAATTCATTCAACACTTTTTTAAAAGTGTTTCCCGACGGATAATAAAGGGAGATGGTTTCTGAAGAATAGGGATTGGGCTTACTGCCGTTTTGAACACTTACTTTCACACCGAAAGCACGAATTCCACTGCTGATGTTGTACAATCCTGTATCTATCATTATACTTCTCAACATAATGGCATCTGAAGTGATTTCCACCGGATCAAAATACTGGTTTTTGATTCCTCCATTTTCATCTGTGATTACAATATAATTCCGGACTACAAAAAAGTCCTCTTCCTCCTTGCCCTGAAGAATGGGCAGTACAGCAATATATGAATCTTCCGCGTTCGGCATTTTCTTTTCGGTGCAGAATTCTTCTTTGATCCTGGTTTTGTCAAGCTTTAAGCTTTTCACGATATGATCAAACCGCGTTGCATTGATTTCCTGTCCATGTAAAATTCCAGCGAATGAGAATATCAATATTCCCGTGAATAAATACTTCATTATCTGTTGTTTTTTAAGCCAGATTTATTTTAATATTCACTAAAACGCCACTGTTGTTTTCCTTGTCCTTTATGATACAGGCGATCTCTTTTTTATAGAGATCATTCAACAATTTGATCCTTTCCAATGTATTTTTCATGCCGCGGCCTTCTCTGTTTTTCTGATGCTCTGTCTTTTGCTTTTTGCTTTCTTCAATGCCGATTCCGTTATCTTCGATGGTGATCTTCAAATGCTGGGCTTCTTTTTCAAAGCTCAGTTTCAAAAATCCTTTGTCACTTCTGTAACGAAGTCCATGCCATACCGCATTTTCCAGGAACGGCTGAACCAGCATTCCCGGAACTTTCAGGCTTTGCATATTCAGGCTTTCGTCTACATCAATTTCATAATCGAATTTATCCGAAAAACGTGTTTTTTCCAACGCTAGATAATTCTGGAGAAGATCCAGTTCCTGTTGGAAAGGAATAAAATCTTCGGCAGAGTTTTCCATGACGCCGCGCATCAGTTTTGAGAATTTTGTCAAATACTGATTGGCTTCCAGCTCATTATTCGTCGCAATAAAATGATTGACACTGTTTAGGCTGTTAAAGATAAAATGCGGATTCATTTCACGTCGCAGCGACTGTAAAGCAATCTTTTTATTTTTGATCTGAACTTTCTTCAACATTCTGAAAATAAAGATAACCAAGCCTGTTAACAAAACCAAAACTCCGATCAGGCTATAATTATAAACATTTTTCTTACGAATCAGCTGGTCTTTCAATTCCTTTTCTTTTTCAAGCTGGGAAATTCTCTGCTCGGTATCTTCCAGAATTTTATTATCTACCAGGCTTCTGTCTTTGGACACAATATCCGGAAGTTTCCCCAGAAAATCCCGATAGAGTGAAACTGAGGCAGCAGTATTTCCCGTTATACTATACAGGCTGTCCAGTCTTTTTACACTTTTCTGGGCTTCCAGCGTATGTCCTTTTTCGAGAGCTATTCCGTAGGCATTTTTTAATAACACCACGGCTTCTTCCGGGTCATTTTTCTTAATATAAATATCGGCCAGTTCCTGAATTTGGTTGACTTTTTCCTGTGAATTTTCTTTTACAAAATCTTCTTTCAGGACTTTCTTTTTGGCCTCAATGGCTTTTTCAAAATTTCTGTTTTCCACATAGAAATTGGTCAGCTTCTGATTGATCTCTAAGGCCTGTTGAGGGGCCTCCTTTTTAGAAATGGCGTAGGCACTGTTGAGGTTTTCTTCCGCTCTGGGAATATCGTTCTGCTGGATGTTCACATCTGCCATTTGGCTGTAACTTGCTGCCAGATCCCCTTTGTCCTTTGTTTTAAGACCTATATTGATATTATCCTGAATCGCCTCTACTTTCTGCTCAGCGTTGGGGGAAGAAAGCCTTGCTGCATCATTGGTATTGACCGCTCTGCTTTTTTCATTGTAGCTCATCTCGGCCGCCATGCTGTAATTGCTGATAGCAGGCGTTATTTTGTTCTGCTTTTCCTGTGACTGGGCAATTTTCCGGGTAACGGATTCCAGATTTTTTTTATCGTTAAGGTTTTTGTAAATGGTTCTGGCTTTCACCAAAAATTCTTCACTTTTGGCATAATTTCCCTGGTTGTAATAATCATTGGCAATTCCTACATAGGAATCGGCAACGCCTTTATTATCATTATTGTCTACTGCTTTTTTCAGTCTTACCGCCGATTTATAGGCTTGGGTAACCCGTGTAGAATCCTGTGCTGTACAGAAATTTCCTGCAGCAAGAATGAAGATAAACAATATTTTAAAAACTAATTTCACGGATTTCAGATCTTTAATGCAAAGTAAGTAAAACTTTAGGTATCCTTTTCTATTCTTTACCAAGTCAAAACTTCATTTCACACAGTTTACCCAATCAAAGAAGCAAAGCTTTCATTTTTAAATGGTTCTGGAAATTGTGTAACAAAGTACAGTGAGGCTTTCATTATATTTGTGTTATTACTTTACACTGAAATCATGAATAAAAAACTTCAGATTCTACTGGCAACCCTATTCTGCATAAGCCGTTTTAGTGCACAGATCTATATTCAGAATGTAACGGTTGCTGATGTGGTTCACAAAAAAATGATCCCTTCTCAAACAGTGGTTATGAATGGAGGAATCATTACCGCAGTAAAACCCAGCAAACAGGTCAAAATTCCCCAGAATTCACATATCATTAATGGTGAAGGTAAATATCTGATTCCCGGAATGACAGATGCACACGTCCATTTTTTCCAGAGCGGAGGCCTGTATACAAGACCGGATGCCCTTGACCTCAGAAAACATGTTCCTTACGAAAAAGAGATCAGCTGGAGCCATGCTCATATGGAAGACCTTCTGCAGCGTTATCTTAAAATGGGAATTACCTCAGTCATTGATCCGGGCGCCACTTACAATTTGTTGAAACTTAGAGATTCCCTGAAAGTAAATGAGCGTCTTCCATCAGTTTATATGTCAGGACCACTCATTACCACTTATGAACCTGAAGTTTTTAAAAACCTTGGTAAAAATGAACCTTTCAGACTGCTTTTGTCCATAGATGACGCAAAAAAGCTGGTGCAGGAACAGCTTCCGTACAAACCCGACTTTATCAAAATATGGTATATTGTAACGGGAGATGCTGAAAAGAAGAAAGAACAGACTAAGAAATTGGAACCGACTATAAAAGCGGTCATTGATGAAGCCCACAGAAATAATTTAAAGGTAGCCATTCACGCTACAGAACGCTTCACCGCAGAAACAGCAGTACTTAACGGTGTCGATTTTCTGGTCCATAATATAGAAGATGAAATCGTTTCTGATGATTTTGTAAAACTTTTAAAATCAAAAAAAGTCATTGTGACCCCTACCCTTACGGTAATGGATAATTATTATGACACCTACGGACAAAAGAAAGTCTACAATACGTATGAACTGGAAAACTCCAATCCTGAAAGCATCGGCTCGATGTATGATCTGAAGCATCTTACGCAAACCTCAGATTCTGCGATGCTCAATAAACGTAAAGCACGGTTCAGTGAGCCTAAAATAAAAGCCTACATTTCAAAAACAGATTCTATCCGAAAAGTCAATCTTAAAAAACTGGCTGACGGAGGGGTAATGCTCGCTGCTGGTACCGATGCCGGAAATATAGGAACACAACATGCTTCATCCTTTCCTGCAGAACTTAAAGCAATGAAAGAAAGCGGTATGAACGAATGGCAGATTCTTCAGTCGGCTACAATTATTCCTGCGAAAATCCTTAATAAAGAAAATGAGTACGGCAGCATAGAAGCTGGCAAAACAGCCGATTTTGTTCTTCTCAATGCCAATCCGGTTGATAACCTCGAGCATCTTACGAAAATTGATCTGGTAATCAAAAACGGTCTGCCTGTAGACCGGGAGAAAATTATAAAAGTGACGCCGGAATCTTTGGCTCAACAGTAGGTTAATGCTTATAATGCGAGAAATATTGATGCTTTTCTAGAACCCTATGCAGACAATGTAGAGCTTTATATGTTCCCCGGCAAGCTTATGAGTAAGGGAAAAGAAGCCATGAGAAAAACCTATTCCGCTATGTTTGAAAAATATCCGGATCTGCATTGCGAGATCAAACAGAGGATCGTAAATCTCAATACTGTTATTGATAAAGAGAGCGTTTCAGGGCTGAGTCCTGGTGTGAAAACGGAAGCGACGGCTATTTATGAGATTAAAAACGATAAAATTTCGAAGGTTTACTTTATTTATTAAACTTAATTTTTGAACCATTAAGATTCTTGTTAAGCTCTTAAGAGCATTAAGTTTTAGCTTCGCTTTAAGATATACAGCTTAAAAAATCATTTGATTTTTTCTTAACTAACCTTACATCCTTCATTGATCTTAATGTTTTAAAACGTTTTAAAAAGCTACAAAAGGCGATTCTCAGGGGGATCGTCTTTTTTATGGGCATCCACCAAGTGAAAACCTCATTTCACCAAGTCTCTTTATTTCGGGTTTCGGATCGTCGTAATTTTACTTCAGAATTTAAAACAAGAAATTATGAAATTGAGACATTTTTTATTGATCGGAATCTTTACCCTGGGAAGTTTTGTGAATGCACAGGAAGTAAAGAAAAATGCAATTGAAGTAACAGGTATTGCAGAAATGGAAGTGGAACCGGATGAGATTATCTTCAGCGTCGGCATTAAAGCGGATAACAAGAATGATCTGGCGGATAATGAAAAGAAACTATTTGAAACACTGAAGAATGGAGGTGTGAAGAACGAAGACATCAAATTCAAATCCATGTACCAGAATATCTATGCTAAAAATGGAAAATTCACGAAAAGCTACCAGTTCAAAGTCAATACAAAAGCGAACATCAGCAAAATATTTGAAGACCTCAACCAGAAATGGGTAAGCAACCTGAATGTAGCGGAAGTGAAAAACACTAAAATAGCAGATTTCAGAAAAACAATTAAGATCAATGCATTAAAAGCAGCCAAAGAAAAGGCAGATTATCTGTTGGAGAGTATGGGTAAAAAAACCGGGGCTCCGCTTGAGATCATCGAAATTGAAGATTACACCAGCGATATGGTTCTTCCTGTAGCCTACAAAAGCAGTGTAAGAAATATGCAGCTGGAAGCAGCAGACGCTACCATAGATTTTTCTTTCGACAATATTGAGAATATCAAGCTGAAATACAGCATCAAAACACGATATGAAATCCTTTAGAATTAACAGATTTAAGAAACAGTCCGAAAGGGCTGTTTTTCTTTTTCCAGCCTGATTTTTAAGCTCACCAAGTGAAAGTCAGGTTTCACCAAGTCTCCCCATTTTCAGCCTTAAATAGAGATAATTTTACTATAGGAATTTAAAATAATATACTATGAAACGCTATTTATTACTACTCATCGCATTTTCTGTTTCATTTTTAAAAGGACAGGAAATCAAGAAGGAGATTGAAGTGAAACAGGCCACTGTCTTCCTTCAGGGTGCCAAAGTTTTCGGAAGTACATCCGTTACTCTACAGAAAGGAAGAAATATGGTGAGAATCGTCAATCTTCCCAATAATCTGGATGAAAACACCTACAAAATCAATCTTGAAAAAAATACAACCCTTCTTTCTATAACGCCACAGAGCAACTTTTTGAAAAACGAGGATCTATCTGACGGAGAGAAAAAGCTTGATGATGAAAGAAAAAAATTACAGAGACAAGTGAATTTATTGAATATCCAGATCAAGAACCTGACCGGTGAACAGAATATCATTAATGACAATCTAAAGGTTTCTACCAATGACAAGTCTACTCCGCAGGAACAGCTGATCAAACTGACCGAATTTTACAGAAAAAGAATGCTGGAAATCGATAACCAGGTTTTTGTTTTGAATGAACAGAAAATAATTTTAGATGAAGGTATTGGCAAGATCAATAATCAATTCGCAGAAGAGCAAACCAACAAAAACACCAACAGAAAAGAACTTCTTCTGGAAATCCTTGCAGACCATGAAACCAATCTGAACTTAGGGGTGAGCTATATCGTTTCTGATGCAGGTTGGGTTCCATCTTACGATTTGCGTGCCGAATCGGTAAAGAAACCTCTTGAAATGGTTTACAAAGGAAAGATTTACCAGAAAACCGGGCAGGACTGGAAAAATGTAAAGTTGTTTGTGTCCACCTACAGACCTTCTTATAATCAGGACCGGCCGATTCTTTCCCCGCTTTATGTAGCTGAATATACCGCTTATAATGCTCAGGCTGAAACGGCCAATTACAGCCTGAAAGCAGCAGCTAAAGAGGTGAATTCTTATCAAATGAGAGAAGATGCTGTCGTTACACCAAACCAAATCCCTGTAGCAACCGTTTCGGACAGCCAGATGAATGTCATTTATGAGCTTAATTATAACCAGACCATTTTAAGTCAGGAAAAAGAGCAGTATGTGATCCTTGATAAAAAACAGATTGATGCCACCTACAAATACCATACAGTTCCGAAACTGAACAACCAGGTATTCCTGATGGCGTTCATTAAAAACTGGCAGAATCTTAATCTGATCTCGGGAGAAGCCAATGTTTATTTTGATGATAATTACATCGGGAAGACCAGCATTGCAAGCAATTATGTAAAAGACGAATTCCCTATTTCTCTGGGTGTTGATGAAAGAATTACCGTAAAAAGGATCAAACTGGAAGATAAAACGTCTCAGAAAACCTTGAACAGTAATAAATGGGAAACGGAATCTTTCCAGATCAGCATCAGAAACAATACAAAAGAAAGTATCGAACTGGAAATCCTCGACCAGCTTCCAATCAGCGAAAATTCTAAAATCCTGGTTAAAGCCTTAGAGATTGGAAACGGAAGTTTTGATGAGAAGACGGGAAGCATCCTTTGGAACAGAAACATCGGCAGCGGAAGTTCAGACAAGATCAATTTCTCTTATGAGGTGAAGTATCCAAAAGAAATGCAGATTCAATATTACAGCAGATAACCCATAAAAAATAGCACTATGACAACTTTAAAAATCTTAGCAATGACGGCTATTACCGCTTTTCTAAGCTCCGGTAGCTTTTCAGACATCCGCTGTTCAAACAGCACGACAACAGACAGAGCAGTATTAGTACAGAATGCTTCTGTCCCTGAAACACCTACGCCATCAAAGGACAATAAAATCCAGGTTGCCCTTCTGCTGGATACTTCCAACAGTATGGACGGGCTTATCGATCAGGCTAAATCCAGGCTTTGGAATATCGTGAATACTTTAACCACACTGAAGTACAACGGACAGGCTCCCCAGATAGAAATTGCCCTTTATGAATACGGAAATGACGGTATTCGTGATGAGAATTATATCCGCCAGGTGACTCCTCTTACGCAGGACCTGGATCTGGTTTCCGAAAAATTATTTGCTCTGAGAACCAATGGCGGAAATGAATACTGCGGTGCCGTGATCCGCGATGCGTCAATGAATCTGAATTGGGATGGCAACGAAAAAAGCATGAAACTGATCTACATCGCCGGTAATGAACCGTTTGATCAGGGAAAAGTAAATTACAAAGAAGTAATTTCCAAGGCTAAAACCAAAAATATATACACCAATACCATTTTCTGTGGAAGCAGAGAAGAAGGTGCCCAAACTTTCTGGCAAAACGGAGCGGTTGTAGGTGGTGGTAAATATTTTAATATCGACAGCGACAGGAAAGTGATTTATATTGAAACGCCTTATGATGTAAGAATTTCAGAATGCAACACCAAACTGAACGACACCTACATCTATTATGGAAATCACGGCTCTGAATATAAACTAAAACAAGTAACTCAGGATAGAAATGCTGAAGTACAATCGGTTTCTAATTATGTAGAAAGAACCGTTGCCAAGTCTAAGAAAAATGCGTACAAAAATGATCACTGGGACCTTGTGGACAAAGCTGAAAAAGATGCAGACTTTATCGCCTCCGTAAAGGATGATGCGCTTCCTGCTGAACTGAAAGGTAAAAGTAAAGAAGAGATCAAAAAAGCAATTGCCGTAAAATCTACGGAACGTGGAAAGATTCAGAAGGAAATTGAAGAACTTTCCAGAAAACGTCAGGAATATATTGATAGTGAAATGAAAAAACGGGGAAATTCTGATTCCGACGATCTTGGAAAAGCAATTGAGAAATCCATATTGGAACAGGCAAAAATGAGTGGATATACTTCTTAATAAGACATGATGGCCTTCAATATTGAAGGCCATCATTTTATCAAATTTTTCAATATCAGTCTTAATTTATATCTGATGGCTTGGGATATTTCAGCCATCAGATTTTTATCTTCCAAATTTAAAATACTCAGATAGCAGATGTTTTTTGTTTTTCATAAACTGAGAAACCATTTCCATTCCTGTTACAGAAAAAGTAATTCCGTTTCCTCCGAAACCCAGGACAAAATAAGAATTTTTAAATTTTTTATGCTCCCCGATATAGGGTAAACCATCTTTGGTTTCCCCGAAAGTTCCGGCCCAGACAAAATCTGTATAAAACTGATAATCCGGTTTTATCTTTTTTAGATTTTTCAGGATCTCCTTCTCTTTTTTATCGAGAAGTGCATCCCTTTTTTTGGCATCGTTGAAATCTTCATCTCCGCCGCCGATCAGAAGCCTTCCATCATCTGTCGTCCGCATGTAGATGTACGGATCATCTGTATTCCACACCAGGGTGCTGCTTATATTTTTAAATTTGTCATTATCAATTTCTGAAACAACGGCGAAAGTGCTTTTTAAATCAACAAAATTTTCCCTGATGAGGTTTTTACTCTCATAACCGATGCAATAGATTATCTTTTTAGCTTTGATCTGAAAACCACTGTTTACCGTTACCTGATTAAAACCTTTATGGTATTCTACCTTTTTCATTTCAGTTTTATCAAATATTTTCAATCCTTTTTTTGTGTTATGCTCAAATAATTCATGGGCAAACTTAAAGGCATCGATGCTGGCTCCCTGTTTTGAAAGAATAGCCCCATAGGTATTTTCAAATCCAAACTGTTTTATAATTTGTTCTGCTTCCAGCCATTTTACATTGAATCCGGCATTTTTTCTGGCTTTATATTCCTCTTTCAGCCACTTTACATCTTTCTTTTTTGAAGCAAAATATAGAGATTTTTTTCGTTTAAAACCTGCATCAGACCGGATCTGTTTGGTCAGCTTTTCAAGATGGTCTATGGCGTCAGAACAAGCTTTATAACTTTCCACGGCTCCTTTCTCTCCGATCTTGTCAATCAGTTCATAGAGCGGAACATCTATTTCGTATTGCAACATTGAAGTGGTGGCTGAAGTACTTCCATTACAGATTTCGCGTTTGTCAATCAGGATTGTTTTATAACCATCACTGACCATCTGGTGGGCAATAAGGCTTCCGGTAATACCACCGCCTATAATTAAAACATCACATTCTTCATTTGATTTCAGGGACGGATAAGATTCTATAAGTCCATTCTTTATAAGCCAGAAAGGTTCGTTTGATTTTAGATCCATAATTGAATATTATATTAAAAATAGTAATATTTATAAGTATTTTAACGATTTATTATCAATTTATGGTGCAATTATTGTACCCAGTTTAAAACCCAACCACATAAATAATTTACTATGATAACGATTATTCCAGAAGCTCCGGAAAATGTTGCTGCGTTCAATGCAACGGGAGAAATAACCAGAGAAGATTTTGAAAACCTTGTCATTCCTCATGTAAAGGAAAAAGTAGACGAATTTGGTGAGCTGAATTACCTTTTATATTTGGACACGGATCTGGATAAGTTTACCATGGGAGCATGGCTTGAAGATGCGCTTTTAGGTCTAAAAAATCTTTCCAAATGGAACCGGGCAGCTATTGTTACAGACAAAGAAGCGGTACAGAACTTCACAGATATTTTCAGCGTTCTGATGCCGGGAGAATTTAAATCTTTCCCTAAAGAAAATTTATACAATGCGCTTTATTGGTGTAAAAACGGCAATGAGGTAGAAGTATAACCGTATTTTATAAAGAAAAAGAGGCTTTGTTCATGAACAAAGTCTCTTTTTGTATTGATGAGCGAATTATAAATTCCTGACCTCCTTTTATTTGTAAATGTTTTTTTTAACGCAAAGGTTTTTTTCTAATACCCAATGAATTAAAGAATGCATATCCATTCTTTTTTTACTTCTCACAAGGCACACACTCTACAACGGTGTCATCGTTATCAGGAGTTTCTCTGCCATAAAGATATCTATATCGTAAGCTTATAGCAAGACCAATGAATGTCATCCCCACTCCTACCAATGAAGGATATTTGAATGAAAAGCCATATTCTAAGGGAATCCCACCTAAAAATGCTCCCATTGCATTGGCAATATTAAAAGCAGCCTGCATGAATGCAGCAGCCATCATTTCACTTTTTGGAGCTGCTTTCATCATCATGATGTTAATAGGTGCGGCAACAGACATCGACAATGCCCCACAGACGAATGTCAGGATAAGTGCTATATTCTGATGCTCGGCAAAGAAAAATACACCGGCAAGCGAGATCATCATCAGAAAGATCAGTAATGCACATGTTTTTTCAGGTCCAAGTCTGTCGGAAATAAATCCTCCGGCAAGATTTCCAACCACCATTCCGGCACCGGCAAGAACCATCACATAAGCCATCTGATTAGCCTGGATTCCGGCAACGATGGTCATCAAAGGTGTTATGTAGCTGAACCATGTGAAAAGTCCTCCAAATCCAATTGCTGTAATCCCTAAAACCAGCCACGACTGCTTCCTTTTAAGAAATTTCAGTTCTTCGAGAAAGTGCGTATCCTGATTCGTTTCTATGGCAGGAAGCCATAATTTCAGGAATAATATGGCGAAAAGGCCGATCAATGCTACAATGGCAAAGTATAGTTTCCAGTGATAAGCATGCCCGATATAGGTAACAAAAGGAACCATGACCAGATTGGCCACCGTAAGTCCCGTAAACATTAAGGATATATAAAATGCCTCCTTCCCTTTTCCAGCCATTCGCGATGCTACTACCGTTCCTACCCCAAAAAATGCTCCATGAGGAAGTCCGGACATAAACCTGATGATCAGCATGCTCGTATAATCGGGAGCTATTGCAGAAAGCCCGTTAAATAGTGTAAAAAGGATCATCAGAACCATCAACACTTTTTTTGGTGGAAATTTCACAGAATACCCGATCAGGATTGGAGCTCCGATCACTACTCCCATCGCGTAAGCCGAGATCAGATGTCCCGCTTCCGGAATGGTGATCTTTAAGGTATTTGCAATATCAGGAAGCAATCCCATTACGGTAAATTCCGTAGTTCCGATTCCCAAACCGCCAATGGCCAGCGGTATTATTCTTTTATCAATCTTCATTGTGAGTAAACTTCTTTTTCGAATTTAATTTTAAATGATTTTTCTGAACATTAAAAATGGGCATCCATCTTTAGTTTGAAAGTGCAAAATTCGCAAGAAATATCGGTTTTTACTTCTCTTGAAATGATAAAAACTTGCTCCATATTAACCTTTTTATGTAATTTTAAAATCAGAAACAATCAAATGAGGACAAAATGAAAATCCAGAAAGAAATTATAGAGTTTGAAAAAGGAAAGTCTTTTAAGCTTTTTTCGCCGTCTTTAAAGAACTGTTTTTTCTGGCATCATCACCCTGAAATAGAACTGGTGTATGTACAAGCCGTCAACGGAATTCGCCACGTAGGAAGAGATATTTCCGGTTTTACAGAGAGTGATTTGGTTCTGATTGGATCTAATGTTCCGCATCTGAATTTCGATTATGGTATCCAGACGGAATGCAGGCAGATGGTCTTGCAACTGAGAGAAAATTTTCTTCAGGATATTATTTTCCCTGTTCCGGAATTTGAATCTATTAAAAAGCTCATGGAAAGATCTTATCTGGGACTTTCATTCTCCGGAGAAACGAAAAAAACGGTTGTTGAAAAACTTCATGAGATTAAAGATAAAAACTCTTTTGATGCTCTGATGGGCCTGATTGAAATTCTGCAAATCCTCGCTGCCTCTGATGAAGTAAAAGAACTGAACAAAGAAGACACGAGAATAAAATGGTTCCTGAATGACAAGATCAGAATGGGAACAATCTACGATTACATCCACGAAAACTATGATAAAAAACCGAATGTTAATGAAATTGCAAAGATCGTCAGCCTGAGCACACCCGCTTTTTGCCGTTATTTTAAAAAGCAGACGAATATGACATTCACCGATTTCGTGAATAACTACAGAATCAATCAGGCTAAGATATTTCTGCTGAAAGATTATTCTGTGACAGAGGTTTGTTTTCAGGTGGGTTTTGAAAGTCTTTCCTATTTTAATAAACTATTCAAGCAGCATACGGGTGAAACGCCATCTGAGTTTAGGAAAAAGTATTTGAAGAATATTGAGGTGAGGAACTAGATTTCTTTTCCTTTAAATGGCGGGTGATTGTTTGACCACCCCGTCAAAAATTCTTCGAATTTTCGCCACCCCTCCACTGGAGGGGAATTTTGATCCGACAGATTTTGTCAGAACGAGATTATCTTTTTTAACTTAAGAGCTGTTCTTATCACCGAGCTTGTTACTTAAAATAAAAAACCGCTTCACTTGAAGCGGTTATATTTTTTAGTGAATATGTTTTTCAGCGTGATAAGAACTTCTTACTAGTGGAGAGCTTTCCACATGTCTGAAGCCTAAACTTCTTGCAAAATCTCCAAACTCATCAAACTCTTCCGGTGTAATAAATTTTTTCACCGGTAAATGTTTTTTGGTAGGCTGAAGATACTGTCCAAGTGTGATCACATCAACATTGGCATTTCTGATATCTTCTATGGTTTGGAAAACTTCATCTTTAGTTTCGCCTAAACCAAGCATCATTCCCGTCTTTGTTCTTCTCTGACCCGCTTCTTTTAAGTATCTCAATACTTCTAAGCTTCGCTCATATTTAGCCTGTATTCTCACTTCTCTTGTCAGACGTTTTACCGTTTCCATATTGTGAGAGATCACTTCAGGAGCTACCTCTACTAATCTGTCAATATGCTTGGTGAGTCCCTGAAAATCAGGAATAAGAGTCTCCATCGTTGTTCCCGGAGAAATTCTTCTTACTGCATTCACGGTTTCTCCCCAAAGGATGGAGCCCATATCTTTCAGGTCATCGCGGTCTACAGAAGTAAGAACAGCATGCTTAATCTTCATCAATTTGATAGAACGGGCCACTTTTTCAGGCTCATCCCAATTGACGTCAAGCGGTTTTCCTGTTTTTACACCGCAGAATCCGCAGCTTCTTGTACAGATATTTCCTAAGATCATGAACGTTGCCGTTCCTTCTCCCCAGCATTCACCCATATTCGGACAGCTTCCGCTCTGGCATATGGTATTTAATTTATATTTGTCGACCAAAGTCCTAAGCTCCCTGTAGTTCTTTCCGGTAGGAAGTTTTACACGGATCCACTTTGGTTTTTGAACGGTAGTATCTTGAACTAAATTCTCCATTTATTTCTCAAATTGAGCTTCAAAGTTAGTGATTTTTTTATCGAAACAATCAAAGACAAACATTGATGAAACATATAATTTAGTAATTTTAAACCACCAAAATTAAATTATGAAGAAGATTCTTTTTACCCTATCCGTTATTATCAGTACATTTTGCTTTGCTCAGAAAGAGCTTCAACCGGCAGGTTCGGAGATCATTGACACTGTGGAGGGAGATCTGGATGGTGATAAAATTCCTGAAAGAGTGGTTATTTATACTACAGCAGATGAAGGTGAACTGGGTAAGATCCGTGAAATTCAAATCCAGAAAAAAAGCGGCGGAACGTGGATGATTTTGAGTAAATCAAGAAATGCTGTTCTAGAAAGTGCAGGTGGAGGTATGATGGGTGATCCTTATCAAAGTACAACTATTTCAAAAGGAATTTTAAGCATCACTCAGGCAGGAGGAAGCAGCTGGAAATGGAGCTATACGGATAAATACAGGTTTCAGAACGGTCATTTTGAACTGATTGGCCATTCTTCAACATATGGAAGACCCGGAGATTATTGGACAGACATAGACTTTAATCTTTCCACAGGGCAGCTTAATTATAAGAAAGAGGTTGAAAATACCACTGAATATGGTAAATCCCAGCAGGAAACCTATATTAAAAAAGGATTGAAAATAGATCTGCAGAACAGAAATCAGAAAGAGCCGAGGAAAATTATTCTTCCTAAAACAAAGGAGGAAGTTTATTTGTGAAAATTTTGAACCATTAAGATTCTATTAAGTTGTTAAGATTATTAAGGTAAGCTTTGCCTTTAAGATTGAATGAGACTAATTATCTTACTAAGCTATTAATTATCATCAAATTCATTGTTTTTTAGCAGCTCAGCAAGGACTTTCTTGGCGCGCATCACCCTCACTTTTGTATTGGCGACTGAAATGCCCAGTTCTTCAGCGATTTCCTTGATGCTTTTTTCTTCAAAAAATCGTAATTTGATAATATCCTGGTAATTGGCATCCAGCGATTCAATGGTTTTGATGATCTTTTTTTGTTCTTCATTAGAAATCATCAGTTCTTCGGGAGATTTTGCGAACTGGTTTTTAACCTCATCAAGATTTTCGGTTGGATCCTGGTTTTCCCGGCTTCTTTTTCTCCAGAAATCAATGACTGTATTTTGAGCAATGGTTAATACCCAGGTTTTAAACTGAAAATGGGGATCATACATATCCAGTTTCGACAGTACTTTTGAAAAAACATTCACCGTGATCTCATCTGCATCATTTTCATCTTTTACTTTCTTCATCACAAAAGAGAAAACATCCACCCAAAAAATATTGATGAGTTTGGTCTGGGCCTTCTGGTCCTTTTCTTTTGCCTTTTGAATAAGCAGAAATAGCTGTTCGTCGTTCATTAGTAACAAATATAATTTTTTTAAGTGGAAAAGCAAAGGGGCCAATATGGCTTTTTATTCAATCCTCTTTTTGCCTTCTGACATTCACTCTCCATACTGCTGAATTTACTATCTTTGCACCATAAAATTTTAAAGAAAAGTATAGATGAATTCCTTTATAGAAGAACTAAAATGGCGTGGTCTTTTTGCCGATATGATGCCAGGAACCGATGAACAGCTGAATAAAGAGGTAACTACTGCATATATTGGTTTCGACCCGACTGCTGATTCTTTGCATATCGGAAGTCTTATCCAGATCAAAATTTTAGCGCATTTCCAACAGCACGGGCACAAGCCGATTGCTTTGGTAGGTGGTGCAACAGGAATGATTGGGGATCCATCGGGGAAATCTGCTGAAAGAAACTTATTGGATGAAGCTACTCTTCTTCACTATGTAGACTGTTTAAAAAACCAGCTTTCAAAGTTTTTGGATTTTGAGGGTGATGGTCCTAATAAAGCAGAATTAGTGAACAATTACGACTGGATGAAGAATATTTCGTTCCTTGATTTTGCTAAAAATGTAGGAAAGAATATCACCGTTAATTATATGATGGCGAAAGATTCTGTAAAAAAGAGATTTTCGGGAGATGGCGGAGCAGACGGGATGAGTTTTACAGAATTCACATACCAGCTTATCCAGGGATATGATTTCCTTCACCTGTATCAAAACAATAACGTAAAGCTTCAGATGGGAGGCTCTGACCAATGGGGAAATATCACCACAGGTACTGAACTGATCCGCAGAAAGGCTCAAGGAGAAGCGTTTGCATTAACAGTTCCTTTGATTACTAAAGCTGACGGTTCTAAATTCGGAAAGTCTGAAAGTGGTGAAAATTACTGGTTGGATAAAAAGAAAACATCTCCTTACAAATTCTACCAGTTCTGGCTGAATGCGACGGATGATGATGCTGAAAGATTTATTAAGTTCTATACTTTCATAGCCAAAGAGGAAATTGAAGCTTTGGTTGCAGAGCACAAAATCGCTCCTCACGAAAGAAAACTTCAAAAGAGACTGGCTGAGGAAGTAACCGTGTGGGTACACGGCAGAGAAGAATATGAAAAAGCTCTGAAGGCTTCTGAAATTCTTTTCGGACGTTCTACAGCTGAAGATCTTGTAAGCCTGGATGAAGAAACTTTCCTTGAAGTTTTTGACGGTGTTCCTCAAAAAGAAGTTGCAAAAGCTGATGTTTTAGGAATCAACATTGTTGAGCTTCTTTCTGAAAAATCTGGTTTCTTAAAGTCTAAAAGTGAGGCTCAAAGAGAGATCAAAGGAAATGCAATTTCTGTAAACAAGGAAAAGGTAAATGATACGTATACCGCTAATGAAAGCGACCTTATTGACGGTAAGTTTTTATTATTACAAAAAGGTAAGAAAGCTTATTTTATTGTAAAAATTCAATAAAAGATTTCAAAAAATAGTATTATAAAAAGAGAAACACCTTGAAATTAAGGTGTTTCTCTTTTTAATACAAAATTATAAACTTGAAAAAGCTATTTCCCCTTCGAAAATAGTTCAATTACAAAAGTAATCATTTAATTGAATGAGTATTGCTTAGTAAAATCGGCACCATTTGTCGTTAAATTGATAGTTTCATTGACCACTTCCTTATTATTCTTTTCTATTTTATAAGTTCCGGTAATAGCAGAATTATAATTGATGACCTGAATTGAAGCTGCTAAAGCTGCAATAGGAGAATTCGTTTCAATAGTATAAGTTTTGGTAGAGCCTGTAAAACTATTGTCATTTAATCCTACAGCTGTTTGTCCATTTTGGTTGGTTCCATTAATTTTCCAGATAGCATCGCTGCTTTGAGAACCACCTCCTGAAGCAACTACTGAAACATAATCATCGGTAGAATTTACCCCGTTCAGAGTAACTGTTATTTTATAATTGGCGCCTCCACCTACAACTCCTCCCCCTGCATCAACATCGTCATCATCTTTGCTGCATGAAGATACAAAGCCTAAGAGAAGCGCTGTCATCAAAAAAGCAACTGCATTTCTGAATGTTCCGTGTAAATTAATTTTTTTCATAATTCTCATATTTTAATTTTTAAACTAATTCTTATCTACATTTATTTCTATGTTTTTTCATCAAACCTTTCAATGTCTTTATTATTTCATGCTTTAAAGTTGATTCAGATGTGTATCACAAAACTATTCTGTATGTCCGGAAGGAACAATACATAAAAAACAGTATTTACATCTACCTATTTTTAGGTATTTCATGCTTATCTCCAAGTAGCTATCTTAAGAAAATGAAGTACACTACAGGTACATATTGTTTTTTTTAATAAATTCATAATATAAATCATGATTACACAGAAAGCATGAGAAAAGAATTACTTGCATTATTAATCTCGTTTTTCGGCATACTCAATATTGAGGCACAATCTCTTTATTTCTATTCTTTAGAGAAAAAGAATAGTAATTTTGACAGTCTGATTCTGGCTGCCAACAATGAAACTGTGGATACGGTAAAAGCCATTAAGTCTTACCAGATTGCTGCAACCTATTTTACTAAGCAGGATATTGAAAATTATCAGAAGTACCTGAAACAAGGTCTGGAAAATTCCTCCAGCAGTCCTGTGTACAGAGATATAGGACTTTATTATCAGTCCATTATAAACTATACAAAGACAGATGCCGTTAATCTTCTGGAAAAAGATTTCACAAACATTGAATCACTTTTGAAAAAATACAACAGTAATGAAGCCAAAAAAATAAGGATCATCATGTTCCAGAATAAAGCGTTATTCAAGATCATTCAGAATAAGGAAGTAGAGTCTATGAACATCATCACGAATAAAGCAATACCCTTGGCCAAATCCCTGAAAGATTATGAGCTTACAGGAGCTTTATATAAAAGTATTGGGGTCTTATTCTATAACTCCAAGGATTATCCCAAAGCAATAGAATACATGAACTTGGCTGAAAATTCTATCAATAAACTGAAAAGACAAACAGCACAGTCCAAAGCTATTAAGGGAGAAGCTGTTTTGTTTAAGGCAGATGCTCTGATGAGAGAAAACAAATTGCCTCAGGCAAATACAGAATTAGAGAAAACCTATTCCATCATCAAAGATTATCCTGAATCCAATTTTTATTCACTCTATTACTGCACTTTAGGATATTATCATATGAAGCAAAAAAATTACCCGGAAGCGGTAAAGCTTTTTGCCAAAGGGCTAAGCAATGCAGAAAAATATAAAAATACAGTTATTGCAGAAAGAATAAAGCTGTTTGAAGGGCAGCTCAACAGTGAGCTGAAAGACTACGGAAAATCCAATAAGATTTTTAAAGAAGTTTATGCCAGCACTCCCTATCAAAAAAACAGGCAGGAAGTTTTAAAAGAACTTTCTAAAAATTACACCGCACTTAAGGATACAACTAAAGCCAACCTGTATGCTGAACGATATATAGATTCTTTTGACAGCCTGAATACGGTTTCTATCCATAAAAATATTGCCATTCTGGAAGCAAAATACAGAAAATCCGAAAGAGATAAAGAATTAGTACAAAAGCAGCTGGAAATCAGCAAGAAAAACAAATACATGTGGATTCTGGGACTTGCCTCCCTGTTATCAGCCGGCTTTATCATTTTAGGTCTTTTAAATTTTAAAAAGAACAAAAAAATTTCGGAACAGCGCGAAATAAATCTTCAACAGGAAATAAAAGAAATTCAGCAAAGAGAAGAACTGGCCCTTACAAAAGCTATTCTGGAAGGAGAAGAAAGAGAAAGAGCCCGTATTGCCAAAGATCTTCATGACGGTTTGGGCGGAATGCTTGCCGGAGTTAAAATAAATTTTTCTACCTGGTCTTCAACCCACCTTGAAGCAGGCCGGCATAAAGATTTCTACAAAATCCTAAACCAACTGGATAATTCAGTTACCGAACTGCGACATGTGGCTAGAAACCTGATGCCGGAATCCCTTTTGAGCTTCGGACTGGAAACCGCTCTTAAAGATCTGTGCGAGTTCTATATCCGAAAAGATCTTAAGGTAGACTTTCAGCCTATTAACATTAGCAAAAGTACTCCTTTATCCATACAGCTTAATATTTACAGAATTGCACAGGAATTATTGGCCAACTCCGTTAAACATTCGGAAGCTACCAATATACTGCTGCAATGCTCACAATCTGATGAAAACTTCATGATCACTGTAGAAGATAACGGAAAAGGATTTAAAGAAGAGGATTACAGGAAGTCTCAAAGTATGGGTCTTCATAATCTTAAAAACAGAGTAGATTATCTTAAAGGCAAAATGGAGATCAATTCGGATAACGAAGGAACAACTATTAATATTGAATTAAATACCCATGCAGTCTCATAAAATAAATATCGTTATCGTAGATGACCACCCTATCGTTATAGAAGGATTAAAAATGATGTTGAAAAGCCAATCATTTCTTACTGTTTCGGAAACTTTTACATCTGGTTCGGACCTCATCAGTTTTCTCCGGTCCAATGAAATAGATATAGTTCTTCTGGATATCACACTGCCGGATGCCAACGGAATAGAACTTTGCCTGGAAATCAAAAAAATATCGCCAAAAACTTCCGTGATCATGTTCAGCAACCGTTCGGAACGAAGCATTATCATGCAGGCTATCCAGAATGGGGCCAGCGGGTATATCCTTAAAAACACATCAATAGATGAACTGGTAATGTGCATCAAAGGGGCTCTTTCGGGAAATATTGTTTTTTGTGAGGAAACAAAGCAGATCATCAGCAGACCTTCACAGAACGATCTTCCCGTGCCAAGGATTACAAAACGGGAAAAACAGATCCTCTGGATGGTAGCGGAAGGAAAAACAAGTGCCATGATTGCCGAAGAGCTTTTTCTGAGCCCGCTTACCATTGATACCCACCGTAAAAATTTATTACAAAAATTTCAGGCAAGAAATTCTACAGAGCTAATCAATCTTGCCAGGCAACATCATATGATTGAAAACAGTCAATAAAAAAAACCGCTTTAAAAGCGGTTTCATATATGTTAAGTAAATAATACTTATAATTCTAAGAAGCTGTAATCAATAGAAGCTACTACAGGACCTGCTCCCACCATCTTTTTGGTTTTTACGATTTCCCCGTCGATCCGAAGATTAATGACCAGCTCTGAATCTGCAGTAGGAAGGTCTGCCTTAGCATCCAGATTCAACTGTGCCTGACTGGAATTCACGAAAAATTCGCCGCTCGCCCAAGTAGTTCCTACAGGATCGAAAATATCAGTTTTAACGGTTCCTACTTGTGTTACAATTGCTCTGATAACACCTCCGGTGGTTGTTTTTACTTCAAACTGAACAACGTGATCTGTAAACTCTTCATCATCATCATTATCCTTTTTACAAGAATTCACCACGGTAAGTACAGAAAATAATAAAACGAATAAAAAAGAAAGTCTAAGTAAACTTTTTGATTTGTAAAATTGCTTCATTTCTCCAAATAGATTTTTAATGTTTCAAATATAAGTTTTTTATTAATATAAAAATAACTTTTATGAAAAATTTCCAATAAAGTTTTCCAATTAATATCAAATCGGCAAAAAGCACAATTGCAGGATCAGTCCCTATTTAAGAGTACAATCGGTTAATTACCAAATATAAAAACAGGACGGTGATATTTTGAATTTTACAATATGATTTATTAATTATATTTGCTCTATGAATTTAGATTATATAGTAAGAGAACCGGAACATATCACTCCCAATACTACTGTACTTTTTATGCTTCATGGCTACGGAAGTAATGAACAGGATCTTTTCAGCTTCAGGGAAACCCTTCCTGCCGACTGGCTTATTGTAAGTTTCAGAGCACCCAGAGATACCCAGTTTGAAGGATATTCCTGGTTTGACATAGATTTCAATAATCCTGAAAATTTCATTGACATTCCCCAGGCTAAGGAATCGTTGGACGGAGTACTGGAAAACATCTTAAAAGTTGTGAATCATTATGGGCTTACTGAAGGTAAGGTCCATTTATGTGGCTTCAGCCAGGGTGGAATATTGTGCTATGCTTTAGCTTTAAAGCATCCGGACATGTTCAGTTATGTGGCATGCCTGAGCAGTTATCCTGAGGAAAAACTTCTGGATGGCATTGTAAAAGACAAAAAGAAACTGGAAAGGCTCCGTTTCTTTGTATCACACGGCACAGACGATGCTGTGATCCCTATGGAATGGGGAAGAAAAGCGGCAGATCTTCTGTATGACCTGAGTTGTTATTTTACATTCAGAGAGTATATGAGCGGACACGGCGTAAATCAGAAAAACTATATGGATCTGATGGATTTCTTTTCAAAGTAGCCTCAATCTTATTTTAGATAAAACTCAACCCATACAGCTGCTTTGTTGCAGTTTATGTAAGCATTCCTGTTTTTGGAATGTTTTTTTATTTATAGTAAGGATTATTTCACTAAATTCAGTAAATGAAACTAAAGCTTTTTTTACTGGCATTATTCTTCAGCATTTTTATTGATGCTCAGAACAATTTTGAGCTGGTTAATGTCAAAAAAGCGGTCATCCCTTTTAAACTAATCAATAACCTTATTTTCATCCCAGTTAATGTTAATGGTGCGGAGCTTACGTTTATGCTGGATACCGGAGTGGCAGAAACTATTCTTTTCAGTCTGGATAATAAAGAAGTGAAGTTTGAAAATGTTGAAAAGATAAAATTTTCAGGATTAGGAGGAAATGTAAGTATAGACGGCTTTAAATCTGACCGTAATATTGCGAAAATAGGTGACAAGATCGTTAATTCTTCCATGCTGCTGTATATTGTAATCGATGAAGAATTCAATATTTCATCCCATATCGGAATTCCGGTAAATGGTGTTATAGGATACCATTTTTTCAAGAACCACCCTATTTCAATAGATTATACAGCAAAAAAAATAACTGTTTATCAGGATACTGAGCTACTTAAAAAGAAGATCAGAAAGTTTACGGAACTGCCTATAAGCATAGAAAAAGACAAACCTTACCTTTATGCAGACGTTGAAATGACGAATGAAAAGAAAAGCTCAAAACTTTTGATTGATCTTGGTAACAGTGATGCAATCTGGCTCTTCCCTGCCCTCATCAAAGATTTTGTGTACAACAGACCTAATATTGAGGATTATCTGGGACGTGGATTCAACGGAGATATTTACGGCAAAAGAAGCAGAATCCATAATTTTTATCTTCAGGATTTTAAATTTGAAAGGCCTCTCACAGCAATGCCCGATGAGTACTCCATCCAACACGTGAACCTTGTCGCTGACAGAAAAGGATCTGTAGGTGGAGAAATAATGCGTAGATTTACGGTTGTTTTCGATTATACAGACGGAAAATTATATCTGAAGAAAAACCGGAATTTTGACGATCCTTTCCATTTTAATATGAGTGGATTAGATTTTAAACAGGATGGATTGGAATGGCAGGAAGACCGCGTAAAGATTGAACCCAAGAAATTATCGGATGCCAACAATGAAATTTCAGTAATCAATAACTTCCAGTATAAATTTACTTTAAAACCTGTCTTTTCTGTTGCAGGAGTAAGAAAGGACTCCCCCGCATTCGTAGCAGGACTGAAAAAAGATGACCGCGTAATTACCATCAACGGAAGCAAAACTTCAGAGATGACCATGGAAAAGATCATGGAGCTGATGAAATCTGATGAAGGCAGAAATATCACCATGGTGATTCAGAGAAAGAACAAGGAAATGACCTTTAATTTTGTATTGGAAGATCCTATCCCCTATCAAGAATAAAATATGGAAACTCAAGAAAGCACAATAGATAAAATAAGAACCCGCCCGAGATTCAAGATGTTTACCCATCTTACCAAGGAAGAATATGCCGAGCAATTAAAAAAATACCTTGCTGATCATAAAGATGAATTTTCGGGAAATATTAATAAGGAAGTGGCTACCATCTGGGTAGAAACAAAATATGACAATTACTGGAAGCCAAGACTGTCTTTAAGGATAGAGGCTGAAGATGATGATATTGCTATACGGGGGATATTCGGTCCCAGCTCTGCAGTGTGGACATTCTTTATGTTTCTTTATTTTTCCTTTTCTATTCTCTGGATGACATTTTTCACAATGTTCTATGTGGAAAAACAGATAAAAAGCGCTGAGTTCCCGTGGGCCCTGAGCGCTTCATTTGTTATGTTGTTTTTCATCCTTCTTACTTATGTGGCTGCCCGATTCGGACAATACAAGGGTAAAGAAGAAATGCTGAAACTTAGAAGGTTTGCTGAAGAATCTACTTCACAGTTTGAGAAAAAACTTAGTTAGCAGGAACTTCTGTTGTTTTTTCAGTTTGAGCCGGTACGGCCATTGCTTTGGCGGTTTTAATGGAGTCTGATACTTTTTCCCTGTTGTCTTGCTCTTTCATCATTTTATCAACATGAGGTTCTAAGAGTTGGGTCATTTCTTCCACTGAAATATTATTTGCATTAGGATCATCCAAAAGCTTTTTCCAAGGTTTTCTCCCGCCCCATTTATAATCTCCGAAGACCATGACCGCAGTTCCTTTAGCTTTGGTTGTAGCACCTCCCGGATTCAGAATCCATGTGTCTGCATAAGAGTACAGCCATTGTGCATCTTTCATCAACAAACGAAGACAAGAATGTGATGCAGGATAGCCCGGAAGATCATACTGGTGCCATCCGATACCCCCGATATTATGAATATTGAAATTATAAGGAAGTTTCCACTCGCTGCTTACTGTTGAAATCGACAGTTTCTTTTTCCAATTGGCAAAAGTAAGACCTCTTGTTGTCTGCGCTGCTTTTTTTCCCATACTGGTAGGGCCCCATTTTACAAGGCTTCCGTTGGAGTATACTCCGTAAGCCTGGATAGGATAGGAAAAGATCACAAACTTTTTCACTCCGCTCAATATGTCCAACTGCATTGGGAAAGGTGAGTAAGACATCAGCGTGGTATCTATTTTGGCAGGAACCACTAAAGTATCCGCGTTAAATCTATTTTTAGAATCAAGCCTGTTCAATGCAAGGATCGCATACCGTTCTTTCTCACTGTATTTTTTGCTGAATTCTGCATATACAGAGTCTCTGAGCTTTTTACCTTTCGGAAGTACGAAGGCATTATAAAAACCGTTTTCCTGCATTGCGGGCGGTACAGATTCTTTTTGAATTACAGAATCTTTCTTTATGGAGTCTTTTTCCACGGCAGGAGCTTCTGACGAAGATACCGTATCTTTAAAAGTATCGCTTATTTTCTCAATTTCTTTTTTACATGAAACCATGAATGCAGCACAGATACATGCATATAAAAATGATTTCTTCACAGATATGTTTTTCATAAATAAAACAGGTCATTTAGTTTGATTACCCATTGCAAATATCAGACCTAAATTTGAATCATAAAAGACATTATAAAAAATACCGTAAAAAAACGGTACTGAAGTATATTGTTTTACAGCAACTTATTCGTTTTAACGTAGGCAAGTGCTTCAGCAATGTTATTAACTCCAATTTTTTCAAAGAGTTTTTTCCTGTGAAATTTTACCGTATCGGCAGAAATAAACAATTTCTCTCCAATTTCATTAATCGTCAATCCACTGGCATAAAGGCTCAGTATTTCATATTCTCTCTGGGAGAGCCTTATTTTTTCATCTTTCTCCCATCTATTGACCTCAGGATCATATTTCCAAAGAGCATCCGAACCTTCCCTGCTTACGACAACATTTCCGGATGAAGTGTTGTTGGAAAGTGATACGATGCATAATGCTTTCCAGATCTGCCCACCTTCTGTAAGAAACATCGGTGTAAGTTTATGATTGACCAGCACCCTGTTTTTTTTTCCGTTGATCAGATAAAAATCATAAGAAATGGAATACAATTTCCGTTCGTCTACAGGAATATTTTCATAAAACTCAAATCCGGCTTCATTGATCATGATCAACAGTTCCACATCTTCGGGCTTCACATTCTGAAAATAAAAAGCATACCCCAGTTCTTTTACTTCTTCCGATGTTTTACCACATAGAAATAATGGATTATCAGATACATACTCAAAAGCTCTGGTCTGATAATCTATGACATACAGACTCTGGTAAGTAAGCCTTGAAAATGCCTTTACTGCTTCTAAATACTCCCCGACCTGGCTGCGATCTATTTCAGCATCACTGCGGACGTCATTTTTATCGTTAAAAAATTTATTAATCTCTTCCATATACCACGTAATAAATTGACAGAATTACTACCCAAAAGTGTAGTATTTATCGCACTTAAGCAAATCTACACAAAAGTGTAGTGGTTATCAAAATGCCGTGATATAATTTTGCTGAAAATAACTTCCGCTCTGTGCCAAAATGAAAAATATCTATTTTTATTCTCTATTTATTTTCTCTACAGTCCTTGTTATTATCCTGTCTTCTTTCCAGATTACCAGAGGCAGACATATCTACCGTAATCAGTGGAAAATTCCTGCCCACAAAAATCTAAACATTAAAAATTCATCAAAAGAAAGTCTTGAAGTTGTTTTATACAATCCTTCACAGACCGATCCACTTCAATATGTCATCAATAACCGTGAAATAAAAGAGCTGCCAACCAACGATTCGGTCCAAGTTAAAGTAGATTTCAAGCATCAAGTTTTTATCGTAAATAACTCAGCCCATGAGGGACAATTCAGACTGAAAATATTAAATAACAGTGGCCGAATTAAAGCAGCCTTTAAAGATCAGCCTTCCAAGCAACAGAATTAATTTCCGTAGTAAAAAACCAAACTGTTTGAAACATCATATCAGCTGATCTTTGCTCTATTACTGTCTTTTTGGGCAGTAATTTTTATTTGTAGGAGTATGTATGTAGGGTTTTAGGGTTGCGAGATTCGACGTTGGAGAGCTTTTTGAGGTATGGGATTGGGTTTTGGTATTTGAGTACTTGGATCTCAAATAGCTTTCTCCATCTCGCTATCAATCTCACCCTTAGCTTCATTCTCAGCCTAAATATAATGTCTAAAATCCAGACTCCAAAATTCACCATCCATTTGTGAAGCAAGTTCACTATTGACCTTTATTCTTCTGTTTCTTCCTGCAATTCTCTTGAATCTAGCCATTTTAACGCCCCATTTTTATCGAAACGGTATAAATCCTGATGCCATGAAGCACCACCTCTGCAACCGGTCTGCAACAGTTTCTTTTCTTTGTTGACCAATACATCACACAGACAAGAGCAACTTGACTTAGAATAGTCCGGTTCTTTAAATTTCTCGAAACGCTTCTTTTTCGGGTTATAGAGGTAAATGGTAAACATATTGTAGACCCCCATCCCTCCGTCAGGAATTGTGAAGGCCAGGTCATCATAGCCGTCGAAATTATAATCTTCTATAAAGCTCTGTTGGGCTGCATTCGGACTGTCCGGAAACGGAAGTTCTGCATTCATCTTTTCCCCGTCAGGATATTCAATCAGTAGTCTGTTATTATAAAAATGATTAAAAGAGATTATGGCACCATGCAGCAGGTATTTATCATCGCCGTCCGGATCTCCCTCTTCTTCCACAAGATCAAGGTTGAAATGTGTGAAATCCCGTATTCTGATGTAAGAAGGATCTACAATAACATTCTTCATTTGCATCATTTTATATGTTCCACTAAGTTTTCCGTTAACCATTTCATCCCACACAAAATAATGGTGGGCCGGCTGACCGGGGCCTTGCGAAATGGTATCCAGTTTGTAACTTTTGACCTTTAACGGAATAATTTCTTTTTTCCCTTCATACTGTATAAAAGCTCCTTTCCCGCCATTCCCATAATACAGCTTCAGCCTGAGTTCTTTCATTGCAGCAACATATTTTAAAGTGATCGGCTGGGCGTGCAGAAAAGTCCCGAAAATAGCAATTACAAAGAGTAGAAAAAGTTTTCTCATAATCTGTCCTTATCTGCTTATATATTATTAATGATTATTTAAATTTTTCTTAAAGTTTAGCGTTACCCAATTTTTTTGAAAATAAACGAATTTTTGCAGATATTAATTTGATTATCAGGCAGAATTAGTATTGAGACACTTCGACTTTATTTATACATTAAAAAGCATAATTAACATTTAGCTGAAAAATTGTTCCGTTAAATCCAAACTGATTTACTTCCCAAGGATATTTGAACCTTCCTCCAAGATCTGTTACTACATCTCCTTTACTATCTATAACATCCGGATAAATATTAAATAAATTATTTACGACTCCGGAAACTTTAAGGTCTTTCGTGATTTTATATGTTAAAACAATATCTGTAACTACCTTACCTGAAAACGTCTGATCTTTAGCAGGATCAGATGCGTGCTGCCATGCAACAGAACCAAAATAAGTATTATTAAGGTTAAAATTAAACTTTGAAATATCATACGAAAGACTAAGAATAGTTTTTGTTTTTGGTCTTGCAGAGGTAATTCTGGATTGCTCCTTTCTATCAAAAAAGTTTTCTGAATAGCCATTTTCAGCCAAAATAGATGGAACAACAATATTGTCTATTATTTTAGTTTCGTTATAATTGAACGCGGCAATAATTCCTAATCTTCCTTTCCCTATAGCAGAAGTATAATAATTAGCTACAAAATCTACCCCATTAGTGACTGTATTTACAGCATTGGTGAAAAACTTCAAAGAGGTTATATTGTTATTATCTAGTATTACTTCAACAGGATTTGTCATATCCGGAGTCCCAGGAGTACCCGTTTTATAGCCAATATCTCCTGAGAAAAGCACGCGGTCTTTAATTCTTATTCTATAATAATCTGCTGTAATGGTCAAATTTTTAAAAGGTTTTACAGCAAATCCTCCGGTAATGTTAAAAGCTTTTTCAGCATTTAATTTTGGAACACCAAGATCGGATCTTACAATTTGAGAGTCATTATTAAAAGTACCTTGATTGGCTACAGTGTTTCCTGTAATTTTGGTTTGAACATTCGAATAATAAATTTGGTGTAATGAAGGTGCCCGAAATCCTGTAGAAACAGACCCACGGAAAACCAATTTATCATCCAGCAATTTATACCTTGCATTTCCTTTCCACGAAACATTATTCCCAAAATCACTGAAATTTTCATACCTCACAGTTCCTCCAAGTAAGAAGTTTTTCGTAATATCCCATTCAGCATTCATATAAGCTCCAATATTTTGACGATTTTTATTGACTTCATTTTGAGGTTGTAATCCGGGAAATGATTCTGCACCACTTCCTATATAAGATGCTTCTTCTCCTGCTATAGCCTGATAATTTTCATTGCGCGCTTCAATACCAGCTCCCAAAACAAGTGTACCAAAATTTCGGTTAATATCTAAATTACCTATAATATTACTAAACTGATGCCCACCTGCTTTAAAACTAGTTGGTGAATTTCCACCCAAAGATGTATTAATGGTATTTCCTACAACATAATCTACTGCATTAGAGCCAAAAGTTGCACTACCATCAAAACTCCATTTTCCCAACATGCCTTTCCACCCGGAGGTTAAATTATAATCATAAACATCTGTTTTAAATTCCGGCTGAAATCCATTATAAGTCTCTCCTTTTGGAGTCAATAAACCAAAATCTGAAGTTACCCAATATGGTGTTCTATACAAACCATAACTAGTCCCATTTCTGTAAGTTGTACCACCAAAGGCATAAAATTTACCATTTTCACCTGTTGGCAATTCAAAATTAACAAACATATTAGCAACTTTTGTCTCCGGTTGCCCTATAGTCATTCCTAATCCAGGATTGGCTTGCGTCCAGGCATTATCGACACCAAAAAGTTCATCTTTTGTAACAGAACCTGCACGGTTAGTTTTATTTTGGGAAGAATACCCCAATGTAAGGTTCAAACTTCCATTTTTTGCAACTCTGATTCCTGTATTAAAATCTGCTCCGATATTAAAGCCGTCTCCTTCTGAAGTAATACCTGAAAAAAGATTGACCGTGCTTTTTCCAACGCTGTTCTTAAGAATAATATTAATAACTCCTGCAATAGCATCGGAGCCGTATTGTGCAGATGCTCCATCTCTCAATACCTCTACGTTTTGTAAGGCTGCTGACGGAATGCTTTTCAGATCTGTACCGACTTCACCTTTTCCTGGTGTATCATTTACATAAATTAAAGCACTTTGATTTTTTCTTTTACCATTAACCAAAACTAATGTTCTGGAAGGGCCTAATCCTCTTAAATCTGCTGGATCAAAGTGAGCGGTTGCATCAGAAACGGTCTGCTGTGATGAATTAAAAGATGGCACAGCATATGTCAAAGCTTTATCAAAAGTAACCTGCCCTGTGGATTTTAGCTGTACTGCCGAAATATTATCAATAGGACTTGCCGAGGTAATTATAGTTCTAGGCTTAGTTCTACCCGTAGTAACCACAACTTCATCTATGTTGTTTTCTTTTACGTTTTCCTGAGCATATCCCATAGTACCAATTCCGCTTAATACTAATGCATAGATTTTTTTATTAAATAGTTTATCTTTCATCATTGTTAATTATTTAATAAATGTAGCAAAAATATCAGCATTAAACACAAAAATTCAATATAGAATAAAGATTTTTTCCCAAATTATGCAAATACTATTGCCTTATAAAAATATAAGACATTGATTTACAAAGTAGACAATCCCAAAAAAGTTAAACACTTTTTATGAGTAGTCTAAATAAATGGGGGAGCTTAAAAATTTCAGCTGATACATCAATCATTGAAGTGATCTATATTCCAACAGATGCACGGATACATCGGAAACTTTTATCTAGATTTGTACTTAAGAATAAATCATCAAATTCATGAAAAAAATAGGATTGGTAGGCGGAATAAGCTGGGTTTCTACATTAGATTATTATAAGTTCATCAATGAAGGCGTGAATGCAAGACTGGGAGGACTGAATGCCGCCGAGTGTATGATCTATTCTTTAAATTTTGGAGACATTCAGGCTAAAAGCTGGACCAATTCTTTCGATTTATTACTAAATGCCTGTGAGCATCTTAAAAACAGCGGTGCAGACAGCATTGTCCTGTGTGCCAATACCGCTCACCTCTTCGCAGATAAGCTTCAGGACACCATAAAACTGCCCATTATCCACATAGGTACAGAAACTGCAAAAGCCATACAAAAGGCAGGTTTTACAAGGGCAGGCTTAATTGGAACAAAGTTTACTATGGAAATGGATTTCTACAAAAAGAAACTTGAAGAATACGGACTTGAAGTACTGGTTCCGGAAAAGCAGGAAACAAGAGATTATATCCAGCAGACGGTAAAAGATGAACTGGGAGTGGGATTCATTAATCCGGAGACCAAAGCCAGCTATATTTCAATTGTAGAAAATATGGTCAGCCGTGGTGCGGAATGTATTATTTTGGGCTGTACGGAAATTCCTCTGCTAATCAGTCAGGATGATTTTATCATTCCTGTTTTTGATACGACCAAAATACACTGTGAAGCTATCGTGGAGTATATTGTTTCTTAGGATTTTAGGGTTATCAAACTCACGACCACAGATTTTGTAGGTTGCTATCTTTTCCTACTCCTTGAAAGATAACCGTTTACTATATGATATTATGCCATTCGTGATTATGCTCCAGTCCTACATTAATATCTCTTGATATGCAGGGGGTTTTGGTGTCTTGCCATCTACTAATAAATTCTCTTCGTCACAGCATCAAAAAAACCGTCCCAAAAATGAGACGGTCTACTTGTAAAATATCAATATATTTAATTAATAGGCATAGAATTCAATTCCCTCAGATGCATAACCAGCTGGTCTTACACTTGATCTTGAATAATAATGATCTTTCCCGTTATAATATCTGTAAATAGGAACAGTATTAGGCTGCTGAGTTGCAAATGCGTTAAACTCAATTCCCTCATCTACATACCCCTGGTAATACCCTGGAGTTCTTGTATAATAGTGATCTTTCCCGTTATAATATCTGTAAATAGGAATAGTGTTTGGAGCTTTATATAAGAATGCATTGAACTCTATCCCTTCAAAAGAATACCCGCTATAGCTTCCCGGAGTTCTAGTATAGTAATGATCTAATCCGTTGTAATATCTGTAAATTGAAATAGTATTGAATTCAAGATAAACTTTATTGTCGATAAGATATTGATCTACATAAGCTTTAAGCTGAGCTTTTTTAGCCGCATCTTTCACTAGATCGTAAATAATCACCAATCCGTTGTTTCCAAAATCTACCAAAACTGAATTGCTTGCATTAGAGCTGTTCTGCCAGTTGGAAATATTAATTTTAGGATTTGTCTGATCAAGATTCAGGTCTCCTACTAATCCTTTTGAAGGATCTCCTCCTCTAGTTTTATAGGCTAATTTTTTAGAATAGTTCATGGATGATTCAGAAGTATTCACATCATTTGTAACATCTACATCAAAAATATCTTTCATCCCTACTTTCACCCCAATTCTTGCAGCACGATCACGGCTTTGGCTTCTTGTTTCTGCCTGGAACAGAACATCCAGTTTAGCACCTGTATATATATCAATTGCCACGTGAGTTCCGTAGTCCTGTACAATCTGTTGCGGAGTTTTTGTCTGCAGATCCTGAACAAATTCAGGAGTCAGATAATCTCCCAACATATCTGTCGTTGCATTGAATCTTAATCTTTTCTGTTTGATAGTCAGATTATAACTTCCGTAGATATATTTTGCATCAAACTTATTGTTTGTGGTCACTGCTGAATTGAATCCTACTGAAAGTGTTTTCTTAAACAATGGGATACCGGCAGTAACATTTACTTTGGTAGAAACCATTTTAGAATACGACTCTGCATTTTCACCATATTCTTCAACATATTCCTGTGAGAATGTGTTTTCGCTCACTAACCTGTTCGCCTGTTCTGTTTTAAAACGATCAATATCGATCACTTTAAAACCCGCTGCAGTAGCATTGGCATATTCACCGGCAACATTATAACCATGCCCTAAGACATCATAAACTCCGTCTCCTGCAAATTTGGCAGCCGATAAACGATTGGCTTTTGCTTCTGGACTTCCGGGCGTTACGTCAGTATTCAGCTCTTCTGTAGAACATGAACTCATGAAAAGCATCAGTAAACTACTGAAGCAAAATAAAATTTGTTTTTTCATAATATTATTAAAAGTTTCCGGCAAATATAATATTCAACAGTCAGTGAAAAAATAATCGTGTAATGATATATATCATTATTTAGTGAATTTAATATTTAATTAAATTGCTGAACCTGTTTAAATTTTTTAAAGAAAGAGTTTCCAGATTTTAAAATTAACCTTAGCAAAACCTTATTACAAGATATTCAGTTTCTGAACTCGTTCTTGAACAGGTTTTGTCTGAATTTTCAGTGACCTTTTTAACCTGTTGCATCAGATCACTGATACTGAATAGGTCACTTTCAGATTGTGCTTTTTTAACTCTCTTTGAACCGAAACAAAACAAAAAATGCTTTAAAACATATGTTTTAAAGCATTTGCACTATTTTGATTTAATAGTTGCGATCCGGACGGGACTCGAACCCGCGACCTCCGCCGTGACAGGGCGGCATTCTAACCAGCTGAACTACCGGATCATTTTCTGTTGTTATAAAGAACGTTGTTTCTTTTTTGTGATTGCAAAACTACGACTTTTTTTAGTCCCCCCAAACAAACTTGTCGTTTTTTTCTAAAACATTTATATAAGCCACAGATTATCAATTGTAAAATTTTCAAAAAAAAAGAGGAATTTTATTCTGATCCTTTTATAAATAGTTTCCATACCTACATATTCCCATTCGAAAGCTATACAAACTATTTGTTTCAATATCGAATAAATTTATAAAAACAATTTTAGATTATTCTTCATAAAAAAGTCTCCTATTTCTAGGAGATTTTTACAATATAGTCTGAAATACTTCATCCTGTCTACTAGTTTATGGAGCTAAAATCTTTTTCATCGATAGCAATAGGTCCAAATACTTATCAGAATCAAAAGACTAGTCTATGTTAAGATATTGCATATAAAAATTTATCCTTGATTACTTCGAGCTTTTTATTTTCATCAAAACCATGAACGCAGTATTCTCTCCCTTTATGCTCAATTGCTTGTTGAGAGCAGCCCCCATTACATATAGGTAATATTTTACAACTCAAACAAGGGGCATTTTTGAATTTAGAGTTCATTCGATTTTCATATTTTTCGTTCCATTCTATTACTCCATTACTATTCAATAATCCTTCTCGTGATTCAGATTCAAAATCTCGCGCTGTACATTTAAAAACTTCTCCATTATAGTTAATAGTAGCATGATTTTTTTTATCAGCATAACAGGAGCTTCTTACGGTATCTAGATTAACGCCTTTATACAATGTATTCAATCCGTGGTCTCTAAATAGATTTACTTCATTTTGTATATCACTGTCAATATCTTTTTCTTCCTGCCATACTTCATGAAAAGAGAAGTTCAAATATTCTTTTGATTTATCATCTAAATCAATAAAGTCATCCAGTATTTTCGATAAGTTGTCTAAGGTTTCTTCTGAAACATTAATTCTTGCACTTGTTGTTATTTCATTTTTTGTGCATAGCTTGATATTATTTACAATTTCGTCATATGAACCCCTTTCCTTAGAAACATATCGCACCTGATTATGCCTTTCCCTGTGCCCGTCTAAAGTAATTTGAAAATGATTAACACCCAGGCTTTTACACACATCCAACATATTTTGATTGATCAGTAGACCATTTGAGGTAAAACCTGAAGAGAATGCAATTCCTCTTTCAATCATTTTAGGGTATATTCCTTTCAATAAAGGTACTACCGTAGCGTCAAAATACAGTAGAGGCTCGCCTCCAAACCACTGTAAATGAAATTCTTTTAAATTTGGTTTATCTATTAAAATATTATCTACTAGTGAAATAATATTGTTTATTGTTTCCTTAGACATTTTAGATGCTTTGATATGCGTTTCATAGCAGTACCAGCATTTAAAATTACAGTTCATTGTCGGGTTGATAGTTAGCTCAAATAATTCATCATTATCTTTATCAATTTTCTGAACCAAGTCTTTTACTTTTTCAACTTCATTATCATTTTCATCAACGATAAATCCTTTATCGACTAAAAAGCTATGAAAATCATGGTGTATTGTTTGCAGTTCTTTCCAATTGTTTTCATGCTTAGCTGCATTATACAAATCATACAATTCCGGTTCTAATAATAGAAACTCATTCGTAAATGCATTATATCCTATCTGCTTTTCTTCATAAAAGAAAAAACTGTTAAATTGACTAGCTTTCATGTTGTTTTTTTAAATAATTATAAAGAGGCTATCCCACAAAGAGATAGCCTGGTTTGGGATTCTATAAATTGCTATCCAAGTCCAAGATCTATATCCGAATCTGTAAAACATGTTCCAGTGTTATTACACTGCGTGTGGGAACCTTCCAAACATCTAACTTTGTTATTACACTGCATGTTTCCACCACCTTTTAATTTTCTCATTTGGTCAATTGACAAAGAAGAAAATCCTCCTGTTAAAGCTCCGTTTTCTGATCTCAATGCAGGAACTTTTTTTAGTGTGTCTTTTTTCATAGTAAATAATTTTTGGTTAAATGTAGAATCATATTTTTATGAGTTTAATTCTACTTATATTTCGCTCTTTTGTTGATTGTTCTTAGCAATTGCTAGAGTTTTTTTCGGGTAGCTGATTTAAACTCTATCAATTGTTATTCAATTCCAAGATCTGTATCTGAATCTGAAAAACATGTCCCAGTGTTGTTACACTGTGTGTGTGAGCCCAGTATGCATTTAACTTTGTTATTGCACTGCATGTTCCCACCTCCTTTTAATTTTCTCATTTGATCAATTGATAGTGAAGAAAATCCTCCTGTTAAAGCTCCATTTTCTGATTTTAATGCTGGAACTTTTTTTAATGCATCTCTTTTCATAGTATATAATTTTTAGTTAAACATAGAATCATCTTTTTAAGAGTTTAATTCTTTTTTATCTCGCTCTTTGCTAATGGTTTTTAGCTAATTTCAGAAAAGAATTACAGGCACGTGTTAATTATTAATTACTACCACTTTAATCGAAATCATTATGAAAATAAAACATAATAATTTGAAAAAAAATAAAAAACACAAACCTTTACTTCAATTCATGAATAATCCATTATTTATTTTATTCAAACCTATTAAAAAAAAAATATATAATTATATCACTTATCATTGTTTTATTTAATTTATACTTAGACTAAATAAGTAACTAATTCTACAGAAAACATACCAGAATGATAATCAGTATTTTAGGATAAATATTTATTAACTTTCTATGAAATATTCAATATTTATAAATCCCTGTCGTAAGAATATTACACTCATTTACTTTAGTAATTACTCTTCGCTGGTGATAAAAAAAATCAGACTTGAAAGGTTATACTTTTAGATTTGAACAAGAATTCATGATTCAAAATCAAATGAATTAAAAAAGGGAAAGCCTAGATTTCAAAAAAAATTGATAGATACAAGATTAAAATGCCTCCAGAATATAAAGAAAAACTGAAAAAGGGTTTGTAATAATGAGGTTCTTAAAAAGAAAATAGGAGCTTATACAAATCATTCATTAAGCTATAATTCGTTTTTTTCTGTATTCCTACTTATAGATTTAAGAACTCTTTTGATCAGAATAAATATTTCTATAATATCTATTCAATTTTATAATTGCGATCCGGACGGGACTCGAACCCGCGACCTCCGCCGTGACAGGGCGGCATTCTAACCAGCTGAACTACCGGATCTTTTCTGTTGGCATAGAAAAAAGAATTCTTCTTTTTTGTGATTGCACAAACTACACCTTTTTCATTATTTGCAAAAAAAAAGCCTTCCAAAATGGAAGGCATTCATTATCAAAGTTATTTTTTACAAGTGCGCGCTTAATTTTTCAGCGATGATCTCCTTTGGAGTCACTCCTACCAATTTATCAACCACTTCACCGTTCTTAAAAATCAGAACTGTAGGGATATTTCTGATGCCATATTGCATTGAAATTTCCTGATTGTTGTCTACATCAACTTTTCCTACTACTGCTTTTCCTTCAAAATCTGATGCTACTTCTTCGATGATTGGTCCCAAAGTTCTGCATGGTCCACACCATACTGCCCAAAAGTCTACCAATACCGGCTTATCTGATTTTAAAACCATTTCCTGAAATGAGCTGTCCGTAATTTCTAAAGCCATTTTGTTTCTTTTATTTAAATTAATATTATCTTCTTATTTAATCCTTAATTGGATATTCAAAATTACGATTTTTAAGCAATAAGACTATCTATGCTCAACATTTGTTTTTTCTATAGCATAGTCTTTTGAAATTTCTTTCAAAGCTTCTGCCAGTGCGTCTATATCTGCTTTTGTCGTCATATGGCTGAAAGAAATGCGTAAAGGCGTACAATGGTCCATTTCATCCTCAGAAAGAACCATCATCATCACCATAGAAGGTTTCGATGCTCCTGAAGAACATGCACTACCCTGAGAGATTGCAATCCCCTTCATATCCAGCTGAAGTCCAATCAAAGGATTTTTATATGGAAGCAATGCACTTAGAACACTGTCCACACTATTTTCCATCTCACCACTTCGTCCATTGAATTTAATATTGGGAACCTCTGCATACAATTTTTCGATAGCGTATTCTTTGATTTCTCTGATGTGACCGGCATAAGCCTCCATATTGTTAATACAAAGCTCTAAGGCCTTACCTAAGCCTACGATACCCGCAACATTTTCAGTTCCTGCTCTAAGACTTCTTTCCTGAGGACCACCCGTAATAATTCCTTTCAAACCCGTAGCTTTTCTAATAAAAGCAAAGCCTATTCCTTTCGGACCGTGGAATTTATGAGCACTGCAAGAAGCAAAATCTACAAGGATGTCTGAAAAATCAAATTCCATGTGGGCCATTGTCTTCACTGTATCAGAGTGGTAAAGGGCATTATTCGCTTTGCATAAAGCTGCTATTTTTTTAATATCAACGATATTTCCAATTTCATTATTGGCGTGCATTAAGCTTACCAAAGTCTTTTTATCAGAAGCTTTTAGTAGTTCTTCCAGCTTATTAAGATCTATATCCCCTTTTTCATTAGGACGGATATAGACTACCTCTACTCCTTTTCTGTTCTTCATATCCAGAATACTCTCAGAAACACATTTGTGCTCCATCGGGGAACTGATGATTCTTTCTATGCCAAGATGCTCTACACTCGACTTAATAATCATATTGTTCGATTCTGTTCCGCATGAAGTAAAGATAATCTCTGCAGGACTTACATGAAGATAGTCTGCAACCTGTCTTCTTACATTTTCAATAAGGATCTTAGCTTCCTGACCGAAACTATGAGTAGAAGAAGGATTTCCGAAATTCATCTTCATGGTGCTCACCATTGCATCTATGACTTCTTCTGCCAAAGGGGTCGTTGCAGCGTTATCTAAATATATTTTGTTCATTTTTATTTGGAATATTTTAATTCTACTGAGGTAAACTGATAATCTGAAGGAACGGCAAAAATAAACCATGGATTTGAAAGCACCTGAATTTCCATTCCACCTGATGCTGCATCCGGAACTTCCACATACAATACCCTGTTTTTTACAGATATATTTCTGATGCTGGTCACTCTATGACTTCCTGATCTAAAGATTCCCATGTGGTACAAAACTACTTTTTTGTTTTTAGGAAATTTCGGATAGTTCACAGATGGTTCTTTTTTCAAACCAATAAGACCAAAACTACCCTTGATGGAGTTTCGGAATTCCTGTTCATTTTTAATAATAGTAAATCCAGCTTCATCTGTACCTCCCTGCGACTCAGAAACAAGCAGTTCTGCATTTTCCTGCATCCCTGATGATGGTTGAGACGGCGTAGCTGTACAGTTCATTAAGATTGCAGTACATACAATAAGCAGTCTTTTCATTTTTACATTTTTACCTCCCAAAATTAGTGAAAAAATTGGTAATGACCTTCATTTGCCCACTTAAGCATCTGCCGGTCTCCGGAAGTATCTCCGAAAGCGATTATTTTATCGTATTTGGAATCGTGTATTTCAGCTTTTATTCTGATCAGTTTTTCCTTTCCGTTGCAGTTTTTGCCTATGAAATTCCCTGTAAAAATACCATTCTTAAACTCTGCACGTGTGGATACCAGCTGCATTTTCAATTCTTCAGCAAAAGGTTTCACCCAGATATCGAGTGAAGCGGTAACCAATAAACTCTGTGTATTATTCCTATCGATATTTTTTATAAAGTCCAGAGCATTTTCTCTAACGATTTTAGGATAGTGCTGCTCAAAAAACTGTTTAGACTTCATTTCGATCTTCTCTTGGCTCTGCCCTTTCAGAATAGATCCTATAAAGCTTTTCTTTACTTTTTCTGTTTCTGCAAGCTTCAGTTTCAGTAATATAAAAAGAGGAACGTGTCTTAAAAATTGTATCCGGAATTTTGTAGGATCGTAGAATTTAAGATACATAAACATGGTATCTTTATACGTTAGAGTTCCGTCAAAATCAAAACAATACAATTTTTTCATTTTTACTAAAGCTTTAATTTTTTAAATATAAATTCAGGTATATTCCTGATAATCATCATAATAATACTCCAAACAGGTAAAACGTACGCTACATTTTTTTGCTTTTTAAAAGCTTTATAAATGCAGTCAGCAGCTTGCTTTGGAGTGGCTGTCAGTTTCGGATTTAAAGGCAATCCTTCCGTCATTTTTGTGGCCATGAAGCCCGGTTTTATGGTAAGAACATGCACTTTCTTCTCAAAAAGATAATTTCGGAGTCCGCTCAGATACGCTGTAAAAGCCGCTTTTGCGCTACCGTAAATAAAATTGCTCTGTCTTCCCCGGTCTCCTGCTACAGATGAAAGTCCAATGATTGTTCCCGACCTTCTGCTTTCAAACTTCTGTGCAAAATAGTTCATTACAGGAATCAGTTTAGAATAATTGATATTGATAATCCTTTCTGTATTCCGGTTGTCATAAAGACCTTCCTCGGTTCCATCTCCTAAATATCCGACAGCACAAAATAATACATTTGAACTCACATGATCAAATTTATTATAATCAATCTCCTTCATCAGATCAATTTCGATGACTTCAGACTGCTGTAGAAATTTTACATCAATATGTCGTGCAAATCTTTCCGTGGTCTCTTTACTTGAGGTGAAAAGATATATTTTTTCAAACTTTTCTCCTTCCTGCAGAGCCTTTTCCACAAAAGCCTGAGCCACCTCAGACGTACTTCCCAGAACTATCATTTATGAATTGTTGTTTATGATTCTTTTGTGCTGTAAAGACACAAATTTTGAACTTTGAATATTTTTAAGGTAATTCGTGAGTGAGGACCTGCTCATGCTGTCTTTGGTAAGATAAATCCTTCCTCCGAACTGCTGTACGATATCATCTAATTTCTCCACCAGTTTTTTCAGTTTTGAATTGACCTTAAAATCGAGAGCCAATGTATATCCTTCGAAAGGAAATGAGTTATAAGCCTCCGGATTATTCTTTCCAAAGAGCTTTAAAACAGCCAAAAATGACCCGTTGCCACTCGCTGCAATAGTCTCAAGGATCTGTTTCATTCCTTCTTTCCCTGCTTCTTTAGGAATCACCATCTGATATTGGATGAATCCAGATTTTCCGTAGATCTTATTCCAATCGGTAATAGCATCCAGCGGATAGAAAAAGGTTTCGTAATCAATAAAGGATTTCACTTCTTTTTTTGCCTGTTTTTTGTAATACAGTAGATTGAAGATCTTGACAGTCAAAGCATTCAAAACAAATCCCGGAAAATAAAACGGAACGGTAGGCTGAAGCTTTTTCTTCAGTCTTAATGGCTGTTTGTTCAGGTTTTGTGGAAGTTCATGCTGAAAAGCGTGCTCCCCTCTCATTAGAATACTTCTTCCCAGGTTTTTTCCTTTTTGAAGACAGTCGATCCATGCTACGGTATACGTCCAGCTTTCACTTTCTTCAAAGAGCCTGAAAATTTCATCCAGGTTTTCTGCTTTAATACTTTCCTGACGAATGTAGGCCGATTCAATGTTTTTAAGTTTAAATTTTATCGTAAGAATGATTCCTGTAAGTCCCATTCCTCCGATAGTAGCCCAGAATTTATCTGCATTTTGTTCTCTGGAGCATGTTATGATGTCTCCGCTTTCTGTCATCAGCTTAAACTCAATTACATATTCTGAAAAACAGCCTTCTGCATGATGATTTTTGCCGTGAACATCTGAAGCGATGGCTCCTCCTACAGAGATAAATTTTGTCCCCGGAGTTACGTACAGGAAATATCCCTGCGGAACTGCAATTTCAAGTACGTCTGAAAGCAGTACACCGGATTCACATTCTATAACACCGTTGAGACGGTCGAAACTGATGAATTTATTTAATTTCTTGGTAGAGAATATGGTTTCTCCCAGGGAAGCATCCCCGTAGCATCTTCCGTTTCCTCTTGCAATAATTTCGTTATGATTAAGTACAAACTCCTTTATTCTTTTGAAGCTGTCCTCGGATCTCATTTCTTTTTCTACTACCGGAAAATTACCCCAGTTTGTAACTTTTTGTGTGAAATTTGGCTTCATTTTTTAAAATAAATCTGAATTAAGAATGCCGCAACCCAAAGGACTAAAGTTACCTGGATATATCGGTCTCTGTAAACAATTTTTGTAGGAGATTCTGTTCTGTTGTACACCAATGTCTGCTGCAGATATCTCAAAAAAGCAAAGACTACAAATATAACGGTATAGAAAACCCGCTGGTGAAATCTTCCCTGAACTTCAGGGGAGAGGGTAAACATCAGGTAACAGACAATCGCAAGCGTCACTGAAATAGACAGTGCAATATCTGCAAACTGTACATTATATCCGTCCAGTGCTTTTCTTGTTTTTCCGGAAACCTGTGCATTGATAAGTTCTCCTCTTCTTTTTCCAATCGCTAAAACAAGAGCCAGCACAAAAGTCAGCAGGATAGCCCACTGAGAAATACTAATTCCTGTAATGTAACCTCCCGCCAAAACTCTAAGTACAAAACCTAGAGCAATAATGAAAATATCAATGATCGGAACATGTTTAAGTTTAAAAGTATAGGCAATATTGATCACGACATAGAGTCCGATGATTGTAGCAAATTTCCATAAGGGTTCATGAAAATAAAGCTGAGCAAGACATACCAGAGCTACATCAACAATAACCAGCCCTGCAAGAATGCCTAACGCTTTTGGTTTTGAAATGGCTCCGCTTGCCAGAGGTCTTCTCCTTTTTTCAGGATGTTTGCTGTCTGCTTCTATATCATTGTAATCATTGAGTATATAGACGCTGCTTGCTGCGAGGGAAAAAATAATAAATGCAAAGACGCTTTTGCTAAGTAAATCTACGTTTGTAATGTTTCCTGAAAAGAACAAAGGAACGAAAACAAATAAGTTTTTGACCCACTGTTCTACCCGGAGGAGTTTAAGATATTTCTTCATTTATGTTATTTCAGTTACAAAAATAGTGAATTCAAAATTTAAAGCATAAAAATACAAAAAAAACCGCCGAGGCGGTCTTTTACGAAAATATTTATATATAAAATTAATTACTGCCCTTGCTTGGCTTCATTAATCATTTTTTCATTGGCTGTAATAGCAAATTCTACTCTTCTGTTTTTAGCTCTTCCTTCATCTGTATCATTGCTAGCTACTGGCATCGCTTCTCCTTCTCCTTTTGTAAACATTCTTGCTGATGCGATTCCTTTTCCTGATAAATAAGCTTTTACAGCATCTGCTCTTCTTTGAGAAAGCGATAAGTTGTAAGCATCTGCCCCTTTGCTGTCTGTATGCCCGTAGATATTGATATTGGTATCCGGGTTGTCAACAAGAACTTTAGCTAATTTGTCAAGGTTAGTCTGAGCAATAGAAGTTAGATTTGAAGAATCAAATGCAAAGTTCACAATGCTTTCGTTCATTGTAATTTTAATACCGTCTCCTACTCTTTCTACTTCAGCTCCAGGTAAAGTTTCCTTAATCTGCTTAGCCTGCTTATCCATTTTGTTACCGATAACATTACCTGCAACACCACCGATAATACCTCCTAATACTGCTCCTAAAGCTGAGTTTTTACCACTTCCTACATTATTACCCAAAATACCTCCAAGTACAGCTCCGGATGCAACACCTACTGCTGTACCTCTTTGCTGGTGGTTAGAATTCTGAACAGCTTCACAACTGGTTAATAATAGTGCTGATGACAAGAAAAGAGCTCCTATATATGTTTTAGTAAATTTCATTTTTTTAATCTTTTAAATTGATAAATTATTTCATTCCTGTTCTCTGGAAGTTGTAAACAACCTGTACTGTGCTTCCGTCGAAAGGAACGCTTTGTACAAGTGAAAACTGATCTGTAGACTGGTTGGTAATTGTTAAAGAATATCCTACAGTATTTTGCTTAGCTTTAGTTCCCGCAGCGATTTTTTTAAACAAGAAAGTATTGCCATCTTTTACTTCAAATTTAATAGGCTGTGTAAGGCTTGGGCAAGCTCCACCTCCGTTTAAAGTATAGGCACCGGTGTAGTTATTAGGAATTAATCTCCAATGACTTCCTACAAAACACTGAGCATCTGCACCTTCGTCAAAAGGCTTGATTTTGAGTCCTTTTTCATAATCAACGCTAACAATCTGCCAGTCGCCTTTTAATTTCAAGTACTCAACTCTTTGGTTTTGTGATGTTTCTGCTTTTTTCACTGAGGAACAAGACACTGCAAAAAGTGATGTTCCGATCATCCCTGCAAGTAGTAACTTTTTCATTTTGTTGTTTATTATTTTGTTATTATAAAGTTACAAAAAACCGTGCCAAATTGAAAAATAAAAATAAAAAAAGTCCGAAATTTTCGGACTTTAAATGGTTTCTCCTTATATACAGGGAGATATACTATTTTTTAACAGCCTTTTTTATGGATTTCGCAGGCTTACTACTCGTTGAAGATTTCCCGTTGTAGAAATTCGTGTACGCATACTCTGCGGCTTTTTGAAGATCTATCACGCCTCCGGCCTGAGAATACTCAGGAAATTTGTTTTCTGAACTCAGGTTGCTGCTTTTTACAAGGGCTTCAATAATCTGGTTAGGCTTCAGGTTAGGCATATAGGCTAATAATACAGCCGCTGCTCCCGCTACTACAGGTGATGCCATAGAAGTTCCCTGAAGATATTTATATTCATTTTTAGGCACGGTAGAATAAATTTCTTCTCCCGGTGCGAAAACATTGACCATCTTCTTGTTATAGTTAGAGAAATCCGCTCTTAATTCATTATTTCTGTTAGTACTTGCTCCTACAACCAGTACGTTGTTGACAAACGGTTTTTCATCTGTAACGTTTTTAAAGTTGGTAGGGAAAGCAAGATGCTCAGCTACGTCTTCATTTTCGTTACCTGCTGCTTTTACTAAAAGCACCCCTTTCTCTTCAGCATATTTGAAGGCATCCCACACTACATTTTTCCCCGGAGATACTGGTTTTCCGAAGCTCATATTTAAAACTTTAGCTCCATTATCCACTGCATATCTTATCGCATTGGCAACGTCTTTATCTCTTTCGTCTCCGTTAGGAACAGTTCTTACAGACATGATCCTAGCTACTTTGGAAGCTACACCATACTGAATTTCTTTTCCCTGTGGAAGACCTGCAATGATACCCGCAACATGTGTTCCGTGTTCTGCATCAGGTCCTTCATAGTGGTTGTTTCCATAACTTTTCTCAGAATAGTCGTCGTAGTTATCTCCTACAATTTCTTTTCTCGGATCATAGCTCAGATCGTACTGCTTGGATTGTGGTGCAAAATGATCGATCGCTTCCTTCATTTGCTCTTTCATCAATTTTTCGAAATCAGCGGAAGATTTTCCTTTGAATTCAGGGGATTGAGAAACCTGTCCAAGAACATTAAGTGCAATAGCATCTTTCTGATCCGTTGGAGGTTTGATTCCCTGTAAAGTTTCTGCAGTAACAGGCTTACCCCCTAATAGCTTCACCATATTGGGGATGATGCTGTTGATCATCGTGTAAGTCTGTAAGTTTTGTTTTGCATCGATGCTTTTTTTATTGAAAAGCTCTTTCGATTTCATATACATCGCAAACTCTTCCGGCATTTTCGCCTGGTTTGCTTTATTTTTTGCAGAATCATCACCTTCAAAAACCGGCTTATATTTAGCAACAACTCTCGTTACTTCCATATTGTCGATATCAATATCGCCATTTTTCCCACCGATAAAGTTCCAACCGTGTACATCATCGATATACCCGTTTCCATCATCATCTTTTCCGTTTCCGGGAACTTCATTAGGATTTGACCATACGTTCTTTACAAGACCCGGATGATCAACCTGAACACCGCTATCTAAAACTCCTACAACAACAGTTTTAGGTTTAAGGCCTTTGGATTCTAAATATTTATATGCGTTTGCTGTATTTACACCATATACTTTTGTTCCCGAAAAGTCTTTATGGTACCAAGTCATGAGATCTTTGTCTTCTTTTGGATCAATGCTCTTAGCCTGAGCTTCCTGAGCATAAGAGAAACTAAAGCCTGCAAAAAAAACAGCTGCTAATAATACCTTTTTCATATGTTGATATTTATTTTTTTCTAAAATTATATGCACTCGCCATATTCATTGGTTTATATCCCTAGAATTTCGTTAACGGCGATTTCATGTCAGTATGATTGTTTAATATTTTTTATATAAGTCAGAGATTCAGGTCCTTTGTTACATATAAGATCTAAAATTGACAAATCTTCTAAAAACCCTAATTTGTCTGAAAAGGTCTGGTAATATTCTTCCATTTGAAACTCAGAAGGAAGTTTAGCCGAAAACTTTTCTCTAAAATTAATGCTTTCAGGATTTTTGATATATTCTACATTCAAAGACTGTGCCTTTTCCGTTTTCAGGATCTGCTGGATGATTTCTAATACTTTAAGATTGAAATCAAGGAGAAATTTCTCTTCCAGATCGAAGATTTTCTTAAACTTATCTTCATAATATTCAAAGTACGGCGAGCTCTGATACGCGGTCTTGATGGATTTCCAGTGCAGGCTTCTCCAGTCTTCCCTGTAAGAGATCTCAATATCTTTGAATTCTTTTTTACCGTTATGATTGACAGGAATGATTAAAGAAAGCTTTCCGTTGGCCCCATAGATATTGGCTCTGCTCCTATAGGTCTGCTTAGGGAAACTCTCAAACTGTTCAAATATAATCTCATTTTCAGGATTTAAAAACACTGAAAACCATGAAATCGGGGGCATATAAAATACCGGTAATAATACATTTGTCATGTTCATCATATTAAAAAATGAAGTATTTTTTCAAATACTTCATTCTATCTTTAAGTTTTAAATTAAATTATGCTTTGTCTTCCGTTTTCTTTTTTCCGAATAATTTTGTGAAATATTCCCATCCGAAAAACAGGATAAGGATCATGGCAGCTACCCACCAGTATGAAGTTTTATTAGCTTCTCCTGTGTTGGTTGCTTTAAACATTCTATCCCAACGGACTTTGAACGGTGCCTGATATGTAGAGCTGCTGTCTTTGAAAGCTCCCTGAAGGCTCATCCATGTAAACATTGGCTTTCCTACAATATTCTCTTCCGGAACGAAACCAAAGAATCTCGCATCCAATGATGCATCTCTGTTGTCTCCTACCATCATATAATAATCCTGCTGAATCGTATAATTATTTGCTTCTTTTCCGTTGATAAAGATTTTTCCGTTCTTTGTCTCAAGGCTGTTGTGCTCGTATTGTGAAATAATCCACTGGTATAGCGGAAGCGTCTGAGTATTAACTGCTACTACATCCCCTTTTTTAGGAATCCTCAGTGGGCCATACCAATCCTGGTTCCAAGGCTGATTGATCGGGAAGATCGACTGAGTGGTATCAATTTTTGTTTTGGCTTCGTCTCTGTAGTATACTGCAGCTTCTCCTTTAGGAGTAACATCCTCTTTCATATCAATGACCTGAGGAAGCTGTTTGATCTCTTTAGCGGTTTTATCGGTCAAGCCCTGAAAAGCATAAATATAACCTTTTTCATCCTGGATCTCCTGTACAGGTAAGAACCCATAGGTGTTATATAGAGCAGGAATATCCAACTGGCTTCCTGTATTGACAATATATCTGTGCTGTACTTCCTGATCGCCTAAAACGGTTTCCGGTTTTCCATTAACAAAAAGTCTTCCAGCTCTCATTTCAAAAGTATCACCGGCAGTGGCCACACATCTTTTAACGTATGGATCTTTTCTGTCGATCGCAGTATGTACGGAGTCTCTAGGATAGTTGAATACTACAACATCATTTTTCTGAGGCTTGCTGAACTGGAAGATTCTGGTATAAGGAAGTTTTATACCATCAACATATGATTTTGCATCATCTTTTGGATTTCCTTTCTGTCCTGTATCCATAATAGTCCCCTGAAGGAATGGTATGGCAACAGGACGCATCGGCATTCTGTATCCGTAGCTCCATTTGTTCACAAAAAGGAAATCACCTACAAGAAGTGTTCTTTCCATGGATCCTGTAGGAATCCCGAATGGCTGGGTTACAAAAACATGGATAATGGTTGCAAAAACCACCGCAAAAGTGATAGATCCGATGAAGGTATCTTTCTTTTTTGCCATTTTCTCATCATCGGTAATGAACAGGTCGTTGGCATTTTCATCTTCTATTTCAGCATCTTTAGAGTAGTTCACTGTCGCCATATAGATAAACGGCAGGATTACGGTAAGCAACTGGTCCTTGAAAAGAGATTTTCCAAATTTCTTCATTAAATAAATATGGAAAGCAGACATCATAATAGGTCCTACTATCGGAAGATAGGACAGGATAGCCCACCATTTTGGATGTTCCGTTTCCTTTAAAATAAGGAAATAATTATAGAAAGGTATAAATGCAAATACGGGATTGTGTCCCATTTTTTTGAACAGTTTCCAAGTGGAAATTCCCATCAGTACAGACAAAATGAGAACATATACTGTATAAGTTAAAAAATAATTCATAGTTTTTTGTGCCTATTCTGATAATATAAATGATCAATGATGATTAATAAATGATAACATCATTACCTGTTATTAGTTTACTATTTAGCGTGTTTGTTACAAATTAAAGCCCCAAAACGTCTTTCATTGTGAAATTTCCTTTTTTATCTTTAATCCATTCTGCCGCCACTACAGCTCCGAGTGCAAACCCGTCTCTGTTGAAGGCTGTATGTTTGATTTCAATTTCATCAACTTCACTCTTGTAATAAACGCTGTGGGTACCTGGAACTTCGTCTTCACGAATAGCAAAAATTCCCAGTTCCTGATCTTGCGTTTCTTCCAGCTTCCAGGCGTTAAATTTAGGATTATTTTTGATGATTCCTTCAGCAATTGAAATTGCGGTTCCACTGGGTGCATCTTTTTTATGAACGTGGTGAATTTCTTCAAGCTGGCATGAATATTCATCCACATTTTTCATAATATCGGCTACTTTTTCGTTAAGGGCAAAAAATAAATTTACACCCAAACTAAAATTTGAACCGTATAAGAAAGCGCTGTCGTTATCTGCAGCAATATTTTCAACTTCTTCTTTTTTCTCCAGCCAACCTGTGGTACCGCAGATGACCGGAATTTTATGTTCAAGACAAGCTTTGATATTGTCAAATGCCACTTCAGGAAGTGAAAATTCAATAGCTACATCCGGATTATTAAGATTTTCAGCGGATGGAGTCTCTTTCAGGCGGGCTACTATTTCGTGACCTCTCTTCTGTGCGATCTCATCAATGATCTTTCCCATTTTACCGTATCCAACTAATGCTATTCTCATGTGATGTCTTTATTTATAATGATCCTTAACCCTAAGGTTGGTATCAACTTTATTAAAAATTTGTTTTAAAATCTATAACTTAAACTTACGCCTGTTTTCGGAGTAGAAATCCCGTACTGATCCTGGATCACTGTAGGATTAAAAGTAAGATCCGGGTCATGGCGGCTTTCGTAAAGATGGGCATCTACCACTGCATCTACGATGTTTAGGATGTAGATCAGACCTGTAATCGCTATTGCGTAATCTCTTTGTCTTTTATATCTGTCCTGAGCATTTCCAAAAGCCTTTTTATCCAGCCACGGATGACTGTCTACAAATTCGTTTGGCGTTCCATTAAGTTTTGCTACGTAATATTCTCTATATTTTTTGTACTGGTTATTGCTCCACAGCGTGTATCCAATACCAGCACCCATAGCCCCCCAAACAATAGGGATTTTGATATACCTTTTATTGTAATACTGCCCAAGTCCCGGTAATACTGCAGAATACAGTCCGGCTCTGGTAGGATTCAGTTTGATGGTTTTCTTTGTGGGACCGTTGGCATTTTCAAGATCCTGAATAATCTTAGCTTCTGTTTTTACAGGTTTTGCCGGCTTTGCAGATGGAGTCACAACTGCAACACTATCCTTAGGAAGTGGGCCTACACGAACTGTATCGCTGGGCGTTACCTGCGAATAAGCGAAAGCAAAAGTGTACAAAAAAAATGTGAAAAATATTTTCTTCATTATTTAATATGGGATAAAATATATTCCAGTTCTTCTTCATTTTTGAAGTCCAGAACGATTTTACCTTTTTTACCGTTTCCGGAGGTTTTGATCTCTACTTTTACATCTAAAATATCAGCGATTGTTTTCTGGGCTCTTTTAAAATTATTGGAAAGCTCAGCATTTATTTTTTTCGCTGCCGGTGATTTAGGATTCTTCAATGCTGTCGCGGCCTGTTCAGCCTGACGTACATTGAGTTTTTCTTTAATGATCAGGTCAAATAGGATCTGCTGGTGTTCTTCACTTTCAAGACTGATGATAGCTCTTCCGTGTCCTGCAGAGATTTCACCGCTTCTGATCGCGTTCTGAATATCAGGATTTAACCTTAATAGCCTGATAGAGTTGGTAATGGTACTTCTGTCCTTCCCTACTCTCTGGCTAAGATTTTCCTGGGTAAGACCGATCTCGTCCAAAAGTCTCTGATAGGTAAGGGCAATCTCTATAGCATCAAGATCTTCTCTCTGAATATTTTCAACAAGAGCCATTTCCAGAAGCTCCTGATCGTTTACTAAACGGATGTAAGCAGGAATCGTCGAAAGTCCGGCAATTTTACTTGCACGGTAACGTCTTTCCCCTGATATGATTTCGAATTTCTCACCGTCTTTCCTTAAGGTAACTGGCTGGATTACCCCTAAGTTTTTGATTGACAGAGCAAGTTCGTTTAATGCTTTTTCATCAAAATAAGTTCTTGGTTGGGTAGGATTCGGATAAATATCTTCAAGGGCTACCTCTACAATATTTCCTACAAACTTATCTGCTCCTTCATCGGTAGCGGAGTTGATACTCGCTTTGGATTCAGCACTTAAAATAGCGCCTAAACCGCGTCCCATAGCTCTTTTTTTGTCCTTCATAGATATAATTGATAAATGATAATTGATAAGTGATGATCACCCATTCACTTATTGTCCATTTATTATTAAATTAATTTTTTACTAAATTTTCGTTCTTCAACAGAACTTCTTCTGCAAGCTGAATGTACTGGATAGCTCCTTTACTTTCTGCATCGTAGTTAAGGATACTTTCTCCGAAGCTAGGTGCCTCACTTAACCTTACGTTTCTGCTGATGATTGTTTCGAAAACCATGTCAGGGAAATGTGAATTCACTTCTTCAACGACCTGGTTTGACAATCTCAATCTGCTGTCGTACATGGTAAGAAGAAGGCCTTCAATCCCAAGATCTTTATTATGGATCTTCTGTACATTTTTCACGGTATTCAAAAGCTTACCTAATCCTTCCAATGCAAAATATTCGCACTGAATCGGAATAATCACAGAATCTGCTGCGGTAAGCGCATTGACTGTAATAAGCCCTAAACTCGGTGCACAGTCGATAATAATATAATCATAATCGTCTCTCACCTCTGCCAGTGCTTTCTTCAGCATGTACTCACGGTTTTCTTTATCCACGAGCTCAATTTCTGCTGCAACAAGGTCAATATGTGAAGGAATGATATCCAGATTGGGAGAAGCTGTTCTTTTGATACAGGTTCTTGTATCGGCGCTGTGCTCCAATAGATTATATGTAGAGTACTGAACATCATCTACACCAAGCCCTGAGGTTGCATTAGCCTGTGGGTCAGCATCGATAAGGAGTATTCTTTTTTCCAATACCCCTAATGCTGCCGCCAAATTTACAGCTGTGGTCGTTTTTCCAACTCCACCTTTTTGATTAGCGATACCTATGATTTTTGCCATTATTAGAACTTTAGGTGTCAAAAATACACTTTTTTCTTTGCTCTATAGGAGTGGCGAAATTCAAAATTGAGTTAAAGTATTGTTAATAAACAGTTTAACAATTAAAAAAATTATCCACAAAAAAAATTCTTTGTGGATAACTATTAAGATTTGCTTTTTTATCTCAATTATTCAAAGTTCATTGTGATTGGAAATTTGAAATAACTTCTTACGGTTTCGCCTTGTTTATTTTTAGCAGCTTTCCAGGTTCCTCCGATACTTTTAATGGTTCTGATCGCTTCTTTATTAAATTCAGCATCCTTACCATCCGCTTTAATTCCGGAAATAGTTCCGTCCTTTTCTACAACAAAAGTAACCACTGTTCTCATTGTTTCTCCGGTTCCGTCAAATCCTGAACCGTCGAATTTATTGATCACTTTATTTCTGAATGACTCAAGCCCTCCTGGAAATATTGCTTCTGCACTTAGTTCTCCTTTATTTGCTATATGATTATCATCCACTTTTGGAGCTGGTGCAGGAGTATCCTTTATAACCGGCCCAGTCCCTATAACAGGAGGAGGAGGAAGGTAGCTATCAGATTTTACAGGATCTCCTTTCAGGTTATCGATCAGTCCAGGAATTGCATCTTTAGGTTTATTCTGTTTAATTGGCTCTATTGCATCACTTTTAGGTGTGGGCACAGAAGTATCCACTTGTTTCACATTTGGCGGAGCAACAGGCTGAACAGGCTTTACAATTTCTACAGGTGGCCTCTGTTGATCATCAACCTTTTTTAGTTTAATAACTACTGGAGGCCCGTCTACAGGTACGTGAAAAGACGGTTCGCTTGTAAACGCCGAAATTACAAGGGGCGTTATTGAAATGGCAGCCAATAAGCTTACTCCCACAAAAAGTGCTTTGGTTAGTATTCTATCTGATTCATTTCTTAATGCATAAGCTCCGTATTCTTTGTTGCGGTGCTCAAAAAGAACTTCGTTGAAACGAAATTCCTGATTTTGGTTTAGGTGTTTCATCACTATTAAATATTTAAACTGTTAAAATCAGTGATTATTAGTTTTAATGGCTTTTTGCAAAAAGTTTAAAATCTCAATCAACAATCCTGCCAAAAAAATACATAAATGTTAATTATTTAACGAATTATATGAAATATTTAATAAAAAGCCGTTTCACTGTATTAAAAGGGTGAAAACACTTGTAAAATAATTATATGCTATGTGTAGGTTTACCAAAGATTTAAAAAATAAACTTTAACCAAAAAACAACACTAACATGAAAACTGTAAAATTTACAATCTGTCTGGTATTTTTATTCTGTATTAAAATCCATGCACAAACCTATCAGAATACGACAGCTACATCCGCTGTAGATGGGATCAACAGACTTGGAGACTGCGGCGCCAATGTACAGCCGGGCGTTCACATGTCCACGATAAGCATTCCTATTGCAGGTACTATCGCTGATCCTACAAAGATCACATTCAATCTTTCTCTTAACGCAACCTGGCTGGGAGACGTCGCTGCAGATATTATCAGCCCTTCGGGAGACGCCATTACACTGATAAGAAGAATAGGAACTTCCACCAATAACAACAGCTGTGGAGATTCATCCAACTTTCTTCCCGCGAACGTATTAAGTTTTAATTCTGCCAATTCCAATCCTATTGATGCCGCAAGTTTAACAGATTCTCAAAATGTTCCGGCAGGTAACTATATCCCAACGATCGGGTCAGCAAAGTATCCTACCCATAATATTGTGGGTATGAGCACTTTTTTAACGGGAAAACAAATCAGTGGTGACTGGACATTGATTATTTACGATTATGGCGCAGGTGATACAAGTAATATTTCTTCATGGCAAATCATTCTGAATTCCGGAGCTGTTTTAAAAACAAGCGAATCAGGAATTTTCACCAGTGAAATTATAGTTAAAGAAAATCCGGTAAAAGACAAATTATTATTAAAACTTAGCCATAATGATTTTAAAAGTTTGATTTTAGAAATTTATGATGCTTCAGGGAAATTAATAAAAACAGAAAGTATTCCAAGACAAGCTACCGATTTTGAAATGAATGCTTCAGATTGGTATCCCGGACTCTATTTATTGATTCCTGTAAAAGACGGTGACAGGAAGCAACCCATAAAGCTACTGAAAAAATAAAACCATTTATTGAACTTAAAAAAAATCACCTCTCTTACCGGGGTGATTTTTTGTACTCCATTGTAGAATACCACTGCTCCATCAGTATTCTAACAACAATTATTTGATAAAAATAACACACATAATTTAAAACAAATTCAACATAAATTAAAAAACAGTGAAAACCACACCTTAAAAACAGGAAAAACACTGTTGATTTACTCACACCACTGAAATACATTTGTACTATAGAAAATCGGGGATGCTGAAAACCAAAAAGAGTAAGCAAAGAAAATTTTAAAAACTTATAATTATGCCAACTTTAACTCAAGAAGCAAAAACAAATTCATTAATGAGTATGCTTTTAAAGCAAGTCTATGACACGGTAACCAACGGTGGAAATCCGGAATCTTTAGGAACCGATGATTTCATTGCCTTTGATCCGGTAGGGATTACACTTTCTGAAGATACTTTCGATTATGCGCTGAACGGACTTTTCGGAGATGCACCTTCTCCAAAACCAATGCTGGACGGAACAGGAAAACCTATTCTGGACGCCAACGGAAATCCGAAAATCGATATGGAGGCCTACCAAAATGCTTTATCTAACAGCAAATTCAAAAAATACCTTCAGATGGAGCAGTTCGCAGCGATGACCGACGCTATTCCTTCCCAATTACCTCCCCTTACTGAAGACGGAAAAGGAAGAGCGATCACGATTATGAATGATTCCCAAAAGAGGGTTTCAAAAGTATACGAGGATCTTTTGCAGTGGTCTGTAGTTGTTGACACGGATTTTGATCAAAAAGTAGAAAAGAAACTTGATTCTCTGAGAGATAAATTATTCAAAATCAAAAAGGTAAAGAATCCTGATTTTGACGAGAATGCTCCGGTAGATGACCTGAACAAGCCTGAGCTGATCCACACTTTTGTAGCGCCTACTTATGCTAAATATGTAGAGTATCAGATGAAGTATTATGATATCGTAGATGCGAACAACGAAATCAGAGTGGCTGCAGACAACGGGGACACCGATGCTATGGCTAAGGTTTCTATTGACGGAAAAAACATGAAAAAGCGGGAAGAAGCCGCTTTAAAGGCATGGCAGTCTTTAGGCTACAAGGAAGCTGTGGAAAGAATTCAAAATTATCTGAGCGAAATTGAAGAAAAGCATATGCTCGTGATCAAGAAAAGGATTCAGGCAGAATTCAGAAACAGTCAGAGGACCAGAATTTTAGATTACACCAACTATTCTCCTTGTATTCCGGTTGCAGCCAACGCATTAAGGGAATCGAAAGGCTGGCCCGAAATCTCTATCTCACAAGGAAAATCAAATTATGATTATTCTAAATCTATCCACAACTGGGGTGCTGCCGGAGGTTTCAGCATGGGATTATTCTCTATCGGAGCCAAAGCGGGAGGAAAAAATGAAAAGACCAAGATCAATTCTGATTATACCAGCATGGATATTTCCTTCAAAATCGGAAAGGTAAGAGTGGAAAGAGGCTGGTTCAATCAACAGTTTATAGAATCTAAATACTGGAAACTTCACGAACAGTCTCCACAAACATTAAACGGTGACATGATCAGTGATGGAAAAGGCAAAGGATTAATGCCGTCTATCATCACGGAACTGATTATTGCAAAAGATGTTTCTCTGAATTTTAAAGACAGCAGCTCAGCATACACTGAGGCTAAAAATTCAGTATCCGGTGGTGGTGCAGTAGGAATAGGACCTTTCGTGATCGGAGGAAACTATAGCTACGATAACCAGAATGTAAAATCCACCTATGAATGGGAAGGCAAAAAGCTGGTCTCAAAAGGAATTTACATCATCGGATACAAATGCCATATTGTCCCTAAATCTCCCAACCCGAATCCGGAGATCAAAAAATGGGCAGACGGAAAATCATAATGAGGTAATGAAGTTTGAAGCCGGAAGAGGGAAGTTACTGGAATCCTAAAATACAACGATAGTGCAGTTTTATTATTTTATTAAGACTACTTTATAAATTTTACGGCATCTGTTCAATATAAATGTTCAGGAGTAACTTCCAGCCTTCCTCTTCAAAATTCCAACTCATTAATATCATTTTCTTTAACCCAAACTGAGATTACTTATATATCCTTCTCAATAAGAATAGCCGGCAGAAGTTTTTTCTGCCGGTTATTCACCTAAACTAAAAACTATAACCATGAAATATTTTGTAGCCGTTTACCAGAAGCTTAAGAATATCTATATGTCGCAGAGTTCGATGGAAAATGACCTGCCTATGATCTGCCCCTCTCTTCGGATATATGATAATGAGGAACTGGAGCTCCTGAAACCTCAGAGTCTGCTGAACGATGAACAGAAAAAAGCACTTTCTATCATTAAAAAACAGAACGTTGCTTATGAGCTAAACTCTGTTCCTATTTCTCAGAATTTCTGGGATCTGAATCCTAACAATTCTTTATTTGATATCTACAGAGATATTCTGGACAAAAACAACCTGAAAAATCTGGAGGAAAATCTGGACAAAGTCCTGGACAACAAAAGCACGGTTCTTTTTGATGCTAAAAACAGTGACACCAAGGAATTTAAAGCTTATAAAAAATACAGAACATTATTTGAAGAGGCCGTTAATAAAATAACAGACCATCTGATGGTATTGGACGGACTTGACACTGAAGAAGAAAAAAGCAACTGGAACGACACGCTTATCAACCTGAATAATCTGAAAGAGCTGGCTTTTTCTGAATGGAAGGTTAAAGGAAGTAAAGACAGCATTGAAAAGGAACTGGCAAGGATCAACAAATCCTCTGATGCTGACCTCTATCTTGCCATGGCACAGAATGCGAAACATACTTTTGAGGCCGCTGAGAAAACGGATGTGATCAGCAATTCTTCAATCCACGATATCAATTTTATTCCATATGATTTCATGGAAAATGAATCCGGATGGAACAGCATGCGCATTGAAAAATCTGAACTGGAGGGACTTCATTCTGAGGCGAAAAACAGCAATGAAAATATTCCTTCTGAGATTTTATCTATAGATTATGATGAAAGCATGATCCAGGCTGTGGAAGTAGACTATTCTTTCGTGCATTTAAAAAGAAACTGGTTCAATAAAAATTTTATGCTGTCGGATTATTTTGAATGGAAAGAACCTAAAAAAATATCAGACGGACAGACCATCTCCAACGATTTTAAGCTTCCGGCTTTTCCGAAAACCATGATTCTGATCAAAAATCTGAAAGTGATTCTGGACCCGTCTATTATCAGTACCAGTGTCAGCAATAACGAGCAACTTGTTTATTTCGGACCGATGGTGATGAAGCAACAGGTTTTTGTCAACAAAAATAATAATCAAAGGTTTCTGAAAGCGATCACCAATGTAAAAACCATCAAGTCTGACCAATTTAATTATTTAGCTAAGAAAACAGCTATTGCAGGAGCTCAAAAAGCAACGGTTATTAATGGTTTTACTGCCAGAACCGCTGTGGAATCGGAACCTTTAGAAACAATGAAAACAACAGCCAATGCTTCCTTCGCCGGTAAAACGAACATGGGAAACCTTATTAACACTATTAAAAACTTAACACCGCTGAATCCGGTTCCTCATGGAGCAAGTCCGGTACAGCCTGCGCCCCAACCAGCCACCCCCATTAAAGTACCCTGGGGTTCATGGGACCCTAAGTTCCCTACTATTCCAACTCCGACACCAATTCCCACCCCTATTCCATTACCGTCTGCAGGTGCTGTTGTACAATTCAGAGTTTCGGATAAAATTAATAGCGACCCCATCTATAAATGCGCTATTTCCATTAAAGGGACGAACAACAACCGGATCTTTGAGATCGAAAGCAATGAAGCCGGTATAATCAATCAACTCATCCCTCTCGGCGAGTACAGTATTGAACTGAGAATCGATGATTACGCCATCTTAAATCAGAGTTTCAGCGTTACCAGCGCAATGCCTATTAACCTGGAATATAAACTCCAGAGGGAAGAAGTCAAATTTAAGTCGTTCTTTCTGATCGGAATGATTTGCGAGAGAATGCCGCGAATACCGGTTAATTAGATGCTAGACTTCAGATGCCAGATGCCAGATGTCAGACATGAGAGATGAGACTTTAGACTTCAAATTTTGATACATATCTAAAACTATTCACTATTCACTATTCACTATTCACTATTCACTATTCACTATTCACTATTCACTTATAAAAAACATTACCATGAGACTTTTAAAACATTATACAAAAGCACCGGAAGTACTCACCTTATGTGAGATCCTTTACCAACTTGGATACGACATTAAGATCTCGGATTCATTCACCCTGGAAGTAGATGCAGCCGTGAAGGATTTCCAAAGTAAAAATTCTTTGGTTGTAGACGGAATCGTTGGGGTAAAAACCTGGTCCGTTCTTCTTGAAAAAGATGAAAGACCTGTAAACCAGACCGATAAATTCCTGAAAGAGAGCGACCTTGTTAATTTTGCAGATGAATACAATCTGGAACTCGCTGCCGTAAAAGCTGTGAACGAAATTGAAAGCAGCGGAAAAGGATTTTTGATCAATAATAAACCTAAAATTCTGTTTGAAGGTCATGTTTTCTGGAATGAACTTAAGAAAAGAGGTATCGATCCTAATTCTTATTACAATTCAAACAGCCAGAACGTTCTTTATCCGAAATGGACCAGAGTGCATTATCAGGGTGGTGTGAAAGAATATGACAGACTCAGTGAAGCCATCAGCCTCGACAATAGTCCGAACTTCGAAGAGGCCGCATTGTCTTCTGCTTCATGGGGAAGTTTTCAGATCATGGGCTATCACGCTAAAAATTTAGGCTATAGCGATGTTCATCACTTTGTTTCGCAAATGGAACTCAATGAGGGTGCCCATTTGAAAGCATTTGGGAAATTTCTGGAGAAAAATAACTGCCTTGTTCATCTCAGAAATAAAAACTGGGCGGGCTTTGCAAAGCTTTATAACGGAGCAGGATACAGGGAAAATAAATATGATGAAAAACTAGCTAAGGCTTACGCCAAATATTCTCAAAATTAAATAATTAACTTTTTTATTTCCCACAGATGACGCAGATTTCGGAGAGAATTTTGTGGGATCTGTGGGATTTTGTTTTTATAGCTGCTGTAAACCACCCCGTCAAAAATTCTTTGAATTTTCGCCACCCCTCCGTGGGAGGGGAACTAAGGGCCGACGTATTCCTTTCGTTATGAAAATATTTGATTTTCAAAAAACTTAAATGATCTTCTTTTTGTAAGGCTTTTAAACTTAAATAACTGAAGTGCTTAAAAAACTTTCGTGTCTTTTGTGGTTGCAAAAAAATGTAGTGGATATCGCATTACGAATTTAAACAACCCTTCTTTTCATCATTAATTCAATCCTATTAAAAAGAAAGGACATTTTGAAACAGGTTTTCCGGAATCGTTTTTATAACAAAGCTTCAATCAGCTAAAATTCAATTTTTTACAAATCGACACTTTTCAGTTACTAATTGATAATCAAACGGTTATATTTATGCTTTTTTAACATTAGTTTAACATTTTTGCTTATCTTTGCCTTTCGTCAAACAATCAGGGATGTCTTTATATCAACAAATTGCAGAAAAACTACAATATATAAGTCCGAGTTTTTACAAGAAAAGATATTTTAAAAATTTAAACCATCTTACTCAAGCTAATTTTTCGGCACGGAATGTAGAACCGGAACTGGTATGGATCAAAGAGTACCTTCCCAAAAATGCTGTAATACTGGACATCGGGGCCAATGTCGGGACTTTTCTTTATCAACTGGAAAGCAAACTGAATCATGAAAATATTTATGGTTTTGAACCGAACAAAAAGCTTTACCGACGTCTGAAAAGGCTTTTCCCAAGAATGAGAGTATTCCCCCTGGCTCTCTCTGATGAAAACACGACCGCTGAATTTAAGGTTCCGATTATTAACGGCAAACAGATTGCTTCCCGTGGAACTTTAAACACATTATACAAAGAAAAAGGTGAAGAGGAAAGCTATACCGAAAAGGTAAAGGTGATTAAACTGGATGAATGGGCTGCTATAGAGCACTTCGACAAACTGGACTTCATCAAAATAGATGTGGAAGGAAATGAAATGAAAACCCTTTCCGGCGCTAAAAAAATTATCAAACAGTTTCTTCCGACATTAATGGTCGAAATGGAACAGAGACATCATGACAATCCCATCTGGAATGATATTTCTGAAGTAAAAAGCTGGGGATACGAAGCAAAATATCTTAACCGTGACCGTTTTAAGCTGGAACTTCTGACGGAAGAGATTTTACTGCACAATACAAACGATGAAAAAAATAAAACCAGCTATATAAACAATATTATTTTTACGCCAAAAAACCATTAAAAGAACATTATGAGTGTAGTAGCGAGACAGGGCTTCAAATATTCCATCATAGGTTATATTGGTTTTTTACTGGGAACCTTTTCTATATTTATTTTCACAAATAATCTTGAGTTCTACGGAACATTAAGATACATCATGCCAACAGCAGAAATGCTGGTTCCTTTTGTAGTTTTTGGGATTTCTTATTCCAATGTGAAGTTTTTCAACAAAGTAGATAAAGATGGAAAACGGCACAATATGCTTTCGCTTTCGCTGGCTGCAGTTTTTATCAATTTCATTTTGTTTTTGTTCGTTTTTTTTCTGCTCCCCTATATTTTTCCGGGATTTAAGAATATGAAAGCATGGAAGATTAAGGAAATCATCCTTCCTCTTACATTAATGCTTTCATTTTGTGCTATTTTCAATAAGTATATTTCAAATTATAAGAGAATTGTTGTTTCAAACATTTTCGATAATCTTTTTCCAAAAATCGCTAATCTGGGCGCTTTCCTGATTTTCATATCTTTAGTTTCACACTATCCGGCAACCTCATCAATACCTGAAAAAACAGCATTGCTATTTTTCTTCGGAATGTTTTTTCTAATGTTTATTGGTTATATTTTTTACACGAACAAGCTGGAAAAAATTCAATTTGATTTTAGTACGGAATATTTTAAAAAAGATCATTTTTATAAGGAATTTGTAGCTTATAGTTTCTTTGGATTTTTAGGAACTTTTGGTAATTATCTTGCCATCAACAATTTTATGATTGGAGAATTTCTGGGAATGGAAGAGGTTGGAATCTACTCTATTCTGTATGCTCTGATTTCATTAATCTCTGTTCCACAGCTGGGACTGTTTAATATTTCTGCCCCGATTATCAGTAAGACATTGGCTGATGGTGATATGGAGGAACTTGACCGATTTCATAAAAAGACATCTCTATCTTTATATTTTTTAGGGGCGGTCCTGTTTTCATGCATTATGGTAGGCTTCCCCTATCTGACTCATTTTATGCCAAAAAACGGAGTCATGTTAAGAGAATATGAACCTGTAGTCTGGATTTGGGGATCCGCTGTTTTAGTTGATTTAGCAACAGGGTTTAACGGAAATATCATTTCACTTTCCAAGTATTATAAATTCAATATTCTGGTCATGCTTCTTCTTGCAGGACTCACTATTGGTTTGAACTTTTATTTTCTAACAAATACAGATCTGAAATTGATTGGTGTTGCTTTGTCAACCGCTATTTCTCTCACCACTTATAATGTGGTGAAAATTGTATTTAATTATTTTGTATTTAAAGTTTCTCCGTTGACGATTGAGATGATTTTCGTTTCGATTATCTGTACTTTAGCGATAACAGTCGCCATTGTTTTACCTACTTTCAATAATAATTTCATCAACTTAGTATACAAACCAGCTGTTGTTTTGATCTTGATCTATATCGGAAATCATTTCACTAAAGTTTTCCCGATTGAGGATTATGTAAATGTAAAATTTATTAAGAGTATTTTTAAATTTAAATAGAAACTAAGCCTGACAGAACATCTTCAAGCTTTTTCAGCACTGCCTTTTTGCTGTAATTTTTCTGGAAATCGAAACGGGTGTTTTTAAGCTCTTTAAACTGCTCTACTATATTTTCCTTCTCAGGAATAATAAATTCTAATTTCGACGGATAGTCTTTAGGAAAAACGGCAATTTTACCATATTTGATGGTATCTCCTAGGTTTCCGGTCATTTTTGTACGCCCATAAATTTCTTCCCTGCTGAAAAATTCTGCTTTCTGCTGAATAGGACACCATAAAACGTCTGCTTTCTCCATGCCTTTTTGGAAATCAGTATTCGAAACCCGGTCAGAAAAATACTGTATGGAAACATTTTCAGGAAGTTTTTGCGACAGTTTTTCAAGCTGTTTCAGTTCGTCATCTTTAGCTTTCCCCAGAAATATGAATTCACACTTTTCACCGGTTTTTAAATGTTGAATTATTTTAAAAACACGATTGTAATCTCTCCTTTTTTGAGAAACTCCCCCGGGAACAACAACGACAAGACCCTTATTTTCCTGTTTTTCAATAGGTTCATTATAAAAAAGAGGCAGGAATTTATAAGTATCTGATGAAAGTTCGTCGTCCAGTATCAACAGGCTTTTGGCATTCCGATAGGTCTTCGATGTGTAAAATAAACCTTCTTTCCACCACAATTTCAGCCGGTACACAAGATCTCCCTTGAAAATACTCTTCATCAGAGCCCCTTTTGAGGCTACTGAAAAATTGATATTGTGAACAATAACAGCTGCATTATACTTTTGAACCAATGCATGAAAAGTGTTGAAATACCGGTGAACCGTCCCAATAATAATCAGGTCATATTTTTTTAACTTCAACTGCTCCATGATCATAGAACTGTCAGATAAAAATACAGTTTCTCCGGTCTCTTCCACTATATCTTTAATCTTTTTAGAAAAATAATAATCTACACTAAAGTCCGAAGAATCCTTCATAATATCCATGAAAGCCTGCGCAATTTCTGCGTGGGTATCTATTTCTATGTAGGCGATTTTTTTCAATTAGGGATTAGGGATTAGGGATTAGCAAAGGTAAGAGGTTTGGCTGGATGTCAATCTATCTTTTTTACATGTTCAGCCATTTTTTCTTCAGCGTTTTCCAGCGTTTATTGTTGATGGCTTGCTGCTCTTCTTTTGAGATTTTCAGTTCCCGTTTTTCTTTTTTACAGGCTTCGTAAGCTTTAATGATGTTAAAGAAAAAAGATATGGATCTGCTCTTTGCCGCTTCTTTTGAAGAGGCAATATAAGCCAGGAATCTATTCAGTCCTAAAAAGTAAAAATACCTTCCGTAGTAGTCTGCGGGCCTGATCGTATAGTCTGCTCCTTTAACTTTAATCAGTTTTACCTGAAGTTCGGGAAGAACAATTTCTTTCCAGCCCTGATTTTCCAACAGAATGGAATCAATATTATCCCAACCCAGTGTTTCCCTCAAGCCACCGATCTGTATAAAACATTCTTTGCGGTAGGCTTTCATAGGCCCTCTTACATGCTGTTTATTTGAATTGCCTTCATACACCCATTTTCCGTCTTTCTCTACATACAATAACCCGCCAACAAGCCCGTATTCCGGATTTTTTTTAAAAGCACTTTCTAGTGTTTCCAGATAATTGCCCGGAAGAATAATGTCTGCATCAAATTTACAGATGACATCAAATTCGTCCACATTCTGAGTCTTCAGTCCGTTTTTGAAGGCATTCACAACTTTAGAACCTGGCTGATGTGCCGATTTCTGAAGATCCACCGTTTCAAAACGGGCGTCATGATCTGTATATTTCCTGATCACTTCCGCTGTTCTATCTGTAGAGCCGTCATTCACAACCACAGTTTTGAAATCTCTGAAACTTTGTTGCTGCAAAGAATCCAGAGTGAATGAAAGATTTTCTTCTTCGTTATGAGCAGGAATGATGATTAAGAACCTCACTTTTTTAAATTGATCAATGATGAATAATGAATGATAAATGATGTATTTATTATCACTTATCATTCATGAATTCTGGTTTATTTATTTGTTATGCGGTTTCAGCATGTTTTTAGGATCTAGAATTTCATCTAATTTCTCCTGGGAAAGAATACCTTTCTCTAAAACAAGATTATAAACACTGTTTCCGGTTTCCAAAGCTTCTTTTGCGATCTCTGTAGACTTTTTGTATCCGATGTAAGGATTCAATGCGGTTACAATACCGATGCTGTGTTTCACCATGTTCAGGCAGATTTCCTTGTTCGCTGTAATTCCTACCACACATTTTTCACGAAGCGTATCCAATGCATTGCAAAGGAAATTGATGTTTTCCATGATCGCGTGGGAAAGTACAGGTTCCATTACGTTAAGCTGTAGTTGTCCTGCTTCCGCGGCAAAGGTTACGGTAAGGTCATTTCCAAATACTTTAAAACACACCTGATTCACTACTTCCGGAATAACAGGATTTACTTTTCCTGGCATAATAGATGATCCAGGCTGCATAGGAGGAAGATTGATCTCGAATAATCCTGCCCTTGGACCTGAAGAAAGCAATCTTAAGTCATTACAGATTTTGGAAAGCTTTACAGCCAGACGTTTTGTAGCAGAAGAATAAATCACATATGAACCTGTATCCGGTGTGGCTTCAACAAGATTGGGTGCGGAAATAACCGGAAAACCAGTTATCTGAGCCAGATTTTTGGCACAAAGCGTCGCATAACCTACCGGAGCGTTCAGTCCTGTTCCGATAGCCGTAGCTCCCATATTGACTTCTACGAAAAGATTGGCATTGTTATTTAATTTAGAAATATCTTCTTCCAAAGTGGCTGCATAGGCTTCAAACTCCTGTCCCAAAGTCATTGGAACGGCATCCTGAAGCTGGGTACGGCCCATTTTGATCACATCATGGAATTCATTCCCTTTTGCACGGAAAGCATCAACAATTTTCTCAAGCCTCTCAACCAATCCGATATTCATGTGAAGCAGTCCCATTTTGATCGCTGTAGGATAGGCATCGTTGGTTGACTGGGAAAGGTTAATGTGGTCGTTTGGTGAACAGAATTCGTACTCGCCTTTATTTTTTCCTAATTTTTCTAAAACGATATTGGCAATCACTTCATTCGCATTCATATTGATTGAAGTTCCGGCTCCTCCCTGAATCATATCAACAGGAAACTGTTCATGGTACTTCCCTGCTACAATTTCATCACAGGCTTCTGCTATTTTGAAATAAAGATTTTCATCAAGCAGACCCAATTCATAATTGGTTTTTGCCGCCGCCTTTTTTACAAAAGCCAAACCTTTGATAAAGTCCGGATAGGAAGACAGCAGCTGCCCTGAGATTTTAAAGTTATCGATCGCTCTCTGCGTCTGTACCCCGTAATAAGCATCTGCAGGCACATTGAGTTCGCCTAAGAGATCACTTTCTTTTCTGAAATTTTCCATTACAGATAATTTAACTGTTTTTATTTTTGAATATAACAAAAACGCATCTTAACCGATGCGTTTGAATTTTTATTTCGCTGGATATTTTTGATTTAAAGCCTGAAGGATCGCCCATGTTTCGGCGTCCATGATCCCATCATAATTCTGTGGACGGAAATGGTACTGGAAGGCTTCGATTGTTTTTTTCGTTGCATCATCCCATTTTCCGCTCAGATCCAAATAGTATCCGAATTTTTGCAATGCAGTCTGAACAACAAAGATAAAAGAAGGATCAACATATCTTACCGAAAAATCCGTCTGCGCCAAAGTCAGGAAATTCTGCTTTGCCGTTTCGTCATACCACATCCCAAGCTGGTATTCGTCATAAAGCTTTTTCCATGGAAACATTGGCCCCGGATCTTGTTTTCTTGTAGGCGCAATATCTGAATGGGCAAGTACATTCGTTGCCGGAATCTGATATCTTATGACAATATCTTTGGCAAGTGCAGCCACTTTCTTAATCTGATCATCACTGAAAACCGCAAATGTTCTTTTGCCTGTAGCATCAGCTGTATATCCTGTATTAACAATCTCAATTCCTATTGAGGTATCATTAAGGTTTTTGTCATTTCTCCATGCACTTACTCCTGCATGATAGGAACGTTTGTTCTCATCTACCAGCTGATAGATCTCATTGTCTCCGGTATTGTTGACCAGATAATGAGCGCTTACGCCCTGTTGGGTAAGAGCAGTAAGTGATTTTTCGTCATTAAGTGCTGTATAATGTAATATAAGGTAGCGCTGTCTGAAGTTCTGTGCAATGGAAGGAAAGTAAGTCTTTACTACTTTATATCCCATTGGTTTTGCTGAAACGATAGAACCATAGCTTGCCGTATTATCATTTTTTGCAGGATCTGCGAGATTGGTTGTAAAAAACTCTACCCCATGCTCGTTGGTAATTTTAGGTTTTGGCGTTTCGGCCACCGGAGTTTTAACTGCGGGTTTAGCCTGTGATACCGGGGTTTTCGGCTTGTAGGTATTTTTTTTTACATTTTGTTGGGAAGTACATGAAAAAACAAAAGTACTTAATCCGATGATATATAATGTCTTACGCATCAGTTTATTTTTTTAACCATTTATCACCTCAAAAATACGCAAATTTTATTTGAATTTTATTTGGTAAATAAAGAAATCTGTTCTATATTTGCACTCGCAATAACGGAACAACGATCATTAAAAAATAAGAAAAAAGGAGGGTTGCCAGAGTGGTTAATGGAGCAGTTTGCTAAACTGTCGACGTGCAAGCGTCGCAAGGGTTCGAATCCCTTACCCTCCGCTATTTTTTCTTACACTATCAATATACACTTCGGGGCGTAGCGTAGTCCGGTCATCGCGCCTGGTTTGGGACCAGGAGGTCGCAGGTTCGAATCCTGCCGCCCCGACAGTTTTAGTAATTTTCACAAAATTATTCAATGGGTGCGTAGCTCAGCTGGATAGAGCATCTGCCTTCTAAGCAGACGGTCTCAGGTTCGAATCCTGACGCGCTCACAAAAAAGCTCACAATTTTTATTGTGAGCTTTTTTGTTTTTATCCCTTTTCATTTCTTACAAAACCTCATCTCCTCTAAAATCAAAATATCTACAAAGGAAATTTCCAATTTACCCCTCTTCCACTTTATATTTACGCTACTTTCTACTTTAACAAAATATCAATCTTTATTTTTTACAATTCAAAAGGCTAAATGACAATGAGTCACTATCCTATCTTTCGGCATTATTTTCGTCCACTCCCTAAATAATTCACACATGAGAGTAACATTGTTTATTAAAACAATACCTATTAAGGAAAATAAACAAAAATTCAGCAACCTGTAAATTGTAATTCATGAAGAAAATCATGTACATTTTTATCATTTCTGTTTTTGCCATTTTTGTCCTCAACAAAATGATATACCAGAAAGTTCCTGAGAAGGATACAAAAGAACAGCTGTTGGAAGTTGAGCGGTACAAACATCCTGTGAAAAGTATCTCCATGGAATACAGAGATAACAGCGACCTCAAAGTATTTGATTCTATTTTAAAAGATAATAAGGTGGTGATGCTGGGAGAAAATACTCATTATGACGGCTCCACCTTCGAAGCAAAAAGCAGACTGATCAAATATCTTCATGAAAACCTGGACTATACTATTGTGCTCTATGAAGCAGGACAGTATGATACCTGGATCATGAACGAAGAAATGAATCATCATAAACTTAAAGTTCCTGCAGATTCCATTGGAGGCCTGGGACTCTTCCCTTTCTGGTGGGATGGTAAGGAATCTCAACCGCTGATCCGGTATTATCAAAAAACCAAAACATCCGGCACACCTATTGAAATTGGAGGCTTTGATATCCAGTTTTCAGGAAACACACTCGCTGGACGACGCGGAAAGCTGCTAAAAGATTTTTTAATTCGTAACAACATTAATGTCAAAAGTTTTCCTGTTTTCAGTAAGCATATCAATGAGCTGAATAATTTTATTTACCCAAAGCACGTCAACAAGATATTAAAAGGAAATCAAAAAAATGAATTTCTTCAGGAAATTACAACACTTGAACAGGCTGTGTTAAGATTGAATCAAAATCCTGAAAATATGATGTATGCCCGATATTTTCACGACATCAAGGATAACATGATCAAAAACTGGAAATACAAGCCGGGATCTATGCCTAGTATGCAGTTCAGGGATTCTCTGATGGCCAAAAATCTTATTCATCACATCGATTCTGTTTATAAAGACAAAAAAGTTATTGTGTGGTGTGCTAACATTCACACTTTCGCAGAAAGATACAGCAAAGATTACCTCCCGCTTGGCTATTATATCAAGAATAAATACGGAAAGGCATCTTATATCATTGATTTTTCATCCTATGCACAGCGAAATGAAACCGGGAATATCTATGACAAGCCTGGGAAATTTGCGATTGAAAACCTATTTCATCAGACCAAAACACCCTATTTCTTTCTTAATCTGAGAAACATTCCTGAAAACTCATTCCTGAAGAAGGAATTTGTATCCACCATCAACCAGAGAATGGACATGAAAAAGAACTGGAGCCGCTCTTTTGACGGAATATTTTACATAGACACCAATACTATTTTAACACCAATCAAGAAATAATGGAAAGTATTACCACTAAAGACCTGAGTTATACCATAGGTTCTAAGGCTATTTTAAACAATATCAGCCTGAATGTTCCGGAAGGAAGCATCTATGGCTATCTGGGAAGGAATGGAGCGGGAAAATCAACTACAATCAAGCTTCTTTTGGGACTTTTGGAGGAAGCCGATGATACAATATTTATTCAGAATAAAAGTTTAAAACAAAACCGCACAGAAATTCTTGCTTCAACCGGAAACCTGATAGAATCGCCTTGTTTTTATACGAAACTGACGGTTTTTGAAAATTTAAAATATCTGGATATCATCTATGGAAAAGGAAGGAAAAGAATTGATGAGGTTCTGGAACTGGTAGATCTGCACAAGGAAAAGAAGAAAAACGCCAGCGCCCTTTCAATGGGTATGAAACAGCGACTGGGAATTGCCATGGCGATATTTCATGATCCTAAATTGCTGATTCTGGATGAACCTTTGAACGGGCTTGACCCTCAGGGAATTTTTGAAATGAGAAAACTTTTCCAGCATTTGAATGAGCAAGGTAAAACTATTTTCCTTTCGAGTCATATTCTCAGTGAACTGGAGAAAACAGCTACACACATCGGAATCATCGAGGGCGGCAAAATGGTTTTCCAGGGAACCAAGAATGAACTTTTGAATAAGGTTGAAAAAGAAGTGGTCCTGAAAGTAAATGATGCCGAAAAAGCAACTTTAGCCCTGCATGAATCTTTTTCCGTTTCACAACCCGGTCCGGGTAAGATTTCAGTAAGGGCTAATGATGATAAAAATTTCAATTTACTTTTAAAAACAGTGATTGAAAACGGAATTGAGATTTATGATATAGAATCTCAAAGCACTCATCTTGAACAGATCTTTATTAATTTAATTTCTAAAAACCATGACTAATACTTTCTATAAAGCCTTTTCTTCTGAACAATATAAACTTTCGAAAAGCAAGGAACTCTTCGGTATATTACTGCTTCCCGCCCTTATTATCATCGCTATTGACTTTTATAATATCTACAACATCCTCACCGAAGGCGGAGCTGGAGAAGGAAAATTCAATCCATGGAAATTCATATTGGGGAGGACGGTGTGTATGTTTCTTTATATGCTGTACCCTATCCTGGTTTCTCTTTTCGTTCACGCCTGTTGCGATGTTGAGTACAGGAACAATAACTATAAAATACTTTTCACCCTGCCTGTTTCAAAGTCAAAAATATTCATTTCAAAAGTCCTGTTCATGCTGATGACAGTTTGGTTTTCTATGATTTTGACCTACCTTGTTTTTCTTCTGAGCGGCTATCTTTTCAGCGTTATTTTCCCGGAGCTCGGATTTCAGAATTATGATTTCAGAGAGGTGATATTTTATGTTTTCTTAAAATTCTCTATCACCCTTTCTGCGATCACCATGATTCAGCTGGCTCTGAGTCTTATTTTCAAAAGCTTTATTTATCCTATAGGCTTCAGTATGTTCATGCTGATTTTTTCAGGGTTTGCTAACGAGAAAAGGTTTTCGGATTTTCTGGTGTACACGGGAGGTTACAGGTTTCTGGAGAATTTACTGACCGAAAATATATCTTTTGGAAGATTGGACTATTGTAATATGGCTGCCGTATTTGTTTTTGCTGGAGTAAGTTTTTATCTGTTTGTTAGAAAAAAGGGGGTAATGTGGTCAAAAATAGTTGGTGTTTTTTAGAAAAATCTGTGAAGTCTAAGACTTCACAGAGTATAATTTACGTTAATCCTTTTTAGGAAGCTTCTGTTGGGCTTTTATTTCTTTAAAAAGCTCTTTATATAGGTTTTCCAATTCTTTCGGAGGCCTTCCAGAATCAAAACTTGATGACTGATAGACCTTCCCATCAACGGTAATTGAAACTGTGGAAGCCAAGGCTCTGTCTCCAAATCGTCCTTCTGAAGGAGATTGCCATAAAGCTATTTTGTCCAGATCGATTAATTCGGCTTGTTTTATAATATTTCCCCAAGCTACCGCTGACAAAACATCAACAGAAACATTTCCATTGACAGTCGTAGTTTTAGAACCTGAAGTAAATGTAATCAACCTATTGGTACCCCTGGTCTGCTCTGTGATCTCAACTTTTTCAACCTTAGATTTTTTCTGTACCGTATTTGACACACCCACACCTGTATCTAATTTTTGTTGAGGAGTACAGTTTATATCCCATAAAACAATAGGAATTAGCGCAATCAGAAGTCTATAATTCATTTTACTTTTTTTTAAATTTTAATCAGAATTAATATCAAAAATAAATATACTTGTAAATTAATTAAAATATAACCACATTAAATCGTTTTTACTCTTTTTAACACTTTCCTGTTTAGCTTTTAGTCAAAAACTACATAGATTACACATGATACATGTATGAATATCTCCACCATTAATTTACAAAGTGTTCCTTTTTACAAAAATTCTAATTAGAAAATTTCAGCCCATTTTGTCACAATTATTGGCATTAATATTGATGCAAAAAAATAAATTATAAAAACATTATCATGAAAAAAAAACACCTTATTCCTCTGCTTTTCTTTATCTTTTCTATAGCAACTGGGCAGTCATTTACAGTTGAGCAGAAAGCCCAATTTAATAAAAGCGAAACCATACAGTTGATGACAGGGGGCAATTCAACCATTAAGGGACAGGCTTTTGCTAAAGATAACCGATCTGGCATCAAAGGAATTGCAATCCTTAATATAAACAAAAGACAATATGCACCCAAAGGGACTTCCATTATTGTAATGCCACAAACTGCCTATTTTAAAGAATGGCAGGAAGTAAGCAAAAAGTATGAAAAGGAAGGTAAGATAGTAGAACTGCACAAAGAGGCTAGAGCCTGCATTAAAGTAATACAGGTAAAGGATGATAAAGGCAGCTTCGAGATCAATAATCTCATGCCCGGACAATATTTACTGATCACAGGATTCAACTACATACAAGATAAGCAGCAGACTTATACCTTAGGTTATGAGAATACCTACATCAATAATACTCTGCAGAGCTCAAGAGAAATAGAGGGGCATCATTACTTTAAGATTATTAGTGAAGCTAATATTCGCAAAACGGTCACTATAAAAAAAGAAGGTGATGTAGAAGATGTTAATTTAAGAATGACTCTTTAAACTATAACCAAAAAACCTAAAAGTTGGTTTGGAGATATTTCATCTAGAATAGATTCTATATAATTCGTAAACCTCAACGACTATTCTCAGTTGCAACAGTTATCTATAAGCAACAGTACAGTTTACGCGCAGATATCGTCTTTCATTTAAATTAAAACCTGAATCTTAAATTCTCTCTATACAGCCTTTAGCAGCCCTCTTAAACATATGTGACGTGTGAGACCCTGATAGATACGGAGTCCACTTTGCATACATTTGAGTATCAATTACTAGCTCTTCAACAGTGAAATTCCGGCAGCATTCTAGCTTTTATATTGACACTTTTTATGCTGTTTAGATCTTTTCAAGCCGATCCTGATTTTTCCACAATGATGATGCAATTTTCAATGTTTCATAATCTACAAAATACTCCACCGTTATTTTTTGTAAAAGAATAAGCTTAATTTCCCCATCCTGATTGTACCGTATTATAAAATAATACCATCAGCTATATCTAATCCAACTTATAAAAAAGCGATTTTTTAAAAAATAATTTGATTTCCGGGCATCATTTTTCTTGTTAGCGGTTATCAGAAACTTCTCAACCAGGCAGGTAATTGTCTGCAAAATAATAAAAAAACATCCTGCTTTAATTTTTTTTACAAAATTTAAACCCCTCTGAATAAAAGACAGACTAAAAACTCTAGAAATCAAAACAGTACCATTAAAAAATTTTCCCATCAAAATAAAAAACGCCGTATTGAAAGACCTTCCCTTTCATAAAATTTAATATTTATTTCAAATAAGTCTTTTTTATTCAAAATAAATTTCTATCTTTGCACTCGCAAAAACGAAGTAAAATTCGTTAAGATGACCTAATAATCGGGGCGTAGCGTAGTCCGGTCATCGCGCCTGGTTTGGGACCAGGAGGTCGCAGGTTCGAATCCTGCCGCCCCGACAGTTTTAGTAATTTTTTCAAAATTATTTAATGGGTGCGTAGCTCAGCTGGATAGAGCATCTGCCTTCTAAGCAGACGGTCTCAGGTTCGAATCCTGACGCGCTCACTTAAAAAGACTCTACATTTCTGTAGAGTCTTTTTTGTTTTTAATCAGAATAGGTTCATTCTTTCTATAGACAGTTTTTCCAATTTGCACTAAAATCTATTATCCTGCCTATTTAACCTAAAACTTGAAAACAAGTCCTTATTCCCCGACTACCTGTATTCATTGTATTTTTACCCCCTAAAAAAGCCTTGTGATCACGAATATCACTTATTCTACGATCCACTTTGGATAGAAATTCTTATTTTCATATTGATAAAAATAAAAAAACCACTGTAATTCATACAGTGGCCAGATTTTATTTTACTTGAAAGTCTATTTCAGTTGATAAGAACTTCCGTTCCAAAAATATGTTTTGGACGAACGTTTTTTCTTTTCTCTGTCTTTATCGTCTCTTTCCATTTCCTCCGTCTTAAAGATAAAAGCATTGGGAATTCCGCCTTTATCGTTAGGGAATACAAATTTTTCAGAATGGTAGTATATGTCTGCATCTCCTACGTTCATCAATTGTGGCAGGGCAACCAGTTTTTTATCTCTGAAAAAAACATATTGGTCATAGCTTGCAATTCCACAGGCTTCACCGGATACCATTGCTTTAAGGGTTAGTTCTACATTTTGCAGTTTATGGCCACTTTCAATGGTAAATGTACCATAACTCAGCTCCTCTCCTCTTCCTGTATCAAAATACACCTCATCGATCAGCGTATTTCCTTCCATCACTTTGATGCCTGCAATATTCTGCTTTTCATTCCCGTTATATTCTTTACTTTTTCGATCCACCGTTTTGGAGAGTCCAAAAAGGAAGTCGTAGACGTTTTTGTTACGGTACCCTACACATAGATTGCCGCCCCAGATATAACCTTCGGAAACAACGTCTCCTTTCTGGTAGGAAACCTTGTACCAATTGGCTCCTCTTTCGCCCAGTTTAAGAATAGCTTCTTCTTTTTTAAGGATTATCACCTGCTGATTGGTCTGCAGAGAGTCAGTAACCTGTGATTTTACATCCGCTTCCTTTCTGACCCTGGTCCAGTCTGTAAAAACTTTTTGGGGTTTATTTTCCTCAAAGCTAAAAACTCCGTCAGCATACATCATGTCTTCTTCCTGTGCTGAAAAAAGCTGCAAAAACAATAGACATAAAACCGTCAGTACATATTTCATATTTGTATTTTGTTTTAATTATTTCTCCAGCAATAAGCTCACCCATTCTTCACGCTGAAGTTTCTTTTTCAGTTCAAGTCCGCTTTCTTTGCAAACTTCCAGGATATCATCCACATCAAAGAAACACAGTCCGGAAAGCAGTAATTTTCCGCCTTCATTCATCACTGATACGTAGGTAGGAATATCGGAGATCAGGATATTTCTGTTGATGTTCGCCAGAATGATATCAAAATTCTCTTTTCCTAAGTTTTCTGCTGTTCCCAGTTCAATATCCAACTCAACACCATTTCTGGCAGCATTTTCTTTTGAATTTTCCACAGACCATTCATCGATATCAATCGCTTTTACGTCTCCGGCACCCTGCTGTTTTGCATAAATAGCCAATACAGAGGTTCCACATCCCATATCAAGCACTTTTTTACCATTGAAATCAATATCCATCATCTGCTGGATCATGAGGTGTGTTGTAGGGTGATGCCCTGTTCCGAAAGACATTTTAGGCTGAATGATGATTTCATGCATTCCCGGTACAGATTCATGGAATTCTGCTCTGATCAGTACTTTATCATCGATATTAATTGGTGAAAAGTTTTTTTCCCATTCTTCATTCCAGTTGATATTCGGCATTTCTTCGAAAGAATATGTGATGTTCACATTTTCGTTTTCAAAAAGTGGAAGTGTTTTAAGATCCTCTTCCTTAAACAGTTCTTTCTGGATATATCCTAAAATTCCATCAATTTCTTCTGTAAAGCTGTCAAAACCTATTTCGATAAGCTCCGCCATTAATATCTCGTTCCATGGCTGTAATGGCGAAATCTTGAAATTGAATTCTAAATAATTTTGCATGTGCGTAAGTAATTTAGTGCAAAAATAAGAATGTTATTATTGTTAAAAAAATGGAAGTGTATTCAGTATCGTTTTTTTGTTGATTCTATTTTTATTTTAAGCGCGGAGGCGCAACTTTTTTTGATTGGCTGGCTGTTTTTTAAGCCCGCAAAGGGGTTAACATTCAGCTGAGGCAGGAAATAATAAAAGGGGGTTTTATGTTTTGGCTAAAGCCCGATGAGTTTGTATTAATAAAAAAGCGGGCTAAAGCCCGCTCCTATTGAATATTGTATTGTTTGAATTCATTCGATGTATATCCCGAAACCATCAAACGGTCTTATGGATTGGTAGAGAAAATAGAAGCATTGGCAATCAGAGCTCTTCTGTTCATTTTTAAAATATCTCTTACCCATTCTGCAAAATCTTCAGGCTGAAGAACTTTATCAGGGTTTCCGTCTGTAAGTCCTCCCTGAATACTCATATCGGAAGCAATCGTACTTGGCGTCAGGGTAATCACACGGATGTTCTGTTTTCTCCATTCTGCCATCATCGACTGGGATAAAGAGACTACCGCCGCTTTTGAAGCTGCATACGCAGACATATTTGGCCCCCCTTTCAAACCAGCTGTAGAAGCTACGTTCACAATATCACCCTCGCCATTGGCTTTCATAAACGGATGAACTGCTTTAGCAGCATAGTAAACTCCAAATAAATTCGTTTTGATTACCTGCTCCCAGGTCTCAGAAGACATGTCTTCAATACTTCCAAAATCTCCGATCCCTGCATTATTAACCAAAATATCAACACCTCCCAATTGCTGTGCAAGAGACTCAATGCCTGCCTTCACTTCAGATTCATTATCGATACTGAAAACAGCATACGCCGAGTTTACCCCAAGAGCTTTGATCTCTTCGACTGTATTTTTAAGATTCTCTTCGTTTCTACCGGTAACGGCAACATGTACTCCTTCATTGGCTAAAGTTAGTGCAACCGCCTTTCCAAGTCCTCTTCCGCCACCTGTTACGATGGCATTTTTTCCGTTTATATTCATAATACTATTGTTTCGTGGAACAAATTTACGAAAGAACATTTTGACAAGGCCGGGAGAATGGACATTTAATAGAATTTTAATACTTAAAAAAAGTTCTTAAGGATTTTTAAACCACAAAAGAGACAAAAGTTTTTTTACTCTTAAGCTATTTGAAGTTTAAATCCTTTGCGAATAAGAAGATCATATAAATTTAAAAAAATCCAATATTTGTTTAATGATGAATAACAATTGTTGAACCGACGAAAATTCCCCTCCCCTGGAGGGGTGGCGAAAATTCAAAGAATTTTTGACGGGGTGGTTTATAAGTTCAAAAAAAACCGGCTTTAGAAAAGCCGGTTTCAATTGAAACCGGCTTTAGAAAAGCCGGTTTCAATTGAAAGTATAGTAGAAAATGAAAAGCTATGGAATAAGAACCGGATTCTGTACCTCGAATTCTTCTGAAGCTGTAAACTGATTTCCGTACATATCAACAGCTTTTACTTCAAGTTTATGTTTTCCTAAAGTCAGTTTCTTTGGAAAACCTGCGGTCCAGATGTGTTTTGACATTTCAGGATTGGAAGGTCTTCTGCCAGGAAAAAGATTCTGCGTTGAGTCCCATTTGAACACGGAAAGCGCAAAGTTCGGATCTACAGCTTCATCGTAGTCCATTTCTTCCCAGTTTCCGTTGTCTATCCTGTATTCTACCTTGTCTTTTTTACTTCCCATAAAGAAGTTGGCCAGGATTTTCGCAGAGGTTTTTGAAGGATAAGGAATCACTTTCGGGACGTACAGCTTGATCTGATAGTCCTCCGGTTTTCCGGCTGTTTTGTATTTAACTTTATACTGGTTATCATTAAAGCTGATGAATGAATATCCTTTTGCTGTTCCGTCTCTCATGGTTGAAGTAGGCAATCCTATCTCATCAGACGTTCCTGACCACCAGTCACCGCAGGTAGTTCCCACATTGTATTCATGCAGGTCTTTTGAACCATTCCAGCCCGCTTGTTTTCCATAGAAGATCTGTTGCTGAATGTGTGTGTGAGCCGATAAAATCAAAGCATTTTGAAAAGGAGTCAGGTAATCGAATAATTTCTGACGGTCTGAGTTTCTGAAATTATCTTCGTTCTTATGCTCTAAAGGAATATGGAAAGAAACAACAATCAGTTTGTTTTTATCAACCAGTTTAAGATCGTTTTCAATAAATTTTAGCTGGTCCTCACGGAATCCGCCCCAATAGCCTTTGCCGTCTCTCGGATCGGGATACAGAATATCATCTAAAATAATAAAATGTACGTTTCCATAATTGAAAGAATAGTTGGCAGGACCGAAATTATTTTCAAAGGTTTCATCTGAAAATTGATCTTCTTTGGCGTCGTAGTTCATATCATGATTTCCCATCACATTGTACCATGGAAGACCAATCTCTTTCATCACATCCGCGTAAGGTTTCTGAAGGCTCAGGTTATCGCCCACCAGATCGCCTAAACTGATTCCCAATACTGCATTTTTCTTGGTACCCTTCACTTCATTTACGATAGCTCTTTTGAAATAATCAAGCTCTTTTTCTGTATACGGCTGGGGATCTCCGAAAACAAGAATATCAAAGTTTTTGCTTTCCTCTTTTTTATAAAGCGGGAAATTCAGCTCCTTGGGAAGTTCTCCGGTTGGCGCTGTTCCTTTATATTTAAAATCTGCCGGCGAACCTTTTGGCTTGTGATGATGATAGAACTGTGGAAGATTATTACTGTTTAAAACAGTCTGATATCCAGAAGGTTTGATCACAAAGAGGGTCTGGTCTTCCTGAACCGGCAGGCTGTATCTTCCGTTTTTATCGGTAAGAACGACCTGAACTCCGTTTGAAACTGCTACCCCTTCAATTCCTTTTTCGCGGTTTTCTTTCTTCTGATTTCTGCTCATGTCCTCAAATACATATCCTGAAACAGAATCCTGAGAGAATGCCATTGCTGAAACCAATACACACGGTATTAAAAATTTTATACTGATACTCATATCTTTATTCTTTATTCTTTATTCTTTATTCTTTATTAATCTTATTTACTTATTCCACCACATTTTCACATTGATATGGTCTCCGCCCATCGCCTGTACTGCGGCATTGTAATTTTCAGCATTCATCACCTTTGTCGTGGTTGGATACATGAATCTTACCGGCATGACCCCTCCGTTCTGCAATCCTCCGTTGTTAGGAAGTACCGGAAGTTTAGTCCGTCTGAATTCATACCACTGCTGATGGTCTACAAAAAACAGGGAAATATATTTCTGAAGCATGATCTTCTGCAATGAACCGTCATAGGCCAACTGAGCATTGTTGAAATAATTGGCGGGCACTACAGCACCCCACTGTTCTATGATGGATTTAACCCCGGTTTCATAAAAAGTCTGCTGGTTTCCGGCAATAATTCCTCTGTTGACAAGCTCCGCCAGAATAAACTGTACCTCGGAATAGGTCATTATCAAAACTTTCAACGGTGCTTTTGCCAGGTTTTGATTCAAATTAGAAGGCTGATAATCGAATACTGTTCCTAAGGCATAGCCGGAAGGTGCTCCTTTATATCCTAAATCAACCCCTGCGGTATTTTTCGCTTTGGTAAAAAACATGCTCAACCTTGGGTCATTATTATTTTTCAATGCTTCAACGAAAAATTCACCTGCTGCCCTGGATGTTGTAAAATCCTGTGGACGGGCAATTGGTGGCAAATAGGGCGAGATTCCGGAAAGGGACAGAATAGCACTGTCATTGTTATTTTGGAAAATTGGATATTGTGCTGGATTATTAACGATCTCCTGGATTCTTTCATACACGTTTACTTCTCCGTTTCTGCTTAGAATTCTCGTCAGAAGTCTTAATGAAAGTGAATTACAGAACTTTTTCCATCCTAAGATTCCCGTTTGGCTGTTGGCATTAGCATTATAAAACAGATCTGTTTCTGACAGTGCTTTTGTAGTGTCAAATAAAGAATTGGCTGTCTTCAGATCATTTAAAAGCTGTACGTAGATATCTTTCTGTTTATCATACTTAGGTTTTAAAATTCCTTCTTCAATTTTTCCGGCTTCAGAAAAAGGAATATCTCCGAAAGCATCCGTAAGATTGGCGGTGATCCAGGCATTCAGAACCATTGATATAGCGAGATAATTGTTGTTTTCTTCTTTAGCGGCGTACTTTTTCAGATCGTTAACCTGTTTCAGCCATCTGTAGGAATTGTCCCAGTATCCGGCACCACTTTTCTCGTTAAAGTAATATCTGCTGAAGGTATTGCCTTCATTAGGAAAATCCAGGGCATCCTGCATGATATCAAACGTAAAATCATCTGCCCTGTTGTATCCGTAACTTCCCATTTCATACTGGATCGGTGCCAAAAGGCTTCCTACGGACGGATCCTTGATCCTGCTCGTATCGGTATTGATCTCTTCAAAAGTTCTGTCGCATGAATGAAGAGCGAAAACAGAAATAGCCAGTGCCAGATGTATGATTATTTTTTTCATTTTTTTAGATTTAGAATTTAAGATTTAACTGAAAACCAACTGTTCTTGCTGTCGGAAGCTGTCCCATTTCAACACCGGGAGTGATGGTCGCATTATCCAGGGTCGCCACTTCGGGATCGAACATGGGAAACTTGGTCCACATCCAAAGATTCTTCCCAAAAATAGCCAGGGTAAGATCCTCAAGTCCAAGAGGCTGTATAATTTCTTTTGAGAAGGAATACGATATTCTTGCATCTCTAAGTTTAATAAAGTCGGTGCTGAAGCTGTTGGTTTCTACGTTGGCTCTTCTATAATAATCTCCGTAATAAGATGATACCGTCACCGCTTTGGTATTCGGGCTGTAGCTTCCATCAGGGTTTTGAGTGACACCGTCTCCAATAATCATCCCACCTGGATTTTCTCTTCCCGGAAGCGTAGATGTAAGCTTACCCTGTTCAGACATTTTGTGATGCGACTGGGAATAAGCGATACCACCGTATTGCCCGTCAAATGAAAAGCTGATGGTGAAGTTTTTAATTTTAAAATCGTTCTGAAGACCTGCTCGCCATTTCGGAAATGCATTTCCAACTTTCTCTATCCCTGCAGGAATTTCCGTTAATCCGTCTCTGTAAACGACTTTTCCATCAGGTGAACGCAACAGTTTGTACCCATACATATCTCCAAGGGAACCTCCGACTTCCATTTTATAGAAAACGACGCCTCCGACATTGGAGACAATTCCGTCAAATCCATCAGGAACGCTCATGACCCTGTTTTCATTAGTCGACCAGTTTCCTCCGATCTTCCATGAGAAATTCTTAGATTTTACAGGATAGGCATCCATGGAAAGTTCAAGACCTCTGTTTCGGATCTTTCCCGCATTGATTACTCTTTTAGAGAATCCGCTCTCAAAAGGTAACGATACAGGAATGATCTGATTTTCGCTGACGTTCTGATAGGCTGTGAAATTAAAATTTAACCTGCTTTTGAAAAGACTGAAATCCATACCGGCTTCGATATTGGTATTTTTTTCAGGTTTAAGAGTAGGATTGTTAAAAGTAGTTGGTGATATGACACTTCCTGTAATATTGCTTGCAGTATAATAGTTGTCCAGCAAATAGGGATCACTGTCTATACCTACCTTTGCCCACGAACCTCTCAGTTTCCAGAAATTCAGCTGATTGCTTTTCAGGTTAAAGATATCTGACAAAATAAAACTTGTACTGACCGACGGATAGAAGAAAGACCTGTTTGCTTTAGGCAGTGTAGAGCTCCAGTCATTTCTTCCTGTTATATCTACAAAAATCTTATTATCATAGCCTGCTGTAAATAAACCGTACACACTGTTCACTTCCTTATCTCTGGGAACGGGGTATTTAACAGGAATGGAAAGTGCGTTGGTAAGGCTGTATTCTCCGGCTGTTTTGAGACCGATCGCCTGATAATCGTTCATGACGTACTCATTATAACGCATACTTCCTCCCGCTGAAGCCGAAAGGCTGAATTTGTTCATGTCTATTTTATAGGAGAATAAAAGGTCGTTGTTATATTCATGATTTTTGATCATCTGTTCTCTGTAATAGCCTTTCAGATAATTGGCAGAGCTCCAGGGTCTTCTTGTGGTTCTTTTTTCATTTAAAATTTCAATACCGGACCTCAGCATTAAGCTAAAATTACTGTTAAACTGATAATCCGCTGTAATATTTCCGGTGATTGTCTTTTTCTTAACGCCATTCAGCATTTCATAGGCAATAAGATAAGGGTTATCGATATAGGAACTGAACGGGTGGATCTGATCTACCTGCTCCTGTCCGTATTTCCAGACAGGTTTATACCACTCAAGGTCTACGTTCGGATTCTGGAAGATCATGAAGTAAGAGATCGACTGGTTATTGTATCCTGTAGCAGGAAGATTATCGCTGGTCGTTGTATTGTATGAAAATTTTGTAGAGATTTTTAATTTTTTCGTTAACTGATGGGCGAAAGACAGGGCAAAATTGAATCTGTCAAAACCTGTATTAGGCATCATCCACTCGTTGTTAAGGTACGTAAGAGACGTTCTGAAACTGGTCTTTTCATTGGAACTTTCTACGGAAATACTGTTGGAATAGGTAGAACCGGTTCTCCAAAACCCTTTGATGTTGTCTTCGTACGGTCTCCAAAGCTTCCTTTCCAGGCTTTGTCCCTGTTGGGTAGGATCATACTGAAAATAATATTGTCCGGCGAATTTAGGCCCAAATGCACTGCTCGTTCCGCCCGTATTTACTCCGTCTGCAGACAGGCCATAGGAATAGTAAAACTCGCCTGCTTTATTTTTTGCCAGTGTTCCCTGACCATATTCATATTGCCAGTCCGGCCACTTCAGTACCGTATCGAAACTTGAGTAAGAGTTAAAGGTTACTTTCAGCTTACCGTTTTTAGTCTTCCCGGATTTTGTGGTGATCATTAAGGCTCCATTGGCAGCACGGGAACCATATAAAGCTGCGGCAGAAGCTCCTTTCAGAACAGTGACAGATTCTATATCATCAGGGTTGATGCTGTTGAGACCATTTCCCATATCAATGGGAACATCACCTCCGGAACCTGCACCATAAGCCGGCGTATCGCTACCCGTGGTGGAATTTCCCATGGGAACACCATCCACTACGATCAGAGCGTAGTTATGATCCATCATGATCGATTTTTCACCTCTGAGGGTAATTCTGGCAGTTCCCAGCGGTCCGGCTCCTGCTGTCTGCACTTTTAGGCCCGCTACTTTTCCTTCCATCGACTGTGCCCAGTTGTTGTTCTGGGTTTCCTCAAAGGTGTCGGAGCCTACTTTTTCGGCAACGTAGCCTAAAGCTTTATCATGCCTCTTGATCCCCAAAGCAGTTACCACTACCTCATCAATGCCTTTAACAGTATCTTTTTTTGCTTTTTGCTGAGCTGCCAGATTGACGCTGACTAATCCTAACAGCGACAAAACCAGCAGTTTTTGTGTCTCTTTACGCATATCCTTTTTGTTTGCGCAAAATTAGAACGACATTACGGCTATGACTTTAACATAGGTTTAACATTTATTAAAATAATATTAAACAAAACATGAACGCAACCTTAATAACATTAAATATAATATTGATAATCAACCATTTAAATAGTTAATAATTTTTAATGTCATACTCCATTTTCATTGATGTATCTTTATTGTCTTGCTCTGAGAAAATAATATAAAATAGAATTAAAGTACTGAATCACAACCTGATAAATTAAGTTCGTATACAAAACAGCCTGTCCCAACAAAGAGACAGGCTGTAATTTTAATATCAGACTTTTTAAATCTTTACGAGATCAAGCTGTTATTTATTTTTTAGCTGATCAGGAATATTGGTCGTAACGAAGCCTATACCCTGATTTTTTAACTGTTCGTACACAGCCGGATCATTTACTGTCCATGAATTGGTGATAAGGCCTAAAGCTTTAGCCTCGGAGATCCATGTAGGATTTTTTTGGAAAACACTGTAATGGTAGTCTATTCCGTCAAGACCTTCTTTTTTGATCTGCTCAGGAGACAACTCACCGTTCAGATACTGTACCTTGAATTTCGGCTCCAGCTTTTTGATCTCTTTACAGATGTTTAAGCTGAAAGAAATATATTCACTCTGACCTTCCAGTTTCATATCCTTAATCATTTTAAGGGTTTTCTGAGTGATCTCATTTTCTATTTCCGGAGTTTTGGCAGGTTTGATTTCCACGATCAGCTTTAAGGAAGAATCTTTTTTCCCTTGCTTCAGATAATCTTTTAATGTTGGAAATTTTTCGCCATTGGATAATTTCAGAGCTTCCAGTTCTTTGAAAGAGGTTTCAGAGATCTCCATTTCCCCGTGGTGCTCGTCGTGATTGATCACAAGAATGCCGTCTTTAGTCATCCTTACATCGAATTCCGATCCGTATATTTTTAATTTCTGGGCATTCTCTAAAGATTTAATAGAATTTTCCGTGGTAGGCGGCTGTGCCTGGAAATAGCCTCTGTGTGCGATAATCTGGGTTTGTGCCTTCATTAGGACTGTACTTAAAACTGCTAACCCTAAGATAAAATTTTTCATAATACAATTTAGATAATTAAATAAAAATCTTAAAAACGTTTGATAAAGGTAGTGTTTAAATGTTAAAAGCTGTATTTGGCACCGATCTGGATCTGATAAGGATTCCCGGAAAGAGGAGCTAAACCGCTGGTATTTTTAACGTATTCAAACTGTTGGGTAGCCTGGTTGAATTTTGGAGCTCTGTAAAGTGCCATATTTCCGTAGGACTTATTGACACCCCATTCTTTGTTAAGAAGATTGGCTAAGTTGAAAATATCCACAGAAAGTTCAAAAGCTCCGATTTTGTCAAACTTGATTTTTTTAGCCACACGTACATCCCATACTCCGAAGAATCCGTTTTTGCCGCCGTTACGCTCTGCTATAGCATTATTATATTTTTCCACATAATCTTTTAGCGCCTGTCCGACTTCCGGATCATTAAGAAGCGGCTGAGTAATAATTTCCGGGAAAATGTAAGCCAAATCATTGGAATCTACGAAATCTCCGTTGATATTTCCACCTGCAGTTACCGAGAAACGCGTTCCACCGATTCCGGAATATCTTACACCCAGTGTAAATCCTGCAATGGTAGGCGAATTTCCATAAAGAACGATCTTGTTTCTGAACTGATTATCAGAATAGGTCATTTTTAAGTCTCTCGGATCTCCCTGAACCATCGTTGACAATGTCGCTGAATTCGCTACGTTTCCGTTGTACGAGGTATTGTCTTTGATATCCGACCAGGTATAACTCGCCGTAATCTCCCCATCTTTCCAGTAACGGTAGCTGGTATCCACTACAAATGAGAACTGATTTACTTTTCCATCGCTTACAAGCTCCAGCACTCTTCCGAAATTAGGATTAATCCTTCCGGCCTTCCAGTCTACTTTTGCGCCCTGAATTGAAGAAGCTGGTACATACACTCCTCTTCCTCCTTCATTCGCCAACGTAAAGTATGGATTGGACACCATATTTCGGTCATAATAGAAGTAGTTGTTTCTTCCTAGAGCCATATAACCTGCGATTCCCGCTCTGAATCTTTCGTTAAAGAAGTGTGTGTAGGAAACATTCGCTTTATATACAATTGGAATTTTTGCATCTTCTCCGGTATAGTTGATTGTAGGGATCTGATACTTTGAAAGCGAAGGAACCGTATTGTAATCGTTTCTGTAGCTGTAGAAATCAGGTGTAAGACCGATCGCAGAAGGATCTACATCTACCGTTGCCAGATGTTTCCCGTCAAACACAAGGTTATTGATCACCATATAATTGTTGATATCGGACGAGAAGATTCCCGCACCAAATTTCAGGAAGTCTTTGTTCTGCTCATTGAAGTTCCATTCAAACTGGAATCTTGGCTGGATCACAAATGATTTAATTTTATTGTCCGTTCTGATCCCCATTTCATCATAAAGCTTTTGGTTAAATTCAGCCTTTGGATAACCTCCGTAGTCTAATCTTAAACCTGCCATTAAATTCAAACCTTCACCAATTTTCGTCTGAAGCTGCCCGTAAAGGCCTATATTCCAGATACTCGATCTTACGGACGGATCTTCCATCAAAGGAACTTCTCTGTAAAATCTGTACGCTGTAAGATTATTAAAATTATAAAGATTCCCTGGGTTCAAGGTAGGATCTTCCCTGAAATGGAATCTTCCGTTCACTTCGCTTCCATACACGGATTTCGAAGTGGTATACATCAGATCAGCACCGAAGGTATATTTTACTTTATCCGTATTGTAGTACAAGTTATCAACAACCTGAATCACATTATTTCTAAAACTTTCCTGAGCAAAACGATGTCCCCCGATCTGAATATTGGTAGCCCCAACCCCCGGAGAAACAATATTTTCTACGATAGCTCTTGGAACAGGTTTTCCTAATTCATTATTCTGATAACTGTTCTGGAAAGTATAAAGATATTGCGCCTTCAGCTCATTCGTCAGATTAGGCTTTAAATTTGATCTTAAGGTTAAGAGTAAGCTATTATCAAGGTTTTTATCATTCCCGTAAGATTCAAAGAAATTGATCGCGGTATTATCCCCCAATCCATTTTTGTTCAGGTCGTAAGTGAAATTATTTCTTAAGGTCAATAAGTTTTTTTCATTGATCTGCCAGTCCAAACGTAAAAATCCCGCATCAGAATTTCTTACTTTATCAAACGAACCGAACTGGGGTGAATTTCCGACTCCGTATTTTGATCTTGCAATATCAAGAAACTGATTCAACGTCTGCGTGGTCGTATTAAATCTTTTCTCATCATCCGTCGACTTTATATCTGCAATGATCAATGGTCTTGAATCCAGTTGATGATCCCATGCAACGAAGAAATGTAATTTATTTTTAATGATCGGCCCACCCAGTGAAAACCCGAACTGGGAAGTAGAGAAATCGTTCTCTCTTTTGTTTCCTCTGATGTCATACGGGCTGGAAAGCCAGTTTGTTCTTAGATATTCCCAGGCACTTCCTGAAAATTTATTCGTACCGGATTTGGTAACCGCACTTACTGTTCCACCTCCGCTTCTACCCAAGGTTACATCGTACTGATTGGTTGTGATTTTAAATTCACGGACTGCTTCAATTGATATCGAAAATGGTGCACCACTTCGACTGGTTGTAGATCCTGCAGACGTTGGATTTTTGGCTGTCATACCATCAATCGTAAAGTTGGTTGAAGATCCCAGCTGTCCGGAAAGGTTTCCTCCTTTTCCGCTTAATGGAGATAATTCAGTAAGGTTGGTAAAGTTTCTTCCGTTGACCGGGAGCATGCTGATATTTTTAGCAGAGATAGCAGTAGCAGCTCCCAGGTTTCCGATCTTGTTTTTAAGGTTTCCGGTAACTACAACTTCTTCTATCTGCTTTTCGTCTCCGCCTAAGCTCACGTTTACTGTCACCTGATCTCCGAAGTTGACGTTGTATCCTTCTTTTTTGTCATCATTCACGATCACCGTATAAGGTCCGCCAAGAGGAATTTCTTTAAATATATATTCTCCTTTCGAATTGGTCTCTGTCTCCGTCCTGAACCCTGTAGACTCGTTCACGATCGTTACTTTCACTTTTTCCTGAGCCGTACTGCCCAGTCCTGTTACTTTTCCCACAATAGATGCCTGCGTAGTCTGCGCATAAGCCAGTGTTCCAAATCCCAAAAACAATAATCCTAGTACAATCTTTACTTTTCTCATCTTAACAAATTAGATGTGCAAAGGTATTTTGACTTTCCGGACCTGCTGTTTAAGGGAGTTTTAACAAATTCTCAATTAAATCATAACAATATGTTAAATTAATTTAAACAATCGTTTTAAATCCAACACAATCAACAACTTATATCACATTACGTGTTTTTAATCTTTCTATAATATTTAATTGCGGTATTTTTTAATGAAATTAGTTTAGCTATTTTTGCTCAAAAGATAGAAAGGAATGTCCGAAAATATACAGCAAAAAATAGAACAGCTAAGAAAAGAGCTCCATCAGCATAATGAAAATTATTATCATTTAGATGCTGCTACAATCTCTGATTATGAGTTTGATATGCTTCTGGAAGAACTTCAGGATCTGGAAGCAAAATACCCTGAATTCTACGACGAAAATTCACCTACGGTACGTGTAGGCGGAGGAATTACCAAAGTGTTCCCTACTATTCAGCATAAGTTCAGGATGTATTCTCTCGATAATTCCTATGATTTTGATGATCTTGAAGACTGGGAGAAAAGAATTATCAAAACCATCAATGATCCGGTAGAATTTGTGGCAGAGCTAAAATATGACGGTGCTTCTATTTCTATTCTTTATGAAAACGGAAAGCTGGCTCAGGCCGTAACGCGTGGCGACGGTTTCCAAGGCGATGAAATCACTCCGAATGTTCGTACGATCTCCGATATTCCGCTGACTCTGAAAGGTGATTTCCCCGCCTCTTTTTTTATGAGAGGTGAAATTTATCTGACCAGAAAAAACTTTGATAAGCTTAATAAACTTCGTGAAGAGGAAGGTTTGGATCCTTTCATGAATCCAAGGAATACCGCCAGCGGAAGTTTAAAAATGCAGGACAGTGCGGAAGTAAGAAAACGAAGTCTGTCTTCCGTACTTTACCAGTTTATTTCTGAGGATATTCCTGCAGAAACGCATTGGGAACTGCTTCAGAAAGCACAGGGCTGGGGCTTTAAAACCTCGCAGCAGGCGAAACTCTGCAAAACGATGGATGAAGTAAAGGAATTTATCAGTTTCTGGGATACGGAACGCCACAATCTTCCTTTTGAAATTGATGGAATTGTTTTAAAAGTGAATTCTTTACAACAGCAGAGACAGCTGGGCTATACAGCCAAATCACCACGATGGGCAATGGCGTATAAGTTTAAAGCGGAAAAAGTGGAAACTGAGCTTCAGAGTGTATCCTATCAGGTGGGAAGAACGGGAGCGATTACGCCGGTGGCTAATTTAAAACCTGTTTTATTAGCAGGAACTATCGTTAAAAGGGCCTCTCTTCACAATGAAGATATCATCAAAAAACTAGATCTTCATGAACATGATTTTGTATATGTAGAAAAAGGCGGTGAGATTATTCCGAAAATTGTAGGCGTACACACTGAAAAAAGAACTTCCGAAAGCAAGGAAATTGAATATATTACAAACTGTCCTGAATGTGGAACAGAGCTTGTGAAAATCGTTGACCAGGCGATCCATTTCTGTCCGAATGAACTTCACTGTCCGCCTCAGGTTGTAGGAAGAATGATTCATTATGTTTCCAGAAAGGCTTTGAATATTGATAATCTGGGAAGTGAAACAATAGAACAGCTTTACAGAGAAAAATTAATTGAAAATCCGGCGGATTTCTATGCTTTAACAAAGGAACAGATTCTTCCCCTGGAAAGGATGGCGGAAAAATCTGCACAGAATATTATTTCGGGAATTGAGAAATCCAAAGAAATCCCTTTTGAAAAGGTTCTTTATGGGATCGGGATCAAACATGTGGGTGAAACGGTTGCCAAAAAGTTGGTAAAAAACTTTGCTACCATTGATGAATTGAAAGAAGCTAGTGTAGAAGAGCTTTGCCAGGTAGAAGATATTGGAGCCAAGATCGCTGTAAGCATCGTGGAGTTTTTCAAAAATCCTGAAAACATCCTGATGATCGAACGTCTGAAATCTTACGGAGTACAGCTTGAAAAAGGCGAAAGTACGAATGAAGTTCTTTCTACTATTCTGGAAGGAAAAACATTCCTTTTTACAGGAAAATTATCGTTATTCACCAGAGAATCTGCGGAAGAAATGGTGGAAAAACATGGTGGAAAAAATATTTCTGCAGTGTCTAAAAACCTCAACTTCCTTGTGGTGGGAGAAAAGGCCGGAAGCAAGCTAAAAAAGGCTCAGGACATCGGAACCATAGAGATTCTTGACGAACAGCAGTTTTTAGATTTAATAGAGAAACAATAGGAATTTCAAAAAATTATAATTAAACCATTGAGATTAAATTTCAATGGTTTATTTTTTGTTCCTATGATCTGGAAATAAGTAAATCCAGGGTGTACAAAACATTTGTTTTTATTTAAAAACGAGAATTGTATAGTTATCCCGTGAAGTTTTCGGATAAACCATCCTGATCTGCGCTTTGTCTTTAGAGTAATCAATATAATTTTCACCTGTAAGAATCTTCCCTTTTTCGGTCTGTTTATAACCTGCTGCAAGAATTGTTTTTATATAGACATCATGTTCTTTTTTATCTTTGAACTGAAACTCTATATGGTCCTGAGATTGATCTTCAGTATATTCAAACTTTCCGATTTTATAGGTATAACCCGGGCTGTCGTATTCGTACAGAATAAATGCTGGACTTTCTGTTTTGTCGTAGAAGGTGTACTTCTGCTTTTTAATTTCTGTTTTGAAAGTAGCCATATCAAGCCTGTTGAATGCGGCCAGCTCTTCCAATTTGAATGCCTGCCCGGACATCTGTGAATGCAGAAGGGTAAGAAATAAACTGATCAAAAAGATTTTTAGATTATTCATAGTTTACTTATTCTTTAATGTTATTTTCTTTGATAAAACTTCTATAGTTCTCTTCCCATACCGGAAATTTTTTAAATTCTGCTTTTCTGCTGACAATAATAGCGGCCCCATCACTGAAAAGCTTTTCATCCTTGAGCATTTTCAGACCATCCATGATAGTGAGGGCACCATAAGCATTTTCATTATATCTAACCCTTTCCAGAAGAACATCCTTATTCTGAAGTACGGACTCATTATCTTTCAGTTTTGAGATGAAACGGCTCAAATCAAGATCACCGAGATACTGAAGAGAACTTCTTACGGCTTTCTTATAAACTTCATCAGAGATCTTTTGGGTTCTTTCCAAAAGTTTAACGAGTCTCAGATTACCATCGTAGGTAAGATCATCAGATATGTCGTCTATTATATGATCCATCTCGAATGTATTGAAAGGAATAACTTCAGCTTCTCCCGGTTTCAAAAATCCATCCAACAGAAATCTTGCTGCTTCTTTTTGAGTATGCGTTTTTTCATAGTGATCCAGAATATCAAAAGAGATGATCTTATCCGTTAGCCAAAGATCTGCGAGCAAAGGATAATACAGCGTACATTTTTCCATATAAGTATGCTGATAGATCGTGGAAAGACATCCGTTTCCACAATCTTTGTCTTTGTTTTGTTTCTTTTCAATCTCAATAGCTTTGATCACAATTTCCTTAGCTTCCTCACTGCAAAATCTGGAGAGCGCAAACATCACATGATAATCAGAAGCATCCGAGATATTTTCTTTTATGAATGGTAGAAATTTTGGATCCGGAAACTCTTGAATGGCCGGATAAGCTTGTTTTCCAAAGCTTTTGATCAGTTCTATGTCATTTGGATTTTTATATTTTGCAAGATTCACAAGCAGTATCGGTGATTTTGTATCTATCACCAACTTTCTTATTTTAGTATAGCTATCATTATCCAGCGGTAAGTCATAGGTCAGAGCTTCCAGAAGCTCTGGGTTAATAGGTTTGGCATTTAGAACAATAGCCATCATCTCTTTTTCAAGATTTTCTTTTTCTTTTTCTGAAAAATTATAACCTACTGAAACCGATTCAAAAATATGGATAGACAAAAGATAATCATCCGAAAGACAACCCGTTCTATAAGTCAATTTCTCTTTTGAATAAAGATTCTTCTTAAAAACTTCGAGTATTTTTCCACCTTCTTTTTTCTTAGCCAGAACATCGATGGCTGTTGCTTTTATATAAACATTTTGGCCCTTCTCGGCTAAATATACAAGTTCTTCTGTACTTGTTTCTTTAAACAGTAATTCTTTTACCTTTTTTATTTCCTCGTCATCACTTGAATAGAATAATCTTGTTTTTTCAAGAGGTTTAATGATGGCCGCCGTCCTCTTTGAAACCTGAGAAGTGGCACAGAAAAAGAACAGTAGTAATAACAGACTGATGAGGCTTTTCATGGAATGTTTTTGTTACTCTGTAAATTTAAAAGAATTTTGCTAATGAAGAGCAGAAGGCATACTATTCTTTAAAGCTTCCTGGAAAAGTTTGATCTGGTGAGGTGTAAGATTCTGTAAATAGATCGTCCGTTTTCCATTGGCCAGAAAATCAGGGTAGGATACTAAAACAACAGTATTTTTATTAATACTAAATTCTCTCAGTACCGTAGACTTTTTGTGTTTCTTTTATCAGAAAAAAATATGAGGTTAATGAAACGAGAAGGAATACAATAAAAATCCTTTGAAAATATAAAAACCGAGTTTTGATTCAGAAGAATATCAAAGCTACACCAGCGGATGTTTTTTTTCAAAAAACCCTTTTCTACAACAATTTTTCCACTAATTTTTTTAAACTCCTTGGAGTCAGATTGTTTATATTTAACCATTATTTTTTTATTCTGGAAATAAAAAAAAATACCAGGTATTACTGTTGATACAACACAGATGGGAAGGAAGTAATTAAATATATCAGGCATTGGTAAGAATAAAAATGGCCACTGAATTAGTATTTTTTTGGTTGCTTTACGAATTCTCCTCCTTTATGTGGAAACTGAACATATAATTCTGAAGGTTGTGGAATTTTTACCTTACTTCAGAATTTTGATCCTGCGTAACTTTTTTTTAACTTTGGAACTCTGTTCATTGTATCAAATTTCACTTTCCTTTCTCCTTCCGTCCCAGATCGAAAGTACAATTAATTCAGCTTCTGAAAACTCATAGAATATAAGATAATCTTTAACAATTTTCACCCTTACATTATTGAAAGCCGTTTTCCTTCCAATTAATGGAAATTGCGATAGCAACCTGACATTACTGATGATCAATTTATTTAATTTAATACTGAATGTTTTAGATTGATTTCTGAGAATCCAATATTCAAGAATCTCTTTTCTTTCAATATTGGCTTTATCTGTCCAGACTACTTTTCTCCCAGCCATTCCTCAATATCCTGATTGGCTTTATCCTCTGTAAGATAAGCTGAACTTTTATATTCTGCCTGTGCTTCAGCAATTCTTTCTTTCTGGGATTCCGTAAGAATATATTCATTTTCATTCAATTCAAAATCCAACAGCTTTTGAATCTCCTCAATAATTCTTTTTTCTTGTAACTGACTGATTCTGTTTATCAAATCAGCTTTTAAATCTGCTGTGTTCATCTTGTGTGATTTTAATTCAAATTTAAAAAATATTATTTAAAATCTGTTTAGATCATCGGCAGCCTGAAATAAAAAGTACTTCCTTGATTGGGCGAGCTCTTCACTCCTATTTCGCCATTTTGTTTTTCAATAAAGTTTTTGGAGATAGCCAGTCCCAGTCCGGTCCCGTTCTGATGGTCTCCCGGAACCTGAAAATAGCGATCGAAGATCTGGCGGTGGTATTTTTCATCAATTCCACTTCCGGTATCGGTAATACTGAACTGGATCATAGAGTCTAGTTTTTCCACCAAAATCTGGATATTTTCGTCCTGGAAAGAATGTTTGACCGCATTGGTAAGGAAATTATTCATGACCCACACTGTTTTATCAAAATCTGCAGCAATAAAATCGGTATCACCTACCAGATATGCGGTATTGATCAGAATATTCTTCTGTTCTGCCAGCTTTTCAACATTTTTCACAGCGGTCTGTACCACTTCTTTCGGTGAACATTTCTCAACGGTCAAGCTGATATTTCCGGTTTCTACCTGCGAAAGATTCAATAATTCACCTGTTATATTCAGAAGCCTTTGTCCGTCATCATTAATGCTTTTCAACAGTTCTTTCTGCTGGTCATTCAACGCTCCGAATTTTTGATTTCCGAGAAGCTGCACACCCATTTTTATAGCGGATATAGGTGTTTTGAGCTCGTGTGAAATAGTAGCAATGAAATTGGTTTTAGCAAAATCAAGTTCTTTAAAGGGAGTGATATTCCTAAGAAGGATCACTTTTCCAATATATTTAGTTTCCTTTTCGCCCGTCTTCACAATATTGATGGGAATTATATCCTGTTCAAAATAGTTCTCTTTATGATCACGAACGATCTTAATTGGTTCTTTTACCGGCTGATCAATGTTTTTAAGCAGTTCACGCATCAGATCATTATTAATAGCCACTTCATGCGCTGTTTTACCAATGATTTCTTCTTTACGAAGATTCGTGATCTTCAGTGCTTCATCGTTGATCATGTAGATAAAATGATTTTCATCCAGCCCAATCACTGCATCATGCATATTATTCACCAATGTTTCAATCCTTTTTTTCTCCATTAATTGCTTAGAAAGGCTGCTGCTTTCGTATTCCTGAAGTTTTTCTGCCATGGTATTAAATGAATCTGCGAGACTGTTGAACTCCTCACTGCCTTTGAAATGTACCCTTTCATTATAATTTTTAGCAGCGATTTGCCTGATACTGAACGTCAACTGATTGATAGGTTCCGCAATAGTCTGTGGCAGATTAAAAAGCAGAATAAAAGCGATCAGAAAACAGACTGTTCCCAAACTTACGATCCAGAAAGTGGCATTTTCAGCGGTAATGATAGCAATATCACTTTTTCTTTCAATGCCCTTCATATTCAGAGACATGATCTTGGCAAGATCTTCACGGATCAGTTTCTCCTTTCCTGGAGAAGGCTGTTTCAGGTAGCTGTTGAAATGAAGGTTCAGACTTTGGGTAGCTTCCTTTTCTCCGAATTCAGTCAGGTTTTTTTCCTGCAGTTTATTGTTTTTCTGAAAATCATTCACTGCAATAGCGCTGTCTGTGCTTATTTTATCCAGAGCAAGAAGCATATTTTTGGAAAACTCCAGACTGTTATAATTGGCTGTAAGGATTTTCTCAGTATCGGATTTCAGCTTATTGATATAGACGGATCCGATCACTGACAAGAGAACGATCAGTAAAAATAAAAGACCTACGCCTAAGGTGAGTTTTGTTTTAAGTTTCATTACTTCTACGATAAAATAATAATATCTATCTGCTTTTCATTGAGTCTGTTCATCAGCGTGTAAATCCAGCTATAGCCGGAAAGACGCTGCCAGAGCTCTGCGTGGGGTTTTCCGATGCATACCGTTGTGATATTATGAGCGATCACATACTCCAGAATTCCTTTGTGGACGCTGCTTTCTTTTATGCGAACCACTTTCGCCCCCAATTCCTGTGCTAAATTAAAATTATTAATCAAATACCGCTGTTTGTCGAGAGCAATTTTTTCAGGATTTTCTGACGGCTTCTGAACGTATAGAACCGTCCACTGACTGTTGTAGTAACTCGCCAGACGGGCCGTTTTCCGGATGATATTTTTAGCGATCTTCTCATTACTGCTGATGCAAGCCAGAAATTTTATGGGTTTAAAATTTTCTGTTTTAATCTCTGTTTCGACCTTTCTTTCTACGTGTGCAGCGACTTCTTTTAAAGCAAGTTCCCGAAGTTGCAAAATATGTCCGCTTTGAAAAAAATTGGTAAGCGCAGTTTGAATCTTTTCTTTTTTATAAATTTTTCCTTCTTTCAAACGAGTGAGCAGTTCATCGGCGGTAAGGTCTATATTGACCACCTCATCGGCAAGACTCAAAATTTTATCAGGAACACGTTCTGCCACTTCTATTCCTGTGATATTTTTTACTTCTTCATTCAGGCTTTCAATATGCTGGATATTCATGGCGCTGATGACATTGATCCCGTTATCAAGGATTTCCAGCACATCCTGCCATCTTTTTTTATTTTTTGAACCTTCTACATTCGTATGAGCCAATTCATCCACAAGAACCACCTCGGGATGTTCATTGATAATGGCCTGAAGATCCATTTCTTCCAGACTTTTACCTTTGTAGAAAACTGACCTTCTTGAAATTTCCGGAATTCCATCTGTAAGAGCTACCGTTTCTTCCCGATCGTGGGTTTCTATATACCCGATCTTTACGTCAATGCCGTTACGCAGAAGAGATTGTGCCTCCTGAAGCATGCGGAAAGTTTTTCCCACGCCTGCGCTCATCCCGATATAGATCTTAAATTTTCCTTTCCGGGATTTCTGGATCAATTCTAAAAAATGTTTTGCTGATGACATTGATTTTTTTTGCTTTATTTTTTTTAATACAAAAGGCACAAAAGGTTTATTTTCCAACACTTCAAAATGTATAAGTAAGTTACGATTATTTGGGGCATTTTTTCTTTAACTACCTTGAACCACCTCGTCAAAAATTCTTTGAATTTTCGCCACCCCTCCACGGGAGGGGAATTATCGTCGGTTTGGTTTAATAGTGTCTTTGTTATAACTTTTGGTTTTATAAAAACATACAAATCATAAGGCTTTGTTACTCTCTTGATAAATATTTTTTTATCTCCCGCAGATTACACAGATCTTTAATCATTCGATGGAATAAAAATCTTTGATTTTTTTTAAAACTTATGTGATCTTCTTCTTCAAAAAGCATTTAAACTTCAAATAGCTTAAGCATAAAAAAACTTTTGTGCCTTTTGTGGTAAATTATCTATTTTTCACTCTTCATTATTCACTCTTCACTTTCTAAAACCATGCAGCCAGACTTGTCGTGATAAAGAAATTCCCTTGCTTCATCTCACCATTCTTTACAAAAATGGCATCTTTGGACGTGAAGCCTCTTGCCTCAGTACGGAAAACCACGTTTTTCATAATTGCATAATCTACATTCAGGGAATATCCGAAGGTTTGGAAACCATTGGGTGTTTTGGTACTGATGATCACCCCATTTTTATCATTGTAATATTCAAACCTTCCTGCCAGGGCCCATTTACTGTCGAGCTGGTATTTCATCAATACATTGGGAGTGTACCAGATATTGTAGCTGCTGCTTCCTTTTTCTTTCTGCTCTGCTCCGATATCAAAGCCCAGCAAAGCGGAAAATTGATCTGTCAGCTGAAAACTTCCATAGAGATCATGGAAATAACGCATTCTTTTTTCATCCTTTGATTTGTCGTTTCCGATGAAAGAGCTGCTGTTCAGCGTAATCTTTTCTGTCGGTTTGTAGGTCACCTGGTGCCCGAAAGAAATAGTCTGATTTCCTTCCGGCTTTGCAATACGTTGCCAACCATTCAGCACTAGTCCGCTTACAAACCATTTTCCGCTATCTGATGTATAGGAAACCTTCGCTCCGGTTTCAAAATAAGGCGAATTTTCAGCGGCAAAACTTCTGGTCAGGTTGATATTGTCTTTTCCTATAGCGCTTTCCCAACCGATGTGGGAAGGCATAATTCCGGCATCGATCCACAAGTTTTTGTTCTTTGAAATCTTAATTCCAATATTTGCTTCGTTAACATAACGTAATGCGTCCTGTTCCGCAGCCATATTATCCTGTGCATACGTTCCGGCCATTAAAGCCACATTAGCACGAAGGTTCTCACTTTGGTAATTCGCTTTTACCAATCCTAAATTTAGATTGAGCTCATTATGCCTGTTGTAAGAGTACAAAAAATTCTGACGGAAATGATTGGCAGGTTCATTCAAATCATAAGTGTAGAAAAGTTCTGCATAGGCAGAAAATGTTACTTTATTTTCTGTTTTTAATGAATCTGATGACTGTGCTTTCGGGAAAAAGATCCCGAATAATACGGCACTGGTAATGATATATTTTTTCACGGTAATAGCTAGATTATTTTAATTGATCTAAAGCGATATTAAGCTTCAGCACATTTACTTTTGATGGCCCTAAAAGCCCTAAAAATGGTTTCTCTGTTTGATTTTTCACTAAATCTCTTACTTTTTCCTCAGAAAGATTTCGTACTTCAGCAATTTTCTTTACCTGATACAAAGCGCCTTCTTCAGAAATATCGGGATCGAGACCGCTTCCACTAGCTGTAACCAGCTCTACAGGAACTTTTGTATTCTCCATTCCCGGATGTTCCATTTTTAAAGTGTCTATTCTTTTTTTAACGGTTTCAAGGTATTCTTCGTTACTTGGGCCTTTATTGCTTCCACCGCTTCCTGCTGCATTATAATTAACAGATGATGGACGCCCGTGAAAGTATTTTTCAGATTTAAATTCCTGCCCGATATTCGCGTAAAACTTCTGCCCGCTTTGGGTAATGATCTCAGCATTTCCTTTTGTAGGCAACATTTTTGAGCCTCCGTACACGATAAGCAGATAAATTCCTACGATAGCCAGCATTACAAAAGTGAGTCTGAATGCTGTAACAATATGATTTTTCATTTTTAAAATTTTAATAGAATAAACTAACCACTAAATCAATGATCTTAATACCGATGAAAGGAACAATAACACCACCCAAACCATAAATAAAAAGGTTTCTTCTCAATAATGCACTGGCACCGATCGGTTTGTAGGCAACTCCTTTTAACGCCAGTGGAATAAGGAAAGGAATAATCACGGCATTGAAAATAACGGCTGATAAAATTGCTGTTTCCGGACTGTGAAGATTCATGATATTTAACTTCTGCAGTGATGGAATGAAGGTAATGAACAGTGCAGGAATAATGGCAAAATATTTAGCAACGTCATTCGCAATACTGAAAGTCGTCAATGTTCCGCGGGTCATCAGCAGCTGTTTTCCAATTTCTACAATCTCAATCAGTTTTGTAGGGTCATTGTCAAGGTCTACCATGTTACCGGCTTCTTTTGCGGCCTGTGTTCCACTGTTCATCGCTACCCCCACATCAGCCTGAGCTAATGCCGGAGCATCATTCGTTCCGTCTCCCATCATAGCAACAAGCTTTCCTTCCTGCTGTTCTTTTTTGATGTAGTTCATTTTATCTTCAGGCTTGGCTTCCGCAATGAAATCATCTACACCTGCTTTTTCAGCGATGAATTTTGCAGTCAGAGGATTATCTCCGGTTACCATCACCGTTTTTACCCCCATTTTTCTCAGTCTTTGGAAACGTTCCTGAATTCCTGTTTTAATGATATCCTGAAGTTCGATGACGCCCCAGACTTTTTCATTAACGCTTACAACAAGAGGAGTTCCCCCGTTTTCAGAAATTTTGGTAACAGCATCCTGGGTTTCTTTCGGGAAGATATTCCCGGCTTTTTCAGTCAGTTTTTTTATCGTGTCATACGCTCCTTTTCTGATCCTTGTGTCTTCAAAATCGATTCCTGAGGTTCTCGTTTCTGCTGAGAAATCAATATAGACGGGATTGGGAACAAGAAGATCTTCTGATTTCAGCTGGCTTAGTTCTATAATGGATTTTCCTTCCGGTGTTTCATCCGCTACTGAGCTTAAGGCAGAAGCTTTAATGAAATCCGGTAGTCTGATTCCGTCAGCAGGGTGAAATTCTGTTGCTTTACGGTTTCCGATGGTAATGGTTCCTGTTTTATCAAGAAGCAGTACATCAATATCTCCGGCAGTTTCTACTGCTTTACCGCTTTTAGTAATTACATTCGCTCTCAAAGCTCTGTCCATTCCGGCGATCCCGATTGCAGAAAGCAGACCTCCAATGGTTGTGGGAATCAAACAAACGAAAAGTGATATAAATGCCGCAATGGTAATGGGAGTCTGCGCGTAGTCTGCAAAAGGTTTTAAAGTGAGTGTGACGATAATAAAGGTCAGGGTAAATCCTGCCAAAAGTATAGTTAATGCGATTTCATTAGGTGTTTTCTGTCTTGAAGCTCCTTCCACAAGGGCAATCATTTTATCTAAAAAGGATTCTCCCGGTTTAGTTGTTACCTTCACTTTTATTCTGTCGGAAAGAACTTTTGTTCCGCCCGTTACGGAGCTTTTATCTCCTCCGGATTCACGGATCACGGGCGCACTTTCTCCGGTGATTGCCGATTCATCAATGGTAGCAAGTCCTTCAATAATCTCCCCATCCATCGGGATCTGATCCCCGGTTTCACAAAGGAAAATATCGCCCAGTTTCATTTCAGCAGACATTCTGAGAACGGTTTCTATCTGAAATCCCGGTTTGTTGTCTACCACGACTTTGGCTGGAGTTTCTTCACGCGTTTTTCTAAGCGTATCCGCTTGTGCCTTTCCTCTTGCTTCGGCAATGGCTTCAGCAAAATTGGCGAAAAGAACCGTAAAAAATAAAATAATAAATACGGTAAAGTTATAAGCAAAGCTCCCTTGTGATTTGTCCCCTGTAAGACTGAAAAGACTTACAATAAACATCACCACTGTTCCGACTTCCACCAGGAACATCACGGGATTTTTAAACATGATTTTCGGATTCAGTTTAACGAAGGACTGCTTGATCGCTTCGTTCACCAAATCTTTTTGAAACAATGTCTGTGATTGATTTTTCATTTTTTTGAAAGAGTTATATCATTATAAATCAATGGTAACCATTAAGAAAGAATAAAACTAAAAGGAGTGGAAATGGATAATATATTCAGGTGAATGTTTCGATGAGTTTTAGACTGGTTTCCTGATATTTCAATCCTCCTAATGGTTAACTATTGATTGTAATTTTAATTATTGATACTTAAACCATTAAGAGCTATTTAGAAGTGAAGAAGAATTAAGATTATATTCAAAAGAATATTTTTAAGCCTGTTTCATATTGGGCGTACAGCTTAATATTCTTAACCTCTTTTATCTTCTTAATGGTTCAAAAAATTAATTTTCTTTTTATTTAGAGAAATACTGGATCTGTTCTGCGATAGGTCCCAATGTTAATGCCGGGAAGAAAGACAGCGCCGCAATAAGCAGGATCACCGCCAACGTCATAAAGCCGAAAGTAGCTGTATCCGTTTTCAGAGTTCCTGAACTTTCCGGGATGAATTTTTTCTGTGCCAATAATCCTGCAATTGCTATCGGTCCGATGATGGGAATAAATCTGGATAACAGCAATACAATTCCTGTTGAGATATTCCACCAAGGGGTATTGTCGCCAAGACCTTCAAATCCGGAACCGTTGTTCGCAGAAGAGGAAGTGAATTCATACAACATTTCACTAAACCCATGGAAACCCGGATTATTCAATATTTTTGCTCCGAATTCCGGCAGATAGGCGGTTAACGCTGTTCCTACAAGTATTAAGAACGGATGGAAAAGAGCGACGATCATTGCGATCTTCATTTCTTTAGCTTCAATCTTTTTACCCATGAATTCCGGCGTCCTTCCCACCATCAGACCACTGATAAATACAGCGAGAATGATAAAGATAAAATAATTTAGAATTCCGACACCGCAGCCTCCGTAGAAGCAGTTGATCATCATAGCCAGCAGCTCGTTCATTCCTGAAAGCGGCATCGTGCTGTCATGCATGGAGTTCACAGAACCTGTTGAGATCACTGTCGTTGCAATACTCCAATATCCTGAAGATGCACTTCCGAAACGGATCTCTTTGCCCTCCATCGCTCCAAGGCTACTGTCTGCGCCCATCTGTGTGATGAGAGGATTACCGTTTGTTTCATTGACCACGTTTGGAACGGCAAGTGCCAGGAAACCGACCGTCATTACGATAAAGATCACCCAAGACAGTTTTCTCTTTTTCAGATAAAATCCCAATGCAAAAACCAATGCAAACGGGATGATCATCTGAGTAACCATTTCGGTCATATTTGTCACATAGTTCGGGTTCTCAAGCGGATGTGCTGAGTTGGCTCCGAAGAACCCTCCTCCATTGGTTCCCAAATGCTTGATCGCCACAAAAGCGGCTACAGGACCTCTTGAAACATCAATTTTCTGTCCTTCCAGCGTTGTAATATGATCTTTTCCTTCGAAAGTCATCGGACTTCCATTGGCGGAAAGGATCAGGGCAACAAGGATACTGATTGGAACGAGTATTCTGATCACAGATTTAGTAAAGAAATCATAGAAATTCCCTAATTCTGTCGTTGTTTTCTCTTTAAAAGCTTTGAAAAGAACGGCCATTGCTGCCATTCCGGTGGCTGCAGTTACAAACTGCAGGAACATCAGATAAAGCTGGCTTAAATAGCTCACTCCCGTTTCTCCTGAATAATGCTGAAGGTTACAGTTCACCAAAAAGGAAATAGCCGTATTAAAGGCAAGATCAGGTGACATATTCGGGTTTCCGTCAGGATTTAAGGGAAGCCAGGACTGAGTCATCAGAATCAGGAATCCGATCACGAACCAAACCAGGTTGATCGTCAGCATGGCATACATATTCTGTTTCCAGGTCATCTGACGGTTTGGATTGATCCCCGATATTGTATAAATTAATTTTTCAACAGGTTCAAAAACAGGATCTAAAAAGGTCTTTTTGTACCCGTACACATTAGCAATGTATTTCCCCAGAAATATTCCAATGACTAATGTAATGACAAACATGGCAATAACGCCTAAAATTTCTGTATTCATGACCAGTTAAAATTTTTCAGGTTTCAGCAAAACGTAGCAGATGTACACAAAGGCCAGAATTGAAAGGAAAAATAAACTCCACATATTTTTATATTTTATCAAAAAATTCGACGGATTTGTAAAGAAGCCAGAACATCACTGCAAAAAGCAGGATCAAACTTATAAGCATCATATCGTTATTATTAAGGTTAATAGGGTTAACAGTACGTACGATACCATCAGCAGGCTGAAGCCTGCATGCTCACGTTTTTTGAACGTTTTTCTTGAAATTGTCATTTTTAAAATATTTTATTCATGTCCTATAGGCCAAAAGATGGCCCATTCTGAAAACAAAACACTTAAACAACTAAATAACAACTGCTTAAATCAAATAACTCAACCCTATCAAAACACAAAAGCCTACCATTTTGATAGGCTCGTTTATTGAAATGATAGGGATTGATTAGATGTTAGAGATTAGATGTTAGATTTTAGACATGAGACATGAGACTTTTAGATTAAGACGAGAATTGGAAAACGTTAATGGTGAATTTTGTTTTGCAAGTCAATGGTGAATGAGAGATTCAAAAAACAAGAATTAAGAGTTAAGATTTTAGATGTCAGACATGAGATTTCAGACTCTCAAAATATATGTCTTAATTACTAGCTCCCTTTTACACTCATATACTCTCAAACCCTAAAACTCTCCGACCCTTCAAGCCCTAAAACTCTCAAACTCCGCAACCCATTTACCTCCATCCATATTCTTCCAGCTTACGGTACAGTGTTGCAATGCCGATTTCCAACAGTCTGGCGGCTTCAGCTTTATTTCCTTTCGTATATTGAAGGACTTTTTGGATGTGTATTTTTTCCAGGGATCTCATGCTTAATGAGTCGCTTTCAGGAACAATTTTATCTGAATAATGCGGCAGACTTTCAGCATCCAGAATATTGTCTTCCATTAAAATAAGACTTCTTTCCACAGCGTTTCTAAGCTCACGGATATTTCCCTTCCAGTCGTTTTTTTCCAGTGTTTTAAAATAATCCGGATTGACCTCAAGGTTTGAAAGATGAAGTTTTCGTGAGAAAATATCGATAAAATTTTTGGCCAGCATTTTCAGATCCTCTTTTCTTTCACGCAGCGGTGGAAGATGAATTTCGAATACATTCAGTCGGAAATAGAGATCTTCCCGGAATTGGCCTTGCTTTATTTCATGCTCCAGATCTCTGTTGGTCGCAGCAATCAGTCTGAAATCTGATCTTGAAACTTTCGTTTCACCCATTTTGATAAACTCTCCGGTTTCTAGGACACGAAGCAGTTTGGCCTGCAGCTCTATTGGCATCTCTCCTATTTCATCCAGAAATAATGTTCCTCCATTAGCTTCTTCGATCAGCCCTTTTTTATCCTTTACAGCACCCGTAAAAGCGCCTTGTTTATGTCCGAAAAGTTCACTTTCCAGTATTTCTTTACTGAACGCAGAACAGTTGATGGCTACAAAATTATTTTTCTTTCTATCGCTTCCTTCGTGGATAGCATTGGCGAAAACTTCTTTTCCGGTTCCTGTTTCTCCGGTCAGAAGTACGGCGGCATCCGTTAAAGCTACTTTTTCAGCAAGCTTTTTAGACTGAAGAATCAAAGGAGAAGTTCCTATGATCTGTCCGAATCCTTTTGATATGGTTGTTTTTTGAACAATTTTAGAACGGTTATCCTTTACTTTTTCTAATGCCTTATACACCAACGGAATGATTTTCTCATTGTCGTCTCCTTTCACCAGATAATCATATGCCCCGTTTTTCATAGCCTGGACCGCATCGGTAATATTCCCGAAAGCTGTCATCAGAATAATTTCCTGATGTGGATATTTGGTTTTGATGGAGCGTACGAGTTCTACCCCAAAAGCGTCGGGAAGCCGGACATCACATAAAACGACATCAAATTCATGCTGCTCGAGCATGGTCATTGCAGAACGTGCTGTAGAAGATTCTTTGACATTAAAATTTTCTTGGGAAAGGATCATCCCCAGTAGTTTAAGGAGCTTGATCTCATCATCGATGATCAGAATGTTTCCGGACATAGTGGTTGTTTTTGGAAAACCTGATGCAAACTTATTGAATTTTTTGAGCAAATGAACAGGAGTTGGATGAAATTTAATCTGAACCTGCGTCAAAAAGTAATGGAAGCTGGAAGAGGGAGGATGGAAGTTACTATTGGACATTCATTCTTAACCAGCTACTTTAAATTTGATGGAGTAATTTTTTAAATTAATAAAGCTTGCTCTGCAGTTATACTTTCGTACCTCAATAACTTCCCTTTTCCTGACCTATTCGTTCCTACAAATCGAAACTATAGATGTAATAGTAACAAAAACACACCGAAACTTTCTTTGATTGCTTACATTTGTAGTTCATTCGGATCTAAAAGAATGAAATGAGTTAGCTTATGATTGACAAGAGATACAGAGAAACGGTTCATACAGATAAAAACAACTACGAATATACTACAGTAACCCATGATGAAAATAAGGTAAGAATTTATACGCTGAAGAATGGCTTAAAGGTTTTTCTTGCCCAAAATTTTGATGCACCCAGGATACAGACGTATATTCCTGTGAGAACGGGGAGCAATAATGATCCTTCTGACAATACGGGTTTGGCACATTATCTTGAACACATGATGTTTAAAGGAACTTCGAAGATCGGAACGCAGAACTGGGAAAAGGAAAAGGAACTTCTTGATCAGATTTCAGCTTTATATGAAGATCACAAAGCGGAACAGAATCCTGAAAAGAAAAAGGAGATCTATAAAAAAATAGATGAAGTATCCCAGGAGGCAAGCCAGTATGCCATCGCCAATGAATATGACAAAGTAATCTCTTCACTGGGCGCCAGCGGAACGAATGCCCATACCTGGTTTGATGAGACGGTTTATAAAAATAATGTTCCGAACAATGAGCTTGAAAAATGGCTTAAAATAGAAAAGGAAAGATTTTCAGAGGTTGTCCTCCGACTTTTCCATACGGAGCTGGAATCTGTATATGAGGAGTTTAACAGAGCTCAGGATAATGATTCAAGGCTGGTCAATTATGAATTGATGGATGCTCTTTTTCCTACCCACCCGAATGGTCAGCAAACGACCATCGGAAAACCGGAACACCTGAAAAACCCTTCCATGAAGGCTATTCATAAGTATTTTGATGAATATTACGTTCCAAATAATTATGCGATGGTTTTGGTGGGTGATCTGGATTTCGAGGAAACGATTCAGCTTGTTAATCAATATTTTGGAACGATTCCTTACCGGGAACTTCCGAAAAAGACGCCTGTCATTGAACAGCCATTAACGGAAATTATAAAAAGAACCGTAAAAAGTCCTACGACTCCAAGAGTTCAGCTGGCCTGGAGAACAGACAGCTATGGAACCCGGGAAGCTATGCTGGCTGATATTACAGCCAATATTCTCAGCAACAGAGGGGAAGCGGGATTGCTTGACCTTAATATCAATCAAACCCAAAGGATGCTTTGGGCGCAGGCTTTTTCTGTAGGTCTAAAGCAATACGGATATTTTTCTATTGTAGCTGTTCCAAAGGAAACACAGACGATGGACGAAGCAAAAGAAATGGTTCTGGAGCAGATAGAGCTGATCAAAAAGGGAGACTTTCCGGACTGGATTCTTCCTGCGATCGTCAATGATTTTAAACTTCAACGTCTGAAAGGCCTTGAAACAGCAGATGGACTGGCTACGAATCTGTATGATACGTACATCAAAGGAAGATCCTGGGAGCAAGAACTAAATGAAATGGATGAGTATGAAAGCTTCACCAAAGAAGAGGTTATAGATTTTGCCAATACTTTTTTTAAAGACAATTATGTTGAAGTTTACAAAGAGAAAGGTGTTAATGACCAATTGGTAAGAGTTGAAAATCCTGGAATTACTCCGATTAAGATCAACCGTGAAGCACAGTCTGATTTTTTAAAAGAAATTATCGAAGAAAAAACGGAAGATATACAGCCGGAATTCATTGATTACGAGAAGGAAATCCTTACGGATACCATCAAGGATAAAAAGCTGAGCTTCGTTCATAATAAATACAATGATATTGCACAGGTTCACTTTATTTTTCCTTTTGGAGGTGATCATGACAGGGATCTTGGAATTTCCACGCAGCTCCTTCAGTATCTTGGAACTGAAGATCTTTCGCCTGAGGATTTAAAACAGGAGTTCTTTAAGATTGGGGTCAGCAATGATTTTAAAACCACCAATGATCAGCTTCTGATCTCACTGAGCGGGCTGGAAGAAAATATCGAAAAAGGGATTGCCCTTCTTCAGCACTGGATGTATGAAGTAAAACCGGATCAGGAGATCTACAAACAGTTTATAGAAACTGTTTTGGAAAACCGTCAGGCTTCCAAAAAAGATAAAAACCGGATCATGACTGCCCTTACCAATTACACAAAACTGGGCAGCTTCTCCCGTTATACGGATATTATTTCGCAAGAGGAACTTGAAAGCAGCCATGCAGAGGTTTTTACAGACCGAATGAAAAAGCTTTTCAAATATCCATATCAGGTGTTTTTCTATGGAAAAAATCTTGAAAACTTCAAACAGTATATTGGAAAATATGTAGAAGATGCAAGTTTCCAGATTCCTGAGCCAAAGCAATATCCTGAACCCGAAACCAACGGAAATGTCTATTTCACAGATTACGATATGGTACAGATGGAAATGAGCAAAGTAGGAAGAGGACATGAGGTAAACACTTCAAATTTCGGAAAGATCAATGTCTTTAATGAATATTTCGGAAGAGGACTTTCTTCTATCGTTTTCCAGGAGATCCGTGAAAGCAAAAGTTTAGCCTATTCAGCTTACGTTTCTTATGCCGCCAATTCTGAACTGGGACATCCGGATTATATCACAACATACATCGGAACCCAGCCAGATAAGCTTCGGACTGCGGTAAGCACGATGAGCGAGCTGATGGACGAACTTCCTGAAGTTCCAATCCAGTTTGAAAATGCCAGAAATGCAGCATTGAAACAAATTGCTTCCACCAGAATTACCCGAAACAATATATTTTTCAACACATTGCGTTTGAAAAAACTGAACATCTACCATGATTTCAGAAAAGACATCTACGGACAGATCGAAAATCTGACCTTTGAAGATGTGAAGAAATTCTATCAGATAGAGATCAAGCCGTTACATTTTAACACCGCTATTATCGGCAAGAAAGAAAACCTGGATATGGAGGCCGTCAACGAGATGGGCCAATTCAAAGAATTAAGCTTGACAGATATTTTCGGACATTAATTCAACATCATATCAATAAAAAATTCGGGAAATATTTCCCGAATTTTTTATTGATACCTGGAGAAAGAATTTCTCAGAATTTCTTTTGCATTTTTTTCTGTATTTTGATAAGAATAAAAACCGTAAATGGTATCAAAATTTATATTTTCAAAACGTTTTTGAATCCTTTTAATTTCGCTCAATGGCAGCGGAATCCGGTTGGGGTAGCTTCTCATAATGGCGTAATGTTTTAAAGACGGAGCCAGGTACATGGTATCCCCTATTAATAATGTTCCTCCTTCACTCATCCAGGGGATTTCAATGATGGAGCTTCCATCAAAATGTCCGCCTATATTATGTAGTTTCAAAGCATCCCAAAGTTCCATTTCTTCAGTACTCCAGTATTCTACAGCGTTCCCACCATTTACTACCCATTCTTTATCTTTTTCATGGATAAGAATTTTGCAGTCAAAAGTCTCCGCCCACATTTTCATAATCGAATAGTAATGAGGGTGTGAAAGGGCAATATTTTTTAGTCCTCCCTTTGATTTAATAAACTCAATAACACCTTCATCTATTAAAGGAATACAGTCCCACATCAGATTTCCATTTTCAGAAATTATAAAAAGGGCACGCTGGCCAATAGAAAATCTGGGATTTACCGTAAACTCATACAGGTTATCGTTTATTTTTTTGATTTTGACGCTGTGCTTTTCCAACAGCTTTTCATGAGTAGTCCAGGATTGTCCGCTTTCCGGAACAGACTGTCGCTCATCTTCACAAATTATACATATATTTCCTGGATAATTGTCTGGATATTGTGTACCGCATTCTGTACACATTCTGAGAGTGTTATTATTCATAAGAAGCTTTTTCTAAAATTACATAGATTCAAACATTTAAAATTTAATTTTCAAGAGATAAAATCTATATCTATTTTAAAATGGGGTTTCTTATTTAAGTCATCATACAGTCGCCATCTCCATCCTGATATTCCGGATCAAAGCCTTTCGGAAGATGTTCGATAAGCTGTTTGTGGAAGAGGTATCTTCTTTCAAAATCACGTTTGTAGATCTTAGGGAAAGTTTTAGATTCTTCCAATTTTTTATTGAGTTCTTGCTGATAACTCGTTAGGGTTTTCACTTTATTCTTGACGATAAAGTAGCTTAGAAAATCAATGAAATGGTCTAAACCAGGAACTTCTGAAAACAGATAAGGGATCTTAAGGTTTCCGTCCCTGAGCTGGAGCAGTGAGCAAGCGCTCAATGCATTATGGGCATCATATACTTTAACCCAAACATACTTGAAAACCTCAGCATAACTTGAAAAAAGATATTTTTCTTCTTTCTTTTTACTTTGAATAACCCAGGGATTTTTTATAAATACATTGATCTCATCGGCATTTCGTCTGCTCCGGAATTTTGACATCCATTCTGAACTTTCGGTATCGATATGATCAAGGATCTCAAATCTGAGGCTGGGCTTTTTTATGGATGAATTTTTTACAGTAATCAAAGAATTCGCTGCGGCATCCGTCAATTGAAAAACAGGTTTTACAGACTTCAGTCCGGGTTTTTTCGCAGGAATAATGTAAGCTGCATCTGAACGGAAATAATATCTTTTTCCTGACTTTGGAAAAGCATATTGAAAAACGCCCAGCATATTGTACAGGGATTCTGCTTCTTTCGTGAATTCGGTTGCGATGATATTCCCGTCATATTCCTCAAACATTTTGTTCAACAATGTTTTTGCAATTCTTTTTCCACGGAATTCTTCACTCACATACAATGTACTCAACCACGCATAGTGGAATATTTTCCCGTCTATCAGATAATTATCGGGAAAACACCCTACATATCCGGCTAACTTTCCGTCATAAAATGCCAGAACTAAAAGGGTCTGATTATCCAGAGCTTTCAGGTTTCTGATATGGGATTTTGCCCGGTGTTCTGAAATAGGAAGAAAGTCAAAATTGCTGAAATCCCCTGATGAAACAAAATCGTCAAGTTCTTTTTTATTCAATGTCTTCAACTCCATCATCTTCTCACTATTTTATTTTTGTTTATGATCTTTTTCAGTCTGAAATAGGCGGTTTCTTTTTTTAAAGTTTTTTCTCCACTTTCGCCCATTTCCATTGGAATTCTGTGGAAAAGCCGATCGATACTGTCAAATTTTACCCCTGCACTTCCAAAACAGCAGAATATCTCCTTGTTTTTAAACAGCTCATCAAAAAAATCTTTCTTCACGCCAAAGTCTGTGAACGGAAACGCAAAACTGTCGTACATCAAATTATTTTCTTTTAAATAGTTAAAGGTAAGTTTTGTACTTTCCATCTGTTCCTGCAAAGATAATTCGTTGTATTTGGGATGATCCCAGCTGTGAGAAGAAATGCCGTAGCCTTTCTGAGTCAGTATTTTTAATTGATCGGTTGTCAGATAAGGACTATGTTCTTTTAAGTAGGCTTTACAGTCAATTTCAAATTTTTCGGTGAGCTTATCAAGGATCTCTCTTTTATGATAATTGATCTTTAATATCTGCTGTTTAAGCTGTTCTTTTGTCGGATTCTCCAATGAAAGTATCCTGAAAACCTCAGAATCTATCTTTTGGGTCTTTTCTACTTCGTCGATGATTAAGCTGGCCTTACATCTGAACATCAGTTCCTGATTATCAATAAAAGCCGGATTTATAAAATTGCAGGCATAGATTCCCTTCCGCTCCAGAATAGGAATTACGGTCTCGTAAAACTCCCTGAAACCGTCATCAAAAGTCAGCAGAGCTATCTTTTTTTTAGGCTTAAAATTGCCACTGACAAAGTCTTTGAACTCTGACCAGCTGACCCACTGAAAATGTTTTGAAAGGCAATCCAGATCTTCTTCAAACTGCTTTGTATTTTTATATTGAATGATGTGTCTGATGTGTGGTAAATTTTCATCAGAAACACAATGATAGACAGGCAGACAGTAATCCATCGGGAAAGATTTCCCCAGATTTTCCGTTTCAAAAGCAGCCAGTAAACTGATGATCTTATCTTTCATCTCTGTTAAATAAAAAAAGAATCTATTTAAATGATATTCAAATAGATTCTTAAAGGTATTACTTTTATGTATTATTTTATCACCTTCATTTCGTCGATAAGCCATTTTGAATCGGCAAATTTTTCGATAATGAAGAGAATATATTTGGTATCTACCATAATGTTTCGGCTGAAACGCGGGTCGTAATTGATATCACTCATGGTTCCCTCCCACTGTCTGTCGAAGTTCAGGCCTACAAGATTTCCGTTGGCATCAAGAGCCGGGCTCCCTGAGTTTCCTCCTGTGGTGTGGTTGGTAGCCGTAAATCCTACCGGAACATCTCCCGTTTTGTCTTTGTAGTTTCCGTAATCTTTTTTGTTGTAAAGATCGATCAGCTTTTTAGGAACATCAAATTCATAATCTCCGGGAACATATTTTTCCATCACTCCTGCAAGATGCGTTTGATAACCATAAGAAACAGCATCTCTAGGTGTAGAACCCTTTACTTTTCCGTAGGTAACACGAAGTGTAGAGTTGGCATCAGGGAAGAATTTTCTGTCTTTATCCGTTGCCATCTGCTGCGCCATGAATTTCTTCTGAAGGTCATCAATTTTCCCCTGAAGAGAAGTAAACTGAGGATCTGCCGTTTTCATATAGGTTTCTTTCATTGAAGCATACAGCTGATAAATAGGATCTTTTTTCAACGTCTTGATCAGCTTGTCCTGGTTGGAGAATGCTTTTTCAATATCTCCTGTAAGAGCTGCTCCGTTTACCTGTGCTCTTCCTGTGACGATTGAATTTTTAGACATCTCCTCGATCATCGGGATATTCTGATTTTCGTCTTTATACTTATTGAATCCCGCAGGTAAGAATTGTGGTGCCGTTTTATTAGCGTATAAGGCCAGTAATTTCGCTGTTACCTTAGCATCAAGCTCTGCACTGTAGTCTTTGTAGAATGAGGTTACTTTTGATTTTAATTTGGTAAGCTCTTTTTCTTCCATTTTCCCGGATTCCACAGAAGCTATATAATCGTAGTAATCGCCAGCCAGTTTCAGGGTTTCAGCATTTCTTACAACCTCTGTATAATAGGCATTGTTCAATGCATAAGGAGCCTGATCATTGTACAGTTTATTCAACTGGTCCAAAGTCGTTTTGATCTCAGGGTTTTTAGCGACAAGAGAACCTTCATACATTACTTTTTTCTCGACTGCATTGGATTTTTTTAACCCTTCCACTTCACCGATCCATTTTTTCCAGTAATTAGCTACTGAAGCGTATTTTGAAGCATATTTGATACGTGTTTCGCTGTCTACACGCATTTTTTCGTCTAATGTTTTAAGGGCTACATCACGAACAGCAATTCTTGCAGGATCAATATCTGTCATGATTTTCTCTACCGCTACTGCAGGAAGATATTCCGTAGTTTTTCCCGGGAATCCGAATACGAATGTGAAATCGTTTTCAGCTTTATCTTTGATAGAAACCGGCAGGTAATGTTTTGGAACGTAAGGGATATTGTCTTTTGAATATTCCGCAGGCTTGTTGTCTTTACCCGCATAAATTCTGAACATAGAGAAATCTCCGGTATGTCTTGGCCAAACCCAGTTGTCTGTATCGCTACCGAATTTCCCAATGCTTTGAGGTGGTGCCCCAACCAAACGGATATCTTTGTAGGTTTCGGTAGTAAACGCGTAAAATTTGTTACCATAATACATTGATTTTACAATGATCGACTGGTAAGATTCTATTTTCTGAGAGTTTTTATAAACCTCGATATTTTTATTGATCTTTTTAGTTAGTTCAGGCTCCACCAGGTTGTCTGTTCCTTCTAAAATATGATCAGTCACTTCTTTGATGTCTACAATGAAATCTACTTTCACCCCCGGATTCGGAAGTTCACCGTCCGGATTCTTAGCCCAGAATCCATTGGAAAGAAGATCATTCTGAACCGTAGAATGTGCCTGAATCTGCCCGTATCCACAGTGGTGGTTGGTCAGTAGCAAACCTTTAGGCGAGATGATCTCGGCAGTACATCCACCGTTAAACTGTACAACAGCATCCTTTATGCTCGGCTTCTGAGTATTGAAAATGTCTTTGGCAGAGATCTTCATTCCCAAATCCTTCATTTCCTTCTCATTCAACTCTGTCGGAATCCACATTCCTCCATATTGTTGTGCGAACGCCATAGCAGCCGGCAAAATAAATACGGATAAAAGTATCTTTTTTGTCATAATCAAAATTTTGCCCCAATTTACAAAGAATATTATACATATGCCTTACATGGACAGTGAAATATGGGGTTGAAATTCAAGATTTCAGATTCAAGAAACAAGAGCCAAGAATCAAGATTTTTAGATGCCAGATAGTAGCCATCAGATTTCAGACATGAGATTTGAGACTTTAAGTTATTGATTCAATAATTTCCCAACTATTTAGAATAGAAAACGTCAATAATTAACACCGAATTCATTCACTCTAAAACCCCAGTACTCTCAAACTCTACGATCTCGCATCTTTAAACTCGAAACTCGTATTCCATATCCCCAAACCCCTTCACTGGCTCAGTTTTTGTTTCAAATACAGCACTTAAGTATTAATATATCTAAATTATTTCATTATGATGAATAACAAAATGTTCATTCTCGGAATTGCATCAGCTGTCTTTTTAGCATCTTGTAATCCAAAAGAAAAAACAACTGAAACGACTGACACCACCACAGATTCTGCCGCTGTAGCAACCACACCATCAGACAGCATTACAAAAGCCACTCCTACCGCTGCAGGTGATACTTCAGAAAATGCACTGGATTGGCCGGGTACTTATGAAGCTGTGGTTCCATGTGCAGACTGCCCGGGAATTAAGACTTCTCTTACTTTAAATAATGACAAAACCTTCAGTATCACGGAAGAATATATTGAAAGGAATTCAAAAAATCAGGATAAAGGAACTTTTGAATGGGACGCTTCGGGAAGCTCAATTACACTGAAAGGAAAAACTGCCAGTTACAAATATAAAGTAGGCGAAAACATTCTTATACAACTTGATATGGACGGCCAGGAAATTACCGGTCCCAACAAGGATCTGTATGTTTTCAAGAAAAAATAAAGGCTCAGGCCTTTATTTTTTTTCTTTATTCTAAAACTGATAGGCTGTAATTTTGGGATCATTGATGAGACTTCTTACCACCTCATCGTGTTTTGTATGCTTCCCCGTAAGTCTCCATGTTATGGAAAGATTTCCCTGCGTATACTGCATTTTCAGCATAAAATATTTCAGATGATGCTCTTCAAATATTTTTTCGCAGTGTTTAATATCTTCTGATCCTATGACCGTTATTCTATATTCCCTGATTTTATGGCTGCTGTCTATAAAATTCTGAAGATAGATCAGCGCACTCAGGATCAAAATGACCAACCCTGTTCCCAGAAGAGAAAGATAGACATATCCTGAACCTACAGCCATTCCTATTGAGGCAGTGGCCCAAATGGTGGTTGCCGTTGTGATTCCATCGATTTTATTGTCCCCTTTAAAAATTACGCCTGCTCCCAGAAAACCTATTCCGGTAATAATATTAGCCGCAAGACGGTCGGGATTTTGTACTCCTATTTTAATGGAAAGGATGGTAAACAGGCAGGATCCGAAACACACCAGAATAAAGGTCCGAAGGCCTGCAGATTTATTCCGGTATTCCCGTTCTGCACCAATCAACAGTCCTAAAAGAACGGAGATCAATATCAGCAACAGCTCGTTTTGGACTGCATAATGATCCTGAAGAAATTCCATTGTATATCAATTTTACCTGAATAAAATTACGATAAAAAAGTTGATCTCCCTATTTTTTGAGATCCCGACTTTATCCTGTTCAAATTCTCATTTAAAAGAAAAGTTTTGTAATATTACATTTTAATACCAATAAAAACATTCACCATGGCTCCTCTATTTTTTGCAACCCCTGAAGAATTTAGAAAATGGCTGGGAGAGCATCATATGAAAGAAAAGGAAGTTCTGGTAGGTTTTTATAAAAAAGGTACTGGAAAAGCTTCTATGAACTGGTCTGAGTCTGTGGATCAGGCTTTATGTTTCGGATGGATAGATGGAGTCAGAAGATCCATAGATGCCGAAAGTTATTATAATCGGTTTACTCCAAGAAAACCGAACAGCAACTGGAGCATTATCAATATTAAAAAGGTTGAAGCACTAACAAAAGCAGGACTTATGACTCCTGAAGGGCAGAAAGCATTTGAAGCAAGAAAAGAGGACAAAACAGGAATTTATTCGCATGAGAATGACCAGATCATTCTTGATCCCGCGTATGAACACCAGTTTAAAACCCATCAGAATGCCTGGGATTTTTTTGAAAAGCAGGCCCCGTCTTATAAAAAGACTATCATTCATTGGCTGATGAGTGCCAAACAGGAAAAAACAAGGCTTTCAAGACTGGAAAAGGTTATTAATGAAAGTGAACATTCGAGAAGATTACAATAAACATACGGTATACTTAAAAAATAATTTATGGAGAAAGAGATTTCACACTTTTGGTTGGGATATTTTAAAAATGAAGATGACTTTAATGATTTTGCTGAAGAAAACGAAAGTTATTATATAGAAGAAGAAAATGAAGACCTTTACGTCTCAAAATTTGCTGAATCACAGAAAATACAATGGTTTGACTATGATTTTCTGGAGTATGGTTTTGAAGATGAAAGCTTAGGCATTTATGAAAAATTTACAGATTATTCTTATGCCGATCAATGGCTTCCTATTGTTGAACAAAAGATCAACGAACTTGGTCTGGAAACTCCGGTGAATGCTATTATTTTCGCTAATAAACATGCCATTCCAAATCCTGTTTCTGTGAACGAGGAAGAGTATGCTTTATACTATATTGGAGAGATTGAATATAATATCTAGTCTTTTATTAAAAAGAATTCAATAAGGATCACAGGAATCTGCTGAAGGTTTTTGTGATCCTTTTTCTGTTTTTAAGTGCTTCCAGCTATTTATTTTTTTTAAGTATCTTAGGGTTAATAATTTATTGATGAAACAGGCTCTATTTATTTTACTGATCTTGTATGTATCTTTTGTTTCGGGACAGAAAAAGTGTACCCTAAAACTTGAATCTACTACCGCCAATCTGCAAAGTAAGGGGATTGTAGAGCTTTCCGTCACTAATGCAGGTAACAAGAAAGTCAAGATCAACAAAGATTTCTCAGCCTACAGAATGCAGCTTATAAAAATTACAGAAAATAGTCCCAACGCTGGAAACAAAATCAACTATACTGCTGACGTAGATTGTTTCAAGGACTGTATCAAAAGTACAGTAAAACTGAAACCCGGGCAGACTTTTACTTATACCATCCCTGTCAAAGAAACCATCCAGTATACTAGGCTGATCAATAAACGCACCTACAGTTTTTACCTATTTTTTGATCTTATAGATCTTACTTCAGAAGATTGTGCTACCTATGGATTAAAAGATCAGGAGGTTATTTATAGAAAAGTAAATCACGAATAGAATTCTACTACTTCTTATCCTCTTTTTTGTTTTTTTAAGCTCAAAGTATTGAAATTATAAACCGTTTATCTATTAGTATCGGCAGAAAACCTTATTTTTAAATGAGTAAAGTTCTCTGATATGTACAAAAAACTTCTTATCATCAATTTAGCTGTCATACTGCTGGTGACTGCCGTGTATATAGCATGCTTTTATTTTATGAATTATCCTATGCAGTTTAATCTGTGGTACATGATTAAAGAGTGCCAGCTCCAGTACCTGCCAGCCATTTTTGCGGTGACTGCATTGGCTTCTTATCTGGTGAGTAGTTTGGATTTTAAAAAATTAAACTTTAAAAGTAAATTTTTAAGTGTGTTTCCGCTTCTCAATACTCTGGCTCTGGCATTTTTTGTTTACATAGCTGCCGATGGATTTATAAAGAACAAAATAGAACTCAGAAAGCTGGAGGATTATTATACTAAGGAAGCTGAAAAAGATATTAGAAAAGGCCAGATTGTGATTAGATATGCAGGTGGATTGTCTCTTTCTATTAATGATGAAAAAACAAATAAAAAGATAGACAGTATCTATAAAAGATATGGTATTGTTTATAAAAACACAGGATGTATCATTGATCGAATTGATAGAGAAGCTCAGGAAAAATATAGTGAATTGACCCATCCTTACCTTGACAGAAGGAATGGAAAAGGTTGGGAGGGAAGAATGGAAAAAGAAATTCATGATCTGAAGAAAATATCTAAAAAATAAGAGACAGTATGGCTTTAGCAAAAAAAGGACTGCGGAAAATTGTCATCGATGATCAGGTTTTTTACTGGAAAATAAGAAAGATTGTTTCCCATAACGAAAAACATAATGAATACTATGGAATTCCTGTACAGCATGAAAGTGAAGGACAACTTCTGCTCATATATACAGGTTTCTGCAGATCCATCGATCTACGGTCGAGAATCGATGAATATTACTCCAAAACTCATCAAATCCAAAATAATGAAAGCTATTGATCTGGGATGGAAATTTGAACAACCCGGGAATACAATAAAGCTCGTAAACTGAGAATTGATCAGCTGATGAAATATTCATTTCAAATTCATTAACCATTTTCAACTTCAAAAATTAAAAGTATTTTTACAGTCAATGAATATTTACTCTGCCCTTCAGATGGGAGATTATCATACCCATCACTGTGAAGACGATTTGTTAATAAAGAAAATTGGCTCCGATCAATTGATATGTGCCATAATGGACGGCTGCTCTACGGCAATGGACAGTCACTTCGCCTCAACCCTTATTGGAAAGCTTCTGCGAAAAACGGCAGTCGAAAAAGGCTACAAAGATCTTTACGAAAACAGCGGTACAAAAAGCCTGGATGAAGAATTAAAAGAAATTGTACGGAATCTATTCAAAGAGTTGGTCTTTGTTAAAAACCGCCTCATGCTGGATGAAAAAGAACTGTTGTCCACGCTCGTCATTCTTCTCTATAACAGCAAGGAAAATAAGGGTGTTGTTTTATCAATCGGAGACGGAGTGATCTGTATTAATGGCAAAATAACGGAATTTGACAGAGATAATAAGCCAGATTACTTAGCATATCATCTTCATGAAGATTTTGAAGAATGGTATGCTCATCAACATCAAAAAATATTTTTTGATCATCTGAGTGACATTTCTATTGCGACTGACGGTATTCTGACCTTTACCAAAATCAAAAAAACGGATAACGAGGAACAAATAAATGTTCCTGAATATCTGATGACCGATCAATCTTATCATGAAACCGAAGAAATGCTCAACAGAAAACTCAAAAAACTTGAACATCATTATGGATTAAAACCAACGGATGATTTTGCTATGATCAGAATTATACGGGAACATTAACATATCCTTTAACAAAAAATAGATTTACAAAACACGTAAAATAAAAAACATTGAAAAAATTATTTCTCTACTGGCTACATTTCTTCTTCTCTATTCCTGTAAAAAAGATGAAAAATCAAGCGTGGATCAGAAAAACGATGCTGCGAAAGAAAAAAAGATTTTTATTTGAAAAAACTTCTCCGGATGACGTGATACGAAAGGCGTATGATTCTGTCCATGAATAAATATCATTTTTATTCATCAGTCTGTTAAAATAGAAACTTCCGCCCAACAGCGGAAGTTTGTTTATATAAGTTTGAATCTATATTGATGACTCTAAGCGGAGAAATATTATTCTATAATTTCCCATTGATCATTGTCATACTCATAGAGTTTTACCGTCTTTTTGCCGTTAATATATTGTTTTACCCTAACCTGATGTCCTAGAAGATTTTCAAAATCAAAAAATACCCGGTCCATTCCGGGTTCATAAGCTATATTCAGCGGCTCTGCATTTTTTTAGAATAATAATAAAATTCTTCGCCGGTATTTTTTATAATTCCTGTTTTAAATTTACGGAACATCTCATTTTTAGATTCGTCGTCAGCATAAAAACCTGCATTATATCCAAATCCGCTTCCTTTTTTTGAAGGAATAATAATTTTATCCTTAAATTTCTTTCCGAGATAAATAAGATCATCAGCAGTCCAATTATTACGGTTATAAAAAGGATCTTTCAAATTGTATTCGCTGATACATTCAAAACCATTCAATTCGTCGCACACAAACCGAGAATAAGCATAAATAAAATTAATATATTTTCTTGTGAACTGACGTTTATCCAAATCATTAATCAGGGTTCTCGTCAAGAGATCAAAATCCATTTCATCAGCTTCAGCTTTGAGCTTATTGTATTCAATCTTATGCTTTCTATTCATTTTAGCTAAAATCAAGCGTATCCCGCCGAGTTGCCTGCGAAAACACCTGAAAAGGAACCAAAAAAAGCAGATACAGAATTTTCATAAAATTTTTATTAATGCGCTTCCAGCCAGTTATTCCCGACTCCCACTTCTACCAATAACGGCACCTGTGTTTCTAAAGCGCGTTCCATTTCGGTTTTGATTAGTTTTGAAGCGGTTTCAATTTCGTCAATCGGAGCCTCAAATACCAATTCGTCATGTACCTGAAGCAGCATTCTGGTTTTTAACTGCTGTGCCTCTAACTCTTTATCGATTTTGATCATGGCAAGCTTGACAACATCTGCCGCACTTCCCTGAACCGGTGCATTCACAGCATTTCTTTCTGCATGACCTCTTACCACGAAGTTATTGGAATTGATATCTTTCAAATGACGTTTTCTTCCTAAAATGGTTTCCACATACCCTATCTGGCGGGCTTTGCTTACCTGTTCTGCCATGTATTCCTTTAGTTTAGGATAAGTCTCAAAATAAGCTTCGATCATCTGTTTAGCTTCGGTTCTTGATAATCCGGTCTGTTCTGCCAGGGCAAATGCTCCCTGACCATAGATGATTCCGAAATTCACGGTTTTTGCCTGGCTTCTCTGGGTTTTGGAAACCTCTTCCAAAGGAATTTTGAATAGTTTGGCAGCCGTAGATGCGTGGATATCTTCTCCGTCCTGGAAAGCTTTGATCATATTATCTTCTCCTGAGATTTCGGCAATCAGTCTAAGCTCAATCTGCGAGTAATCGGCAGAGATGATCTTTTTTCCTTCTCCAGAAACAAAAGCTCCTCTGATCTGTTGCCCACGAAGCGTTCTGATCGGGATGTTCTGAAGGTTCGGGTTTACGCTTGCCAAACGGCCTGTAGCAGCCGTCGTCTGGGAGAAATTAGTATGAACCCTGCTGTCGTATTTATCGATCTGTGAAGGCAATGCATCCACGTAGGTCGATTTTAATTTCTGATAGGTTCTGTATTCCAGAATATGCTTGATGATCTCATGTTTCGAAGAAAGTTTCTGAAGCACGTCTTCCGAAGTCGCATATTGTCCGGTTTTTGTTTTCTTGGCTTTAGGATCCAGCTGCATTTTTTCAAACAGGATCTCTCCAAGCTGTTTAGGTGAATTCATGTTGAATTCTTCTTCTGAAATTTCAAAAATTGTGGTTTCCAGCTGTCTTAGGTCGTTTTCCAGATCAATGCTTTCCTGTGCCAGCCATTTCTCATCCAGTGAGATTCCGGAAAGTTCCATTTTAGCAAGCACCTCCATCAGAGGCATCTCTATGTTGAAGAAAAGATCTTCTAAATTTTCTTTTTTAAGTTGTGGTGCAAACAGCTCATACAACTGGAAGGTTACGTCTGCATCTTCCGCCGCATAATCGGTCTGCGTTCTCAGGTCAGCATCTCTGAAGGTCCCCTGATTTTTCCCTTTCTTTCCGATAATGGTTTCAATGGAAACGGGTTTATAATTCAGATAAACTTCTGAAAGATAATCCATCCCGTGTCTTCCGTCCGGATTCAGCAGATAATGGGCGATCATGGTGTCAAACATGGCTCCTTTTACCGTAATATCGTACTGCTTTAATATTTTATAATCGAATTTTAAATTGTGAGCAATTTTCAGCAGATCTTCTTTCTCAAAGAACGGTCTGAAGATTTCCAGCGTCTGAAGTACTTCGCCTTTGTCCTCGGATAAAGGAATGTAGTAAGCGAGGCCTTTTTTATAGGAAAAACTCATTCCCACAAGTTCAGCTTCCAGTTCGTTCAGTGACGTGGTTTCTGTATCAAAACAGACTGCTTTCTGCTTTAATAAATTACTGACCAGAACTTTCTGTGCCTTGGGATTGTCTACGAATTGATACAGATGGTCGTTGTGTTCTATATTAGATTTGGTAGAGGTAGCCTGGTCCAGTTCTTCAAAATTGGCAAACAGGTCAAGTTGCATAACCTGCCCTTTTATTTCAGCAACCGATGGTTTTTGTTTAACCTCTGCTTCATTGACAACGACTGTTTCCAGGGGTGCAGAAGCAAAAGCCCGGTAAAGGTTTTCGTACAACCTTCTGAATTCAATTTCGTCAAAAACTTCTTTTACTTTCTCGAAATCCGGTGTATCAAGATCGTATTGTTCCTGATGAAATTCTACAGGTGCATCACAGATAATGGTTGCTAATTTTTTTGATAAAATTCCGCGTTCTGCTGAAGCTTCTACTTTTTCTTTCAGTTTTCCTTTCAGCTTATCCGTATTCTGCAACAGGGTTTCGATATTACCGAATTCTTTAAGGAATTTCATAGCCGTTTTCTCTCCCACTCCATCCAATCCCGGGATATTATCTACAGCATCTCCCATCATGGCAAGGAAATCAATGACTTGTTTAGGATCTTCAATTTCGTATTTTGCTTTTACTTCTTCTACGCCTAAGATCTCAATATCCCCGCCTTTTAAACCGGGTTTATAAATCTTAATCTTATCGGTCACCAGCTGGGCAAAATCTTTATCAGGTGTAACCATAAATGTGGTGTAGCCTTCTTTTTCAGCTTTGCAGGCAATAGTTCCTATGACGTCATCTGCTTCATAACCTTCCACCCCTAAAATCGGGATATGCATCGCCTGAAGGATTCTGTGAATATATGGAATAGCAATTTTGATGGCTTCAGGAGTTTCGCTTCTGTTGGCTTTATAGTCTGAATAATCATCAGTTCTTACACTTGCTTGTCCAACATCAAAAACAACCGCCAGATGGGATGGCTTTTCTCTTCTGATCAATTCTATCAAAGAGTTGGTAAAGCCAAAAATAGCAGAAGTATCCAGCCCTGTACTGGTGAGTCTCGGATTCCTGATCAATGCGTAATATCCTCTAAAAATCATTGCATAAGCATCAATAAGAAAGAGTCTTTTATCTTGTGTTGCGTCCATAATATCTATAATGAACAAATATAAGAAAATAGGAATATTTTCATGAGGTATAAGTGATGAATTATGAGGGATGAGTTTTAGAGTACGGTTTGAGTGTTTCAGGATGCGAGATCGTAGAGTTTGAAAGCACTGGGGTTTTACAGTGGATGAGTTCAGCGTTAATTATGGACGTTTTCTCTCTAAATAGTTGGGAAATTATTGAATCAATAATTTGAAAATCTCAAATCTCATGTCTGAAATCTGATGTCTACTATCTGGCATCTAAAAATCTTTATTCCTGGTTCTCGTTCATCATTGGTCATAAAAAAACAGAACAGCATTTCTGCTATTCTGTCCTAATGTTATTTTTTTATTAAAAGACTTGGATCTGTTAATTATTGACCTCCTGGCCACATTCCGCGGTACTCAGAGTTACCCAAAGTAATTACTTCTGCACTGATGACAAAGCTAATCAGCATACTGTTGCTGTCAATAGCATCGAAGTCTACTTCATGTTGGATTACATATCCGTTTTCCCACTTCAAAGTAGTTAATGTACCTTCTTCGTGAGATTTATTGAAAGTAACCTCACCTGTAGTAGGCTTGTATTTTCCGTTCAATAAACTTTCTAAGATATCAGATTTTTCAGTAGCTTCTACTGTTACTTTGATAAGGGCGTTAGAAGGATCTGATGCTACACGTCCTGAAACGTCTGTAGATCTAGATACGCTATAATTAAGTTTTAATAATTTTTGCTCTCCTCCGTTGTTGAATTTTAAGATTCCTCTTGAATTTGCTGCCATGATTGGTGTATTTAATTGTTATATAATATTGTGATTAGTGATTGATTACAGAACAAAGATAGACGCGATACCAGTAAAGAAAAAGTTTTTAAGTATAAATCTGAAATATTGTAGTAATACTACGATTTGATGTAGTAATTCTACGACTTTTGATTTAACATAATGCTTTAAATGCTTATTTGTAAAAGGTTTACTGTTGTTTTAAAAAGCAATAGGAGCTATTGTTTTACACTATTAAGGGAAATAGTACTGTAAATAAGAGGCTAAGGTTTAGAAAAGTCAAAGGCTAATTTTACTGAATAAATGAAATGCTTATCAACTATCATTCTTCTGATTTGAATACCAGTAACTGCTTTGAAAATTTCTCTTTCTTATTCTTACAAAATTTAATTCTTTTTGAGCTTCCTTTAGAAATCTTTTAAGATTCTCACCTTTTTCTACTTCATATAGACTTCTGTATTCAACGTCATTAATAAAAATATCATGACTGTTTTTCAAACAAAATCTAAAATAGACCTTTGAATTTTGCAATATGGTTGATTTTGTTTCATAATCATATGAGTAAAATCCTTTAACATCAGCCTTAGGATATTTTTCCTGCTTCCTGTTTCCTTTTTGTATGAAGAGATATTGATCATTAAACCAGATTTTCACCTGAACAGAAATAGCTTTTAAAATCAAATAGCAGGTCACGAAATAAAACAATGTAAAAATACTCACCAAAGAAAGCCTAAAACCACCTTTGAATAAAAAATAATACAAAGATGCATATAAAAACAGACATGGAATGATCACAAAAACCGTCCAGACGCTATGGTACGGCAAAACATTTTTAAATGTGAAGATTTTATTTTTTTTCATAAAGAATCTGAAATTTTAAATCATTCACTGAAAAGCATTATTTTTTTTCTATGAATTTTTCTTTTTTAAAATAAAAGTAAATAATTCTACTGTTTCTGTTGTAGTGATAAAGGATCATTTTAATATTATATGTATAGTAAAAAAGACCTTTTTGGGCTTATTTATCTTAAATAAGGATATAATTGTACTGTTGAAAATTATTTAAACCGACAACTATCAATTTATTAGTTTAAATTATATTTTATTAATAGCTCTTCAGCCTCCTGGTTACCTAATTTTGCGGCTTCTTGCAAATAAGTTTTAGCCTTATTATCTTCCTTGAGATTTAGATAGGTGCTACCTAAATTAAATAGTACATTCTGCTTTACCGGCACATTGGAATTATCCTTTAAATCTTCAAGGGTCAATAATAAATATTTTTCAGCTTCTTCAGGTTTATTGAGAATTAATTTGGTATGTCCTAAATATGGGTAAGCCTTTTTATTTCCTCTATCAGCTTCACTTTGTAATGATTGTTCTGCAGCTTCAAATTGCTTATTATTATAATAAGTCACTCCGTCTTTAAAGATTGCATCATTTCCTCTAAGAGCATCTTTCCCAATAACGTACAATAAAGATCCCGCAGCAATAAAAACAATAATTCCGATAAAAATTTTAAATGTCCCTTTCATTTTTTATTTATTAAATTATAAAACAATTCCACCTATTATAAAACGACTCAAAAGGTATATCAAAGGATAAAAACCAATTTTCAATGATTGATTATCAATCTTCAATGCATTACCAATTAAAACTAATATCAAAACCAAAATAAATATGAAAAGTGATTTATTAAACACATAATTATATAGTAGATCATATGTCTTTTTTGACTTTGAAGTTGGTGTGTTTATGCTGATCCCATATGCAGATTCAGATTGCTTATATTGACCTGATGAGATATCGCTATTCTTTAAATAGAAATAAATTCTATCCCCTGTTCTGGGTATTTTCTGAAGCCACCATCTCAAACTGTTTCTAAAATTACCCTGAATATTAAGATGCTTATTTTCATTATCTAAAATGACATCCAGATGCAATTCTGCATTTACATAACCTGTTTTTTTTGTAACGTTTACCACTTTACCAACCAGTAAACGATTATTATCATTGCTCTGAATAATTTTATATACACTTATAATTTCATAGATAAGAAAAGCTATAAAAGCTATAAATATAAAATATTTAACAAAATATACCATTTAAATCTGTTTTTCCATCACCGTTATTTTCGCTTTGGCATTTGCTTCTTCCTTTAAAGATTCTTTATATTCTTCAATAGGCTTTTCCAGCAACCAGTTCATCCCAATATTATAAACATCTATTGCCCATTCTAAAGGAGAAGGCCATGCATTTTTCATGGTTTCAAGACCCCGTGTTTTCAAATCACCTATATTTGTCCCATGAAGCTGTTGTCCAGTTTCATATCTGGATTCCACTCTATCAACATATGTTCCTGAAACATCAGACATATGCGTGGGATTGGGACTATCTGTAAGTACTTGAGGATTTAATTCACGAATCGCTCGTGGATCGCTCGTATTAGTATATTGTGGGTTTGATTCTGTGATGTTTGCATCTCTTGTATAAAGTCCCGCTTCTTGCCTGTGTTCCCAAATCTCATATTCCGAAGTTCTTGGATTATAGTTATCTTTAATACTTGCTGCATCTGCATAAGGATCAGAATCTCCAAATTTTGGGATCTGTGGTCCTGTAGATTGTGTTATTCTATCAATTTCTTCAATAGTTTTTCCTTCTGCATAATCATTTAGCCCAAATGCTTCATAAACACCGGGAACATGAAAATCTTTTCCATCACCTGTAAGTCCATCTGTAAATGGAACATCAAAACCACCTCCTTTTATAGCATCAACACTTTTACTTGCTCCATAACCCAAGCCCAACCAAGCTGCCCCCTCTCCTGCATATAAAAATGCGGCTTTAGATCCAAAAGTAGAATATAATAGTTTTGTATTGGCTAGAAATCCTGAACCTGCAGTTAGTACCGTAGCAACAGCACTGCTAAGAAGTGCAGATCCTAAAATAATACCTCCTACCTGGACTAACGTTTTATCCAAAACCAAATCAGTAAACTCATCTGCTGCTGCTTCTGAATAAAAGATCATGACATTTCCACCTAAAAAACATGGGATTTTTGATTGCTCAATTAGAGCTTTTTGTCCTTCGAACATTACTCTAGGATGCACAGGAATCCATTGCCCACCACTCGTAAGCATTGAACAAATACTTGGCATCAAAGCAGCTAAACCACCTACAACAGCTCCACCCGCAGCTGCGGTTGCTCCTACGGCCGCAGCTGCGGCAATACCTATAGTTCCTCCTGATAATATAGTCGCAGCTACAAATAAAGCTGCTGCAATAGCTCCAAGGATAGCGCCTGCAATAACCATTTTAGCACAAAAGAAATTCCCTTCAAATCTATCATTTATGGTTCCTGCAAGTTTTCCATTTACAATTTTTATTGTTGTCTGGCTCGTAACCTTCAGCTGTGACTTTTTCATTCCATCAGAACAAACTAAAAACACTTTATCTGGTACATATAATTGGCTCATAATCTTTAATTTAATAATTGAATTGTATAATCTGTCTGATGAAATAATTGTTCATTGGCTCTTTCCACACACTTAGCATTCAGATTAATAAGAATACCCTTTTCCTTATTATAATTGGCTTCAGAATTTATATTATAGTTATATGTAAAATCCTCACCAACAAGATCTTTATAATTAACCCAGTACTTCTTTTTTAATTCTAATTCATCATCATCAATGAAATGAATACCATTTTCCACTCTTACATTTTCATCTTCAAATATCCTTTGCTTATTTTTAAATGAAATTTTTGTTCCCTGAAAAAGTTTCGAATATAAATCTATTTTTCCTTTTTCATATTCTTCCGCAGCAGGCTTATTATAAATTTCATCAAAGAAAAGAAGATACAATACATTTCCCTGTAAACTTTTTTTAGTATCTGAAAACTCAGTATCTCCAGCTATAAAAATACCTTTCATTGATTCTTCATGTTGGTATTGGGCTAATTGGTTATTTCGTACTGAAAGCCATCTTTCAAATATTTCCTGTTGATTTACAACCTCTATAATTCTCCCATATTTATCAAGCTCTAGCGTTAGACGTTCAGTTGGATAATTAAACAACATGGAAAAATTAATCAGATTTGTTGTATTTGCAGGCTGATTTTTAACTTCATATGATACGGTCTCAATATCTATAATGATTTTATTTGGGGTAATATTTAAAATCCTATATTTCCAGACCATTTCAGTATTTGTATTTACAAAGCTTCTGTCATTTGCAATTAATTTCTGATAAATATTAATTTTATATTCAAATTCTTTATTGAGAATTTTGGTATTTAATTTCAGGATATTATTGGTTCCTAAATTCGGGTTATTCTCTATCAATACATATTGTAAATGTATAGGTATTTGATCTCCTAAGATTGTATTTGTAAGTCCACAATATCGATTATGAAAACTTTTCAAATCCTCAATAGTAATTTCTTGTTTTTGCGCTATAGAAAACAATGTATCCCCTTTCTGAACGGCATACTTTATATACTCCATTTCTTTGCTTAATTTATATCTACTTTTCCTCCCGTTATTGTCACATTACTATTAACAACCATTCCCGGACTTCCGGCTGCTTTACCAACATTAGTTGTAGAAGTACCTTCTATATTTACAGTTGCTGATTTTACCGTAATAGAAGAACCTGTAATTTCAATATAACTCTCACCAACTTTTAAAGTAACCTTTTGTGCTCCACTCAAATCAATTACACCGTCCTTCCCCATGGTAAGAATACTTTGGCCTTTACCTACATCTGTACAATGCTTTGTTCCTGCATTTACTGTATTATTTTTTCCAACATTTACTGTCTTATTATTATTGGCATTGGTTTCAGCATTTCCAGCTCCGTCAAAAAACATATTAGCTCCTCCCTGATCTTTCAGATTCATAGAGCCGGCTCCATTATCATATTTTAATTCTGCTCCGCTTCTTCCGCTAAAACTCATCACATTATTCCCTGCTCCTCCTCCAGCGCCAATACTTCCATGAAACATTCCACCCATCACGAAAGGACGGTCGGGATGCTGATGAACAAAATTGACGATGATCTGATCCCCTACTTCAGGAACAGACATAAAACCGCGGTTTTTGTTTACTTTATCACTGCTTCCGGCGTCAGGAGACATCACGCGGATAAATTCTGTAGTATCCTGTCCTGCCTGCCAGTCAAACTGCACTTTTACTCTTCCCTGGTTTAAAGGATCTGTATTGGAAGTTACTTTGGCAAATTGAGGTTCTGCTTTCGGGGTTTCAAATTCCGGACGGGGAATGAATCCCGTATCCGCTGCAATGGCTTCAAAAGTTCCGTCATAGTAACCTCTTGCATCTACTTCATGGGTAACCCCGATGATCATTAATTTGGTAAAATAGGCCGTATCACTGGTATCTGCTTTACGCATTTCAATATCTGCGGTACATCCCGGATATAAGAACGGAACCGTTGTAGTTCCTGAAGTAATAAAAACCTCCGATGCTTTACTTCCCGCTGTTCCTTTCTGAGAGGCATCAATATCCATAAAGGATGTGGCCTTGATAGGGGCAACTCTTAAAGAAGGGGTATTAAACGTCCTTTCTGATATTTCATAGGCACGTTTGGCAATATCTGAAGTATGACTGATCTTTGAGCTTCCGGTGGTCAGTTTTTCATTTTTACTGCTATTATAGCCATAAAAACTCGGACTTACATGCTGGGCTTTCATTTTGATGGCAATATCACTTACGCTGCTCCCATAAGTAAGCATGACCGGTTTTTCCTGTGGAGGAAGTTTCCCGAAATGCAGGACTTCACCATCATAATAAAACTGCTCACCATATGCTTCGGCAACTCTGGCCAGATAATTATAATGGGTTTCTTCATATTGAGAACTGTACGGAACATTTCCATACTGTGCATCTACCCTGAAATCAAATTTATTCTGTCCAAGGCCTTCTCTTATCACATGATCGGCAATACTATTCAGACTCACTTCCTGTCCGCCTCCGAAACTCTGGATATGTGGCGCTGCATCCAACAGAACTGTCGGACTGAAGCCTGTAAGAATGATGTTTCCAAGATTTCCTTTTTCCTGGCTGAAGCCTACTTCTGTAATAACTCCCACAAAATTACGCTCAGGTCCCTGTTCAATATCTTTATATTTAAATACGACCGTAATTCTTTTTCCTAAAAAATTCTGTGCCTCCTGTAGATTATGATTTTCTGCCCCTCCCAAAGTATCATGGGCGAGTGTCAAACTGAATTCATGGTGTTTTGAGGCACTCTGAGAAAGTTTAAAATGCTTAAAATGTTTGATTATTTGTCCTTCTATCACAATATCAAGCTTAACAACCCGGTTTATCCCCGCAATTAAGCTTTCAGGAATGGCCGCGGCATTGTGTATTTTGGAGGTGGGCTGTTTTGCCCATACCTTGCTTTCGGTAATGGAAGGATTATTAGGAACCAAGGTTTGGTTCATGAACATTTTAGAATTCTGTGTGGCACCGGAATAGATTTCCTGAGCCTTTTTTGCTGACTTTTTAACGGCTTCATCTGCTTTCTGAAGTTTGTCATTTACTTTTTGTACTGCAATATCTTCAGCATTGTTCAGCTGTTGTGAGTCCGCTATATTTTTTATACTGCCTTTAGGGCTTTGCATTTTTATCGACCGATCATCCTTAAACATAATGTGTGTTTTTTTGCTTAGATTATATAGTAAATTTAGATAGCTCCACGATGCTTACAGCGATTTGCAGCTAACTCTCCGTTCTTAATAACAGTTGGATAAGAACTTCGACAGAATCAGTTTTCAGGGTTATTCTTGTCTGAAAATGACAAAAAACAGAATAGTATATTCTTCCGAATACACTATTCTGCACCAATTTATTTTTACTAAGATGATTGTTCAGATTATTTTCCGTCTGAAGGCCACATTCCACGATACTCAGAGTTACCCAGAGTAATCACTTCTGCGCTAATGACAAAGCTGATCAGCATACTGTTTTCATCTACAGCGTCGAAATCTACTTCGTGCTGAATTACATATCCGTTTTCCCACTTCAAAGTAGTTAATGTACCTTCTTCGTGAGATTTGTTGAAAGTAACTTCTCCTACAGTAGGCTTATACTTTCCGTTCAATAAACTTTCAAGGATGTCAGACTTTTCAGTAGCTTCTACTGTTACTTTGATAAGAGCGTTAGAAGGATCTGATGCTACACGTCCTGAAACGTCCGTAGATCTTGATACACTGTAATTAAGCTTTAATAATTTTTGCTCTCCTCCGTTGTTGAATTTTAAGATTCCTCTTGAATTTGCTGCCATGATTTGTAAATTTTAATTGTTAATATTTTGTGATTTGGTGATTGATTACATAGCAAATATATAACGTCGTGTTTTGATAAAAAAGCTTTTTGATATAAATCTGAAAATTTGTAGTAATTCTACGATTTGATGTCGTAATTCTACGATCATAGATTTAATGAACTCACGTAAATAATTGAATTTAAATAAATTAAAACTCTTAAAAAAGCCCCATTTAAACCTAAATTTTACACTTAATAGAGATATATAAGGGGTTTTCAGGACAAATTTATGATACTCTTAAAGCCTGTGATGCTATAAAAAAAGCCGTCACAAAAGTACGGCTATAAGTTTTTTTATGCTTGTTCAGGTTTACTGCTGTACACGGTTACCTTCTTTTATGGAACGTAAAAGAATTTTATTCTTCCTTAAAAGAAAGTCAGGCATAAGATCCGTTGGAAGATAAAGAGGGCTCTCGCCTTTCTTTTGCAGCTCATCTTCTATTCCCGGGTTCCAGGCCAGGATCTCATTCACCTGTACTTTCAATTCATCTGCGATAATGCCTAGATTAAATCCCGCATTAATCTCTGTTTCCTGAAGAGATACCTCTGCATTTCTACCGCTGCCTCCTTCAGTAAAGAAAACTTTATTAAGCCTTGAAGAATTATAGTTACTCAAAACACTTTGCAGCTCACCCGTTGCGTAGCATGCATTAAGGTATTTTTTCACATGGTTAATGGTTTCTCCCGGAAGGTATTTGGAAAATATATGATACTGTGTGGAGCCTGCGGACTCCATGGCTTTGGCAATATTTCCTTCACCACAGTTATAAGCTGCTACGACCGTAATCCAGTCACCGTACTTTCTGTAGAGATTAGCCAGCGAAACTACTGCGGTCTTGGTACTTTTATATACGTCCGTCCGGTTCTGCTCTGTAAGGCCGTATTGGTTGGCATGTGCAGTCATGAACTGCCATATTCCTACGGCTCCCGCTCCTGAGGTAATATTTCTGTTAAAATGCGACTCAATGAGGGCCAGATTTCTTAAATGTTTAGGCAGGCCTTTCTGTACCAAAGAATATTCGATGAATTCAACGATCTCCTTATTGGCATTTATAATGTCATTGTATTTTTTCACACTGTTTTCCGACGTATCGGAGGCAGCAAGAAATTGTCCGTTTACCATTACAAAACTTCCGGCCAACATCAATCCTGTAAAGATATTTCTGAATATTGTTTTCATTTTAATTCTTTATGTTTATGATCAAAGGAAGCTGATAAGTCTACAGGCAAATTTGCTTTGGGACTTACCAGATTTCTTTGTTTTATGGTTAATCTACCTTCCAGCTTATTTTTTCTTCCTCGCTGTTCCAGTCTACGTGAAGGGTCTGCCCGGATTTCACTTCTTCTCTCACGATCATTTTGGAGATCGGTCTTGCCAGCTGAGCACGAATCACTCCCGAGATCTGTCTTGCTCCGTATTTGCTGCTGAATCCTCCCAGGGCAAGATTTTTCACCGCTTCGTCTGTGATCTTTAAACTCATCCCCAATCTTGTAAGTGAGGTATGAAGTGATTTCAGCTGGATATTGAAAATCCTTTCCGCAATAGATTCCGTAATCGGTGCGAAAGGAATGATCTCTGTAATCCTTGCTAAAAACTCCGGTCTGAATCTTCCTGAATTGGACATGATCTGCATCAGTGAGGATGATTCCGGAACTTTTCCTTCTTCAAACTGTTTTACAATCTCTTCACTTCCTATATTTGAAGTAAATAATATGATTGCATTGCTGAAATCTCCCTCTTTTCCAAGTTTATCATGAACTTTTCCTTCATCCATGATCTGTAAGAATACATCAAAAACGGAATGGTGGGCTTTTTCAATTTCATCAAATAAAACAACGGTATAAGGTTGCTGTCTGATTTTATTGACCAGCATTCCTCCTTCTTCATACCCTACATATCCAGGAGGCGCTCCATACAGTAATGCTGCTGAATGTTCTTCTTTAAATTCGGACATATCGAAACGAACCATCGCTTTCTCATCGTTGAAAAGCAATTCTGCCATAGATTTTGCCAGCTCGGTTTTCCCTGTTCCCGTAGGTCCCAGAAGAAAGAATGATCCGATAGGCTGTCCTGGTTTGTTAAGTCCGCTTCGGTTTTCAACAATGGCATCCGACAGAATTTTTAAGGCGTGGTCCTGCCCTACAACTCTGTTCAATAAAAGGGATTCCATATTCAGAAGTTTTTCTTTTTCCTGAGCCTGAATTTTTCCGATCGGGATATTTGTTTTTGCCGCCATCACTGCTGCCAGCTCCAGACGGTCTACTTTTTCTCTTTTTTTGGCGGCATGCTGTAAAAGCTCTGCATAAGTGTCATCAATGATTTTATGGATCTGGTCAACAGGCATGGAGTTGTCGATAGTCGGTTGCTCACTTAATGATCCCCAAAGAATTGGACTTATTTTATCTCTCAGAAGATTATAGTTCCAGATCAGCTCATTCGCCTGATCTTTGGCGTCTATATATTCTTCCTTTAAAATTGTTTCGTAGGTTTCTTTCCAGCTTGCCAGTTCTTTTTCTGAAAGTTCGTCCAGCATTTTAATGGCAGCCATAGTCCGGTCTAACAGGTCAATTGCAGCATCAGGTAACTTTTTACCTTTTGCATATCTTTTGGCCAGACGTACACATTCGGGAATAGATGTTTTTTCTACTTCGATGCCGTGGTGTTTTTTATAGCCATCAAGAAGAACGTCAATCATTTTTACGCAAGTCTGCTCATCGGGCTCATTGACAGTCAATACTTCAAAACGACGGTTGAAAGCCTGTTCAGGTTCAATGATTTTTCTGTATTCTTCCTGGGTTGTCGCTCCGATTACGGTAATTTCGCCCCTTGCCAGTTCCGGCTTAAGGAGATTCGCCACGTTTCCTATACTTCCTTTTGGATCTAAAAGGGTATGAATTTCATCAATGAAAAGAACTGCTTTTTCAATTTTCTTACATTCATTGATAACTTTTTTCAGACGGTCTTCAATTTCACCTTTATAAGAAGTTCCTGCTAATAATGCGCCCGTGTCCAGTTCGAGAAGAGTGGCATTTTTAAGCATTTCAGGCACATTTCCTTTGGTAATTTCAGTAGCAAAGCCTTCTACCAAAGCTGTTTTTCCTACGCCTGGCTCACCAATAATAATCACATTGGGTTTACTTCTTCGGCAAAGAATTTCAACAAGCATTCTGAGTTCTTTATCTCTACCAATAATATTTTCCAGGTCTCCTTTTCTAGCCTGTGCAGTTCTGTCTACACAATAGCTTTTAATGGAAGGAAATGACGAATCTGTAAAATCTGATCCGTTTGAAAAAAGTGAAGAAAAATCACCGTCTTCAGATACGGCAAAAGGGGTATCTTTTCTATATAAATTGAAAATTTCATGTTCTCTCAAGGGAAGTGATTTCAGCTGTTGCAGTGAAAAAACAACCTGAGGTTTTACAATAGCGGTAAGGATACAAATAGGTGTAATCTCATCCAGCCCTAATTTTAAGCGGATATCGTCTGCTTCTTCAACAAGAGTGTCTACTGCCTCATCCTGACGCACCTCATCGGGAAGATGGGCTGTCTTTGGGTAATCTTCAATGCGGACATCTGCCCACTCATAAAAGTAGCCGGGATCTTTATCTATGCTTTTCAGAAATTCATTAAGACCGATATCTTTATGCATTAAGGCCTGTAAAATATGTGGTCCGCCGTAGGTTGCATTATAATTTTCCTTCGCTATCGACTGAGCAATATGAAATAGCTGTTTTACTGTTTCGTTGGTTACTAGTACTCCCATTTATAATTTTTCTAATATTAATATGTCTGTGTTCTTTATTGTTGTATCAGATTATTTGGTGTTATCTGTCAAAAAATACATCCTTACAAATATATCTTTTTTATGTAGAATGTATGTAGGGTTAAAGATAGTTAATTCTTTGATTAGAGAAGTAATAAGTTTTTTTGATGTGTTTTATTTTACCTTGTATATTTTTAATATTATGTCCACAAATCACTCTTTTCTTCTTTTCATCATAAAAACACTATTTATGACATTTTAGGCAAAAAAGACCGTCTTTAAGGGACGATCTTTTTTTATGAATGTTGATGTGTAAAGTGTGTCTTAGTTAGATGGCCAAAATCCGGTGTATTTGGAGTTGCCATAGTCAATTGTTTCTGCGCTTATTACAAAACTGATCAGCATACTGTTCTCGTCTACTGCGTCGAAACTTACCTGATGTTGGATTACATATCCATTTTCCCATTTTAAAGTGATCAATGTTCCTTCTTCGTGGGATTTGTTGAAAGTAACTTCTCCTGTTGTCGGCTTATATTTTCCGTTCAGTAAACTTTCCAAAATATCGGATTTTTCAGTAGCTTCAACTGTAATTTTGATCAGTGCATTAGACGGATCTGATGCTACACGTCCCGAAACATCTGTAGATCTGGATACACTGTATTTCAGTTTCAGTAATTTCTGTCCTCCTCCGCCATTGAATTTTAAGATTCCTCTTGAATTTCCCGCCATGATGGTAAACTTTAACCGTTATTAATATTTTGTGATGTGGTGATTGTTTAACAAATATAAAGCGCTTATTTCTATTCTGAAAACATTTGGATATAAATTTCAAAATTTGTAGTAGTTCTACGACTTTGGATTTAAAAATCCCCCTCAGAGATCATTAGCAGAGGCTTTGCAATTATCCTGATATATAGAAATAGTAAGAGATTTTACACTCATATGAGAAATAGACTCTATTTTGGGATGCTAAAAACGGATCCGAATGAGAAAGTTTGAAGGTTGATAAGGTTTAATGTTTAAGAATTTCGGTTACAAAATTGTTTAAATCTCACATTGTCTCAGTCTCAGTCTTAGTTTTAGTTTTAGTCTTAGTCTTAGTCTCAGATTTCCCATCAATAAAAAAAGCAGAAGTTGTACTCCTGCTTTTCATATGATAAAATTAATGATTAATGTTGGGTGTATTCCGGTGCCTCAACAGTCTGAGTGGTTGGCATAAAATATTCATTAAGCCAGTAGAAGGTTTGTCCGTTCTGCTGAATTTTCACTGCAGGATCATTTCTGTGGGAAAGCATTCTGTCGGCTAATTCTTTATAGTCCTTGAAATACTTTCTAACCCTTTCCTTTAGAACAATCTTCGGCTTTTTCCAGCCTTTCAGCTTGTATTTAGACATCAGTTCCTCTTCAGAGTTGTCGAAACCGGTACTTAATCCAACGGCATAAGACATTGGTTTTTCGTACAGTTCAGACTTATCCAGGAATGTTAAAGTAGGATTATATTTTTTCAGGAGCTTGATATATTCTTTAATCGCTCTTGATTGACTAAAATCTGCTTTTTCAGGTCCAGTCTTAAGATAAACTTCCGTGTAGAAGTTCTTTAAGTTATCATATTCCGTTTCAGAAATAAGGATTCCTTTTTCTATGCTCGGTTTAATGTCTTTTAAATCTTTCGGGATATATCCTTTTACCAGGAATGGATTTCCATAGTTGATCAGCTGTGCTGCAATTCCTGCGGAAACCGGATTGGTAAGACCCGGGAACAGATATTTATATTTCAGATCTACATCTGTTCTTCCTGCTCCAACAGAAGAGTGGAAATATTCATTAAGCGACTTGTCAATCGTTTGGTTATCTAAAGTAACCTGTGCAATAAGGCTGTCTACTGATTTTTTTAGGTAGCCCGGCGTTGCAATATCCCCTTTTTTAGGGAAAATAACAAATCCCTGAGACATACTCTGTTTTGGATAATCCAATGAGAAGAACCCAGCATCGCCCTCAATAAGGCTGAAGTTATTTTTAGTAAGAACATCACTTTGATTAATGATCTTCTCTTTTTTAAGTTCAGCAATATTTTTCGCTGTATTGGTCACTACATTTTCAGCCATCAATACAAAATCATTATACGTGTCAGATGATCTTGCGCTGGTCTGGAACATGATCAATCGGGCCTGTGCCTGTGTAAGAGAACTGATCACGCTGTACATATTTCCGCTCTGGTTGGCTGAAGTACCTACAGTCACTACAATATTGGTTTCATCCGGAACATTGGAGAGAAGGTTTCCGGCGGCAGTAAGAGCCTCCCCTACAGGCTGATACCCGCTGTTGCTTGTACAGTTCATTTCATTCGTCTTTTCAGTAATGAATGTGGTGATTTTGCTGTAATCCGGGCTTAAGTTTGAAACCAGAACATTTTCTCCGCATGGATTGTTTTTATACAGAACCACACCGTATTTTACGCCACTGAAATAAGAAGGTTTTTCAAATCTAAGCTGCAGATCCTGAAGAAGAGATTTTACAATGGGAGCGTAAGGTGCATTGGGAGCACTTACATCCAGGGCAAAAACAATATTAATATTCTTATCTCTTTCTGTGATCTCTCTGTAGCGATCAAAAATAATCTTTTCGCCCAGAACATTAAATATATAGTTTTTACTGTAATCTAAAACATTGGTAAAATACTTTGTTTTAGAATCAGGTGTCGGGGCTTCATTTAGCGCTAAACTTACCGGATAAATATTCTCAAGAGGGGTTCTTTTATGCGTGTCCGTAAGAAGAATTGCGGTTCTGCTATCTGAATCTGCTGCACCCGGATATCCTTCATGTATCCCCAAAGAAGAATCGGTTATTTTTGTATTATTATTAATTTTCACGGCAGAACGTTCACCCCATGCGGAGATTACGTTTGCGTTGACCCATCCGTAAAGATTCGTACTGATGCTGTCTATATCAACGGAAGGTTTTTTACCTACTAAAAACCGCTTATTATTTTCCGCCTGCTTATAGACGTATACCATCTGCCCGTTAGGAATTTTGACATTGGCCGTTTCTATAAGGCTTGGTGAATTGAACACCATAATAGAGTCATTTTTATAGTATCTCTCAGCACTTCTTATGACTTCGCTGTTATTCGGAACTACAGCTACTCTTACAGGATACCCTGTTTTTTCGCTTTTTAAAGAATTGTTCCATAGAAGAAGATCCGTTTCAGGGATCCAGCCATAGGTTTTAATGGATTTTGAAGAAACTTTTTTCATTAAAGCATCCGGAATATACTCCGCTACTTTTACCATTCCGTCTCTATGTTTCAGAACCATTAAAGGTTCAAGAAATTTAACTTCTTTGTAAGACTTCTCGTCACTTTTATCAAGATAGGCCGTATTTCTTGACCTATCTGAAATCACGATCCACGGAACTGATTTTTTAGGGTATCCGTTCACTACCGGTGAGTTGTCTACCTGCCCGTACTGTGACGGCTCAGGAGTTCTTTTAGAAGGCAGCTTCACCTGACAGCTCGTTATTAATACTGATAATCCGATATAATATGCTGCTAGAGGAAATTTATTTTTCATCCTATTTTATTTTTATGATTGGTGGGTCCGGAATACCGGATTGTATTATTTGCTTTGGTTGATATCGACTTTCGTCACACAGTTCTGTTTGTCGTCTAAGTTCACTTTTACGCTCTGGATCACAATATTTTTGTCAAACTGAAGTCCTGCGCAATACATGTAAAAGTTATTAGCCTTACTGTCGCTCACTTTTACTACCGTATTTTCGTTGTTACACAGATACTTATTCAACAGGTAGTTGTAATGCATATTAAAACTGTTTCCGTTCGCAATCTGTTGTAAGTGGTATTTGAAGTCGTCATCCACCTTTTTGTAGGAATCTTCTATCGGTACTTCATCCTGCTCCAGAGAGTTGTAGGCCGGAAGAATTTTAATCATGTGATAAGTAGGCTCCTCTTTTTCATCGGTAAGTAATTTTACACGGTAATCGCCCGGTTTTTTAAAGGAGTAGATGGCCATCTTCTCTTTGGAATCCGTATTTCCCGTTTCGCCAAACTCCCATGCAAACTGAGTGGCTTCTGAAATGGCACGAAACTGTACATTTTCATTCTGCATAGCCTGTGCCGGAGCCTCTATGGTTGTAGCAATTTTAGCGCTGTCTTTCGGCTTCACATATCTGGCCGAAACCATTACAGGAAAAGTCTTGGTATACTTGTTATCAATGATCAGACTTACGGCATAATATCCCGGTTTACTGTAAAAGTGAATTCCTCTGCTTTGGTCAGAAGTTTTCCCGTCGCCAAAATTCCATCTTCTGGTTTTTGCGAACTGGGTCATGTCCTCGAATATAAGTGTATCTCCCACAGATATCGAAGACGGAGAGACGACTCCCACAATATCATCGGCAGAATGAATGACCTTTTTCTGCAGCCATAACGCAACGAGGGCCGCTATAAGCAGCGTTGCGATAACACCAATAATAATGTTCTTTTTGTTTTTTTGAAAATAATTCATAGTTAAGTGATTGTGATGTGTTTATTCCCTGAATGTTTATTTCTTTGGTTACTGGGTCCTTTCTCTCATTGCATTGTTCCTCTCATACAGGCGGTCCTGTGTACTCTTAAAACCAATTCTGCAGTCTTCCAACTGTTGATTGAATTTTTTAATATCTTCTGCGGTCGTAGAAATAACTTTTTTGTCTTCAAAATACATTTTATAGAATTTGGCGATCTGCGGATAGGCATCTTTACGGATATCCACCACATCGGTACTATGAAAATAGCTCGCCAGGCCATTAATCCCATTAAAAATATTATTTTCTACAAAAGGTTCCGGAGCTTTATCTGTGATTTTGCTGATTCTGAGATAGGCACTGTCCATTTCAGGCTGCAAGATTTTTTGGTGGCTTTCAAATTCTGTTTTATGTTGAAGACTCTGTATTCCTCTTACATCTTCATCTGAAAATGGAGACTCAAATCCCTTTAGAAAAATGATTCCAAGGAATATCATGGCTGCTACAAGCATCAGTATTAAATAAAGAAACTGATAATGCCTTTCTTTTTTGGATAATGTAATATGTCCCTGCATATGTTTTCTTTTTTTATTATCTTCTTTTACCTCCTGTGAAATTTCTTGTGGGATCTTTCTTAAGTTGGTTGTTTGCTCTGTCTACCTTTTCCATACATTCTTCAAGATCTCTACGGACGATTCTCTTGTTGTATTCTACCTCTAAAATATCATCCTTCAACTTCAGCATAGGCTCTATCTGTTTCATCAGAACAGCATAATGCTTGAAATTGCTCGTACTGTCTCCTTTTATAAGGAGTTTTACATCAGCTACATCATCCATAATTTTGGTTCGGAGAAAAGTACCATTTTGTACTTTATCGATAGTAAGCTGATTCATCAGTTCATAGATTTTCTCTACATGATCCTTCATAAGATCACTGCGGACCATAAGATCTTTGTAGTCTTGTGCTTCTTTGGTAATTCCTTCTCTTTGTATGCTATAACTCTTAAAAAAGAGAAATAAACACGTAAAAGACACCACAGAGAGAACGGCGAAAGATAGAATAAACTTCCAAATGCCTATTCTGACGTCAGATTTGTTTAATTTTTTTTCCCTGGTAGTAGACATATTTTTGCGATTTGTTTGGCCTGTGAAAATATAAAAAAAAAAATTTATGTACAATACGTATTTTCCCCAAGGAAATTTCGTGAAAACCCCATTTAACCTAAGTTTAATTTCAACTTTCATAAGTTTTTCTTAATTTAGGCCTCTGAATTTTAAATATCTTACACCAAATCGATATTAAAAGTGAGTAAACTATTATCAAATACAGTCCGGTTTTCCATAGCAGACAGTGATTTCTACTTTAAGAAGATCATGATCAAAACGCTTATGGAAAATCCCTTCTATATGCTTCTGAATGACTGTAACAACGGGCATGAGCTTGTGAACAGGATTTACAGGAGACAGGAAGATGTATTTATCATAGAACTCTTTATGCCGGTACTCAGCGGTATAGAAGCCATCAAATACATCCGGAAAAACAACGAGGAAACTCCCATTGTCACTTATTCCAATACCTACCAGGAAGATATGGCTGAGATCCTTTCTAAAATCCCCAACATCTATTACTGCCAGAAAAAGAGCAATATCATCAAAGATATTATCAAAGGCAGCATTGCTTCTGAAGGCTTCGATTACGAACAGTATTCTAAAGAATGGGAACAGCAGCCACTGGCAGTGCAGAACTACATGGAACGGCAGAAAAAAGGCCAGGAAGAGCTCTCTCCTACCGAAATTCAGCTGATGAAATTCTGCTATGAAGGCTATAGCAACAAGGAAATTGCAGAAAAGCTGAATCTGAGCACACGTACGATTGACACCTATATCAATCGTCTTACGGAAAAGCTTGGACTTAAGACAAAACTGCATCTTATCCGTTTCTGTGTAGAGAATGGCTACTACAATTCCAGCATGTAGGCAGATTTAATGTAATATTAATATAGGCTAAACATGAAAACTCTAACTCTTTAAACAAAAATAATTTACCACTAATTTGCTAGTATTCAATTTTTTTAACTAAATTTGCACACCTAAAATTTAAAATTAAAAAAGGAAATGACAAAGGCAGAATTGGTAAACACCATCTCAAATAAGTTGGGAACAGAAAAGAATGAAACACAGAAAGTTGTAGAAGCTTTTATGCAGGAGATCAGGACTTCTATGTATAATGGGGATAACGTTTATCTGAGAGGTTTTGGATCTTTTATCATTAAAACAAGAGCTGCTAAAACAGGAAGAAATATTTCTAAGAACACTGCAATTGAGATTCCTGCTCATAACATTCCTGCTTTCAAACCTTCAAAATCTTTTGTAGAGAAAGTAAAAACTAAAGTCGCAGTAAAATAAAACATTAACTGAATATTAACTAGTTACTAAAAAATTTAAAATTATGCCAAGCGGAAAGAAAAGAAAAAGACACAAGGTTGCAACTCACAAGAGAAAGAAAAGAAGAAGAGCGAACAGACATAAGAAAAAATAATCTCTTTTTCTCGAGATTTACAATATAATAATATAGTTGGTGGTTTTAATTTTTTAAAGATCACTGACTATATTTTTGTTTGCAACCATAAGATTTCAGGGAAAAATAGCGGCTCTTGCAGATATTTTTAAAAAAATAGAGCAATTTCATTCTAAATTCTTATATTTAATATTATTTATTTGCTAAAAAATACGCCAATTCCCTATAATCTTAATAATTTTTATCTTATAACAAAATGAAGAAAGAACTAATAGTTTCGCATGAAGATGATCTTACAAAGATTGCACTACTGGAAGACGGAAGACTATGTGAACTTCATGAACAAGAGGACAAAAGCGAATTTATAGTTGGAGATCTGTTTGTAGGAAGAGTAAAAAAACTGGCACCCAATCTGAATGCCGCATTCGTAAATATAGGATACGATAAGGATGCATTCCTGCATTATCAGGATTTGGGACCTCAGTATCTTACGTACAAAAAGTTTTTAAAAGATACTATTTCTAAAAAACAGAGCGCTTCAAGCTTAAAAAATTTCGAGATACAACCCGAAATAGACAAAAACGGAACCGTAGAGAAAGTCATTGTAAAAGACGATCTCGTTCTGCTTCAGATCACCAAAGAACCCATTTCCACAAAAGGTCCCAGGATCTCTACCCAGGTTTCTCTGACCGGCCGTTTTCTGGTTCTCATCCCTTTCGACAACAAAGTTTCCATTTCTAAAAAAATCAGAACTACTGAGGAAAAAGAAAGACTGAAAACCCTTATCGACAGCATCAAGCCTGAAGGTTTCGGAGTGATCATAAGAACAGTTGCGGAAGGAAAAAAAGTGGCAGACCTTCATAATGATATGAATCAGCTGATCCAGAAATGGGAAAGCACTTTTAGAAACATTCAGAAAAGTAAGGTGCCCGCCAGAGTTTTAAGTGAAGAAGACAAAGCTTCCGCTATTTTAAGGGACAATTTCAACCAGGATTTTGTAAGCATCATCTGTGATGATGAACAAATGGTAGAGGAAATGACTAACTACGTGGAAGTCATAGCCCCGGAAAAAAAGAATATTGTCCAGTTTTATAATTCCCACATTCCTCTTCTGGAATATTATAACGTTGAAAAACAGCTCAAACAGAGTTTTGGAAAACACGTTAATATTCCAAGTTCAAAAGGAGCTTACCTCGTCATTGAACACACAGAAGCACTTCATGTGATCGACGTTAATTCCGGAAATAACATCACAACCGGAAATTCAGCCAATAAAGAACACGCTATGAACGTGAACAAAATGGCAGCAACAGAAATCGCAAGACAATTGCGTCTTCGTGATATGGGTGGCATTATCGTTATTGATTTTATCGACATGCAAAACCCCGACCACAGAAGAGATTTGTTTGAACATTTGAAAGAAGAAATGAAACGTGACAAAGCACGCCACAAAATTCTTCCCCCGAGCAAATTTGGATTGATCCAGATCACAAGACAAAGAAACCGCCCGGAAAAACAGATCGAAACCAAAGAAGAAAACCCGAACAAAGATGGAGAAATCACAGCTCCGATTGTTGTTGTGGAAAGACTGGAAGAAACCATAAGAAATATCATACAGAAGGATAAAGGAAAACTTTATCTGCATGTACATCCTTTCGTGGAAGCTTACCTTACAAAAGGCATCAAAAGCATCCAGATGAAATGGTTTATAAAGTATAAAAAATGGGTAACCATTATTCCACGGGATTCTTTCAAATATTTAGAATACAAGATTTACAATTCGAAAAAAGAAGAATTGATAGGATATTCTAACTAACACAAAATTCTAAACCTCTAGCTTGTCTGGAGGTTTTTTATATTACAAAACTTTGTCTTTCTTAGGAATCCAATCCCCATAATTAAATGTTCAGATTACTAGAAAACAATCAATTAGAGCTTTATACAATTATTATAAACAATTGGATTATTTAATTAAATTAGACTATTGATTTCTAAAGATGAAAAATATATTTACAACTCTATTCCTTCTTGTCATCAATTTGTTTCATGCTCAGGATTCAAATCCAATAAAACTCTTTGATAAAAAGCTCAACCAATTTCTCAATGTAAGGGATTTTTCAGTTTCCGGAGATGGAAATGAGGCTTTTTTCACCATACAAAGTCCTAATCAGGAAATTTCCCAAATTGCCTATATCAAAAAAGAAAAAAACAATTGGTCTGAGCCTCAATTATTACCTTTCAATAATGAATACTCTTATCTGGAACCTTTTTTAGCTGATAGTGGAACCCGATTATATTTTGCTTCTGATCGTCCTTTAGACAGAACAAAAGCAGAAAAAAAAGATTTTGATATATGGTATGTGGAAAGGAAAAATAAAAGTTCAGAATGGTCTGACCCTATCAATATCGGTAAGCCTGTCAATTCTGTCCTGAATGAGTTCTTCCCTACGCTCTCCGATAATAAAAATTTATATTTCACCATGGAATCACCTACAGGCATGGGGAAAGATGATATTTATTTCTGTAAATGGGAAAGCAACAAATATTCTGATCCGAAAATACTGGATGAAAACATCAATAGTAATGGATATGAATTCAATGCTTTTATTTCTAAAAAGGAAAATTTTATACTTTTCACAAAATATAATGAAAAAGGCGGACAGGGAAGCGGGGATCTTTACATTTCCCAAAAAGGCTCTGATGGAAAATGGCAGAAAGCAGAGAATTTGGGGGTTCCCATCAATACCAAGTTCATGGAATACTGCCCTTTTTATGATGAAAAAAACCAGATTTTATACTTTACCAGCAAAAGAAATAATGTATCTCCAAAAAAATTCACAACTCTATCCGATTTTCAGGAATATATTAACGAAGGTGAAAACGGTTTAAGTAAAATTTATAAAATACCTTTTACAATAAAATGATCTTTCTACAATGAGTAAAGAACACCACTATAAAGCAACAATCCACTGGACAGGAAACAAAGGCACAGGCACCAGCAGCTATAGAACCTACGAAAGGAGCCACACTGTCAATATTGAAAATAAAGCGGTTATTGAGGGTTCTTCTGACCCCGCCTTTCGTGGAGATAAAACCAGGCACAATCCTGAAGACATGTTCCTTTCCTCGCTTTCTTCCTGTCATATGCTCTGGTATCTTCATTTTTGTTCTGAAGAAGGAATCATTGTCACCGATTATACAGACGAAGCTACGGGAATTATGACGGAAACCACTGACGGAAGCGGGCATTTCACATCGGTTACTCTACATCCTGCAGTTACTGTTACCGAAGAATCAATGATTAATAAAGCAAAAGAACTTCATCATAAGGCCAGCCAATTTTGTTTTATTGCCCGATCGGTGAATTTTCCAATAAAACATATCCCTACTGTGGCAGTTAAATAATTTTCATTACAGATATAATCCCATAAAAGTCCTTTTGATACTGGGTTTTAACTATGATAACTCTAAAATTTCAATTTAAAACTCCACATAAAGAGATTTATTTATCAAATAATCAATAAAATTTCAATTTTACAATCATTTATTATGTAAAAAATTACAATTATTTGTTATTATTACGTAAAATGTAAAGTTTTTTTTTATATTTTTATATAAACAAAACTAACCATGATGAAACCAAGATTAACCATTTTTGATGAACCACTGCTGTACACAGAAGGTTTATCAAAATTGCTCTCACAGAGCAAAATTTTTAACACGATTGACATTTGTAATTCTTATGAAACCTTATTTGAACAATTAAAAGAAGATCCCCCGGAAATTCTGGTCATAAGCTCCAATATGCTTATGCTTACAGATATTTTCAGACTCGTAGAAGACATTACCTCCACCAACAAAAAAATCAAAATTATTGTCATAGGCAATAGTTATGATATGACTGAGATCCGAAAGCTCTTTAACAAAGGCATAAAAAGCTATCTTGACAAAAACAGCAGATACGATGAATTTCTGAAATCTATCAATGTGTTGCTTTTGAATGAGATCTACATCTGCGACAATGCAAAAGAAAGAATGATCAATTTTATCAGCAGTGAGGAAGGAAAACCCAATCCTCACATCAAAGAACCACTGACACGCAGGGAAATGGAGATCCTTAAACTGATATGTGATGGTTTCAGCAGCAAAGATATTGGTGAAAAACTATTTATAAGCATCAATACTGTAGAAACCCACCGCAAAAGAATTCTTTTAAAATTAAACGCAAAAAATTCCGTCGGAATTGTAAAATACGCCTTAGAAAACCACATTATTGATTGATGAAAACTAATTCAATTCCCTTCCAAAAAAGTCCAAACCTAAGGTTTGGACTTTTTTGGAAGGGAATTGAATTCAACAGTGAATTTTGCGTCTTAAGTGAATGGCGAATTTTTAAGTTCAAGAATCAAGATTTTTAGATATTAGACATTAGACATCAGATTTCAGATTTCAGACATGAGATTTGAGACTTTTAAGTTATTGATTCAATAATTCCCCAACTATCTTAGAATAAAAAACAATCATAATTAACGCTGAACTCATTCACTCCAAAACCCTAGTACTCTCAAATTCTACGATCTCGTACCCTGAAACACTCAAACACAAGGAAATGATCAATCATCATTTGACAATTGACCATTTACTATTCAAAATTCCTTTCTCCTCCTATTCATAATCCGGCATTTCGCCGTTGGTGAAAAGAGAAGCTCTCGAAAGATCTGTCATTGTACTGTTCAGATTAATAACCATCACATTTTTCTGCGAAATATTATCATTAGAGGTATTCATAAAGATCACCTGAGCGTTATTCGGGGAAAATCTAGGATCAAGATCATTGGTTCCCAGCGGCTTTTCGCTCTCCGTAGAAATATCAAAAACCGTATCATTGGTCAGATTATAGATAAAAATATGGGAATCTAGCTGTCGGTAATTTCCGCTTCCGTCCTGGTATCCTGACATATCTCTGGTGTATACAAGCATTTGCCCATCCACAGAGAAGTTCAGTCCGCCTGCCGCTCCCAGAGACCCTGACAAAATGGTTTTCAAAACACTTCCCGTTATATCAATGATGTAAATCTTTGTGCTATAACCGCTGTAATCATTCGTTTTTAAGGCGATTCTGCTGCCATCATAGCTCCAGTCGCATTCAGAGATCATACTGCCATCCGGAGTGGTGTAGACCAGAGTCAGTCCGCTTCCGTCTTTATTAATTCTGTATAATTTATTGAAATTTGAATAGAGGATCTCCTGACCGTTTGTACTCCAGGCAAAATCCATCTCATAATTATTAAAACCTGCAGCAGGGACCGTGGTCACCTTAAAAGGATTGGATCCATCAGGGTTTGCGGTATAAACATGGGTACTTCCGCCTTCGGTGCGCAGAAATGCAATCAGTCCGGCATTATTATTTTTTCTCGGTCGCCAGCTGTTGTATGATGAATTAGTAAACGGAAAACTGTTTCCCTGCTCATCGCTCGACATGATTACAAAATTACCGTTCTGTTTTTGTGTATAATGGTATCGGTTGGCCGGAACCGTATTGGTCGTAAATTTACTGATAGAACTTAAAACTGGCGGGTGAATGCCGTCCGAAACAGACACCTGCCAGAAGTAACTAACACCAAACTTCAAATTTGAAAGCGAATAATGAGTCGCCGTCAAATCATTAACCTGAATCACATGAGTATCTAGGTTATTTTTAATTGTTAAACTATATCTTAAAACATCAGCCGTATCTGGATCCGTAGCGGTCCACGTCAGTTCGACGTTTAAAGGCTGGTTCACCGCATTGTCTACCGGACTTAAGAGCTGCGGTGCGGAAGGAGGAGAATTGAGCGATTCATCATCGTCCATTTCAAAAACCACGGTTACTACCTGGTTCTCATTTTGTATGTTTACCCCCTGAAAATTGGTGATATAACCAGAGAGTTCTGCTTTTACAGAGTAATTTCCTATCGGCATCGCAGCAATTTCGAATGTCCCGTCTGTGCCGCTGAAAACCGTCTGCGTAGTTGGTGCTGTAAAAATTTTCACATTAGAAATAGGCACATTGGTACCCCTTTTTACAACTTTTCCTTTCAATGCTCCTGTCTGAGCCTGTTCCACAAGATCCTCATCACATGAAAACAGACAAAAAATAAGGATGAATATGCTGAGTATTTTGATTAAAGTTTTCATAGTTCATGTTTTTATTTGTTTCCAAGGTAAAAATTGATTCCCAGTGCAAACCGGAGTGCCTGATCTTTTCTTTTTCCATTGACCAAACCTTCCCAGTTATCTTTAAAACCGATATCATACTGTGACGAAGCCCGGATCGCGGTATTACTTCCGATCATGTATTCCAATCCGCCGCCAACCTGGCCTTTGTACTCAGGTTTATATTTTGAAAACATAGCTCCCATTCCACCATAAACGTATGGGCTGAATCTGTATTTTGGGAACAGAAGAAATTCAAGATTGAGCTCAGGAACTATATAATTTCTTTTAATAATATTTTGATTCTCTAAAGTAAAATAGCTGGCACTGGTTTCAATATTGAAGTTGGGACTTATAAAATATTTGACCCCCACTTTCCCACCTACATTCATTTTAGGATTTACATAATCATCTTTGATCTTCTGTGCTTCCACATTGGCAAAAAAGGAAATTTTCTGTCTGTAGTTTTCCGGAAACTTATTGCCTACTGTTCTGCCTGTATTTTCTTCCTGCTCTTTATTATAATCATTGATCAGAGCCTGAGAGTCTGTTAAATTTTCAGATGCTTTCCCCCATATTTTATCCCTGATCCCTTCAATGATCAAAGACCTTACGGCTTTCTCGATGGCTTCGGTTACAGCAAGCTGCACAGGTTCGTTTTGAGTAAGACCGACTTCTGCTTCCAGAAGTCTTTCTGTATCAATATATCTGAAAAAGCTTCCGTTGACGCTAGTGGAAAGAATCGTTTTGGAAATGTAAACGGTTTTGAGAATTTCGCCGTTAAGCGTTGAAACGGCACGCAGATAAATCGTGATTCTGTCCTGGCGGTATTGTGTAGAAGCGCCTATTCCAAAGTATCTGGCTCCGAGGCCCCCTGTCATCACATTGCTGTCATAAGAGATCACCCCACCTTCAAGAAGAATTCCTGCATAGAGAAGAGGGGGAAGCGCCTGGCTGTTTTTATCGACATCTTTGTTGTATTCCTGTCTTGTAGACCGGATGATCTGTCTTTCGTTCAACAGATTGGCAATATTCTCTCTTTCGATTGGGATAAACCATCGGCTGTCCTCAAGTGCTTTGATGAGAATGGTTGTGGTCCCCTGTGGAACAGCTGTACTCCAGTTATTCCCGTTTTCTGAGGGTTTATACTGGCCGGTCTGGTCTCTGAATTTATAGACGCCTATTACGATTTTTTCTTTGGGAAGAGGAAGGTTCCTCAATTCTGCAGTAGAGGGTGTGAGCTCTCCCATGGTGGATCTTTCGGGATCGGAAGGAAGACCCAGGATCGAACTGCAGGCCTGCATTAAGCACAGGAGGAATGTACAGAAAAAAATTCTGGTGTAAGTGTAAGTTCTCATGGTAAGTTTGGTTTTTAGTTATTTTTTACTTTGGAATTACGATCTCGGACTGATCGCCTGAACTGGTATCCAAAATATTGATCAAAAGTCCCTGGGCTGTTGTAGTGATCTGCAGATAAAGCGAACCGAAAAGATAATTTCCGGGCTTTATGCTACCTTCCCCGAACTGCTCTTCAAACAATTTCCTGGACAGCTCACTCAGTATCTGCCTGTTGAGGCTCTGGCTGAAACTGTCCAGAGAGTTAACGCTATCGAGCAAACTGCTGTAATCATCTTTTTCATCAAATTGATTCTGGGCATTTGCTGAACTTAAAAGCCACTGGTAATTGAAGGTATCACCTCCGAATGCCGGATTGATGGGCTTATAAACGAGCTGCTGAGATTTTCCGGAGAAAATACCCGCAATAAAGATTAAAATAATGATAAAAGTTTTCATGGCGGACGTTTTTAGTAGATAAATTCATTTTTAATGAGGTTTTTCTTTACATTAAATTCTTTGATATATTTTAAGCTGGCTGCCAGCTGTTCTTTCAGATAGTCTTCGTTTGGATTGGTCATAAAACTGTAAATCACTTTATCATCGATCTGGATGCTGATCTGGCCGCTGGTACCGCGAAGAGGAAGCTCAGAAATGGTAACTGCACCGCTGCTTTTATCAGGAATTTGGCTGTATTGAAGATAAAAAATATCGTAAAAGTCTTTTCCAACCTTTGTTTTGGTCTCGTCAATAGTAAGTCCTTTCAACTCAAATACGGCGTCTTCTTCCACTTTGGCTGTTTTCTTTTTGAACAGATCATTGTTGATTTCCAGGCTGTCTTTAGCGATCAGTTTCTGGGTTTCTTCATCTCTTACATACAGAAAGGCTTTGAGGGCATCTTTAGATTCAAGATTGACATTGATCTCAGATAAAACTTTTACTTCATTAGGATTGATTGAAAATTTTCCGCTCTGCTGGTTGTTGGACAGATTTCCGGATTTTCCTTTTTTAATAGAAATCAACAGGTAATTCAATTCTTTGTAAACCGGAGTATTATTGGTGATAAGAGCTTTCAGCTTTATCTGGTTTTCCAGGATGCTGCTTTCTATCCTGGCGTTCACTTTTTTATCTTCCTGCCCATCAACCAATGCAGACAGGAAGATAAATAAAGTGCACATACTCAAGGAATATAAAAGTTTCATCACTTGCGTTTTTAATAATTTCTCATGAAAATTGTCCTGTTGTCCCCTTTTACATGGATCTGCATGCCGTCTGACACGCTGTTGCTTCCGGTAACATCAATGATATTGTTATTTCCCTCTGCAGTAACCGCAGTTTTGGTTTCTTTATCTGTAAATGAATTGATAAAATAAAGCGTATTATAATCTCCAAGCTGCTGGATAGCAATATTTGTTTTAGCATTAAGAGAAAGTTCCGCGTTATTGTGATCTCCGATCTGTATAATATGGGAACCATAAAGTCCCTGTTCTGTCTGCTGTCTGGAGATAAGATCGAGAACTGTACTGCTGTTGACTTTGTCCCAGTCTATCTGCTGTGCCCGTACACCCAGTACTGCGAAAAGTGTAAAGGCACCCCACCCCAGTTTAAACATGGTATTAATTTTTAATAAAGGTACACGAATAGAGTATTTGGAAAAACACACCCAGCAGGTAGATATATAAAATCACGGTTTCTGGGTATGATTATCTTTTTAAAGCTTAAAAAAGGAGAAAACCGCAGCTTCTCCTTTTATACTAGATTATAATACATTGAATTAATTGGATTGGTTGACTATCATTGAGTTTCCGTTACCCATCTGAGTTCCTACATGAATGTGAGAATCTCCACTTTGGGCTACCCAGGTAAAGTTATTGTTACCCATTTGAACATCAACTGCTGTATTGGAATCTCCTAACTGAATCTGGTACAATTGGTTACTGTTTCCAATCTGTACTCCCAGAGCCATATTGTCTTCCCCGATCTGAACTGCAGCAGCGATATTATTATTACCTACCTGATCATTTGTCGCGCTGTTATCATTACCATCCTGATATTGTACCAAAAGGTTGTCATTACCTACCTGAAGACCGCTTGCAGCATTTCTTCTTCCAAGCTGAATCTGATAAGCGTCATTTCCATTACCTAACTGAATAGCAGAAGCATCATTTCTTCTTCCATCCTGGTATTGTACCACTGCGTTTCCTATACCCAACTGTAAAGAAGATGTTTCATTTCTTCTTCCGATCTGAGTTTGTTCTGTAGAGTTGAATGCACCAAACTGCCAGGTTACTGCAGAGTTTCTGTTTCCCATTTGGCTTACGTCATTTGTATTGCCGAGACCTGTTTGGTCTACATCAATTGAGTTTCTGTTTCCGATACTTTCAGCAGTATTAATATTCAGAATACCTACCTGATCGATATCTGCCGTGTTACGGTTTCCATCCTGAGTTAAAGAGTTGATGTTCAAAAGACCTGTCTGATCAACAGTAGCAACATTCAAGTTTCCAATCTGGGCAGTAACATCAATATTTGATTGTGCAAAGCTGAAACTCATGGCCATTAGTGTAAATACACCTGTGATAAAGTTTTTCATTTTGATAAAAATTAATTGGTTAATAGTATGACAAAGGTATATGCTAAACCAAAATGAAAAACCACTGCTAAAGTGTAAATTTTAAAAATCACTGTTTACCGTTTTGAATGTAACTGTTTCCCGTTTCCTTTGAATCATGTATTTCAGTTACGTGAAAATACGGTACACTACACCCGTTATTTCCACATAAACACATACAATAACTCTAATTTTTCAATCTAATAATTTTGCGGCTTTTCTAATTTTTTTAATCATCAAATTTTTTACTCATTACATTTTCAACCCTGCATCAATGGTTAATTAATGTTAATGGCTATTCTTTTCTTCAGTATATATTGCTAAATTTGAGCTATGGAAAGTTTTGGAAAAGATTTATTGAGGAAAATTACAAACGTAGAACTGCCCGGAGTCAATGCTCATGGTGTATTTTCACCGCCTTCCCGTCCTGTATTTACGTATGATGAAGTATTAGCAAAAAATCCAAAATTTGCAGCGGTTAATATTGTCTTGTATTTAAAAGACAATGAATGGTATTTCCCGTTAATTCAGAGAACCATCAACGAACATGACAGGCACAGCGGACAGATCTCGCTACCCGGTGGGAAACGTGAAGAATTGGACAGGGACTTTGCAGAAACCGCAGTACGTGAAACTTCGGAGGAGATAGGAATCGACAAGCATTATATTAGGGTCATCAGAGAAATGTCTCCTATTTATGTTCCACCGAGTAATTTTTATGTATATCCCTATATTTCATATACTAAAAAGAACCCTCTTTTCGTTCTCCAGCAAAGCGAGGCAGTAGAAACTATAGAATTTCCTATTACTTCTTTCCTCAGTCTTCCGGATAATCCGGAGATGATGGAGCTACCAAGTACTGCCGGACATGAAGTTCCGGTCATTAATTTCAACGGATATATAATCTGGGGAGCTACAGCAATGATATTGAGCGAGTTTAGCCAGTTGTTGAAAAAAATGTAACTTTGCACTACCGTGTTTAATAGAGAAATGGCGAAGAAAAATATTTTCACCGATGCATTCGGAACACCTTATTTTTTAAAAAGGTTTATCATTTTTATTTTAGGAATTGTATCCTACAGAAGGTTCAACGGCTTTAATAAACTGAAGATAACCGGTACAGAACACCTTGTGGATCTTCCGGATTCCAACGTGCTTTTTGTGTGTAACCATCAGACCTACTTTGCAGATGTAGCAGCAATGTATCATGCATTCTGTGCTGTAAACAATGGATATCTGGACACCATCAAAAATCCGATCTACCTGCTTAACCCAAAGATCGATTTTTACTATGTCGCAGCAGAAGAAACCATGAATAAAGGGATTCTTCCGAAGATCTTCAAGATCGCCGGTGCTGTAACGGTAAAAAGAACCTGGAGAGCAGAAGGTAAGAACGTCAACAGAATGGTAGATCTTACCGAAGTTGACAATATTATGAAAGCCTTAGACAACGGCTGGGTAGCTACTTTCCCTCAAGGTACTACCTCTGCTTTTGCACAAGGACGAAGAGGAACAGCCAAGCTGGTCAAAAACCAACGCCCAATCGTGATTCCTATCAAAATCAACGGTTTCAGAAGGGCATTTGACAAGAAAGGCCTCCGTGTAAAGGTAACAGGCGTAAAACCTACCATGGAGTTCAAACCCCCTCTGGATATAGATTACGACAATGAAAAAGCGCCAGAAATTTTATTGAAAATTATGACTGCCATTGAGCAGACAGAAGATTTCAATGTACTACACAATTATGATGAAGAACTTAAAGCTAAAAAATTAGAACAAAAGGATTCAAATAATTAAAGTAAGTAAAAAATTATGAACAAAATATTAGGGATCTTATTCGCGGTCATAGTATTAGTTTCGTGTAACAGTCAGAAAGTATATTCAGATTTTGATATCAGCTATTCCAGAAACGGAGGGCTTAGTCCTGTGTACGAGAACCTGTTGATTAAAGGTAACAATGCACATTACTCTTTCGAAGGGCAAGGGAAAAAGCACAAACAGGATTTCAAAATTTCTGATGAAGATTTAAAGAAACTGGACCAGACCCTTTCTCAAAATAATTTCAGAAGGATAGAGGAAGACCGTAAAAAACTGTATGATAACATTACCACTTCTATCAATATAAAGAAAGGTTCTAATGAAGGGAGTAAGACAGATGCAAGCATGATAATGCCCAATTTCACAACGAACTGGACCAACATTCTGACTGCTTTCCAGGAGATCATTAATAACAATGTAAAAAACAATAAATAAAGTTGAAAACCCACTTCATTGCTATCGGCGGAAGCGCCATGCATAATCTTGCTATTGCATTAAAAGACAAAGGATATCAGGTAACAGGTTCAGATGACGCTATTTTTGAGCCTTCAAAATCCAGATTGGAAAAGAAAGGAATTTTGCCTCAGGAAATGGGCTGGTTCCCGGAAAAGATAACGGCAGATATTGATGCGATTATTCTTGGAATGCATGCCCATCAGGACAATCCTGAGCTGGCAAGAGCAAAAGAACTGGGTCTGAAAATTTATTCATATCCTGAATTTCTTTACGAACAGTCAAAAAACAAAACAAGAGTAGTTATCGCCGGATCACATGGTAAGACAACGATTACCTCCATGATTCTTCACGTGCTGAACTTTCACCAGAAAGATGTAGATTTTATGGTGGGAGCCCAACTGGAAGGTTTCGACTGTATGGTAAAACTGACTCAGGACAACGATTTTATGGTACTGGAAGGTGATGAATACCTTTCCTCTCCTATCGATCTCCGTTCAAAGTTTCTTCTGTACCAGCCGAATATTGCTTTAATGAGCGGTATCGCATGGGATCACATCAATGTATTCAAAACTTTTGATGACTATATCGAGCAGTTCAGAAAATTTGTAGCAAGCATTACTCCCGGTGGTGTTCTGGTGTACAATGAAGAAGATACCGAAGTCGTAAAAGTAGTGGAAGCAGCTGAAAATTACTTCAGAAAAATCCCTTATAAAACCCCTGAATATGAGATCAGCAACGGAAAAGTTTATCTGAAAACTGAAATGGGCGATGTTCCACTTTCTGTTTTTGGGGCGCATAACCTGCTGAATATGGAGGGAGCAAGACATATCTGCCGTCAGCTGGGGATTATGGATGAGGATTTCTACGAAGCTATTATGAGTTTCAAAGGAGCATCCAAACGTCTTGAAAAAGTGGAAAGAGCAGATAAAGGAACGCTTTATAAAGATTTCGCTCATGCACCGAGTAAGGTAAAAGCTGCAGTAAAAGCTTTCTGTGAACAGTTTAAAAAGGAAAAGAAATATGGTTTCTTAGAACTTCATACGTATTCAAGCTTAAATCCGGTTTTTCTTGAACAATACGATCATGCCATGGATGGCTTGGATGAAGCGGTAGTTTTCTACTCTGAAGATGCTTTAAAAATCAAAAGAATGGATCCTATTTCTCCTGAACTGATCAAAGAAAAGTTCAAAAACGAAGGATTAAGAGTATTTACCAACGCTGAAGAGCTTCATGCTTATTGGGAAACTTTAGACAAAGCTCATGGTGTTTTCCTGATGATGAGTTCGGGTAACTTCGGAGGTTTGGATCTGACGAAATAAATTTGAAAAAGAGTTGATCTGATCATGAAGAAACATAATTAGATTTTCCAAATAGAATAAAAATCCTTTCATACAGATGAAGGGATTTTCTTTTTGGTGTTTGTATCATTACGGTTTAGGATTCTTTTTCAGCTGCCTCAATAAGTTTTGTCAAAATATCTTCCGTAGAAAACATACTGTACTCATGAATCGACTGTCCCGTCCAAATGCCTACAAAATCTGCATTTTGTAAAGTTTTCGAAACTCTACGCAGCTCATTCGTTAGTTTATTCTGGTAAGGATAGGGCATGATGTACTCTGAATTTTCGATGTTTTTGATAAACTTATTTTTAATGCCTCTCGCGTACCGTCCTGAAAAGCTTCTGGTCAGTACGATATCTTTCTCGGTCACATTTTTAAGCCTTTCTTTTTCAAACGGGTTCAGTCCGCTTTCCTGTGATGCCAGTAGAATACTTCCTACCTGAAATCCCTTTGCTCCAAGTTCTTTTGCCGCCCTTAAAGTTTTTCCATTATAAATTCCTCCGGCATAGATCAGCGGGGCTTTTACATGGTCATAAACTTCAGAAAGCAGGGATATTCCTCCAATCTGTGGAATATTCTCAGCATCAAAACTTCCTCTGTGTCCGCCGGCTTCAATTCCCTGAACACAGATCAAATCGATTCCGGATTTCTCCAAAACCAATGCTTCTTCCAATGAAGTACAGGTACCAATAAGAATGACTCCGTTTTCTTTCAGTTTTTGAATGCTATTATCATCCAGATTCCCAAAAGTAAAACTGAGTATTTTACATCCCTCTTCAATAATGGCGTCTACCTGCTCATGGTAACTGTTTACTTTAAGATCTTCAAGATCCGGTAGCGTAACCTCTATATTATTTTCCTTCGCCAGCTGGGTGATGAACTGTTTAGCTTTACTATATTTTTCCTTCAGAGTATCCGTAATTTCGGGAATATGGTGAACAAAGATGTTCGCAGCAAACGGTTGATCAGTCAGTTTTTGAGTTTCCCTGATGAGTTCAACAGATTGATCGGGTGAAAGATCGGCCAATGCCAATGATCCCAGACATCCAGCTCTTGCAGCAGCGGCAGTCATATGCGGACTGCTTACTCCAAACATCGGAGCCTGAATCACAGGGTATTTGATAGAGAGTATCTTACTGATGGTGTCTGGCCAAAACATAGGAATTATTTTATCTAAAATTTACGAAAAACCAAGAATACATTTGTTGGGAAAAGCATGATATTGCTCAAGTCCTTTATACTCTTGTAAAATTAAAAATCATCCTGTCTGCAGTTTTAATAGCAAATGCATCAGATTTCCTTACTTTTCCGGAGTTCTTTGTAATGCTTTTTTGTATCCGGATCCAGTTTTTCTATCGCGTAAGAAAATGTGGCAGCAGGCATCGTTTTAACATACTGATCAAGAAAATGATGTAGTCTTTTGGGATTTTTCTTTCCGGCCTCTCTTATCCAGCTCCCAACGGCTTTGTTTACTAATTCATTAAGATCATGAACAAGGATTTCAGCAATATTAAAGGTATCTTCAGTATCATTGTTCCTGATAAAAGCATGGGTACTCACCACTGCGGTTCTTCTTTCCCATGGGTTTTCAGATTCAGCCAGTTTATATAAAATATCTCTTGGCCTGTCAGCTAAATATTCACCGACGATGTTCCGCGCTCCCCGGTCTACAAAATCCCAGTTGTTCAAACGGTCATGACGATTTAAATACAGATCAAAAAGCTGTTTTTTCCTTTCTTCCGTCGTTTTTTTATTTCCGGCCTGAAAATCCATGATACTCACCGCCCCCATTCTCACTTCATAAAAATCACTATCGAGAAGCATATTAATCTCTTCCAGTGGCATTTCCGAGAATTCTTTTGCTGTAGTAAAAACATCCCCGAATTTCACGCCAAAAGGTCGGGTAATATCGTCATTTCCTTTGAAAAATCTTTCAACCTTATCCATTTCCTTCTCATTCCTGAAAGTTGATAGTTTTTCTATGAATTGTGCTGCGGTCATGGTTTTTATTTAAAATTAAAAAAAATCTCCCGCAAATTAAACTGATTCAGCAGATGTTTGTATTAAAAATCTGGAGTATCCTTTTGATCTGCGGGAGAAAATATAATGATATTCGATTAAATATCTGCTACCACTTTAAGCATTTTCTCTTCCCAATCAGGATCTTTCGGATCAAAGAACAGTCTTTTCCCTGTGTCTAATGAGCGAATAATATTCATTTCCTCATCTCCCAGTTCGAAATCAAAAACATTAAAGTTCTCTTCAATTCTGGAAGGCGTCACCGATTTTGGAATCACAACAAATCCTTCCTGAAGGTGCCATCTTAAAATCACCTGAGCCACTGTTTTATTATATTTTTCAGCGATTGCTTTTAATTGAGTATTGTTCAGAAGATCCGCATTTCCGTTTCCAAGCGGACTCCACGGCTGTGTGATGATGTTATTTTCTCTATCATACACCTGAAGTTCTTTCTGCTGGAAAACCGGGTGCAGTTCGATCTGATTGATCACCGGAAGCACGGTTGAATTCGCTTTTAATTCTTCTAATTTCTCTACCGTAAAGTTACATACCCCAATCGCTTTGATCTTTCCTTCACTGTACAGCTCTTCCAAAGCTTTCCAGCTTCCCAGAAAATCTCCATAAGGCCAGTGGATCAGGTACATATCCAGATAATCCATCTGCAGTCTTTCCAGTGTTCTTTGAAATGCTTTTTTGGTGTGTTCATAGCCATGATCCTGAACCCATACTTTTGAAGTGATAAACAGTTCATCTCTGCTGACACCGCTGTCTTTTACCGCCTGACCTACTGCTGTTTCATTCTGATAAATAGCCGCTGTATCGATCATTCTGTACCCCGTCTGAATAGCTTTCACAACTGCACTTTCACATTCATTCAGGTTTTCCATCTGCCAAACTCCAAATCCTAAAGCCGGAATATCCACTCCATTATTTAAGGTCACTACAGGCTGCCCTGCATAGGTTTTATTTTGCATAATTTTTTAATTTCAATTTTAATATTAATGTATAGCCTAACAAATTTGCGATAAAAAATTGGCATTTCCGCTTACCATTTTTACTGTTTTCAAAGTATTCAGAGACTGTTGGTAAGTGTTTTATACTACCCACAAAATCCACCTCTTAAAAAAAAGGGGAATTGCTACTTCTCCAAAATACCCATCTTTCTAACCTCTAACTTCTAGTTTCTAAAATCAAATTTTCCCTATTTTTGCAGAAACCCCAAACAATGTCACATCCAATCCGATTGGCGCATGCCGAAGATTATCCGAGAATTATGGAGATATGGGAATCTGCCGTAAAAGCAACTCATCATTTCCTCGCTGAAGAAGATTTCGAGTATTTCAAAGAAGTGATTCCCAGAGATTATCTTCCGAATCTGGAAGTATATGTAATAACAGAAAATAGGATTGCAGAAGGTTTTGCCGCTGTAGCTGAGGGTAATCTTGAAATGCTTTTCATCCATAACGAATCCCGCAGAAAAGGATTGGGCAGAACGTTGTATGAATTTATGAAAGACAAAACAGGTTTAACAAAAGTAGACGTCAACGAACAGAATCCTCAAGCCATTGGGTTTTATGAAAAAATGGGTTTCAGACAGATCGGAAGATCAGAAAAAGACGGTTCCGGAAAAGACTATCCTATTATTCATATGAGCCTGTAAAATGGAAAAATTCACTTTAAAAAAAACGGATCCGGGTTCAGATATTCCGTACGAATTGCTTCTTCTAGCGGATGAAACCGTTGAAGCCATCGATCAATATATTTTTGACTCCGATATCTATCTTTTACATCATGATGTACAGAATATTGCTGTGATGGCACTCTATCAAAACAGTAATACAGAACTGGAAATCAAAAACATAGCGGTCATTGAAAGCTGCAGAAGTCAGGGAATCGGCACTATCCTTATTAATCAAGCTAAAGAAATCGCCAACGAAAATGGCTATACAACTTTAGCGGTAGGAACCTCGGATACGGGATTTCAGCAGATTAAATTCTATGAAAAGAATGGTTTCATAAAAAAGGGAGTGCGTAAAGACTTTTTTATAGAAAATTACGCAGCCCCAATTTATGAAAACGGATTACAGATGCGCGACATGATCATACTTACCCATGACCTTTCGAAATAATCCTTTGATATGCTCAATCTCGGACTGATAGTTCGTTTTTTTTCTACAGCCGAAATACAGGGTGTTTTCAAGTTTTTTCTCACCTTCCCAGATTAGTTTGAGCTCTCCGTTCTCTATTTCATTTTTGCAGAGAAAATCAGGAACCACGGCAAGTCCGGTTCCACCTTTCAGACAACGGATGATCGAGTTTAAATTGGGAACGATATAATTGGGACGGAAATTGGGTTTATGCCCGAAATTCATGATCCAGAACTGAAACAGATGTTCCATATCCCCAGTCGTTCCGTACCATTTTTCCTGCTTCAGCCAGCCCTCAATATGTTCTACTCCTTTGGTTTCAACGATTTTTTGGAAGCTGTTTGTATCTACATTTTTTCCACCTACGAGAATAATCTGTTCGGAAGAAAATGCTTCATGTTCAATATTGGGAGAAACTCCTTTTTTCGGGGTAATAATCAAATCAAGAATTCCTTTATCCAGCTGGTCCAGCATTTCCGGATACTGTCCGAAACTGATGATCAGGTTAAAAGGTAAAGTGGAAACATACTGCTCCAAAGTAGTTTGAAACGTTTCAAAACACATTCCCACGCTGATCGTAGGTGTCAGTTTTTCCGTCGACTTCTGAAAATTCTTCTCCACATCTTCCAGCTTGGAAAGCGGTTCAGACACGGCATTAAATAAAACCTTTCCTCTTTCAGTCGGCATCATTTTTCGGCCGGTCCTGTCAAATAATTTATAGCCTACATAAGCTTCCAGCGAGCTTAGGTGAAGACTTACTCCGGGTTGGGAAATGAACAGTGAATCTGCAGCTCCCGTTAGTGTTCCGGTTTTGTATATCGCTTTAAAAGTGCGGTACCATTCTAGATTGACCATAACTTTAATTATAAATATTCTGATACAAAATTACAAAATAATTACAATACTGATAGGTTTAAGGGGGCTTAATCGTGGAAGATAGACGTTATATACTCTCTATTACCTTCTATCTTCCGCTTCCATCTCCTTACCCACTTTGCCTATTTCAACAGCGTTATGATTGTATTCTGAAACTTTTCAGGCTCATCTTTATGGATTTGATGTCCTGAATTTTCAAACAAGAACAGATCTTTCCTGGGAGCTTTTACTTGCTCAAAATATCCTTTGGTAATGACCGTCAAGGTTTGAATATCGTTTTTGCCGACAAAAAAATAAACCGGGCACTCAATTTTCTTTAACGTCTTTGGCAGATCAATTTTCATGACTTCGTTCCAGGCTGGTGACCAGGTTTTAGACCACTGAAGAAACCCCTTTTTGAAATCATCACCGGTTACATATTTTTTACCGTCTTTATAAAAAAGCCACTTTCTTAAATAAAACAGATCATTATCATTGGTAAAAGGAATATGTACACTCGCCAGTTCTTTGCTGGCAACAGCATCATCTTTAAAGTGAGTTTTCAACGTTTTGAGCAATTCTTTTTCACTCTTTAACTGACTGATCACAGGGTTGACCGCAAAATAAGCATGTAAGAGTTCAGGATGATTTCTAACGATGTAAAAACCTAACGCATTTCCCCACGAACTGCCTAATAAGTATACTTTCTCCTGCTTTAGCTGCTTTCTAAGAAGCTGAATCACTTCATAGGTATCTTTACCCATTAACTCAACGGATGGTGGGACTGGTGAAGGGTTTAATTCCAATGTTTTTCCGGCATCTCTCTGATCCCATTGAACAATAGTAAATCTACTTTTTAAAATATTTGTAAAAGAATCCGCATTTTTCATCATGGAGCTTCCGGGACCACCGGATAAAAAGAGAAGTATGGGTTTACTGGCATCATCCGTTTTAATTTCTATAGCTTGTTTTATACCGCCAATTTCCGGTGTGATAATAGTATCCATTTTTATTTTTTGTACTTGTGCTAAACCAAATACTGACAGGAGTAAAAAAATAATAAGGGTTATCTTTTTCATGATTTCTAAATTTTAATGGGACTTTAATAATCTGATACAAATATGCTTCAGAGAATTTTTAAAAGAGTCTCAATAAAAAAAGTCGAACGCATTTTATCAATAAAATAGGTTCGACCATTTACAACCGGAAGTACGAATAGTTACAACAGCATACTAATCAAACTATTACAATCAAAATCAGTGTTGATTCTGTTTATTTTTAAATAAGTTGATAAAAGCATTTTATATGATGGAAACTTTTTCATTTTTCAAAAAAGAAGCATAATAGTTGGGAATTCCACTTTCTTCAATTCCATGAACGGTTTGCTCAAGCGGGTAATCTATCTGAACAATCTCAGGAAGAATCTGTTCTTCGTTCATCGTCAGGATCAGATAAGATGCCAGACGGTTTTCTTCTTTGGAACGTCCCACAGAGCCACAATTGATTGCCCACTTTTTATGTTCAAACGATTTTTTAAATGATAAATGGGTATGTCCCATTACAACGATATCACATTGGGATTCTTGCAGCATATTCACAAAAACCTCATCATGCTCAGCCTCATACAAATACGTATCATTGCTGGACAGGCTCGAATGCACAAGTTGAATATTCCAATGCTTCTTCCCTATTTTATAATTGAGTTTTAAGTGAAAAGGAAGTTCTGATAAAAATTTTTTATTTTCTTCTGTAATATTCTTTTTGGAATGATCAATAGCTATGAATCTTGCGTCTGTTTCTTCTTGTGAATGCTTGGATAATGGAACAACCGGGATATCAAAAGCGATTCTTTCATCATGATTTCCCATCAGACAGGGAATATTCAAATCTCTGATTTTTTCGATGACCTCATTTCCCCATGGAGCAAAATCTACCAGGTCTCCAAGGCAAAACTTCTGCTGAATTCCTCTTCTTTCTATATCCTCAAGCACTGCTTCCAGCGCAGGAAGATTTCCGTGCACATCACTAAAAACCGCAATCTGTATCATATTCATTCAATTGACCTGAACAAATTTACAAGAGAAGCTCAAGAACGGATCAATAAACTGTATGACATTTCACATGAATGGTAAAATTCAAACTATCATTATTCTAATAGTTAGTTATGATTTATGCTATTTTTATTATACAACACAGCGAAGTAACTTTGCATCATAAAATTTAAACAATCATAAAAATGAAAAAAGTATTGATCATCAACGGAGGACAAAATTTCGGACATTCCGGAGGAAAATATAATAATACAATCGCAGAAAACACATTAGAAGTACTTAAAAAATTCGGGAATATAGAAGTGAAGACCACTCAGGTTTCAGAAGGCTTCGACAAAGATGAAGAAGTAAAGAAATTTGTCTGGGCAGATGTTATCATCTACCATACACCCATCTGGTGGTTTCAGCTTCCAAACAGTTTTAAAAAATATATTGACGAGGTTTTTACAGCCGGACACGCCAAGGGAATTTATATGAGTGACGGAAGAAATGCGGAAAATCCTGCCATCAACTATGGAACCGGAGGAATGCTGGGCGGAAGAAAATATATGGTCACCACCAGCTGGAACGCTCCCGAAACAGCCTTCACACTTCCCGGAGAATTTTTCAATGAAACAAGTGTAGATAATGGACCGTTATTTGGTTTTCATAGAATGAATGCCTTTGTTTCTTTAGAAAAAATGGAAAGTTTTCACTTCCATGATGTAGAAAAAAACGCCAATATAGAGCGTGACATGACACTTTACAGAGAACATCTTGAGCATGTTTTCGAAAAAGAACTTAAACCACAATTAGCGTCATGAAAAATGTATTGATAACCGGAATCACAGGATATATTGGTGGAACTGTAGCAAAGAAACTGCTTGAAAAGAACTATAAAGTAACAGGCTTGGTTCGGAATGACGCCCATATAAAAGAATTGAAATCGTTAGGCATAGAATCTATAATAGGGAATATACATGATGAAGAGATCTTAAGATCTGCCATTGCTGATACGGATGCCATTATTCATACTGCAGATTCTGCAGATGATGCCTATGCGGCAGACAGTATAATCTCTGCTTTGGAAGGAACCGGCAAAACACTTATTTTCACTTCCGGCTCAGCTATTTTTGGAGGCAAAGAAAACGGAGAGAAAAATGATTTTGCTTACACGGAAGACTTCCCGCTTAGTCCGAGACTAGAAATGGCCTCAAGAGTACTGATCAATCAATATGTTCTTCAATCTGCTAAAAAAGATATACGAAGCATCGTCATTGTACCTACCATGGTTTATGGTAAGGGTCTGGGTTTGAAAAAAGACAGTATTCAGGTTCCGGCGTTAATTCATTTTTCTAAAGAAAAAGGGTTTGGAGTGTATTTCGGCAAAGGAGAAAACATCTGGTCCAACCTTCATATTGAAGACTTGGCAGATCTCTATGTACTCGCACTGGAAAAAGCAAAAGCAGGTTCCCTTTATTATGCCGAAAACGGGTCTTCAACGATCAAAAATATAGCAGAAAATATAAGCAGACAATATGATTTACAGCCTGCACAGTCTGTAAGTATACAAGAAGCAGTCAATACATTTGGTCCCGCGGGCGGATATTTTGGATTTGCCTCAAATAGTGTATGTAGTTCCGACAAAGCAAGAACAGAATTGGGCTGGAATCCCCAATATCAATCCATCGAAAATTTTATTTAAGTATGAAAATTTACCTTACAGCCGTTATAAAAGCCAAAGACGAATACAGAGCAGAAGTACTGGAAATTCTTCAAAATATGGTATCAGAAACCAGAAAAGAAAACGCAAACGAACTGTACAGCCTTCATCAGGGAATCGAAGACAAAAACCAGTTCATCTTCTACGAGATCTGGAAAAGTGAGGAAGGACTGGCTCAGCATAACCAGCAGCTATACATCCAAGCTTTCGGAGCCATCGTTGATGAAAAATTACAGGAAAAACCACAACTTTATACAACCCATATTCTTTAATATGAAAAAACTAGCATTTTTATTTTTAACCCTATTTACCATAGGATTTATTCAGGCACAACACCAAAAATCTAAACGTATGAAAAAGAAAATTTTATTTGTCGTGACCAGTCATGATAAAAAAGGAAGCACAGGTGAAGATACCGGATATTATCTGGGCGAAGTTTCCCATCCGTGGGAAGTTCTTCACAAAGCAGGATATGAAATTGATTTTGTGAGCCCTCAAGGCGGAACTCCCCCGGTAGACGGATTTGATCTAAAAGATCCTGTAAACAAAGAATTCTGGGAGAACAAAGAATATAAAAATAAAATCGATCATTCTTTACAGCCTTCTCAGGTGAAACCAGACAATTACAGTGCAATCTTCTACGCAGGAGGTCACGGTGCCATGTGGGATTTCGCGGACAATACTGAATTGGCAGACATTGCTTCCAAAGTATATGAGAACGGCGGTATCGTAGCTGCTGTATGTCATGGTCCGGCTGGTCTTGTCAATATTAAACTGAACAATGGAAAATATCTGGTAGATGGAAAAAAGATCAATGCGTTTACCAATGAGGAAGAAGCTGAAGTGAAATTAACCAATGTAGTTCCTTTCCTTCTGGAAGATAAACTGAAAGAAAGAGGCGCAAAATTTGAAAAATCAGGACTTTGGCAGAACCATGTGGTGGCTGACCAGAGAGTGATCACAGGACAGAATCCTCAGTCTGCAAAAAGTGTAGGTGAAGCGATTTTAAAGGAACTTAGTAAATAATTTAAATTTTAACCACAAAAGACACAAAAGTTTTCCAACACTTAAGTTATTTAAGGTTTAAATGATTTCCGAATAAGAAGATTACATAAGTTTAAAAAATCAAAGATTTCACCATCATGGTTAATTAAAAATCTGTGTAATCCGAGAGATCTGCGGGAGACAAAAATATCAACCACAAAAGAAACAAAAGCTTTAGCAATTAAGTTACTTGAAGTCTAAATGCTTTGTGACTAAGAAGATCACATAAGTTCTTTAAAAATCAAAGATTTTTATGTTGACAAATAACAATTATTGAACCGGTAAGAATTCCCCTCCTGTGGAGGGGTGGCGAAAATTCAAAGAATTTTTGACGGGGTGGTTCAAGAAAAAATCCTTTTGTGGCTCACAATTTTAATAAGTAATCAAGACAAAAAAATGGAATACAGAAAATTAGGAAATACAGAACTGGAACTGTCTGCAATTACTCACGGAGCATTCGCTATCGGAGGAAATATGTGGGGCGGCAATGAAAAACAGGATTCCATCAATTCAATTCATGCTTCTTTAGACCACGGGGTAACTTCTATTGATACCGCTCCTTTCTATGGGTTCGGACTCAGCGAGGAAATGATCGGAGAAGCAATTAAAGGAAAAGACCGTTCAAAAATTCAGTTATTAACCAAATTCGGTTTGGTATGGGACGGCAGCAATAACGGAAAAGGTGAATTTTTCTTCAATGCAGAAGATGAAGGTAAAACCCTTCCGGTCTATAAACATGCTTCCAAAGCCAATGTGATTAAAGAAGTGGAGGAAAGTCTAAAAAGACTGGGAACAGATTATATTGATCTTTTACAGCTTCACTGGCCGGATAGTACGACCCCTATCTGCGAAACAATGGAAGCCATGGAACTTCTAATCCAGCAGGGAAAAGTCCTTGCGGCAGGAGTCAGCAATTATACGGTTCCACAGATGCAGGAAGCCAACAGAACGTTGCATTTAGCAAGCAACCAGGTTTCTTACAGCATGCTGAACCGTGCTATTGAAAGTGACCTTGTTCCTTATTCATTGGAACACAATTCAGGAATTATTGTTTACAGTCCGATGGAAAGAGGTCTTTTGACGGGTAAATATTTCAAAGAGGATAAATTAAAAGACAATGACCACAGAAACGGTTATTTCTCCCAGTTTGATTTAAATAAAGTAAAAACTTTCTTAGAAAAAATAGAGCCTATTGCTCAGGAAAAAGGTGCTTCCCTGTCCCAACTGATACTGAGATGGACAACATTACAGCCAGCTATTACAGTAGTTTTAGCAGGAGCCAGAAATGCACAGCAGGCGATTGAAAATGCCCAATCTATGTCCATTGATCTTTCTCAGGATGAATTGAATTTCATTAATTCTGAATTGTCACAATTTTAATACAATACACTTTCGTCATTGCAAACGAAGTGAAGCAATCTCTCACTAAATAAAAGAGCCTTTCAGTTTGGAAGGCTCTTTTTCATCAATAACTTTAAACGGAAAACTATTTCGCGATCGGTAAGTGGGTACTTACTGCAATTCTGTTCCACGCATTGATGGTTACAATCGCCATGATAATCTGCGCAATCTTTGCATCATCAAAATACTGTTTTGCCTTTTGGAAAGTTTCTTCTGAAAGACCGTTGTGGCTGATCAGGGTAATTTCTTCGGTCATCGCCAAAAGTACCTGCTCTTCTTCTGTAAAAAATTCTTTCGCTTCTCTCCAACCTTCAAGAATGAAAATTCTCTGCGTTGTTTCTCCGTATTTGATAGCATCTTTCGTATGCATATCAAGGCAGAAAGCACATTTGTTGATCTGTGAAGCTCTGATCTTAATTAATTCCTTTTGAATGTGGTTTAATGAAATCGTCTGAAGGTATCCTTCCAATCCCATCATAGCTTTGTAAGCTGCTGAATCTACAGTGGCAATATTTAATCTTGCGCTCATAATATTATAATTTGTTGGTTAAATGATCTATACTAAAAGAATACTTCGGCTGAACGGCCAGTAAAAATGCTCCGGCGCTTCCTACCCAGACAGAATAATCCAGGGGAGCTTTAATTCCTAATGCAATAGTCATAGACAAAGCAAAGACCAGCAACATAAAACCAGCTCCATACGCTGCAATCCTGGTTTTCCAACCCACAAGCAGCATCAGTGGAAAAAGTATTTCAAAAAAAGTCGCGGTATAAGCAGAAAATGTACTTAAACCTTCTGGAAGAAAAAAAGTAAGCTTCCGGGTATAAACTTCAAAGTTCTCCCAATTTCCCCAGGCGGAGTTTTTGCCCCAGAAACCGAATCTGTCCGCCACTGCGGAAAGCATCGTCACAGAAATGGCAAGTCTTAAAAATAATTGTGGAAACTGAACATTTTTGTCTGTCATGATATTGGCTTTTAATAACATGACAAATTTCCGACTTATTATCGGTAAAAATCTTAAACTGGTTTAAGAACGTAATTTTGCTCTGATTTCACTCAGATATTCCGGAGTAAGATTTAAAAAAGAAGCGATCAGATATTGAGGAATTCTTTGGATAAACCATGGATATAAAGTACTGAAATGAACATATAGTTCTTCTCTCGACATTTCATAAAGATAACGAATCCGTCTTTCCGAAGCTGCATACGCCCTCTGATAGATCATCCTGAAATACCGCTCCATAATCGGATGTTTCTCTAGTAAAAGTTCCTGCTGCTGAAGATCTATAACAAGAACCGTAGAACGCTCCACCGCCTGAATACAGAAATCTGATTTCATCTGTCTCTCATACGCGAAAGTATCCGTGATCCACCAGTTTTCTATGGCAAATTCCGTGGTTTGTTCGGCGCCCTTCTCATTCACAAAAAACTTTCTCAAACACCCCACAGACACAAAATACATCGATCTACAGATTTCACCATGAAGCATCAGGCTCTCCTTTTTTTTCACTTCTATTTCCTTAAAAAAAGAAAATATAGAAGCATATTCTTCATCGGTGACTGTAATAAATTTATTTAAATGTGCTTTGAAAGTATCCATCTTTGCAATTGAATACCCAAACTTAACTTTATTTTTTTAGTTTTACAATTACAAAATAGTAAATCATGGAACTCGTTGCTAAAATTCTGATCGCCATCGTTGCGCTGGAACATATCTATATCTTATGGATGGAAATGTTTGCCTGGGAAACCAAAGGAAAAGAAGTATTTAAAGCCGCATTGCCGGCAGAAATGTTTAAACCCACGAAAGGTCTGGCTGCCAATCAGGGGCTCTATAATGGTTTTCTTGCAGCAGGGCTGATCTGGTCATTGCTGATTGAAGATCCGAAATGGCAAACATACGTTGCTCTGTTTTTCCTGAGTTGTGTGGCTATTGCCGGAATTTACGGGGCAATTTCAGCAACTAAAAGAATATTTTTCGTACAGGCCCTGCCAGCGATATTAGCGATTATTGCTGTTCTTTTAAAGTAAGTTTATAAAGAATTGTCATTGCGAGGATCGAAGAGACAAAGCAATCTCAGAAATGAGAACTATTCTTTTTTGAATACTTTTGAGATTGCTTCACCTAAACAAATGGGTGAAAATTTGTCTCCCACAGATTGCTCAGATGGTACAAATTTTTTCTTGTTGTTAAAAATTAGTAATGCGGAAAAATCTTTCAATCTTTCAATTCTTCAATTTTTAAATCTTTAAATCAAGCTACCCCATCGACTCCTTGATCTTCTCCCGATGAATAATCCCCCAGTTCACCAAAGTTTCCGTCACCGGAAAAACTGATTTTCCGTATTCTGTCACGGCATAAGTTACGGTGATCGGTTTCGTATCCTGGATGGTTCTGGTAATCAGAAGATTCATCTCCAGTTCTTTCAGCTCTTTACTGAGCATTTTTGCCGAAATTCCGGTAATACCACGTTGCAGCTTTTTGAAATGGATCTGCTGGTCAGTTCTGTTGGTCAGATACCGTATAATCATCAGCTTCCATTTTCCGCCCAAAACATCCAGACTGTCGCGCATGGCAAACAATTCTTCCGTACAGTTGGCCTCTCTTTCTATTCCGTTTTCTATGATTTTTGCCATAATAGTTTCATTAAGGTAACTAGTTACCAATAGTTAACTGGTAGTAAATATAAACTATTCTCTTTTTACATTTGTCTATCAAATTACTCTTATGAAAGCCATTATATTAAATAAAAATTTCCAGCTTGAAGAGGCTGTGATAGAAAAGCCCAAGCCAAAAAATCATGAAGTTCTCATCCAGATCAAAGCCAGCGGTTTTAATCCTATCGATTATCAGATGATAGAGAACGAACTGGAACGGAAGTTACTCAAATCACCCATCCTGGGCCGTGAACTATCCGGAATTGTTATCGAAAAAGGTGCAGATGCCCATCAGTTCAATATTGGAGCCGAAATATACTGCGGAAGCGGGTCCATGGGAAGCAACGGTTCTTACGCTGAATATGTTGCTGTTCCTGAAGCTATTGTTGCCTTAAAACCAAAAAATATTTCTTTTGAACAGGCCGCTGGTATTCCATCAGCAGGACTTACTGCGTTACAAATTGTTAACCGTTTAAAACTGAACCATGATGATTCTGTTTTGGTTACCGGAGCAACAGGTGGAGTTGGTTCCTTTGTGATCAAATTTCTAATTGCCAATCAGTTTCAGAAAATTACAGCCACTGTTGGAAGTGGAGAAAACAGACAAATTCTTCTGGGATTGGGCTTAAAAAATCATCAGATTATCAATTATAAAGAGGAAAATCTTGCAGCCAATCTTTTAAAAGCCAATGATGAACAGCTTTTCGACTTCGGAATTGATCTTGTGGGAAATTATATGTCTGAAATCACGGCAGATATTTTGAAAATCAATGGTACTTATGCAGATGTTACCGCACTGGTCACAAAAGATGCCCACGAAACCCTTTTCAATAAAGGAACTGTGATCATGAATATCTCCAATTATTCCTACAGCATGAACAAAGACTATCAGTATTACAAAGGAAGCCTTGAGGAAATTGCAAGACTTATTGAGAACGGAACGATCAGTACTCCCAATTATAAAACTATAGGAGATCTTTCTCTGGATACGGTTCTCAAGGCCCATTCCCTTCTTAAAAACAATCAGACTCAAGGTCATAAACTCATCATGAAACATTAAACTATGAATACAATACCCAGACGTATCGTCACAGGAATTAAAAACGGAAAATCCGTCATCATAGAAGATCAGCAAACAGAAAATGTTGTGGAACATCTTCCAGGCCTGATTATTTCAGATATATGGAATACTCAGAAAATGCCGGCAGGATTGGATATTGAAACCCGAATCCCCAATACAGGATTCCCACAGACTCCTAAAAACGGAACCTATTTCCGTTACGTTGTCATTCCACCGGATAAAGATCTCGGAGTAGAATTCAAAGCCGGAGAGCCTCATCCCATGATGCACCAGACTCAAACTCTGGATTACATTATTCTTCTTTCAGGAGAACTTCATCTGATCATGGAAGAAGGGGAAACGCTTCTCAAACCGGGAGATATCGTCATTCAAAGAGGGACCAATCATGCATGGAGTAACCGCTCTGATGAGCCATGTATTCAGCTTGCGGTACTTATTGATGCAGAGAATTAGATTTAAAAATTGAAGAATTGAAAGATTAAAAGATTTTTCCGCATTACTAATTTTTCACAACAAGAAAAAATCTGTGCCATCCGTGCCATCTGCGGAAAACCGTTTGTCATTGCGAACCTTTAGGTGAAGCAATCTCAACAAAAAGATAGCAACTATAAAGCAGAAATTTCTAAAAGTTTCTGCTTCATGGTTTCAGGCGCCAGCAGCCCTTCATGATAATATACCAGTTTTTGATCCTTATCAAGAACGATCCACAGCGGATAAACAGGCTGGCTCTTATTTTTAGACAAAGCCAGTGCCAGCTCATGAATCCCGGCACTTCCATTAGAAAGATATCCAAATTCCCGCCCCTGGAAATTTATCTTTTCCTTTGTTTTTTCAGCTTCAAAATTGACCATATAAAAATTTTCATTGATCAGATCAACGGTTTCTTTGTCTTTGTTTAATGCATGTTTCTCCATTTTACAAACCGAGCACCAGTCCGTATACAAATGGATAATAATGGGTTTCGGATCTTTTTTCATAGATATTTCAAGATCAGAAAAAGTGCCTGTCTTCATCTGAGACAGATAAAAACAGGGCACTAACATTAAAAATAAAATAAAATTTTTCATTTCAAAGTATATTTTACTCCCAGAAAACCTCTGATCTTCTGCATCGGCGCATAACCGTAAGAGGTATCAAAAGTGTAATGGTTCGGGTTGCTTATCGGGTCGTCCGCATATTTGTCAAATGGGTCAAACGGCCTCATCAAAGGATCTTTAGGTGTAAAATTGAACAGGTTTTTAATCCCACAATACACCTCAAAACCGGATTTGAAACTTTTTGAAACCTGAATATTGGCTAAAGAATAGAACGGAGAATATTCCGGACGGTAATCATTCGGCAGTACCGGAAGCCTCATGGGTCCGTAGAATTGTCCTGTAAAATCTACTGTCAGATCATTCGCGAACTTATATGAAAGATTGTAGGTACCACTCCATTTCGGAGCATGCAGCTGCTGTGATTTTTTGTTATCGCCATCAAACTTCTGATAAACGTCCAGGTAAGTCACTCCCAAATTAATGCTCAAAGGAAAACTAAAACTGAAATCCACATTCATAGAAGCTCCTCTCGAAATTCCGTAGCCATTAAGATTGTCGTAAATAATTTTATCCGGATCTGTATCAAAATCTCCTACGATCTTATTGCTGAAATAGGTATAAAATGCAGATGCATCAAGCTGAAGCATACGACTTCCTACCGGAATTTTCCAGATGTAGTTTAAATTTCCATTCACGGATTTTTCAGGTTTAAGATTAGACTTGATCAGCACCTCTCTTGAGCCTGTCAATGCAGCATGATCTTCGGTAAACAGATTCACCACTCTGAATCCTGTTCCGAAATTGAACCTCAGCGTATGGTAAGGATTCGGTGAGAATTTCCAGGCAAATCTTGGTGAATGCACTTCATGATGGATCTTATCATAATCAAAACGGTAGCCTACCAATAAAGTATGCTTATCGCTAATTTCCCACTGATCCTGAACAAAAGCTCCCCAGATAGGAGATTTCATCGGTGCGTTTGTGATTCCGTCTCCGGACAAGGTTCCGGGAGTATTGTCATCATAAAATGTTCTTTTGAAAGTAACTCCACTTGTCAGATCATGTTTCCCTAACTTTTTACTCCAGTACGTCTGTGCAAAAGCTACTTTTTGAAGGGCATTATAGGGGTTACTGCCATAAAAAGAATTCTGGTCATGATAATTATACGAAAACTGAGTAACGATATATTCCTTTAAAGGCCATTGGTACAATCCAAAAACTTCTGCCCTGCTGGTATAAATACTTTCACCATAGACGTCACTGCTTCCACGATGGGATTTGTTCCACTGCATTTCCCCGCCAAAGCGGTCTTCATATAAATATCTCATGGCAAAGCTTGCCTGGCGGTTTTCCTTTCTCTGAAAATTCCATTTATTAAAAACTGAAATCCTGCTTTGTAACGCAGCATCCGTAAAATTGTCTTTATTCTGGTCTATTTTTTCTTTAAAACTAAAATAATTTAAACTTAATAAAGACGCAGCATTCTTTCCCATATTAAATTTCGTTGAAACATCAAGATTGTTTTCACTCCAGGTGCTTGTCATCATGTCAACACTCAGTTTCGGGGCGGTCAATGCATTTTTGGTGATGATATTAATCACTCCACCCATCGCTTCAGAACCGTAGATAGAAGAAGCTGGGCCTTTTACCACTTCAATTCTGTCCACAAGACTGTTGGGAATCCCACTCAGCCCGTACACCGTAGAAAGTGAGCTTACAATAGGCATTCCATCAATCAGGATCATCGTATAGGGTCCTTCCAGACCGTTGATGTGAATATCTCCCGTGTTACATACCGAACAGTTCAGCTGAGGTTTTACCCCATTCACCATCGCAATGGCTTCAAAAATACTCGGAGTAGGATTTTTCTGGAAAAATTTCTGGCTGTAAACCTCTACCGCCACAGGGCTTTTTGATCTGCTGAAAGGTTTTATCGTTCCTGTAAGAACAACATCATCAATGGTACTCATCTTGATTTTCGCTTTGGAAACCGCTGATGAATCTTGTTTTATAGGGGGTTGCAAACTCAGGCTGTCGGTCTCCTGAGAAAAGCAATAGGAGGATAAAAGAATAATAGAAAATAGTATTCGCTTCATGAAATTAAAATTGTTAGACAAATCTAACAATTATTTTTGAATTACAAAACACCATGACAAATGTTGTTAGAATCAATTCACGAAAAATGATTAAATTTGAGAAACTAGATATAAAAGTACTATGAGATATCATCAGTCGGGAAACATCCCACAAAAAAGACATACGATTTTCAAATCACCGGAAGATAAATTTTACTACGAACAGCTTTTCGGAACGGAAGGTTTTCATGGGATTTCATCACTGCTTTATCATACCCACCGTCCTACACAGATCAAATCCATCGGAATTCCAAAAGATGTGACGCCAAAGATCGCAGTGGAAAAGAATATTGCTCCGAGAATGTTTAAGGGAATGAATGTAACGCCCGAAAATGATTTCATGGACAGCAGAAAGATCCTTCTGATGAACAATGACTTGAAAATGGGATTAGCAAAACCCAGAAAGTCTATGGATTATTTCTACAAAAATGCTGAATGTGACGAACTTTTATACGTTCACAACGGAACTGGGGTTCTGAAAACCTTTGTAGGAGACCTGGAATTTGTTACAGGTGATTATCTTATTATTCCGAGGGGAACTATCTATCAGGTGGAACTGAACTCTGATGACACTGTATTTTTCGTGCTTGAAAGCCACTCTCCTATCTACACTCCAAAACGCTACAGAAACGAATTCGGACAGCTTCTGGAACATTCTCCGTTCTGCGAAAGAGACATGATCGCACCGGTTTTCAAAGAGCCTAAAGATGAAAAAGGGGAATTTTTAATTAAAGTAAAAAAAGAAAACCAGATCACGGATTTCATTTATGCAACGCACCCGTTTGATGTTGTAGGATGGGACGGATATTTTTATCCTTATAAATTCAATATCAAAAACTTTGAGCCAATCACAGGAAGAATTCACCAACCGCCTCCGGTACACCAGAATTTTGAAGGTCATAATTTCGTAGTCTGCTCGTTCTGTGCAAGAATGTACGACTATCATCCAATGGCTATTCCGGCACCTTACAATCATTCCAATATTGACTCTGATGAGGTTCTGTTCTATACGGAAGGGGACTTCATGAGCCGTAACCATATCGATTTGATGGACTTCACTTTACATCCGGGAGGAATCGTACACGGACCTCATCCAGGCGCTATGGAAAGAAGTATCGGTAAAAAATTCACTGAAGAATATGCGGTAATGGTAGATCCTTTCCGTCCGTTGAAAATTACGGAAGAAGCTTTAAAAGTAGAAGATCCTTCCTATAAAACTTCATGGCTGGAGGAATCAGATAAAACCATGGAAGACCGTTCTCAGGAATAAAAAAAATCATTCATAAAAAAAATTTCATTATGTACAATTATATTAGTGCAGAAGAAGCCATATATACAGTAAAAAGCGGAAACCGCGTATTTTTCCACGGAAGTGCATGTACTCCCAATTATCTTATCGATGAGCTGGCACGACAGTCTCACCGTCTGGAAAATGTGGAAATGGTTTCCATTACCCAACAGGGAAATGTGGAAATTGCAAAACCTCAATACAAGGACAAATTCTTTGTTAACTCCTTATTCGTATCAACTCCCGTGCGGGATGCGGTAAATTCAGAGCGGGGTGATTTTGTTCCTGTTTTCCTAAGCGAAATCCCTATTTTATTCAGAAAAAATATATTGCCACTGGATGTGGCTTTAGTAACCGTTTCGCTGCCGGACAAACATGGTTTCTGTACCCTTGGAACCTCTGTAGATGTAGCAAGAGCAGCAGTGGATACCGCAAAAATTATTGTAGCTATTGTAAATCCTCTGATGCCAAGAACGCATGGAGACGGAATGATCCATATCAGCAGAATTCATAAGCTGGTGTGGCATGAAGAAGAACTTCCTACCGTAGATTATGGTTCAAAAGTGGGTGAAGTAGAAATGCTTGTTGGCAAAAATGTAGCTGAACTGATTGATGACAGATCTACTCTTCAAATGGGTATCGGAACGATTCCTGATGCTGTTTTAAAGTGCTTAACGAATCACAAAGACCTGGGTGTGCACACTGAAATGTTGAGTGACGGAGTCATTGATCTGATTCAAAATGACGTTATTAACAATAAATATAAGGGCTACAATGATAATAAAACCATCACAAGTTTCTGTTTTGGAACCAGAAAGCTCTATGATTATGTAGATGACAATACAGTTTTTGATTTTAAAGATGTGAGCAATGTGAACTTCCCGATCAATATCATGAGAAACAAAAAGATGGTAGCCATCAACTCTGCCATTGAAATTGATTTGACTGGTCAGGTTTGTGCGGATTCTATCGGAACGTTACAATACAGTGGAATCGGAGGCCAAATGGACTTTATGAGAGGGGCAGCGTTGAGTGAAGACGGAAAACCGATCATCGCCATCACATCGAGAACTAAAAAAGGAATCTCAAGAATTGTTCCTTATCTTAAACAGGGCGCCGGAGTTGTGACCACTAGAGGACATATTCATTATGTAGTGACAGAATATGGTACGGCTTATTTATATGGTAAAAACCTCCGACAGAGAGCTCAGGAACTGATCAGCATTGCACATCCTGATGATAGGGAAATGCTGGAGAGAGCTGCCTATGAACGTTTTAAACAATAATCTAATGGTTTCACGGTGATTATTTTTCATGAATTAAGCCAAGACGTTATTAACGAAAACAATACAAATCTTAAAAAAGCTTTAACATTTTGGCAGTGTTTTTGATAAACTCATTTAAAACCAAGGGAAATTGAAAACGATATATAATTCGATACGGGAAGAAGTTGAAAAGCATTTAAAAGTAAGGAATTCTGTTTTGGGGAATGTAAGTGAATGGAAAAGAAGCCATTATATTATTCTTTCTGAAATTATAAAAGATGAATTATCTGACGCTGAAGAACTGAAAGGCGGGAAAAAATTTGAAATAGGAAATACGATATCGCACGTTACTTTGCAACGCTTTTTCGAAAATGATTATCAGGACAAAACCCATAATGATCTCCGGTTCCTGAAAACACTGGACAAAATTTGCATTTTCCTCGGTTACAAAGATTTAAATAACTACATACAATCTGTAAAACTTAAAAATAACGAGAAGGAATTAGGAGATGGTCTTGAATTTCTCACGAAAATGGTGTATGACTATTGCGCTACCGCTTTTGAATTCTACAAACATTTTCCGGAACATAAAACGGAATTTTTTAAAGAACTGGTATTTAACGGTTCTCCATTTTTAGAAAGAACTTCACAGTTCAGCAGAGAATTATGTGAAAGAGACTTTCAGCTGGTGACCAAAAACAACCGTTCAAACTATGAAGTTTTTGATATTCATCTTGTTACAGATGAGCCAGACAAGAAAATACTGGAGACCCAGGAATTCTGGAATCTTTTGTTCAAAGTAGGCGAAACGGGCGAAGAACATTTCGTTAATCAGCTCAATACCCAGATCTATTTTATCCGTAAAATAGACAATGTCTGGAAGATTTGGGATAATTATAATCCTGATGCAGGAAGACTTAACAGAAAAGTAGATACAGAACAATAAGAAAAGCCGTAGAAAATTCTACGGCTTTCCTGTTTTCGAAAATATTTTTTTTCCACTTGTTCTTTGTATTAACAAATGTAGACATCCAATTTCATTATAATTAAACTTAAATATACTTAAATGAACTCTTCTTTAACTTTATGTTAAGTATATTCAAGGAATCCATTTGAATGCTTTCGCTATTTATAAGATTTTTGTAATTTGCATACCATTAAAATAAAAGTAAAAATAGAAATATGTCAACACTTACATTTGCCGAAAAAATTGCTCAAGCTGAGAATTTTTTACCGATCAACGGTACAGATTACATTGAGTTTTATGTAGGAAATGCTAAACAGGCTGCCCATTATTACAAAACCGCTTTCGGTTTTCAGTCTGTAGCATATGCTGGTCCTGAAACAGGAGTAAGGGACCGCGCTTCTTATGTTCTTCAACAGGGGAAGATAAGATTGGTATTAACAACTGGGCTTAAATCCGATTCACCTATCAGCGAACACGTAAAAAAACACGGTGATGGAGTGAAAATTTTGGCACTTTGGGTAGATGACGCTTATGACGCTTTTGAGGAAACTACCAAGAGAGGCGGAAAACCCTATTTGGAGCCTGTAACTTTAACAGATGAGCAAGGTGAGGTAAGAATGTCCGGAATTTATACATACGGAGAGACGATCCACATGTTCATCGAAAGAAAAAATTACAAAGGAGCTTTCATGCCTGGGTACGAAAAATGGGAAAGCGCTTACAATCCTGAAGACGCTGGTTTGTTATATGTAGACCACTGTGTAGGAAATGTAGACTGGAACAGAATGATCCCTACGGTAGAATGGTACGAAAAAGTAATGGGCTTTGTGAACATCCTTTCTTTTGACGATAAGCAGATCAATACAGAATATTCTGCATTGATGTCTAAAGTAATGTCAAACGGAAACGGATTTGCAAAATTCCCGATCAACGAACCGGCAGAAGGTAAAAAGAAATCTCAGGTAGAAGAATATCTTGATTTCTATGAAGGAGAAGGCGTACAGCACATCGCTGTAGCGACAAGGGATATCATCCACACCGTTACTGAATTGAAGAAACGTGGTGTAGAATTCCTTTCAGCTCCACCAGAAGCTTATTATGATATGGTTCCTGAAAGAGTTGGCCATATTGATGAAGATCTTAAAAAATTACAGGACTTAGGCATCCTTATTGATCATGATGAAGAAGGATACTTACTTCAGATCTTTACGAAGCCCGTAGAAGACCGTCCTACCCTGTTCTTCGAGATCATTGAAAGACACGGTGCACAGAGTTTTGGTGCCGGAAATTTTAAAGCATTGTTCGAAGCACTGGAAAGAGAGCAAGACAGAAGAGGAAATCTTTAATTTTACAATACAGTACGAGTTTTGTCAGGATGAAAAGTCTTGACAAAACTTTTTTTTAAAAACACATATTATGAGAAAAATTTTAATGGGGATTTTATTTTTTGGAACATTGGGACTTAATGCTCAATATGGAAGCCTTAATGAAATCCTTAACCGCCTGGAAGAAAGAAAAGGCATCAATCAACATCTTGAAAATGAAAATATTGACAACAAGAAGTTTGTCTTCATTAAAGATGCAGAAGATCACACGGAAAGAGATTTTATTGTTATTAAAGGAAACCAGGCTACCTATGTAGAAGTTTTTGATGATAAAGCTACCGGAGAAAGCAGTTCAAACGTTTTTACCGGCGACATTGTCAGAAGAAAAAACATCGTTTCCCTGAGGGCAGACAAGCTTGAAAACAAAAAAGTTCCGATGCCTGTGACCAAAACGTTACTGCTCACCAAGCAGAAAGACATTCTGTATCTTATTGATGTCAATACAAAAGACAGATGGATAGATGAAGCTTCTTATTCCAAAACGAAATAAATTCCCACAGACATCAAATCGGAATAGCAGATCTATGTAGATTTGTTATCTTACAACTTAATTTAATTCTAAAACTTTATGAAATCATTTGTAGAATATTCTTCGGATTCAGATTTTTCTATACATAATATTCCTTTCGGAGTAACAGTTTTTAACAAAGAATATATCGGATGCTGTACAAGAATCGGAGATCAGGTAGTAGATCTTGCCACTCTGTACGATCTTGGCTATTTTGAAAACATTAAAGGATTAGACGATAATGTTTTTGAAGCGTATACACTCAACGAGTTTATCGAACTTGGAAAACCGGTTACCAACGCAGTACGTACCAGAATCCAGGAGCTTCTGCAGGAAGGCTCAATTTTGTCTAAAGACGAAAAAACTATTGTAGATGCGTTCTATGATCTCGACAAAGTAAAAATGATGATGCCTGTACACATCCCGAATTACACGGATTTTTACAGCAGCATCGAACACGCAACAAACGTAGGAAAAATGTTCCGTGACCCGGAAAATGCTTTACTTCCCAACTGGAAACATCTTCCGGTAGGTTACCATGGAAGAGCTTCCTCCATTGTAGTTTCAGGAACGGATATTAACCGTCCTAAAGGTCAGACAAAACCTGCAGATGCAGAAAAACCAGTTTTCGGACCAAGCAAGCAACTGGATTTTGAACTGGAAATGGCCTTTATTCTAAACAGAAACTCGGATATGGGCGAAAGTATTTCCACAAAGGAAGCTGAAGAGGCGATCTTCGGAATGGTGGTATTCAATGACTGGTCAGCAAGAGATATCCAGGCTTGGGAATATGTTCCACTGGGACCTTTCCTTGGCAAAAACTTCGGTTCATCTATTTCTCCATGGGTAGTTACACTGGAAGCACTGGAGCCATTCAGAACAGCTTCTCCAAAACAGGATCCTGAAGTTTTAGACTATTTACAGTTTGAAGGCGATAAAAATTACGACATCAATCTTGAAGTGTATTTACAACCTGAGAACGGCGAAGAGAACCTGATTTCAGAAAGTAACTATAAATTTATGTACTGGAACATGACTCAGCAGCTGGCACATCATACGATCAACGGATGTAATGTGGAAGTTGGAGATTTATATGCCAGCGGAACCATTTCAGGAAGCGATCCAAAATCTTTCGGGTCTATGCTGGAACTGACTTGGAAAGGCCAAAATCCTTTACAGTTGAAAGACGGTCAGGAAAGAAAATTCATCGAAGATAACGACACCGTTACCATGAAAGCATGGTCTGAAAAAGATGGCATAAGAGTAGGTTTCGGTGAAGTTTCCGGTAAAATTATTCCATATTTAAACAAATAATGAAAGTTTCTAAAAATTTCAATTTAGGTTATTTTATTAATGAAAGCCATATTGAAAAGGCCTTCGAATTGCTTAAGCATCAATTATCTCAAGAAACTTTTACTTTTAAAACACTTGATTTCGAGATTTTTAGGAACGAACATTACATAAGAACTTTTGATATAAAAAAATATTATCAAAAGTTTTTATGTAAAGATTTATTTTACAATTACAAATCAATTTTTTACAATAATGAATATCTACTTCCAAAAGGAGCGTATGGTTTAAGAAGGTTTAATTTCACTTCGTTCAATTTATTTATTCTTTATTATTCTTTAGGCTATTATTTTTATGAATTATTATCAGAAACTCTCGCTTCTGTAGAAAAATCAAAAAGCAATAAAAATAAAGCTTTCACATATTATGGAGGTAAAATAAATTTTGATTCTCCTAAAAACAGTGAGATTTACTATCAAAATGATTATTCTTCTTTCAATCTTGGTATTAAAAGAAAGATTAAAAAAGGACTAGATGATAAAAAGAAAATTTGTATTATTAAATTGGATATTCAAGATTATTTTAAAACAATTGATAATAAAATATTAATTGACGTAATTGATAAATATAGTCTTCCTTCAATAAAAAAAACACTTAGATTTGATAATGCGACAAAAAATTCAATCTTGGATTTATTTAAGTATTTTAATGGTAATCATTTTGGACTACCATTATCTTCACAGAACATATTTTCTAACTTCTTGAGTTATATATATTTATTTGAATTGGATAATTATATTCAAAAACTTGATATTTCTAAGGAAGAAGGCTTTTCATATTTCAGATATGTAGATGACTTTTTCTTAATTTTTGAAAAAGAAAAAAAAGAAAAAAATGAAATAATTGGTGATTTATTCTTTGACATATCAACTAAAATAACTGATTTTTTATCTGAAAAATTAAATTTGAAAATTAATCATCTAAAATCTCAAAAATGGATATTAAATTCTAATACTGATTTACAAAAATTTATAAGTGAAGAAAAGTTTATTAGTTTTTCAAAATATAATAATGAAGATAAAAAATCTTTAGATGATAAAGTAAAAGATATTTCTGATATAATTGAAAATTTAAAGTCTGAGTATAAAAAAAATGGAATTACAAAAATTTCAAATGAAAATGACTTAACTCTTAAAGAAGTTTTTGACAAATCTGTTAAAAACTTTATAAGGAGTAAACAGAGCCAAACTAAAATAAACAGAGCGTTTAAAGATTGGAATCCAATATTAACATTGAATAGTACAAAAGCTTTAATTTATCTAATTGACAATTCTAAAACCGGCTACAAAATTATTGAAGAATTTTTTAAAGATAATTTTAAACAAAAAATAAAGAAAACTCAGTATATCTACCTCTTGGAAAAATTTGTTAATCTCGAAAACTATGATAAGTCATTTAATGAAATCATATTAAAAAATGAAGGTGGTTTTTACTATTCTTTAATAAAGAGAATGATTGAAGGCAAAAAAGACAGAGAAAAAAAATATCTTAATATTGAGGATAAAGTACTTCTAAAAAATGATTCTTTAATGCAACAAATAAAGATGCTAATTCTTTCAGAAAAAGAAGAAAGATATAATGTTGCATTCAACCATTTACTTAATACTTTCCATCTTTATTGTTTTATCAAAGACAAATCAAAATCACAAACACAATTAAAAAATTATAATCAACTTAATATTATTGATTTTCTCATTAAATGTGAAACACCTATACAAGATATTAATTTTGTAATGTCATTTTTTGATAGAAGAAATAAAAATAACATCTCACATCCAGGAGATAAGTTAATGGAAAATTGGGTTGTAGGAAAGAAAGAATATTTAATGTATTTAAAGAGTATGAATAAATTAATTAGTAGAAACCTTAAATGAAAACAGTTATCCCATCCGAATTATCCCCCGTACAGCTTCAGACCATTATGCAGACTGCCGTGTCGCCGCGTCCGATTGCCCTGGCATCTACGGTAGATAAAAACGGAACTATTAATTTATCACCATTCAGTTTTTTTAATATGTTCAGTACGGTTCCTCCGATTTTGATTTTTTCACCATCCAGGAGAGTACGAGATAATACCACCAAACATACTCTGGAAAATGTTCTGGAAGTTCCTGAAGTAGTCATTGGAACAGTGAATTTCCCCATTGTACAGCAGATCTCTTTAGCTTCTACGGAATACGAAACCGGAGTGAATGAATTCATCAAATCCGGGCTAACCATGAAAGATGCGGATCTGGTACAGCCCAAACTGATTGAAGAATGTCCCGTAAACTTTGAATGCAAAGTGTTAGAAGTAAAATCTCTGGGAGACAAGGGCGGAGCAGGAAATCTGGTGATTTGTGAGGTTCAGAAAATTCATATCAGGGAAGAATATCTGAATGAAACAGGAAATTTAGATCAGCAAAAACTGGATATGGTGGCCCGTTTAGGAGGGAATTTATATTCGAGAAGCAATGAGAACAGCCTTTTTGAGGTTCCGAAACCTTTGGTCACAAAAGGAATCGGGTTTGATCTTCTTCCTGACTCCATCAAATACAGTAAAATATTTACAGGAAATGATTTGGGAATGCTTGCCAATATAGAAATACTTCCCGCAGGAGATTTCCATGCAGATGAAAACGTTCATATAAACGCTCAGAAATTACTGTTGCAAAGTAAGATTGATGAAGCCTGGACATTTTTAACAATACAATAATTCCACAAAATAAAACCAGCCTAAAGTAAGGCTGGTTTTTTATTTATTTTCTTAGCTTTAAAATATAGCTATTCGCCAGTTCGCTTCAGCCAATCAACTTGTTGATTAATCCTTTGCTTTCCTAAATAAGTAATCCTGATCTTAAAACTTTGCGTTAAACAAAAATCTGCTACTTTATAGTGTTGGAATTCACAACGACACTAAATTTACAATCTAACTTTTTTAAAGTAAAAGCCTGGTTATTTGTCGTTTATCCAAATTGAAGGGGTTTATATTCCCACTGCCACTGATAACACAGATTTTCTTGTTTGGGGTTACTTAGACTTTAATGCTTCAGTAACTGTAATTTTTCCTTTCTCAGCAAAATCCGTTACTTTACCATTTTTATCAATAGACACATTCAGGTTGTCATTTTTGGAATCATAAAAGATTGATGTTAAATATCCCGGGCAGTCGTGTTGTTTACAGCCTGTTACTTTATAGATTCCGTTTTCAGATACAATAGGAGATTCTACGTTGAAATTTTTAAGCATTTCATCATATTGTGTTCCGGTAAGTTTTTTAACTCTGTCGGCAAAACTTTTATCTTCAAACAGTTTAATATCATTAGGATATTTCCCTGTATTTTTAGTCAGGATATTATCTGTGGAAGCTGTTGCAGGTGTTGAAGTTACGGAGTCTGTTTTTGGTGTGGTTACAGAATCCTTAGGCATTGTTGTCGCCAAAGAATCTGTACCGGTAGAAGATACGTCTGCTTTTGCTTCCTTTTTGCATGAGATTACAGCGAATAATGAGAACGCACATGCGCCTACGATCAATTTTTTCATAATAATTTAAAAATGTGATTAATACTTAGAACGTTAATCCTCAAAATTTATTCCATTATTAACTTTACTTCAAATTTTTATTGATGAAATCAATGCATTTTTCGGTTACGATTTTCAAATTTTCCGGAAGTTCTTTTTCCGTCCACGGTTCTTTTGATCCAAACGTGTGATCTGCATTTTCAACTAAGAACAATTCTGAATTGGGATTGAGAAGATGAAGATGTTCTGCATTTGTTACACTTACACTTTCATCCTGGGTTCCATGAATAATCAATACATAAGCTTTCGCCATTTCTGTCGCTCTTTCCACGTCAAAACGGTGAATATGATTCTCAAAATCTTCATAAAACTGATAGTAATGTGGCATCTCCTGTTTGGTACGCCCGTTCAGCACATAATAGACGCCTTCTTTTTTCCAGTTTTCCAGAGCTTCATTTTTTGGGAAACGTTCCAGACTATCTACGCTGGCCAGTGTAATCAAACCATTGATCCTTTCATCTTCAGATGTCTTTACGATGGAGATTCCTCCTCCTCTGCTATGCCCGATCAGAATTATTTTCTGATCATCTACATGAGAATTTTTCACAAAATGATCAATGACAACACCAAGATCGGAAAGTTCCTTAGAATAATTATTGTTCCCGAAAGCCTCAAGATCAGCAAAATTATTCGGATCTTCAACAGTAGTTCCGTTATGGGAAGCATTAAATTTCACAAAGAAAAAGCCAGCTTCCGCAAACTTTTCTGCCATCAGATTCCAGGCACCCCAGTCTTTATAACCTTTGTAACCGTGAACAAAGATCACCAACGGTAATTTTTCATCAGTTTCAGGATACAATGCATCAGCCAGAAAATCTCTGGTCTCAGGGTTTTCAAGCCTTATGTTACTATCTTTTATCAATTTCATACAATTAAAACTTTTATGTACTGTTTGTGGCATTTCATACGAATCTAAATTAATGAAAAAATCCTTAGCCCTTTTGTTTTAATCTTATTTTCGTTCCCGCTCGCACAGATCACAAGTTATCAAAAAATAACCTTAATTTTGCGGTATGCTGGATTTAAGAACGGTAACCGTCATGCGTTACATCCTGCCCCTGAGGGAAGGTGGATCTCTTCCTGCTTTGGCAGAAGCTGATGATGATTTTAAATATGTACTGAAATTTCGAGGCGCAGGCCACGGAGTAAAAATGCTGATCTCCGAACTTCTGGGTGGTAAGATCACAGAAGCTTTAGGATTGAGGATCCCGGAGTTGGTATTCGTGAACCTGGATGTTGACTTTGGAAGAACGGAAGCTGATGAGGAAATCCAGGAATTGCTGAAATTTTCAGAAGGACTGAATCTGGGACTTCATTATCTTTCAGGTTCTATCACCTATGATCCGGGCGTAAAGGTTGATCCGGTTCTGGCCTCAAAGATTGTCTGGCTGGATGCATTCATCACCAATATCGACCGTACTTTCAGAAATACGAATCTTCTGATGTGGCATAAGGAGCTTTGGGTCATCGACAATGGAGCATCATTTTATTTCCACCATTCGTGGCAGAATTTTGATGCAGCAGCCAAAACACCTTTCAAATATGTGAAAGATCACGTCCTTCTTCCAAAAGCCAACAAGCTGGATGAAGCTGATCAGTTTGCCCACCAAGTATTGAATGATACATTATTCAGGGAAATCGTCAATTTAATTCCTGAAGACTGGCTCCAATGGAAGGATGCAGACGAAACACCGGAAGAGATCCGTGAGGTCTATTTCCAGTTCATGAAAACCAGGTTAGAAAATTCTCAAATCTTTGTAAACGAAGCAAAAAATGCAAGAGGATAAAATATACGAATACGCCGTTATACGCCTGGTGCCGAAAGTTGAAAGAGAAGAATTTTTCAACATCGGACTCGTGATGTTCTCCAAAAAAGAGAAGTTTATCCGCGTGGAATTCCATCTGTGTCCGGATAAATTTAAGCTGATGCATAATAAAATTGATTACGACGACATTATCCAGAATCTGGAAAGCTTCCAAAAAATCGCAAACGGCGACAAAGAAGGAGGCCCCATCGCCCTGATGGATATTCCGGAACGTTTCCGATGGCTGACGGCCGTAAGAAGTTCTGTAGTTCAGACTTCAAGACCTCATCCGGGAAAATCCAAAGACTTGGAAAAGACTTTTGGTAAACTTTTTGAGGAATTAGTAAAATAACATTTAATATACATTTATAATCACACAATACGATATTAAATTATAAATCAACACCATACATAATAAAAACAAACTGTAAAACACAAATTTGCTAAATTAGTATACATATCATCATTTTTTATGTCTAAAATAATTAACTTGGCTTTTGTTTAAATTATTCTTAACAAAATATCCAATATTTTTAATTATTCATTCTTAAAAAACAAATGGTATGGATTTTCTGAATAACACCAATGCACTCACTCTGATATTTGTATCGGTACTGATCTTTGCGATCGCTTACCGTTTTTATGGTATTTTTATTGCCAATAAAGTACTCCGGCTTAACGATCAAAATACAACCCCTGCCGTAGAATTTGCAGACGGAAAAGATTATGTAGCCACCAACAAAAATGTTCTTTTTGGGCATCATTTTGCTGCCATTGCCGCAGCCGGGCCACTAGTTGGACCCGTTCTGGCTGCCCAGTTTGGGTATCTTCCCGGCGCATTATGGATCCTTATCGGATGTGTATTGGGTGGCGGTGTTCATGATATGGTGGTTTTATTCGCTTCTGTACGACATAAAGGACAAAGTCTCGCTACTATTGCTTCTAAAGAAATTGGGAAAACGACAGGAACGGTTGCCGGTTTTGCTATATTATTCATTCTGATTCTTACATTGGCCGGCTTATCACTTGCCTGTATCAATGCAATGCATGAGGCTTCCTGGTCTCTTTTTACTGTTGTGATCACAATGCCAATTGCAGTGATCATGGGATTGATCATGAGATACAGAAAAAACAGTGTGCTTTTCGCCAGTATTTTGGGAGGTATACTTTTAATAGCAGGAATCATCGGGGGACATAGTTTAATGCAAAACGAAACGATGAATAACCTGTTTACATGGGATATAAAAACCATTTCGATTGCTATCCCATTGTATGGTTTTCTGGCTTCTGTGCTTCCTGTTTGGCTGCTTCTTGTACCGAGAGATTATCTTTCAACCTATCTGAAAATAGGAACGATCATTATGCTTGCTGTGGGTGTGATTGTCATTCATCCAACGATCCAGATGCCTGCCCTTACAGAATTCGTGAATGGTGGAGGACCTGTTATCGGTGGGCCTGTACTTCCTTTTATTTTTATCGTGATTGCCTGTGGAGCGATTTCAGGGTTTCACGCAGTCATTGCAACCGGAACAACGCCGAAGATGCTTAACAAAGAAAAAGAGATCCTTTTTGTGGGTTATGGGGCGATGCTCGTGGAAGGTTTTGTCGCTTTAATGGCTTTGATCGCAGCATGTACCTTAATGCCTGGTGATTATTTTGCCATCAATACGCCGAAGGAATCTTATGACGCGTTCCTGGCAGCCCATCCTGCTCTGCACGGGGTAGACATCGATTATTATTCACAAAAAATAGGCATTGAGCTTCACGGAAGAACAGGTGGAGCGGTGTCCTTAGCGGTGGGAATGGCCCATATTTTCAATAAAATCCCGTACATGGATCAATTGACTGCTTACTGGTATAATTTCGCCATCATGTTTGAAGCGGTGTTCATTCTTACTGCCATTGATGCCGGAACAAGAGTAGGCCGTTTCTTCTTACAGGAAATGCTGGGATCCGTTATTCCAAAGTTCAATGATAAAAACTGGATTCCCGGAATTATTATCAGCAGTCTCTTATTTACCTTTGCTTGGGGATATTTGGTATTTACTGGTAATGTAAGCAGTATCTGGCCATTATTTGGAATCAGTAATCAATTATTGGCAGCCTGCGGACTTATTGTCTGTACCACGATGCTGATCCGGATGAACAGGGGGAAATATGCATTATGCTCAGCAATTCCAGGAGTTTTTATGGCTGGAATCACCTTTTGGGCGGGTTATATCCAGGTCACTGCAATTTATCTTCCTAAAGAACAGTATCTGCTGGCAGCGTTAGCCGTAACAGCTATGGTTCTGATGTTGATTGTATTTATAGGAGCTTTTATAAAGTGGTATCAGCTCTTGCAGATCAAAACCACAGTAACAGATTATTACGGAGAACCTGTGAAAGAGCTTGTAGAAAGATAATCCTCGTGAGTTTTTGCCTGCTCTGATAATTTTTATACATTTGTTTTGCTTTAGGGGTATTCTGAAAAGAATTGAGAGAGTCCCTTTGAACCTGATACGGCTAACACCGACGTAGGGAAAAGCAAAATGACATTGTTCACAGTGTACTTTTTGTTTTGGATTTTTTCCTGAAGCTATTTTTATTTTAAATGATAATAATGGAAAAAATTCTTTGGGAACTGGTACAGCTTGTCAGACAGAAATCTCCTCTTGTTCATAATATCACCAATTATGTGGTGATGAACAATACAGCCAATGCTCTTTTGGCTGCAGGAGCCTCTCCTATTATGGCGCATGCAAAATCTGAAATTCAGGAAATGATTGGCATTTCTCATTCGGTGGTTATTAATATAGGCACTTTGGATGAATATTGGTCAGAATCTATGGTCCTGGCAGCTAAAACAGCCCATTCAACCGGGAAGCCGTGGGTTTTAGATCCTGTAGGTGCCGGAGCTACTTCTTTCCGAGATGAAGTTTTAAATCAGCTTTTACAATACCAACCTACCGTTATCAGAGGAAACGCTTCTGAAATTATTGCGTTGGCCAAAGCCAACACGACCGCTACCAAAGGAGTAGACAGCACTGCGCAAAGTAACGAAGCTATTGATGCTGCCCGCAGTCTTGTGAGCCAATACGGCACCATTGTCTGTATTTCCGGTGAAACAGATATTATTCTCAATAACCAACAGGAAATTTTCATTAAAAACGGGCATCCGCTCATGACTAAAATTACAGGCTTGGGGTGTTCTGCTACAGCATTAATTGGTGCGTTTATAGGAATTACAGAAGATAAAGTACTGGCCGTAGCTGCTGCCATGGCGTTAATTGGTATCGCTGGGGAAATAGCCGCTGAAGAAAGCAAAGGCCCGGGAAGTCTTCAGATCAACCTCATCGATAAACTGTACAATATTACTGAACAGGAATTCTTCAACCGTTTAAATATAGAGCGAAAATGAGTTTAAATCCTTTTCCCTATCAACTTTATCTGGTCATTTCCGAAGCTGATTGTGTTGGAAGAAATTTTCTCCAGGTTGCCGAACAGGCTATCCTTGGCGGAGTCGATGTGATCCAGCTGAGAGAGAAAAACAGCAGTACGGATTCGTTTCTTGCAAAAGCCCGGCAACTTATTGAATTGACAGAAAAGCATTCTATTCCACTGATCATTAACGATAATACAGAGGTTGCCGAAAAGGTAAATGCAGCAGGCATTCACGTTGGGAACAGCGACGCTTCGCCTGTTTACCTAAGACAGCAGTCTCTTTTCAGTCAAAAAATCATTGGCTATTCGATTGAATATCTTTTCCAGCTTGATAATGAACAGACGGCAGTATCCGATTACCTTGGAATAAGCCCTGTTTTCAGAACAGATACCAAAACGGATACGATAACAGAATGGGGGTTGGAAGGAATCACAAAGATCAGACAGCTTACAGCAAAACCTTTGGTAGCTATCGGCCATATTCATCTGGGAAATGCAAGAGAGGTGATGAACGCAGGGGCAAACTGTCTTGCCGTAGTTTCTGCTATTTGCAGTGCCAAAGATCCTCAAAAAGCGGCCTATCAATTAAAAAATGAAATTTTAAAATGAAAAAATACACCTATCCATCGGTATTAACGATCGCCGGATTTGACGGAAGCGGCGGCGCAGGTATCCAGGCTGATATTAAAACGGCTTCTGCTTTAGGCTGTTTTTCGACATCGGTATTAACTGCTTTACCTGTACAGAATACGCAGGGCGTAAGAAAAATATATCCGATTCCTGTGGAAGCCGTAGCGGATCAGATCGAAGCTATTCTGGATGATATTTTTCCGGATGCTATCAAAATCGGGATGGTTCATACTCCAAAGCTGGTCGAAACCATTGTTTCAACCTTGGGCAAATACAAAAAAATACCGCTTGTATTTGATCCTGTCATGGTCGCGACAAGTGGTCACCGACTGATAGAAGATGACACGATAGCCGCCATCACGGAACAACTTTTCTCCATCGCTGATGTGATTACCCCTAATATGGATGAAGCAGCTATTTTAGCAAAGATGAAAGTAGAAACTCTTGAAGATCTTCACGCTGCAGGAAAAGAAATAAAAAAACTGGGCTGCAAAAGTATTCTTCTGAAAGGTGGGCATCAGGAAACCTCAACCATCACCTCCTTATTTTATGACGAAAATGAGAAATTTCATTCCTTCGAGACGGTAAAATTTAACACCAACAATACCCACGGCTCCGGCTGCACGCTTTCATCAGCTATTGCCGCCTATCTGGCTCAGGGGAAGACTTTATATGATTCTGTTTCTTTGGGGCAAGACTATGTGTATCAAGCCATAGAAAACGGTAAAGACGTACAAACAGGACACGGAAACGGTCCGCTTAATCACTTTTTTAATCCTCAAAAACTCATCAAAAATGAAATGGTCTGAACACACCTGGCAAACTATAGAACAACGTTATCAGTCTATTCTGGCGATGCCGTTTATCAAAGAATTATCAGACGGTACTTTACCTAAGGAGAAATTCCGGTTTTATATGGATCAGGATTCTTTATATCTTGAACATTTTGGGAGAACGCTTTCGATGATTGCTGCCAAAATTCAGGATCTTCAGGATGTGCTTGCCTTTATGCGCTTTGCGGAAAATGCCATTGTCGTGGAAAATGCATTACATGAATCTTACTTTATTGATTTTGGAGTTACAGATAAAGGCACATTAGAACCTGCCTGCCATCATTACATTCACTTCCTGAGAAGTACCGCAGCCTTAGAATCTGTAGAAATTGCCGTCGCAGCAGTTTTACCCTGCTTCTGGATTTACAGAGAAGTCGGAGATTATATTTACAGGAATCAAAACGCAATCAACAATCCTTACCAAAAGTGGATTGAAACCTACGGAGGAGATGAATTTTCCGTTGCAGTAGATCAGGCCATTGCGATTTGTGACCGATTGGCTGAGAACAGTACAGAGGAAACAAGAAAAAAAATGACCGAAGCCTTTATCATGTCCTCCAGAATGGAATTCCATTTTTGGGAAGCCGCTTATGAGTTAAAAACATGGAAATAGCTTAAAAATAAAAGCGGATTCAAAATTTGAATCCGTTTTTATTTTTTTATATCAATTAAAAATTAAAATTAAGTCTTGAGAATACATATCTTCCGTTTTGTCCAAACTGGGACGTAGAACGGGAATAAATGAACTGATCATTGTTGGTAGATGCCGGAAGGTTTTTATCAGGATAAATATCAAAAAGATTGTTTACCCCAATAGTCAAACCTACATTTTTTGTAAACTGGTAAGCCAATGAAAGATCGGTAATAATCTTGTCTCCGATCTGCTGGTGCTCATTGAACCCTATGATTCCATCACCATTAGTATCAATGATATCTGCCCCTGTCACTTTTCCGAAATAGGTATTTCTAAGATAAACCGTGGCACTTTTCCATGAAAGCGTATGAGATAAACTTGCTTTTACCCTTGGCACAGCTTCTTCCAGATATACCCTTGATTTCTCTGAAAAATAAATTTTCTCAAGATTCGGAGACTGTAAAAGTCCTGAAGAGTGAGTATCTCCTACTTTTCTGGTTTCGCTGATATTAGCCGCAAAACTGTTATCCAGTTTGAATCCTGAAAATCGTGCATTGTGAGAAATCACCACATCTACTCCTCTGGTTTCCGTATCAATAGCGTTGGTAAAGAACTGGGCTCCATTAACTCTCTCAGCATCAAAAGCTGCCTGAGCCGATGCAGGTACGTCAGCTCTTAAGAACTGGTCGGTAAGGATAATTCTGTTGTTGATTCTGGTAAAATATCCGTCTGCCGTAAAGGTCAAACTTGCGGAAGGAATTCTGTACGTAAATCCTACACTGGCAGATTTGGAAGTTTCCTGCTTCAGTTTCGGTATTTCCAAAAGTCCTGCGATTTGTGAATCATTGCTAAAGGTTCCCACTTCCAGAAGCTGGCTGTTGGTAAACAAAGTAGACGTCACATTATAATAGATCTGGTGGATAGAAGGCGCTCTGAATCCTGTAGAACCTGCCAGTCTTACATTAAAATTAGGAGCCACTTTGATTCTTGAAGCTAATTTATAATTGAAAGTCGATCCGAAATCTGAATAATTTTCATATCTCGCTGCAGCATCTACCAATAGCCAGTTGGTGAAATTAAATTCAACATCTGCGTAGGCCGCTACTGCCTGTCTGTTTTTATCAATAGCATTAACCGGCTTAAATCCTCCGAAAACCTGTGATCCTCCGGGAAGTGCATTGCCAAAGAAATCCGTTGCTCTCGGGCTGTTGTTATTCCACACATTTCCTGCGGCATCATAAGTTGTGTAAGAAGCTTCATCACCCTGTGTTATTTTGAAATTCTCGTAACGGTGTTCTGCTCCGAAAGCCACATTAATTCCACTCCATACGTCATATTTTTTAGAGAAATCTAAATTGATCGTGTTCTGGGAGAATCTTAAACCACCTGCATTAAACTCATTCGGAGAGGCAAAGCGTAAGGAGGTATTTCCTGTATCCTGAATATTATAATTGAATGAATTCTGTCCGAATGTATTGCTTAAGTCAATATTCCAACCGTTCCAGTTTCCTTTAATTCCTGCGGAAAGCGACAGATCCTGGATATCAGTTCCAATCTGTGGAAGATAACCGTCCGGATACAATCCTGTAAATGTTCTGCTCTGGTTGGGTTTTCTGTAGAACCCTCCTGAACTTCCATGTCTGAAGCTATAACCTCCAAAAGAATACACTTTCCAGTCATCATTAATTGGAACTTCAATATTGGCAAAAAGCTGGTGGTTATTCAGTTTTGACTGTCCTACCTGCATATTGAAATCTTTTCTGCTCAGTCCTCTGTAAGCCAGTTCCTGATCAGTAACATCTCCTTTTAAAAAACCCTGCAAAGCACTGATGGTATTCGCTCCCTGAATTTGATTCTGAAGTTCCGGAGAAAAATAACTTACACCCTGAGCATACTGATGGATATAGTTAATAAGCTGCTGAGAATTCGGTACACTGTTAATATTCGAAAAAAGGGAAGACAAATTGACTCCGTCATTCTGAGCCCGTTTTTCAATCGCGTTGTAGGCGTTATAGATAGATCCGCTTTCGGCTCCGGCTCTTGAAGTAGGATTTCTAAACTGTGAAGACCATGTGATGTTATAGAAACCACCTTTACTCCCTATTTTATTTCCATAGTTCAGGTCTACCTGAATATTCTGTCCGTCAAAATTTCCGGTATGGTCATTGGCAGTCGGGGTTAGATTTCCACCGTAGCTTACCTGACCGGTAAGTTTACCAATATCTTTTTTCAGTTCAAGGTTGATAACCCCTGCAATAGCATCGGATCCGTATTGAGCCGAAGCACCGTCACGCAGTACTTCAATTCTGTTTAAAGCAAATGAAGGGATCGAGTTCAAATCGGTTCCTACCGTTCCTCTTCCCGGTGTTCCATTGACATTGACCAACGCTGAAGTGTGTCTTCTTTTTCCATTAACCAAAACCAGCACCTGATCCGGACCCAATCCTCTCAACTGAGCAGGATCCAAATGGTCTGTTCCATCGGAATTGGTTTGGATGGTTGAAGTAAAAGATGGCGCTACTGCATTCAAAATCTGTCCTATACTGGACTGTGGAAGAATCACGGATGATTCTTTTATATTGAAGACATCCACAGGAACCGGGCTGTCTATTTTTGATCTTGCACCAGCTCTGGATCCCAGTACCACTACTTCTTCTACCGTGTTGGTTTTCACACTGTCCTTCTCTTTTTCCTGTCCGAAAGCATACGTTCCCAGGAAAAACAGTACGGAAGCTGATACAATAGTCTTTTTATTTTTCATACCCTTACATCAATTTATAGTTTATGTTTTTTTGAGTGGCAAATGTAAAGCAAATTCATTAGTCTACAAAATCAATAGACTTTAATTTTATGAAAATTTAAGATAGTTTTGGTCTATTGGAGATAAGTTTTGCTTTCTTGCAAGGAATTGATTTTGTAACAAAATGAAACCAAAATTAAAGCTGTATAATTAGAACTCATATTGTGCAGCTGAAGCCGGAAGAGAGATATTTCCTGAAGCCTTTGCCCACGATAGTTTCTTACGGTACAAAAATAAAATGTTCGTTCTGGGATTGATTTTAATTGTTGGGACCTCTTTTATAATTGTAGCCAACAGGAATAGAGATAGGATATTTAAAGAACAAGAATATAGTCAGGAAATGATTAAAAAAACGGACCCCAAAATGGAATCCGTTTTAAAATATGATAATCAGCTTTTTCTGCTGAAAAATGTCGTATTATATTTTTGTCAGTTTAGCATACTTCAGGATGAGGTTTTTCTCTCCTTCATGAATGAAAACTACTTTAGCCTTGATGTTCTGCGGATCTGTACCATCTAGGAAAGAAACTTCCCCAATTCCGAAACGATCGTGTCTTACCTTGTCTCCTACTTCAATATCCTGGGAAGAAGCTCCGCTTGGATTGATAATTTTTGCGGTACTGACTGGTTTTAGTTTTCTGACTTCCGGTGCCGGTTTTGAACTGTCTCCTTTGTCAATGGTTTTCTTCTCAACTCTTCTGAATGCTTTCTGTTCAGAAGGATGTTCATCAAAAATATTGGACTTAATCCCGGTATTATTGATAAATCTCTTTTCGAGAACAGGGTTTAAGAATTCAATATACTGGTCATCAATTTCACTTAAGAATCTTGATGGTTCTGCATCCGTGATCTTTCCCCACTGGAAACGGGAAACAGCATAAGAGAAAAAGACTTGTTTTTCAGCTCTTGTCAGGGCCACATAAAACAGACGCCTTTCTTCCTCAAGGTCTTCTCTCGTCGCGGAACTCATAAAGCTCGGGAAAAGATTTTCCTCAAGACCAACAAGATGTACCACAGGGAACTCCAGACCTTTCGATAAGTGAATCGTCATTAACGAAACCATATCTTCTTCTAAACTTTTATCCTGAGTATCTGCAGAAAGGGCAATATTCTCAAGGAAATTCGGAAGGCTCGGATCTCCGTCTTCCAGCTGCATCTGCTCTTCAATGAATCCCTGCATGGAGTTCATTAATTCCTGAACGTTCTCTACACGGGAAATTCCCTCCGGAGTCTGGTCATCTTTTAAGAATTTGATCAGTCCGGTGCGTTTGGCCACTTCCATGGCAACAGTGTAAGCGGTATCGGTTTTCAGTAGTACCTGGAAAGCCTTGATCATGGACCAGAAATCATTCAGTTTGGTTAAAACACCATTGTTTAAGCCCAACTGAGGAGCATATTGCGGTAGATTACTCAGTACCTGCGAAATGGTCACATTATGAGAATCGGCAAAAACGATCAGCTTATTCTGTGTAGTTTCTCCAATTCCTCTTGTAGGGTAATTGATGATTCTCATCAATGCCTCGGAGTCGTTTTCATTGACCAGAAGACGCAGATAGCCGATAAGGTCTTTTACTTCTTTTCTCTGGTAGAAAGAAAGTCCTCCGTAAACTTTGTAAGGAATATTTTTACGTCTCAGTGCATCTTCAAATGCTCTGGTCTGTGAGTTCGTTCTGTATAAAATGGCAAAATCACTGTATTTTCTCTGGTCGGTATTTCTAAGCTCCCAGATATTTCCGGCTACGAAATTGGCTTCATCAGCATCGGAAAGTGAACGGTATATTTTGATCTTATCTCCTTCTTCGTTATCACTGAATACATTCTTTTTAAATTGCTGCAGGTTTTTGGAAATGACAACGTTGGCTGCATTCACAATGTTCTGGGTCGAACGGTAATTCTGTTCCAAAGAAACCGTGATCGCATCAGGATAATCTTTCTTAAAGTTTAAGATGTTATAAATATTCGCCCCACGGAAGGAATAGATGGACTGTGCATCGTCTCCTACCACGCAGATATTTTCAAACTTTGAAGCCAGCGCTTTTACAATAAGATACTGGGAATGGTTGGTATCCTGGTACTCATCTACCATGATGTATCTGAATCTGTCCTGGTATTTGGCCAGTACTTCCGGAAAACGGGTCAGCAATTCATTGGTTTTTAGCAACAAATCATCAAAATCCATCGCTCCGTTTTTGAAGCAGGCATCTACATATCTCTGGTAAATCTGCCCTATGAATTTCATATTCGCTTTTTCATCAGCTTCCATCAGTTCCGGATTGTTGAAATAAGCTTTTACCGTGATCAGGTTGTTTTTATATGTTGAAATTCTTGCCTGAACTTTTTTAGGTTTATAAAGATCGGCATCGATATTCATGTCTTTGAGTACTTTTCTGATGACATTCAGGGCATCCTGCATATCATAGATTGTAAAATTGGATGGATAGCCAAGATGATGACCTTCAATCCTCAGGATTCTTGCAAAAACCGAGTGAAAAGTTCCCATCCATAAGCTTCTTGCATTGCTGTCCCCTACCACTTTTGCGATACGGTCTTTCATTTCGCGGGCGGCTTTATTGGTAAACGTTAGCGCCAGGATATTGAAAGGGTCCACACCGTTGTGAATCAGGTGGGCGATACGCATGGTAAGCACACGCGTTTTTCCGGAACCGGCTCCTGCAAGTACCATCAAAGGTCCCTGTAGAGAGGTAACGGCTTCATATTGTGATTCATTGAGTCCTTTCAGATAATCCATACTGCAAAAAAATTTTGGGAACACAAAATTAATGTATTCAAAGGACAATTCAAATTATGAGTTTAATTTATAGAAAGTAAAAAAATTAGGAGGTGTATTCTACCGGACCAGAATATGTTTAATCATTGAAATTTTTCGTAACCGTCCATTTTTCCTGTGCCTGCATCAGAAAAAAGGAGAAAACAAAAAGTAAAGGATAAGAAATTCTCATAGTGGAGTTAAATAATTTTACAAATAAACAAAAATTTAAAAAAAAGTAGAGTAATTATGTAACAAACACCGTGTTTGCCCTACTAATTTATACAAACAATTTCTACTTTATGAAAAAGCGACTTCTTTCTGTGGCAGCAGCATCTTTCTTCGGAATGGTTCTGAATGCACAGCAAATTAAATTCGAAGAGTATGACCTGCCAAACGGCCTTCACGTAATTCTTCATCAGGACAATTCTGCACCGGTAGTCACTACGGGTGTTATGTACCATGTAGGTGCAAAAGATGAAGTAAAGGGAAGAACAGGTTTTGCCCACTTCTTCGAACATCTTTTATTTGAAGGAACCCCCAACATCAAAAGAGGTGAATGGTTCAAGATAGTTTCTTCAAACGGAGGTCAAAATAACGCTAACACAACGAATGACCGAACGTATTATTATGAGACTTTCCCTTCCAACAACGAGCAGCTTGGTCTTTGGATGGAAGCTGAAAGAATGCGTCACGCTGTCATCAACCAGGTGGGAGTAGATACTCAGAGAGAGGTTGTAAAAGAGGAGAAAAGATTAAGAATGGACAACCAGCCTTATGGAAACCTTTTCCCTACTATTCAGAAAAATCTATTTACGAATCACCCATACAACTGGCCTACAATCGGCTCTATGGAAGATCTTAACTCTGCAAAACTTGAGGAGTTCCAGGCTTTCTATAAAAAATATTACGTTCCGAACAACGCTACATTAGTAGTGGCGGGAGATATCAAGCCTGAGCAGACTAAAAAATGGATTCAGGAATATTACGGAGGAATTCAAAAAGGAACGCTTTATCCAAAAGATTTCCCGAAAGATGCTCCTATCACTCAGGAAAAAGAAGTAACAGCTACGGATCCTAATATTCAGCTTCCGGCATATATTTTCGCGTACAGAACTCCGGCTAACAAAGAAAAAGATGCCTATGTTCTTGATATGCTTTCTTCTTACCTAAGCAATGGAAAATCTTCTGTTTTATACAAAAAATTAGTTGATCAGGATAAAAAAGCGCTTGCTGTACAGGCTTTCAACCAGGGTCTTGAAGATTACAGTATTTTCGCATTCTTCGCGATCCCAATGGGACAGACCACGAAACAGACTTTACAGGCTGACATTGATGCTGAGATCAAAAAGCTGCAGACAGGTCTGATCTCTGAGGAGGACTATCAGAAACTTCAAAACCAGTACGAAAATCAGTTTGTGAATGCCAATTCAAGCATTCAGGGAATTGCAGCTTCACTGGCAACCAACCACGTATTGATGGGTAACACCAATCTGATCAATAAGGAAATTGACATCTACAGATCGATCACAAGACAGGATCTGCAGAACGCGGCTAAAAAGTATTTGAATTCCAATCAAAGAGTAATCATTAATTACGTTCCTGAAAAAAAGTAGTCATTTAAAACTTTCAGGTTTAAAAAATGATTATTAAAATTAAATTTTTACAAATGAAAAAGCAATTAACATATATAGCTGCAGCGTTTTTTTTCGCAGGAACGATTTCAGCACAAAAAATTGATCTTAACGCAATGCCGAAACCGGGACCTACTCCTGCGATCAACATTGCCAAGCCAAAAACTTTTCAACTGAGCAACGGTCTTACGGTAATGGTTGTGGAAAACAATAAATTACCAAGAGTAAACACGACTCTTTCTATGGACAGACCTCCATTCAACGAAGGAAGTGTAACGGGAGTAAGCTCTATCATGGCCGAACAGTTCGAAAACGGAACAACCAATGTAAGTAAAGAGGATTTCAACAAAAAAGTAGATTATCTGGGCGCTAACCTAAGCTTTTCTTCCAATGGCGCTTTTGCGAACTCTCTTTCAAAATATTTCCCAGACGTATTAAGCCTGATGGCAGATGCGATCATCAATCCTAAATTCTCTGCTGAAGAAATTCAAAATTCAAAAGAAAGAGCTTTAGAAGGGTTAAAATCTGAAGAGAAAAATGCTTCTGCTATCGCTTCAAAGGTTTCCAATGCCTTAATGTATGGTAAAAATACATCAAGAGGGGAATTCGAGACGGTAGAATCTATCAACAAGATCCAGTTAGCTGACGTACAAAACGTTTATAAAAAATATTACGCTCCGGACAATGCTTATTTAGTGATTGTGGGAGATGTGAAATTCGATCAGGTAAAATCATTGGTTGAAAAAGCTTTCAGCGGATGGAAAAAGGCCAATACACCTATCGTTCCTCTGGAACCTTCTGCTAATGTTGCTACAACAGAGATTAACATTGTAGATGTACCTTCTGCTGTACAGTCTGTAGTTTCAGTGAACAACCTGAACAATCTTAAAATGAAAGATCCGAACTATTTCGCGGCTACTATGGCTAACTACATCTTAGGTGGTGGGGGTGAAGCGAGACTTTTCATGAATCTTCGTGAGAAAAACGGATTCACTTACGGAGCTTACTCCGACATGAGCGCTGATAAATATTCTTCTGATTTCTCCGCTAGTGCAAGTGTGAGAAATGAGGTTACGGATAAAGCGGTTAAGGAATTTATGAATGAACTTAATGCTATTACTACCGTAAAACCTGAAGAACTGGAAAATGCTAAAGCTAAGCTGAAAGGTTCTTTCATCATGTCTTTAGAAAAGCCTGAAACGATTGCAAAATTTGCTTTAAACCAAAAGGTTCAGGATTTACCTTCTGATTTCTATACCAATTACTTAAAATCAATTGATAAAGTAACTGCTGCAGATATTTCCAATGCTGCAAAAGCCAACATTTTACCCAACAAAAGCAGAATTTTCATCGCTGGTAAAGCGGCTGATATTTCTGAAGGACTTGAGAAATTAGGATACCCGGTAAAATATTTCGACAAGGAAGCCAATCCGGTAGCCAAACCAACTGCACAAAAAGTAGATGCTGCCGTGAATGTAGCATCTATTGCTGATAAATACATCAATGCCATCGGAGGAAAAGCGAATGTTGCTAAAATTTCATCTTTTGTGATGAACGCTTCCATGTCTATGCAGGGTCAGAATATTGATTTTAAAATCGCTAAGGCTCAAGGTGGTAAAGAGGCTACAACAGTAACGGCAATGGGACAGGTGGTTCAGAAACAGATTTTTGACGGTAAACAAGGATATTCTGAGCAAATGGGTCAGAAAGTTGAGATGAAACCAGAGCAAATCGCTGAAAAACTTAAAAATACTGAACTTTTTGAAGAACTTGGTTTTGCAAAATCTCAGGATTATAAAGTAGCCGGAATTGAAAAAATCGGTGGTGAGGATTCTTACGTCATTAAAGGGAAAGACACTACCTATTATTACAGCGTAAGCACAGGATTAAAAACAGGAGAAACCAAAACGGTAAAAGCACAGGGACAAGAAATCACAGTGCCTACAACGTTCTCTAATTATAAAGATGTCAATGGGGTGAAAATGCCATTTACCATCTCAATCAATCAAATGGGGATGGACATGACGATGAATGTAAAATCATACGACGTTAATCAGGTTAAAGATTCTGATTTTAAATAAGAATACTGTTTTTTACAGAAAAAACGGCAGCGTTTGCTGCCGTTTTTATTTTTAATAACATTTACCATGATCTTCTTTGTCATTCGGTAAAAAAAGATTAAATTTGCCCATTCAAAAAGATATCAAAATTAATGGATACTATATTTATACTATTGATGGTTCTTGTTATGATCGCCAGCATCTTATTGGTAATCATCGTTATGGCTCAAAATCCTAAAGGAGGAGGCCTTTCCAGTACTTTCGGAGGTGCATCACCTGCACAGTTTGGGGTACAGAGAACCAATGATTTCATGGAAAAAGCAACATGGACTCTAGGCGCAGTAATCATCGTTCTTATTCTTATAAGCGTTGTGATCACAGGTAAGCCTACAACAGCAGCTCCGGCACAGCAGCCAGTAAAGAAAGAAGCTACGGCTCCTACTAAGCAATCTGCACCAGCAGCTACTACAACGGCTCCGGCCCAGGTACCTGCAGCTCCGGCTAAATAATAACAGACCTATCTTATATAAAACAAAAGCAGTTCAAATTGAACTGCTTTTTTATTTTAGTTTGATCTTCTCAATCTTATGGCGGAGTTTCAATCCCGCTTTTAAAAACGAATACTGCACCGGTTTAGATTCTCTGTAGTATTTATCAATAAAGATCTGCATGGCTCCATAAAACCGATCAAGATACACCTCATTTTTAATCGTACTTTCACCTTTGTGATGAAGTATGGAAGCTGCACCGTAATAATAATTTTTATAGCCGTTTCTCAACAGCGTATAGCACAGATCAATGTCTTCCCCATACATAAAATACGTTTCATCAAGACCTCCTATCTTCCGGTAAATATCTCTTTTAACCAATAAAAATGCTCCGGTAACAACTTCTACTTCTGCCACTGCGTTTTCGTCGATATCACTCCTGTAGTAAGATTTTGAATTGCTTCTTTTAAAATTCGTAAATAATTTTTCAAAAGAATTGAACATATCCGGTACAGAGCGTTTACTCTCCGGAAGAAAAACACCCTCTGCATCATGCATCCTTACGCCCAAACATCCGAAATCCGGTTTGGAATCAGCAAAATCCAGAAGATCCTTCACATAGGATCCTTCCAGTTCCGTATCCGGATTTAAAAGAAGAACGTATTCTCCGGTTGCCGTTTTTATAGCTTTATTGTTGGCAATAGCAAAACCGTCATTATGCTCAGAAGATATAAAATGTACTTTAGGGAACTCCGGAATAAGGTTGCTCCATGAAGAATCCGTAGATGCATTATCTATAACGATCACTTCGTAATCCTCCCCTTCCGTATATTTCCGGATAGACAAAAGGCAGTTTCTCAACAGCCTGGTCACATTATAATTCACAATAATTACCGACAGCTTCATATTTAATCCTTTTCGTTGTATGGCAACCTGTTCATGATAGATCTGCCCAAAGATACTTCATCTGCATATTCCAACTCATCTCCTACTGAAATTCCTCTGGCAATACTTGAAAAACTCACACTGAAGTTTTTAAATTTTTTATAAATATAATAGGCCGTCGTATCTCCTTCCATCGTAGCACTCAATGCAAAAATAAATTCCTTTACGCCACCCTGATTCACTTTCCTTTCGATACTTGGAATATTCAGCTGGTTCGGTCCTACGCCTTCCATTGGTGAAATCTTTCCTCCTAAAATCAGATATTTACCCGTAAACTTTCCTGTATTCTCGATAGCAATCACATCACGTACGTCTTCAACGATGCAGATCACCTCGCTGTTTCTTTTTTCATTGCTGCAGATCTCACACACCTCAAAATCTGAAAAATTATGACATTCTTTGCAGTATTTTATTTCGTTGACAAGGTTGATTAATGAGTTTCCAAGGCTTACCGCTCTGGAACTGGGTTGTTTTAACAGATGTAATGCTAATCTTAAAGCTGTTTTTCTACCGATCCCGGGCAGTCCCGAAATTTCGTCTACGACTTTTGCTAAAACTTTACTAGGATAATCCATAAGTACAAAAATAAGGAATATTGTTGAGAATTGGTAAGGGTTTCGGGGTTTGAAAGTATGAGAGTTTTAGGGTTTGAGAGTTTGGCAGTTGTTATGAACCATTAGTTTCCAGATACGAGATACGAGGTTTGAGTCTTTTGCCTGGCATCTTTATTCTTTATTCTTTATTCTTTATTCTTTATTCTTATCTCCTATTTCTTCATTCTAAAATTAACCATTCACTTGCAAAGCAAAATTCATCATTGACATTTCCCAACCTAAATCTCAACCACAGTCTAAAGTCTCATGTCTCATGTCTGAAATCTGACGTCTGATGTCTAAATTCTTACCCCATCATTCTAAAAAAACCTCTATCTTTGGGGTTCTAATATGAAAAAAATAAACTAAATGGTACTTAAAAATCTAAACTATCCACTAGATTTCAAATTCAAAATCTCAACACTGGCAAGTGACTTCAATATTACTGACAAAAACGGAAGCTATGTAGCCTATGTACGTCAGAAAATGTTTAAACTGAAAGAAGATGTCGTTGTTTTCAATGACGAAAGCAAATCTAAGGAGCTTTTCAGAATCAAGGCCAACCAATGGATCGATTTCAATGCTTCTTATTCTTTAAGTGATCTTACCGACAACAAAAACTACGGGAGACTGGCAAGAAAAGGAATGCGTTCTCTCTGGAAATCTACGTATGACATCCTGGATTCAAACGACCAACCCAAATTCACGGTTGCAGAGGATAATGCATGGACAAAGTTCTTTGATGGAATGGTGAGTGAGATTCCAATTATAGGGATGTTCACAGGATATTTTCTTAACCCGGCTTATACTGTAAGAGGTATCGACGGAAAAGAATATTTTAAACTTAAAAAAATGCCGTCTTTCTTTGGAAGAAGATTCCAGCTTGACAGAATGATCGATATTAATGACGAAGACGAAAGTTTGGTCATCTTATCATTATTAATGATGGTTCTTCTGGAAAGAGCAAGAGGCTAAAAAAATAAAAAACAGCAGACAATGAAATATCTAATCATTTTCTTTTCAGCGTTTCTTTTGATCGCCTGTAAAAAAGATAAAGAAACCGTTCAAAGTTCTACTCCTACAGATTCTTTAAACCTGGTTAAAGATTCTGCAAAAACAGGAACAACATCAGGAAAAGTACTGGTAGACATCATCCCTTTTCCCAAAGAGATCAAAGAATGTTCATGCTATTTTGCGAGAAACAAAGCAGAATTTGAAGCAGAGAAATATATCTATGCTGACGATGCCGGAAAAACTGCCTACATGAAACTCGACGGCAAAAGATTGACCATGAACCTGATTTCATCAAGCGACATGGAAGTGGATGAGGAACTCACCAAAGAGATTGAAAGCGACAACTACAAAATCTCTGTAAAAGGTAAAAAAATAAAGCACGAAGAAGCTTTATTATTCGAAGGTACCCTGACGATTGAAAAACCGGACGGTACTGTAGAAACATTACCTATTTACGGTGAATGTGGATGCTAGAAAAACAAAAGGCTGATTTTACCTTTTTGTCCCCATACGACCTATAAAAAATGCTTCCGGATTCACGGAAGCATTTTTTATTTTGTAATTTTGATAAAAATAAAAGTTCATGGAATTATCTAATATAGAACCGCAGATTATCTGGAAGAATTTCTCCAAATTAAATGCAGTTCCAAGACCGTCTAAAAAAGAAGAAAGAGTGATTGCTTTCATCAAAGGATTTGGTGAAGATTTAGGGTTGGAAACTACTGTAGATGAAGTAGGAAACGTGATCATCAGAAAACCGGCTACTGCAGGTATGGAAAACCGCAAATCTATCGTTCTTCAGTCGCATCTGGATATGGTATGCCAAAAGAACAGCGATACCAATTTTGACTTCGATACGGAAGGGATCAAAATGGAAGTTGATGGAGACTGGGTAAAAGCAAAAGGAACTACTTTAGGTGCAGACAACGGTTTGGGAGTTGCCACCATCATGTCTATCCTTGAAAGTTCAGATATTCCACACCCTGCTCTTGAAGCGCTTTTCACCATCGATGAAGAAACAGGTATGACGGGTGCTCTAGGTTTAAAGCCAGGGCAGTTAACAGGAGAAATTCTATTAAACCTTGATACAGAAGAGGATGACGAAATCGATATCGGTTGTGCAGGAGGTGTAGATGTGACTATCACTCAAAATTATGCAACAGAAGCCGCAAAAGGACAAATTGTAAGAATTGAAGTGAAAGGACTTCAGGGAGGACATTCAGGAATGGACATCCACAAAGGTTTCGGAAACTCCAATATTATTTTGGGAAGACTTCTTTACAGCGGTTTAGACAAGCAGAATATCCAACTGATCTCTGTTGACGGAGGTGGATTAAGAAATGCTATTCCAAGAGAAGGTTCAGCATTGGTTTCTGTGAGAAATGCTCAGGAATTTATTGAAGCGGCAACAATTCTTAAAAAAGATATCTTAGAAGAATTTGCTACAGTTGAACCTGGAATTCATATTAATATTGAAAACTCTACAACCTCTGATCAAGCTATTTCCGAAGAAGATTCAAAGAAAATTATTCTGACTTTAAAATCTCTTCACAATGGGGTTTACAGAATGAGTCCGGACGTAAAAGATCTTGTAGAAGCCTCTAATAATGTTGCAAGAGTTGAATTAAAAGGGGGAGAACTTAAAATTTTAAATCTGACGAGATCATCGGTAGATTCATCTAAGTATTCTGTGGCAGACCAGTTAAAATCCGTGGCAGAATTAGCTGGAATGAATGTTGAATTCAGTGGTTCTTATCCGGGATGGAAACCAAAACCTGGTTCTGAAATCGTACAGCTGATGGAGAAAATTTACACTGAAAAGTTTGGCGAAAAACCTCACGTGGTTGCTTGTCACGCAGGTTTAGAATGTGGAATCATCGGTGCGAACTATCCGGAAATGGAAATGGTAAGTTTCGGACCTACGATCAGAGGAGCGCACTCTCCGGATGAGAAAGCGAATATCCCTTCTGCTCAAAAGTTCTGGAGTTTCACTAAAGATATTTTAGCGAATATTCCTCAGAAATAAATTAGGAAATTATGATTGGTACTTGGAAGGGAAAATATAAATATAACTTGAAACAAAATTCTGAATTCAACAAAAAAGAAGTTGGATTTACATTAAAAATTACAGAATTTGATGGTGAAATTTTTATTGGAACTATTCAAGACGATGATGAGAATTATGGCACCAAAGGTTTAGGAACAATCGAAGGAAAACTCAACGGTCATGAAATAACATTTATTAAGCAAATGCCGATCAAATCCATCTTATATGGCAGCAACAGACAAAAAGTAGAGTTTGAAAATAAAAAACATATGCCCATCTATTATCATGGCACTTTAAATTTGACAAATTCTTACATAGGAAAATGGAAAATTAAAGGAGGAATAAGTTTTAAGAACTTATTATTATATGTTTCTTTTGGAACTAAAGGAACTTGGGAAATGGTTAAAGTTGATTAAGTATTCCCAGAAATAACTATATTAAATATCCAAAGTCATATGATTTTGGATATTTTTAATTTGAACCATTAAGATTTTTTAAGTCGTTAAGATCATTAAGAATTTACAGATATTAGGCTTAAAAATATCTTTGATATTTTACTTAACTTTCCTTAATAACTTCATTGGCCTTAATGGTTCAAAAATCATTTAACAAGATTTACAATCATGAAAAGTATAACAGTTTTCTGTGGCTCCAGTTTCGGCACAGACGATATTTTTAAAGAACAGGCTTTCCTGCTTGGACAAACATTAGCCCAACAGCATATACAGTTGATTTACGGCGGTGCAGACGTTGGTTTGATGGGAGCAGTTGCAGACGGAGCTTTAAGCGAAGGAGGAAAGGCCACGGGAGTTCTCCCCCACTTCCTGCAATCCAAAGAAATTGCCCACAAAAATCTCACTGAACTTATCATCGTAGAAACGATGCATGAAAGAAAAACAAAGATGAATGATCTCTGCGATGGCGTAATCGTTCTTCCCGGCGGCTACGGAACCCTTGAAGAGTTTTTTGAAATGATCACTTGGGCACAGCTGGGGCTTCATAAAAAACCAATTGGGATTCTGAATATTGACGGGTTTTATGACGATTTAATAAAACTGGTTCAAACCATGGTTGATAAAGGGTTTTTAAAGCAAGTGAATCGTGATATGCTGTTGATTAGTGACAACGTTGATGAGCTTTTGGAGAAAATGAGGAATTATAAAGCGCCTACTGTGGGGAAATGGATTTCTAGAGATAAAGTCTAAATTATGGAAAATCAGAAAACAGAATTAAGAGATATAGAAAGTGGTTATTGGAAATACATTGTATATGAATCCCCTGACAAAGATTTATACATTGATGTATTATATAATAAAGATTTATATACTGGTATTATATACAATCCTCTCAATTTCTCTGATGCTAAATATAATCCCCTCAATTTTCTGATGATTGGATGTTAATTAAACTTAATGTAGAGGAAAAAGAAAGCTATATAAATGACAATAAGTTTGTAGAAGAATTTTCAGAAAACATTTCACATAATTTTACAAACTATTTACCTCGTTCATTAAATCACAATAATTTTAATTTTATAAATAAAAAGACCCCTGAAAAATAAGTTCTTCAGGAATCTTTATATAATTTAAATAAAATTTCTAAGGATAAGGAGCAATGGCCACTTCAAGACCTTCCATGGCATCCATGATATGCAGCTGGCATCCCAGTCTGCTGTTTTCTTTTACATGGTAAGCTTCCGCCAGCATCGCATCTTCTTCATCTCCCATAGGCTCCAAGCCCGGATCATTGATCACATATACCTGACATGAGGCGCACATCGCCATTCCTCCGCATACACCAATGGTTCCCTCTTCCGCCAATTCATAAGAACGGATGATCTCCATCAGGTTCATAGACATATCTGTAGGCGCTACAACATCATGGGTTATCCCCTCCCGATCGGTGATCTTTATATTAATATCTGACATAATAATGCAAAATTAGTCAATTTTTTTCACAACTGCCTTTTCTGCTTCTTTACGGCTACCGTCAAATCCGTCTACACCGCTTACTGTCGTATATTTAAGTACAAATTTCTTACCTGGATTCAGTCTGTTGTAAACACTTTGACACATCAAAGTTGCTTCGTGGAAACCACAAAGGATCAGCTTCAATTTTCCCGGATAAGTATTGATATCTCCAATAGCATAGATTCCGTCGATATTCGTTTGATAATCAAGTGCATTGTTGACTACGATGGCATTTTTCTCGATATTCAATCCCCAGTTCCCGATTTCACCCAATTTTGGAGTCAGTCCGAATAAAGGAATGAAATAATCTGTTCCAATATCGAACGCTTCCTGCCCCTCAATTTCTACAGTGATCGCTTCAACCTTTCCGTCACCTTTGATTCCGGTAACTTCAGCAGGTGTAATTAATTTAATTTTCCCCTGGTTTTTAAGATCCTGAACTTTTTCCACTGAATCCAAAGCTCCTCTGAACTCATTTCTTCTGTGGATCAAAGTTACTTCACTGGCAACATTGGAAAGGAAAACACTCCAGTCCAGCGCAGAATCTCCTCCTCCGGCGATCACTACTTTTTTATTTCTGAAATGCTCAGGTTCTTTAACGAAATATTCAAGACCTTTTTCCTCGTAATCAGCTACATTTTCGAAAGTAGGTTTTCTAGGCTCAAAAGTACCCAATCCACCTGCAATCGCAATAGCTTTACATCGGTGAACAGTCCCTTTGTTAGTGATCACTTCAAACCATTCATCATCTACCTTGGTATAAGAAACGGCTGTTTCTCCCAAAGTGAATCCCGGCTGAAACTGCTTGATCTGCTCCATCAAATTATCTACTAATTCTCCTGCATTCACAGAAGGATATCCTGGAATATCGAAAATAGGTTTTTTAGGATAAAGCTCCGCTAGCTGTCCTCCTGGCTGTGGAAGTGCATCAATAATGTGACACTTCATTTTTAATAAACCTGCTTCAAAAACAGCAAAAAGCCCGGTAGGTCCGGCTCCTATGATCAATATATCAGTGGTTATCATAATAAAAAGATAATTTAATTATACATGTAGCTGCAAATTTACTAATTTTAATGCGAAGCCTATTTAATTGATTCTAAATAAAAACCTGAGATTTATCAAATCCCGGTCAATGCATAGGAATCTTAAATTTGGCAGTGTTTTTGTTAAATGTCATATCATGAAGAAAATTTTAAGCTTTTTTGCAATATTTACGTTCCTGCTGAGTTACGCTCAGATCGATAATATTGCTGATGGTGAATCTATTACATTCAGAATCCACTATGGAATCCTGAATGCCGGAACCGCCAATCTTACTACCAAAAAAACCACCTATATGGGTGCTCCCCACCTGTATGTAAAAGGGACAGGAAAGACTACAGGCGCAGTCAAAGCCTTTTTTAAAGTAGAAGATTTATATGAAAGCTTCATCAATACAGGAACCGGCCTGCCAAGCTTTTACGTTCGAAATGTACGTGAAGGAAGCTATCGTCAGCATTTTGAGACCGTTTTCAATCACGATAACCACACACTAATCTTAACCGATAAAAAAACACCCGCTAACGGTTCAAAGGTGGTGAAATCCGTCAAAGGAGTTCAGGATATGCTTTCCTGCTTCTATTACCTGAGAAGCAAAAGCACCAGCGAACTGAAAGTAGGAACGGTTATCAATATGAATGTATGGATCGACGATGAAATGTTCCCCTTTCAGCTGAAAGTAACAGGAACAGAAGATCTGAAAACCAAATTCGGTACCATCAACTGTCTGAAAATTATCCCGTCTGTAAAAAGCGGAAGGGTTTTCAAAGAAAAAGAAGGGGTAACAATGTGGGTGACCAATGATGCCAACCATATTCCTATGCTTTTACAGGCTGAATTGGCCGTAGGTTCATTGAAAGCGAGTATCGAAGATCTTAAAAATGTAAAATACCCTTTAAAATATATTAAGTAAAAAGCGATCAGTCTTTTTAGCTTAAAAAAAATGGCGGCAAAAATTTTTGCTGCCATTTTTTTATTTCCAGATGTAATACATTGTCATTACTAATTGTCTTATTAATAACAGCAGGCATAAAGACTGATAAAGGTTGTCACACTTCGACTTCACTCAGCGTGACATGATCAGCATTTATTTTGTACTGCACCATCAATAAGACAATACACGTTGTAAATTTTCAATAGAATCGTTTTTAATTACGTTTTGTTTCTTAGGTCAGTAATTAAAAACAAAAACCTCCGGAAATTCCGGAGGTTTAATTTTTATAGTGATTTAAACTGTTCTAAAGTTCTGATATCATTTTCGAAGAACATTCTGATATCGCTCATCTGATAAAGAAGCATTGTGATTCTTTCAATACCCATTCCGAAAGCGTATCCTGAATATTTCTCAGCATCGATATTCACATTTTTCAAAACGGCAGGATCAACCATTCCACATCCCATGATCTCTAGCCAACCTGTTCCTTTTGTGATTCTGTAATCGGTTTCAGAGTTCAGTCCCCAGTATACATCAATTTCAGCACTAGGCTCTGTAAAAGGGAAATAAGAAGGTCTCATTCTGATCTTGGATTTTCCAAAAAGTTCCGTTGTAAAGAACTGAATCGTCTGCTTAAGATCTGCAAAACTTACATTTTCATCAATATATAAACCTTCAATCTGATGGAATATACAGTGCGAACGTGAAGAAATAGCCTCATTTCGGAATACTCTTCCCGGAGAAAGAATTCTGATCGGCGGCTGATTTTCTTCCATATAACGGATCTGTACAGAAGAAGTGTGCGTTCTTAAAAGGATATCAGGGTTCTGTTCAATAAAGAATGTATCCTGCATATCTCTTGCCGGGTGGTACTCAGGAAGATTAAGAGCCGTAAAGTTGTGCCAGTCATCCTCTATTTCCGGACCATCGGCTACTGCAAAACCAATTGATTTGAAAATTTCAATGATCCTGTTTTTCACCAGATTGATCGGGTGTCTTGACCCCATATCCAATGGAAAAGCCGGTCTTGTAAGATCTTCTTTTTCGGTGATAATAGCAGACTGGGAAGAGTCTTTCAGATTCTCCAGTTTTCCCGCAACGGCTTGCTTCAAAGAATTGATCTTCTGTCCGAATTCTTTTTTCTGGTCGTTTGGAACTTCTTTAAATTTTTCAAAAAAATCGTTCAGAACACCTTTTTTACCATTATACTTAATTCGGAAGTTTTCAATTTCCTCTTTAGACGTAGCATTGAAGCTGTTTACTTCGGTAAGTAGTTCTTCTATCTTTTCTATCATTGTTTTACCCTTTCAAAATGTTTTGCAAAAATACGTTTTTTAAGTTTAATAATGAATCTGTGATAAAAAAATCTGCCCCTTTACGGGAGGCAGACTTCAATCACTTATTTCACTTAAATAAAAAAATTATTTCTTTTCTAAAGCTTTAACGTTGATCTGAAGAGTTACCTCATCCTTGATTACCCCGTTTTCAGCAGGAGCCTGGAACTTCACGCCAAACTCTTCTCTTTTAATATCTTTGGGCTCAGTAGCTACACTTACTTCTCCGTCTTTTACAGAAACATTAGCCTTAAACTGAACCGGTTTTGAGATCCCCTTGATCGTTAAATTACCATCAAGAAGCGTATTGTAATCTCCTTCCGTAGCTGGTGTTACCTTTGTAATTTCAAACGAAGCCGTAGGAAATTTTTCCACTTCAAAGAAATCACCGCTCTTAAGATGACCATTCAGTTTTCCTAACTGATCCGCATCATCCTTTAGATCTACAGACGTCAAAGAACTCATATCCGCAACAAATTTCCCGCTTTCAAGCTTTCCTTCTTTTACCGTTACATCACCACTTTCAAACTTAATGGTTCCGAAATGGCTTGTGCTTTCAGACTTGAATACTTTATATCCTTTCCACTCCACTTTACTGTTCAGCGTATCCAGTGTATACTGGTTCCCGTCTTTTGTAGTTACTACCTCATTGCTTTCGCTGGTAACAGGTTTATCTTTTTTACAAGAAACCATTACCGCTGCCACAAATAAAGCAGGAATAGCTAAAGAAAACAGTTTTTTTCTCATTTTTGATATATTTTTATTACTTCTGCTAATATAATAAAAAATTTTATTTTTTCATAAAAACCTTACATTTGTATTATGCTTTTAGAAATAAACAATTTATATTTTTCCCATACCAAAGATAACCCCCTGTTTCAGAACCTTAATCTGGGTTTTGAGGAAGGCAGAATCATTGCACTGGCAGGAGAAAGCGGCTGTGGAAAATCTACAATGCTTAACCTGATTTATGGGCTTTTGGACTGGGAAAGTGGTGAAATTGTTTTTAACGGAACCAAGCTTTTGGGCCCTAAAGGAAATATTGTTCCCGGAGAAGCTGAGATGAAACTGGTGGCCCAGAATTTTGATCTGATGCCTTACGCCACCGTTGCCGAAAATGTAGGTAAATTTATTTCCAATATCAATTTGGCTCAAAAAAAAGAAACTGTCATGGAGCTTCTGGAAGTGGTAGGACTTCAGGAATTTGCCCATATTCTTCCTAAATATTTAAGCGGTGGCCAGCAGCAGCGGGTTGCCATTGCCAGGGCCCTTTCTGTACTGCCTAAACTGCTTATTTTAGACGAGCCTTTCAGTAATCTGGATTTTCCAAGAAAAATACAACTTCGTGAAAGACTGTTCAGGTATGTGAAACAACATCAGATTTCCCTGATCATTTCCACCCATGAACTTCAGGATATCATGCCATGGCTTGACCAGATCGTTATTTTGAAAGATGGAAGACTGATTCAGAATGACAGTCCGGAAGAAACTTACAGACGACCTTACAATTCTTATGTAGCCAAACTTTTCGGGGAAGTTAATATTTTCAGTGAAGACGAAAAAGCGGAATTTCAGCTTTCCAAATTTTCATACTATCCTAAAGAAATAAAAATTTCAAACGATGGTATCGAAGCCGAACTTCTCGAAAGCAGGTTTGCCGGAAACCATTACTGGAATAAAATCAAAGTTCTGAACAAAGAGATTATTGTCTATACAGATGAAAAAGTGGAAGGAAATATTAAAATTTCGTTTGTTTAAACAACAGTAACTTCCTTTAATATCACCCACTTATTTCAGTGAACCCCTCTTCCGACACTTATCATAACTCCTACATTTCCTTATACTTATTGTTAATATGTGGATAAAAAAAAGCACAAATCTAAGAAGCCGTTTAAAACTTTTACTTACATTTGTACTTCCACAGCATAAGGAAATTTTTGGTTAATTCTCTTTCTGCCCTGAGACGGACATTAGCACCTCCCTGCAATTAAGTCTTTGAAAGATTACACTGTCCAATCTTTTCCTTTTTTTTATTTTTTTTCTGTAAGCGCTACCAGCATTTCTAAGCCGATTGCCAAAAGCGATTAAGCCTTCTTTACAAATTCTGATTTCAAGGCCATAGAACCGAAACCATCAATTTTACAGTCAATATTATGATCACTGTCTGGTCTCAGACGGATGTTTTTAACTTTAGTCCCTGCTTTTACCGGTTTTGGAGCACCTTTTACAGGAAGATCCTTAATAACAACCACAGAATCCCCATCCAAAAGCTCATTCCCGTTTGAATCCAGGATTTTCCCTTCATTAGACGTTTCAGCAGCCGTTTCTTCAGGACTCCATTCATAGAAACATTGAGAACAGGTCATCATATCGTCGCTCGGGTAAGTAAACTCAGAGCTGCATTTCGGACAAAGTACAGTATCACTCATATTTTTGATTTTTGCAAAGGTAAGATTTTTGTTTTAGATGTCAGATTTCAGACACAAGACATCAGACTTGCTGAGATTGAGATTTGAAAACGTCAATTGTGAATTTTGCTTCGTAAGTGAAAGGTGAGACTAGAATCAAGATTTTTAGAGGCCAGATATTAGACATCAGATTTCAGACATGAGATTTGAGACTTTTAGGGTAGTGATTCATAATTCCCAACTATTTGGAGTAGAAAACACCCATAATTAATGCTGAACTCATTCACTCTAAAAACCTAGTACTCTCAAACTTTACGATCTCGCATCCTGAAACACTTAAACCCCGAAACTCGAATCCCGTCTCAACTCTCAACTATAATTCGTACTTTTGCAGATTCAAACAGCGAAGCAAATTTATGGAACTTATTCACAGAAACTTAGCGATCGGAATTCACGATGCTTTACAGGAAACATTTTTCGAGAAAAACAAATATGCCGATAAGGTAATCGAAAGACTTTTAAAAGCCCACAGAAAATGGGGAAGCCAGGACAGAGCCGTTGTTTCTGAGATTTTCTATAATATTATCCGCTGGAAAAAACGTCTTGAGTACTATATGGGTGAAGGGGTAAAACCTACTAATATTTACAAACTAATCATCGCCTATTTGCTTTGGAGCAAGACCAATTATAAAAAGTTTGAAGAATTCGACGGAATTAAAATCGCTGATATTCTTACCAAGCTTAAAAAGAATACAGTTCCTACAAAGGCTATTGAACATTCTATTCCTGAGTGGCTGGCTGAAACTTTAGAAAAAGAACTAGGTCCAGGTTGGGAAAAAGAAATGCGTGCTTTAAATGAGCAGGCTCCAACTGTTCTAAGAGCAAACAGACTGAAAACAAGTCCAAAAGAACTTATTTCTGATCTTTCTGATGAGGGTGTAGTAGCTTATACTGTGAGAGACTATCCGGATGCTGTACAGCTTGAGGAAAAGAAGAACGTTTTTCTTACCACAGCTTTTAAAGAAGGTTTATTTGAAGTTCAGGATGGTTCTTCACAGAAAATCGGATATTTCCTTGATGTAAAAGAAGGACAAAGAGTGGTAGATGCATGTGCAGGAGCAGGTGGAAAAACACTTCACTTGGCTGCATTGATGGGAAATAAAGGTCAAATCATAGCTTTAGATATCTTCGAATGGAAACTTGCTGAGCTGAAACGTCGTGCAAAAAGAGCAGGAGCGCACAATATTGAGCCCCGAATGATTTCTGACAACAAAGTAATCAAACGTCTTTATGATAAAGCAGACCGACTTCTTATTGACGCACCTTGTTCAGGACTTGGTGTTTTAAAAAGAAATCCGGACAGTAAATGGAAAATTGACCAGGATTTCATCGACAGAATCAAAAAAGAACAACAGCAGATTCTTCAGGATTATTCCAAAATGGTAAAAGTAGGTGGAAAATTGGTCTATGCTACCTGTTCTATCTTACCATCTGAAAACAATTTACAGGTGGAAGAATTCCTGAAAAACAACGAAGGCTTTAAGTTAGTTAAAGATGACAAAGTAATGCCAAGCCAGGGTTACGATGGATTCTATATGGCTTTGATCGAAAGAGTTTCTTAATCAGACATCGACATAAAAATATACAGCTGCCCTATCTTAGGGCAGCTTTTTTTGTTGAAAAATGGTAACCCAATATAATTTTTTAATATTATAAGATTGTATGTAACATCTTTATTACTAATCCCTACTTATATTAAAATCTATATAAACTGATCACAGATATTATCTTTGCAGAAAACCTGTACCTATGTATAAAGAAACTCTATTCCACTTCCTTGCCTTCTTTGTATGCTGCCTCTCGTATGCACAGACTTATGAGGTCCAATACACCAGTTCATCCAACGGAAAAGTTCTTACTGAGCAGTCCCCTACTCTTGTCTGGGCAGATGGTAAAGAAAATTTTATTCTGAATAATACAATCCGGGAACAGAAAAGTGACTATCCGTTTGAGATCACCAAAGTTGAAAAACCTTCTAATATAATCGTTTCTTATGCTTTCCTCAAGCCGGGAGAAATTATTTCGTCTTCAGATAAAGAATCCATAGGAAAACAGAACTTTGAGCTAACTAACGAAACAAAAAAAATATTAGGCTACTATTGTAAAAAAGCAGTCACAAAAATCAATTCCAATATGATAGAGGTTTGGTATACCAATGATTTAAAGATCAATGGCGGACCTTCTGTTTTGGGACAAAATTTAGGATTTGTTTTAGAGATTGAAAGAAATAAAAATTCACTGATGACTGCCAGCTCGATCAAAAAGGTTAAAAAAGCGGAGATTGATCATATTATAAAAGGTTCCGTATCGTCTACTGACCTGTTGGGCTACAAAGATCTTCTTTGGAAAAGCCGTTTTACCACTTTGAAAGTTTTCGAAAATGAAACGATCAATTTTTCAGAGGAATCAAAATCAACTGAGGCCGTTAAAAAGTTTGCTAACGGAACCATTATCCTTAAAAAAATAAAATTCCCAGTAATTAAAGAAGGTGAAAATATTTTTGTTGAAGTTAAACAACAATCTAATGGTGATGCCTACGACAGAACGGGAACTGTATTCTTTATTCCTCAGGATAAAGCTTCTTCTTTTTTTGACGGACTTGAAAAAGGAGCTAAAACACTTCCTGTCTATGACAACGGAAACGGAAAGCAATATTATGGGGTAACAGCTACCGAAAATTACAGTCCCGCTGTAGAAATGATGCGCTTTTTTACGGCTTTCGGAATTCAGAAATTCAACCATATCCAATTGAAAGGAAAAGACTGGCAGACCATTAGTCCGTACCGTCAGGATATTACAGAACTAAAACCTTCTCTTTCTGAAAAAGAACTTTGGGTTGGAGCTTTCATCGGAAATTACGATAAGGGCGGTCATAAAGTGAGCCTTGAGATCACCATTCATAAAAGCGATCAGACTGTTTACAAAAACAATACGGCTATTCCTCTTTTCAATACTTTAAATATTATGGAAATGGCCGGTCAGGATTATTCAACCATGTTTAATCAGGATAAAGGTCTTTTTGTAGAATTTACATTAAAAAAGGATCTGAAAAATGCTCAACTGAGATACATCACCACCGGACACGGAGGCTGGGAAAACGGGGATGAATTTGTTCCTAAAACCAATTCTATATTCCTTGACGGAAAGAGGGCATCTTCTTTCGTTCCATGGAGATCAGATTGCGGCTCGTACCGACTTTACAACCCCGCATCGGGGAATTTTCCGGATGGGCTTTCTTCATCAGACCTCAGCAGGTCCAACTGGTGTCCCGGGACTGTTACAAACCCTAATTTCATTCCTCTCGGAGATCTGAAAGCCGGAAAACACACCATACAGGTAAAGATCCCTCAAGGGGCTTCGGAAGGCACAAGTTTCAGTTCATGGAATGTTTCAGGTGTTCTGTTAGGGTCCCAATAAAACAAAACCTTCTTGCAAAGAGAATTGCAAGAAGGTAAAAACACAAATGATGAAAAAAAATTATTTCGAGCCACAAAGTAAGGGCTAAAATTCAAATAATAAATTACCATATATTAAGTATTATTTCATTTTAATTTTGTATAGAATAATAAACCACTTTATGGCCCGGCGAAAAAAATCAATTAAATACGCAATAATCGGCACGAATAGTTAATTTTATTCATTAAAATAAATTATTAAGTTAAAAATATTAACTTTTATTGATTTTTTATTGTTATTTTTAAACATCAAAGCTAATTTTGCTTCAAATAAGTAACAATATGTGTGGAATAGTATGTTTGTTTGACGCCAAACAAAAGACTGAAATATTAAGACCTCAGGTCTTAGAAATGTCAAAAAAAATCCGTCACCGCGGTCCGGACTGGAGCGGTGTCTTTCAGGATGACAAAGTAGTATTTTCTCATGAGAGGCTGGCTATCGTAGATCCTACTTCAGGAAAACAGCCTTTATTCACCAAGGACGAAAAAGTAGTTCTTGCAGTGAACGGGGAAATCTATAACCATAGAGAACTAAAAGAAGAATTTCCTGATTTCGAATTTCAAACTCAATCAGATTGCGAAGTGATCCTGGCACTCTATAGAAAGTACGGAAAAGATTTCATTGAAAAACTTAACGGAATTTTCGCATTTGCCCTTTATGATATAGAGAAAGGAATCTATCTGATCGCCCGTGATCACATGGGAATCTGCCCGCTTTACCAGGGATGGGATAAAAACGGAAACTTCTACGTTGCTTCTGAATTAAAAGCATTGGAAGGCATATGCAAAACGATTGAAACATTCCTTCCGGGACACCTTTTATACAGTCCGGATGGATCGGAACTTCAACAGTGGTACAAAAGAGACTGGGAAAGTTTTGACAACGTAAAAGACAACGAAACCGATATTGCCCAAATAAGAAAAGGCCTTGAAGACGCAGTTCACAGACAGTTGATGAGCGATGTTCCTTATGGAGTTCTCCTTTCCGGAGGATTGGATTCATCTGTGATTTCAGCAGTTACTGCCAAATTTGCAAGACAGAGAGTGGAAAGCGGAGATACCCAGGAAGCCTGGTACCCGAGACTTCACAGTTTTGCGGTAGGACTGGTAGGATCTCCTGACCTGGCCGCAGCAAGAAAAGCAGCAGACCATATCGGATCCGTACATCATGAAGTTAATTTTACTGTTCAGGAAGGACTGGATGCTGTACGTGACGTGATCTATCATCTGGAAACTTACGATGTAACAACCATTAGAGCTTCTACGCCAATGTATCTTTTGGCAAGAGTGATCAAATCCATGGGAATCAAAATGGTTCTTTCAGGAGAAGGTGCAGATGAGCTGTTCGGAGGATACCTGTATTTCCATAAGGCTCCGAACGCGAAAGAATTCCACGATGAAACGGTAAGAAAATTAGGCAAGCTTCATTTATATGACTGCTTAAGAGCCAACAAAGCATTGATGAGCTGGGGAATTGAAGGAAGGGTTCCTTTCCTGGATAAAGAATTTATGGACATTGCCATGAACGTGAATCCAAAAGACAAAATGATCAACGTTGCAGAAGGAAAAATAGAAAAATGGGTATTAAGAAAAGCGTTTGAAGATGTTCTTCCGGAATCTATTATCTGGAGACAGAAGGAACAGTTTTCAGACGGTGTGGGATATTCATGGATCGATACCTTAAAAGAAGTTGCTGAAAAAGAAGTGACTGATGAAATGATGACGAACGCCAGATTCAGATTCCCGCTGAACACCCCTCAAAACAAAGAAGAATACCGTTACAGAACAATTTTTGAAACGCATTTTCCAAGTGAAACTGCAGCAGCAACAGTTCCTTCGGTACCTTCTGTAGCCTGCTCCACGCCTATCGCCTTAGAATGGGATGAAGCTTTCAAAAAAATGAACGATCCAAGTGGAAGAGCGGTGAAAGTGCATGAAACATCATACGGAAGTGAAGCATAAATGATAAGTGAAAAGTGATGAGTGAAGAATATCAATCCTGAAATCCACTCTCTCACTTCTCGTCTCTATCTTCTAATCTTTAGTCTCCAACACTGAAAATTTTATCAATCCTGTAGCCATACAGGATTTTCTTTTGAATAAACGTTAATAATATAATATAATTTAACTGACAATCAAAAATAATATCCAAGAAATAATTATATTTGGACAACGAAAATATCAATTATAAAAAAATGAGAAGAAATCTTACTGTTTTATTTGCCTTACTATCCATCAGTTTTGCTTTCGGACAGGGAAAATATGGCAAATACTTAAATTCAAAAAAGCTTGCTTTATCTTATAAGACTGTAAAAGATCAGGATAAGGACGACTATTATCAGCAGTTCTACTGGCTGGTAAAAGCGGAGCAGCTGAAAACGTATCCTCACCTTAAAGATGTAAAACCTATTGTTTTATATGAGTTCGTGAAAAAAGTAAATCCTCAGAATCCTACCAAAAAATTGGATGACAGAGGAAAAGAACTTAGAGCAACGGCAGAATTATCTTTAAATCAATATTTTAAGAATAAAAAATTCGAAAACAATTCGGTTTTGATGTACAATCTTGAAACCTATGTGGATCCATCCAAAGGACAGTTTTATACGAAGGTAGATCCTGAAAAGATCAAGGAGCTGGTTCCTAAGGAATTATTTGCCTTCAATTCTTTAAACAGAAATTTAGGAGAAGAAAAAACTTATTATTTATGGATCAACAAGAAAAAAGATGATTTAAATATTATAGACATCATTCCTAATGAAAAAGAAGACAAAGATTTTTACGTAAGGTTAAAACAGTATCTTCCAAGCTATAAGTTCTCTAAATATGTTCCGACTGTGAAAAAAGGGACCAAATCAGATAAGACGGATGTTGATTATTATTACATCATGCCGTTCGAACAAAACACTGATAATATCGAGTACAAAACAAAAGATTTCAAAACCTTCATCTTAAGCCAGTACAGAAAAGCCGGCAACGAATGGAAAGGAGTAGAAAAACCTAGAAAATAAATTGAAAAGTCCTGTGAAAATTCACAGGACTTTTTTAATTTTATACTAAATTCTTTATCTAAGGATCAGACTGTTTAAAAAACAGGAATTTCTTACCCTATAAATAAATCTGAAAATCATTGGATTTCCAGTCTACAACGAATGACAGAAACAAACCCGCAACAAACCTCTGTAAAAAAAATACTTCCATTAATTCTGGCCACAGCTATTTTTATGCAGATGCTGGATTCCACCATCCTCAACACTTCCCTGCCCTCTATTGCCAGGGACCTTCATGAATCTCCGCTCAATATGCAGAATGCCATCATCAGCTATGTTCTGACCCTGGCCGTCTTCATGCCTGCAAGCGGTTTTCTGGCCGACCGGTTTGGAACGAAAAAAGTTTTTATTTTTGCATTGATGCTTTTCAGTTTAGGCTCACTGTTCTGTTCCATGTCGCAGAATCTTACCCACTTGGTTATTTCCAGAGTCATTCAGGGTGTCGGAGGAAGTTTGATGACTCCTGTTGGAAAACTTGCATTGATCAAGACTTTCGATAAAAGTGAATTACTGAAAGCGATGAACTTCGCCATTATTCCGGCACTGATTGGACCCGTACTCGGTCCCTTGGTCGGCGGTTATATGGTAGATTATCTTTCATGGCACTGGATTTTTCTGATCAATATTCCGATCGGAGTTTTAGGAATTATTTTAGGGATTAAATATATGCCCGATTACAAATCCACCGATGTTGATTTCGATTTAAAAGGATTTTTAATTTTTGCAGCCGCATCACTTCTGCTCTCCATTTCACTGGAGCTTTTCGGAGATATGCAGAACATTAGCCCGGTCCTTTTTGTATTTATTCTTGGCTTTTTATTCCTTTACTATTATTATAAGCATGCAAAAAGAGGTGGAAATCCTATTTTCCCGTTAGATCTTTTTCAGGTAAGAACTTTCCGTGTAGGCATTGTCGGAAACCTGGCGACCCGTTTAGGAATCAGCTCCGTTCCTTTATTACTTCCTCTGATGATTCAGATTGCTTACAAACAGTCGGCGGTGACTTCCGGATGGATCATTGCTCCCATGGCTCTCACCGCTATATTCGGGAAATCATCCGTTATTAAAATTTTAGATAAATATGGCTACCGACAGACCTTAATGGTGAATACCTTCATCATTGGAACCCTGATCTGCCTTCTTGCCATTCCTAATATTCATACTTCTTTATACTGGTTCATCCCGATTATTGCCATATTGGGCTTTTTCAACTCAATCCAGTTTACTTCGATGAATACGATTTCCATTGCAGATCTGAGAAACTTCCAGACCAGCAGCGGGAATTCATTGATCTCAGTTAACCAGCAATTGGCGATCGGTTTCGGAATCGCTTTCGGGCTTATTGTTTTAAAATTATTTGAAAATTCCAATATGATCGAAGGTGAAATTCATAATGCCTTCCGCTACACCTTCCTCACCGTAGGAATATTAACCATTATCTCGGGGTTTGTTTTCAGAAGACTTCATATTTCGGATGGTAAAAACATGAAATCTAAAGAAGATTAAGACGGAATCTTCTTTCGCCATTTTTCCCTTTTACGAACTTAACACAGATCAATGCATCTGACTCTTCTCTACCGTACTTTTGTTATATAAAATTCACAATATTATGACAGCGAAAAAAGTAGAAATCGTAGTAGCGCCAAAACCAGCCCATTTTGTAGGAGATGGTTTTAGGGTTCATAATTTTATACCGGGAGTACAAGGATTAGATATGAAAAGGATGGACCCGTTTATTATGCTAGATTATAATTCAAAATTCCATTTCAACGGTTCAGAAAGACCAAGAGGCGTGGGTGTCCATCCTCACAGAGGTTTTGAAACCGTAACCATAGCGTATCAGGGCAAAGTAGAGCATCATGACAGCGCCGGAGGAGGCGGAATTATAGGCGAAGGCGACGTACAGTGGATGACCGCAGCAAAAGGAGTCCTTCACAAAGAATACCATGAAACCGAATGGTCTAAAAAAGGCGGTATTTTCCAGATGGTCCAGCTATGGGTGAATCTGCCAGCAAAAGATAAAATGAGCTGTCCGAAATACCAGGCTATAGAAAATGGTTCTATGGAGCGTGTTGATTTGGGTGAAAACGGCCTTGTGGAAATCATCGCCGGAGAATATAACGGACACAAAGGTCCCGCAGAAACTTTCACTCCTTTGAATATGATGAATGCTAAATTAAAAGCAGGTGGAAAAGCTGAGTTCAGTTTTCCGGCCCATTTTAATACAGCAGCATTGGTCATTGAAGGAAGCATTACGGTAAACGGAGAAGAAAAAGCAGCATCAGATCATCTTGTGTTATTTAAAAATGAAGGCGAAGCGTTCAGCATTGAAGCTCATGAAGATTCAATAGTCCTGATCATCAGTGGAGAACCTATTAATGAACCCATCTATCCACACGGACCTTTCGTGATGAATTCAAGAGAAGAAATTAAGCAGGCTTTTGAAGACTTCAACACCGGAAAGTTCGGTTATCTGGAAGATTAAAGAATTAAATTTATCTTAATCTTACATTATCCCTTTTTTATTAACTTTATATACTTCTGTTTGGTGAACCAAAGACGTACGTTTCAAACCATTTTACGTCTTTGTGATCTGCCAAGCGACTTACAATACAAAATTTATGAAACCAGAATTTGAAAGTATACCTCTTGTAAAAGCAGGAAAAAGATTCGAAATAGAAATCAACGGACATTTCGCATTTATCGATTACCGTGAAATGGGCCACCAGATCGCTTTGATACACACAGAAGCAGAGCCTGAACTGGCAGGAACGGGTGCCGCTGTGGCTGTTGTAGAAAAAACATTGGCTTATATTGAAGAAAATAACAAAAAACTTCTTCCGTTCTGCCCTTATGTTTTTGCCTACATCAAAAAGCATCCGGAATGGAAACGTATTGTTGATGAAAGATTTGAAGGATACGACAAACTGTAACCATACACCCAAAGATCTATTTCATTAACTTAAACAGAATTCAAAACATTACTTTATTATGTCAAATATCGGACTTATCATAGAAGAAAAAGCAGCAGATATAGGAAATTTTCTGGTGGGAAGACTTCTTCCTTTCCGTGAAAAAAGAGCAGTTGGACCTTTTGTCTTCATCGATCATATGGGACCTTCCGAGCTGAAGGATTACCAGAACCTTGATGTTCCTCCGCATCCTCATATCGGTCTATCTACCTTAACTTACCTTTTGGAAGGATCTATTTTTCACAGAGACAGCATTGGAAGTGCAGTTGAAATAAAACCGGGAGCTGTAAACTGGATGACTGCCGGAAAGGGCGTGGTACACTCCGAGAGAACTCCTGAATATTTAAGACATACCGATAAAAGACTTCACGGATTTCAGATCTGGGTAGGTCTTCCGAAACATCTGGAGCAGACAGAACCCACTTTCTATCATATTGAGGCGGATGAGATTCCGGTATGGGAAGAAGACGGAATTCAGTATAAACTGATTGCCGGTGAAGCGTTTGGAAGAAAGTCTACAGTTCCGGTTCACAGCAAATTATTTTTTATTGAGATCAAAACCAAAGAAGCAAAAAAAATAAGCATAGGAAAAGATCTTTACGGTGAAGCAGCCATGTATGTACTGGACGGAACGGTTTCCACAGAAGGAAATACTTACGGTTCAAAACAGCTGATGATTGCTAAAGACACTAAATTGTGTGAATTCGAAATGAGTGAAAACGGTACGGTCTACCTTTTCGGTGGCGAACCTTTTGATGAAGAACGTTTTATATTCTGGAATTTTGTGAATTCAGATAAAGAATTGCTGGATCAGGCCAAGGTAAACTGGAACGATCAGAATCATGACGCATTTCCTTTGGTTCCCGGTGACGAAAAAGAATACGTTCCGCTTCCTAAGTCGATTTTAAACCGAAAATAACGACCCGTACAGATACATAAACCATGAAAATATTAGCATTTGCAGGAAGCACGTCTTCTACTTCGATCAACAGGGAACTTGTAAAATTTGTTCTGAAAGATTTTCAGAATGAGGAAATCAATCTGATCGATCTTAATGATTTTACCATGCCTGTTTTCTCTGTAGACCTTGAAAAGAAAGGATTTCCGGACGAGGCTCACCATTTTTTAAAAGAGATTGAAGAATGTGACGTAATCATTTGCTCGCTTGCGGAACACAACAGATCGTACAGTGCAGCCTTTAAAAATGTCTTCGACTGGTCTTCAAGGATCAATGTCAAGGTATTTCAAAACAAACCGATGCTTCTGATGAGTACTTCTCCCGGAGGTTACGGTGGCGGCAATGTGATGAATACGGCAAAGACATTTTTTCCGCAGTTTGCAGCAGATATCAAGGATACGTTCTCACTTCCCAAGTTTTATGAAAATTTTGATCTGGAAAGCGGCGTCATTAACCCTGATATGCTGAAGGAACTTAAGGACAAGATAGAGAACTTTAAAAACACGGTTAAAACCAATGACTAAGGGAAGACTTGAAGCTTTCAGTGATGGTGTTTTAGCGATTATCATCACCATTATGGTCCTGGAACTGAAGGTTCCGGAAGGGAGCAGCTGGGCCAGTCTCAAGCCTCTTCTACCTAGAATTCTCGCTTATATTTTCAGTTTTATTTATGTAGGCATCTACTGGAATAATCACCATCATTTGTTTCAGGCTGTAAAAAAAGTCAACGGAAGTATTCTCTGGGCCAACCTTCATCTTCTCTTTTGGCTTTCGCTGATGCCGATTGCCACGGAATGGATCGGGACGACGCATTTTGCAGAGAATCCGGTAGCGACCTATGGAATTTGTCTGATTATGTCGGCCGTAGCCTATACTATTTTAGAGAACCTGATTATCAAGGGTGAAGGTGAAAACTCCAGATTAAAAGAAGCCATACATTCAAAGTCTAAAGAATATATCTCGATTATATTTTACGTCCTCGGGATCGCCGTTTCATTTTTTTATCCCTATATTGCCATAGGTTTTTATTATATCGTGGCTCTGATATGGCTGATTCCGGACCGAAGAATCGAAAAATCATTAAAAGAAAATTGATATGGAAACTCACGAATATCCTAACGGCAGTATCACTGTCATCTGGCAGCCCCAGAAGTGCATCCACTCGGCTGTTTGCGTAAAAATGCTTCCCAAAGTCTACAATCCTAAAGACAGACCCTGGATAAAAGCTGAAAACGCAAGTCCTGAAGAACTTAAAAACCAGATAGACCAATGCCCTTCAGGCGCATTAAGTTATAAATTCAATACACAACAATAATGGCGGTAACCGTAAAAGCGAGTTTAGGAAAAACAAAATATTATACTGAGGTAACGGCCGGCGAAAACCAGATCATTACCGATGAACCTATAGATAAAGGTGGCCAGAATAAAGGTTTCAATCCACTGGAAATCTTAGCAACCTCCCTGGCAAGCTGTACTGCAGCTACTCTAAGAATGTACATCGAAAGAAAGGAGTGGGACGTGGAAAACATCAACGTAGAAGTAGAACTCGAAAATTTTCCTTTAACCAAAAGAGCTGTTTTCAAAAGAGACATCAGCTTTGAAGGCATTCTGGATGATGAACAGCTGAAAAGACTGTATACCATTGCTGATGCCTGCCCTGTTCACAAAATATTAACCAACGACATAGAAATACTAACCAAATTCTCATAATATGACCGAAGTAAAACAAAACAACGACGAGAAACACGGAAGTTTTGAGGCTTTCATAGACGGAAAACGCGCAGGAGTAATGACTTATACCTGGGCCGGAGAAGGAAGATTCATCATTGACCACACAGAGGTGGAAGAAGCTTACAACGGAAAAGGGGTAGGCAAAGAAATGCTTCTGGCTGCGGTAGATTTTGCCAGGAAGAACAACAAAAAAATTATTCCTCTCTGTCCGTTTGCCAAAGCAAGTTTTCAGAAAAGTGAGGAGCTGCAGGATGTTTTAGTGAACTAATCCTAATTTCTGCCCTTAAAATACAGGCCTTTCAGAGTTTAACATCTGAAAGGCTTTTTCTTTTTTTAACAGAACAGAAAAAAACTATATTTGCTAAAATTTAAAAATTCAGTATGAATTCAGGAACCATCCTTTTGCTATTTGTATTTATCTATTTTATCGGCCTTTTGGTGATTTCCTATTTCACCAGCCGAAATTCAGATAATCAGTCATTTTTTATTGGGAATAAAAAAAGTAAATGGTGGCTCGTGGCATTCGGGATGATAGGAACCAGCTTAAGCGGCGTTACCTTTATTTCTGTTCCGGGAACAGTCGGAAAAATGACCGGTAGTGAATATATTTTCGGAGGCTTTGAGTACTATATGATGGTGATTGGCTTTTTCATAGGATATTTTATCGTTGCTGCCATCTTGCTTCCGCTGTATTACAAGATGAATCTGACATCTATTTATACCTATTTAGGAAAGAGATTTAATGTAGAAGCTCATAAAATAGGTTCCATCTTTTTTATTATTTCCAGAGCCATTGGTGCTACGGCAAGGTTGTATTTAGTAGTTAATGTTTTACAGATCTTTTTGCTTGAAGGTTTGGGCGTTCCGTTTTGGGTTACCGCTCTCGTCCTTTTGCTGATGGTGCTTTTATATACTTTTGAAGGTGGTGTGAAAACGATTGTGATTACCGATACATTGCAGACTTCCTTCATGATTATCAGTTTAGTGGCCTGTATTGTTTATATTTTATCGAATCTTAATCTATCTTTCGGTGAGGCATACACCATTTTAGAACAGAAAAATTATACTCATTTTATCAATTTTGACCCCAATTCCAAAACATTTTTCCTTAAAACCATATTAGGGGGAATTTTCATTACCATCGCCATGACCGGGTTGGATCAGGAAATGATGCAAAAGAATATTTCTGTTGATAATCTTCAGAATTCAAAAAAGAACATGTTGACGTTTGCAGGAACTCTTCTTTTTGTTAATCTTGCCTTCCTGTTTTTAGGAGGCCTGCTCTATCTTTTTGCTTTGCAGAACGGGGCAGAATATGGATTGGCAAAATCTGAAACGGTAACCAACATTTTCGGTTTTAAAGATGCTGCGGGAAATATAAAAAATATTATGGGAGACGACCTCTTCCCAGCTTTATCGCTTCAGGGACATTTTCCGATGTTCATTTCCGTTATTTTTATTATTGGACTGATTTCAGCATTATTCCCTTCTGCTGATGGTGCTCTGACCGCAGTAACAAGCTCCTATTGTGTTGATTTACTCAACCTTAACGAAGATAAAACCAGAACAGAAAAGCAAAAAAAACATCTTCGTATGAAAGTACACTTAACTTTCACCGTCGTTTTCTTCATGCTGATTATGGTTTTTAAAGCCCTGAATGATAAATCAATCGTCTATCTGATCATGGAAATAGCCGGATATACCTATGGACCGCTTTTAGGCCTGTTTGCTTTCGGAATTTTCACCAAATTTCAGATTTCAAGAAAGTATTCAATTCTTGCGGTAACCCTTTTAGCTCCGTTGATGACCTACTTAATCAATTTATCTGTTACCACTTACACGGATTACAGAATTGGTGTGGAACTGATTATTCTTAATGGTTTGCTTACTTTTATTGGTCTATGGCTGGTAAAGAACAAACAATATTTAAAAGTAGTCTGATCAGAAAGATCATTTTAAATTTTAACTAAAGCCATTCATGATCATTTAAATTTTCACAGGGCTCTGCTCTGTCGTCTGATAACTAAAAAACTGTATGAAATCATCAATATTCTTAGCTATAGGCTTACTTTTAGGCGAATTTGTAAACGCACAAAGTGCCGTTGATTTTGCGAATCTTGCCAGATACAAAGATGACAATACGACCATTTTAAATGCGAAGAAAAAAGTGGATGCGGTCTTTATGGGTAATTCCATTACGGAAGGATGGGTAAAAAGCCATCCGGAATTTTTTTCTGAGAATAACTATGCGAGCAGGGGAATCAGTGGGCAAACCTCTTCACAAATGCTGCTGCGGTTTCAAAATGATGTGGTAGCTTTAAAACCAAAGCTGGTGATCATTAATGCAGGCACTAATGATATTGCCCAAAACACTGGCGTTTATGACCCGGACTTTACGTTCAATAATATTAAAGCGATGGCTGACATTGCCCAAAGCAACGGAATTAAAGTCATCATTGCGTCTGTACTCCCTGCCGCTGCCTTTCCATGGCGTAAGGAAATAACTGATGTCACACAGAAAGTGGATGCCTTAAACAACAGGTTAAAACAATATTCACACAACAATAAACTTACTTTCATTGATTATAACACAGCTATGCGTGATGAAAAAGGTGGTTTGCGCGAAGGTCTTTCAAAAGACGGAATTCATCCTAATTTAGCTGGCTATACCATCATGGAACCTATTATTAAAAAAGCTGTTAATAAAGCATTAGGAAAGAATTAAGATGCTAGACATCAGATTTAAGACATCAGACAGAACTTAATAACAATGAACCAACAACTAACCATTAACTCTAAATCTCTAAAACACTCTGACTCTCTAACCTATATACACTCTATTATAAACCATGAAAAAAATCATTTCGCTTTTCGTATTCGTACTCACATTCAGCTTTATGCATGCTCAGGATTTTGAGGTTTCCACTTTAAGGATAGGTCCCTACAAAATCTTTATGGAAAAAGCAGAAGCAGAAAAGATAGCGGGAACAAAATTGAAAATAACGGACGGACAGATCAAAAACAATATTAAATATAATGGAGAGCTGATCCTGGTTGATCTCTACGAGAACTATATCAGCGAAGCAAAACCTAATGTGGTGAGTATTATGGGACTGACAACCATGAGCGAAAAATTTAAAACCAAAAGCGGAATCGGAGTTGGAAATACCAAAGATGATCTGATTAATGCCTATAGAAATTATCCTAGTTTTACCGTACATCCTGCATGGGATGAAAAGGGTGAAAAGCGTCTTAAAGATACGGGATATTTCACTTTAGAAGATCTTGATGCCGGAACGCAGCTTTCTTTTAAATTTGTTAATAACATTATTACAGAAATTTCAGTATACCTTAACGAAGGCTGTTAAAATCAGTATTTCGAAGAAATAATTCTAAATCCGGATCCTAAGTCCGGATTTTTGCATTTCCGTAAGCCGTTAAAAAATTGTAAATTCGCGTGCAAATAAATCAGATATAATGAGTAAAAGTATCGAAGAGTTGAAATCTCTTACTACGCAGATCAGAAGAGACATTTTAAGAATGGTTCACGCTGTAAATTCAGGGCACCCGGGCGGAAGTTTAGGTTGTACAGAATATTTCACAGCGCTTTACGGAAAGGTAATGAACTACAGCCTTCCTTTCACTATGGAGGGGAAGAATGAAGATCATTTTTATCTTTCAAACGGACACATTTCGCCGGTTTACTATTCTACTTTAGCGAGATTTGGCTTTTTCCCGGTAGAGGAACTGAAAACTTTCAGAAAACTGGATTCAAGACTTCAGGGACACCCAACTACTCATGAGGGTCTTCCAGGGATCAGAATCGCTTCCGGATCTCTTGGTCAGGGACTTTCTGTAGCACTTGGTGTAGCTCAGGGTAAAAAACTTGATGGAGATGATTCTATTGTTTACACGCTTCACGGAGACGGTGAGCTTCAGGAAGGTCAGGTTTGGGAAGCTTTGATGTATGCTGCAGGTAAAAAAGTTGATAATATTATTTCAACAATTGATTACAACGGACGTCAGATTGATGGTGATACAGATGATGTATTGACTTTAGGAAATTTGCATGCTAAACTTGAAGCATTCGGATGGACTGTTTTGGAAGAGAAAAACGGTAACGATCTTGAAGCAGTAATTGCGATTCTTGAGAAAGCAAAAACTGAAACAGGAAAAGGAAAACCGGTAGTAATCATTCTTCATACAGAGATGGGCTATGGGGTAGATTATATGATGGGAAGCCACGCTTGGCATGGTAAAGCTCCGAATGATGAGCAGCTTGACACCGCATTCAAACAGTTATATCTGGAAGCTCCTGCTGATTATTAATCATAAATGATCGATGATAAATGGTGAACGTTTTAAATCTTAAGACCTATCATTTATCAAGTATTAAAAACTTTAGTAAAGAAAAAAATGAAATATACATATACAGAAAAAAAAGATACGCGTTCAGGATTTGGAGCTGGATTAGCAGAACTTGCCGACAAAAACCCTAATGTAGTGGCGCTTTGTGCAGATCTTATCGGTTCTTTGAAAATGGAAAAATTCATTGAAAAAGCACCGGAAAGATTCTTTCAGATAGGTATTGCAGAGGCTAATATGATGGGAATTGCTGCAGGATTGAGCATTACAGGAAAAATTCCTTTTACAGGAACTTTCGCGAACTTCTCTACATCAAGAGTGTATGATCAGATCCGTCAGTCTATCGCTTATTCAGGAAAAAATGTAAAGATCTGTGCATCGCACGCTGGTCTTACTTTAGGTGAAGACGGTGCTACTCACCAGGTTTTGGAAGATATCGGTATGATGAAAATGCTTCCGGGCATGACGGTTATTAATCCTTGTGACTACAATCAGACGAAAGCAGCTACGCTTGCTATTGCTGACTTTGAAGGTCCTGTATATTTAAGATTCGGAAGACCTACAGTTCCTGTTTTCATTCCGGAAGATATGCCTTTCGAGATTGGAAAAGGGATTATGCTTCAGGAAGGTACTGATGTAACGATTGTGGCAACAGGACACCTTGTTTGGGAATCTCTTGTAGCTGCTGACGAGCTTGAAAAAGAAGGTATTTCTTGTGAGGTGATCAACATTCACACCATCAAACCTCTGGATGAGGAAATCATCCTGAAATCAGTTGAAAAAACAGGTAAGATCGTTACAGCTGAAGAGCACAACTATCTTGGTGGTTTAGGAGAATCTGTTGCAGGAATGCTTGCGAGAAAGAGACCAACAAGACAGGAATTTGTTGCCGTAAACGATACTTTTGGTGAATCTGCTACCCCTGCTGAATTGATGAAGAAATATAAAATCGACGCTGCTGCTGTGAAAGAAGCGGTGAAGAGAATTTTAGATAAATAAGATAAGTTATATCCTATAAACTAAGCTCGGGCTGTTTCTTCGAAACAGCCCGAGTTGTTTTTTTAACCACCCCGTCAAATCTTTGATTTGCCACTTCTCCGGAGGAGGAGAATAGTCGCAGGACCTACTTTGACATTTATAGTAAATTCTTGTCTTCCTACAATTAAGATCATTATTGGGGTCTATTTACCGGAATTTCCAGCATATCCAGCACAGGATATAATATATTTTCCAGAAATTCATCTTCTCTTATCCGGGATGCTTTAGAACCTGAAAAATAATTGCTGATCCTGTAGTTCCTGACAAACTGGTTCCTTTTTTTCCCGATAACATAATAGTATGCTCCACTCTCTTCATTAATGAAATAAGTCATTTCATCAAAGCTCATGATTTTTTTGGTAAGAAATAGTTTTCGGTAAATGCTCTTCTCCCTTTTATCGAAAATATATTTTACTGGAACTTTGAAAAGTAGGTCCCATAGAAAATAAACCATATAGATTCCCCATATAACAGAAGCAATGGTAAAGGTATTTTCAGACAGTATATTTCTGAAGTAATATATCACCGGAATGGCAAGAATGCCCGCTGCCAACCACCATCTTAAAGTACGCAGGAAGTTGTAATTGGGCATAAAGCTTATTTCACTGCCGTTGTCTTCAAATTTATATCGGTCTGTAGTATTCATCGCATGTTTTCATTTAAACGCATGAGATCTTCGGTTTCGTTCACCATTTTTTGTATTGCTTTATGGGAAAGAGCCTGTCCTATCATAAATTTATGTTCTTTTCCATTCACCTCAAAATGAATATTTAGAAATACATTCATGGTAATGAATCCAAGATATTTCGTTGTTAAAACTTCAAAATTTGTAAAATCCTGGAAATCATAGGTTTTTGTAGAAACAAAAACACTGGGTTTACAGGTAATAGTCTGTTGTTGCGGATCAATCACAAACTTTTTTGCAAAGAAATTAGCGATAATCAGTCCTGCAACCACAATGAAGAATAAGCCTAATAAAGGGAAATTATATTTATAAGCAAGCCCTGCAGCAATACCTATAAGAATAACCAATACCGAACTAAATATGGGCTGGTTTTTGAAAATAAAAAGGTTTCCATCCTTTTTGTAAAATTGATACGTGTTCATAATAAATAGTGATGTATTTTAATGTTTAATTATTTTATTTGGATGCATAGCGTTCTGCAATCTCATCGTCATTAATCGTTTTCAAGGTATTGAGATCAGTTCTAAAGTAGGTATCATGAACTGAAAAGTAAGCGTCTACCCTATTCTCTGTATGCTCCAAAGCTTCTTTCCAGCATTGACAGAACCAGTCTTCAAACAAATTGTATTTTTCTTCATTATATTCATCCCACAGGTCATCGAAGTCATCTTCGTCCTCATGGCTGTTCTGGAAATCTGAGGCTGCAGTCCATATCTTTTCAGGAAGAAATGAATTCCATTCTTTGCTTTCACCCATCTGCTTTTTCCTTTGGAGAGGCAATATCACTGTATCTGTGATTATTTGTCCGTTGTTATCTACAGCCCAGGCTACGATATCCAGATAATCATACTCATACTCGAAATAAAAAGCCTTGATATCTACTTTAGTCTTCCCTTCAAGATAATCTACATTCTCTCCTTTGAGAAGTTGTACAATATCTTTAATCAGTTGTACTTCAATTTCTTCAAGGTAATTTTTTAACTCAATATTGAGCTTTTTAAGGTTTTGCATACGCTGATTTTGTCATTTTGGTTTTGATGAAGTGCTCAATATACAAAAATAGATGAAAAAAATAAATCTTTTGAACATCCCCAGCTGCACACTCTCCACTATTTTTTTTGTATGTATAAGACATCATTTCCTTCATACAATAGAGAAATCAGAATATTCATCTCGTGGTTGAGTTTTAAAATCCCAATCTCATATTTTACAATCTATCATTGATAAAATTTTACAATAATTGGGTTTTAAGGATTTATTTAAATATGTACAATACGATATGAGGCCCTTATAAATCGCAAAAAAATCACACAACCACTCACATAATAGGGATTTAATTATTGATAGTTTTGAAATAATCAACGTTGATTGGAAATTCTACATTTCGCCTGTATGTGTACAGTACGGAGTGAAATACGGAATGACAAAACCCATGTCAGGGTTCATATGGCAACACAAATATTAATTAAAAATTATTCAATTATGAAAAAGCTTCAAGGAATGAAGAACGATTTTTCTTCATTAGAAAACAAGAAACTAAGCAATCTATCAAGTATTACCGGAGGGAGAGCTGAAACCAATATCAGAACAACTTCAGAAACAGGACCAAACGGTCAGCCTGGAAATACTGGAGATACAGCCGTTTGTAATGATGGAAAACAAGTGGGAACAATAACAGTTGACTAAATATTGGAAGGGGGGAAACCCCCTTTATTTTTCATATAAAGCTAATGTCAATGAACTATATAAAAATCATTTTTGCATTACTGATTGTAATCGCTTTTCTTTCGTGTAAAAGTAAAAAACTGAATTATATTGATTACTATCATAAAGTATATGCCATTGACAGTGCACACAGAGCTGATAAAGATACTTTAGCAACGATCAGGAAATATAAAAAGCTATTCAGGAAATATCCTCCTGCTCAGAATGAAAGGCTGGAAGAGTATGAAAACTACATCAGATATGCAGATAAATTCCATAAAAAGTTTGGAGGCATAAAAAGTCTGGACAAACTTATAGCACAGTCGGCACCTAACTGGAAATACAAAAGAGAAGATCAGGATTTTTTCAAACTCTATAAAAAGTATGGCATTGACAGCATTGGTGTTGAACAGAAAGTTCTTCAGTGGAAAAAAAATTTAAATAAAGTACTGATAGATTCTTTCAGTATTGCATCCGCCCGGGACCAATATAATGCCCGCGTGGGCCCAACTGTTGTAAAAGACGACAAAAAAAATGCTGAGCTTTTGATCTGGACATTCCAAAATTATGGTTTCCCATCAAGGCAAAAAATAGGGCTCTATGGAAATAATGAACAGTTCATGCATATGGGCATTCTTCTCAATCATATGGCAGGAACAGAGCATTACGAATACTTCAAAACCAAATTACTGGAATATGTGAAGTCTGGTGAATGTACCCCAAGGGATTATATTGAGATGGTAGACAAATACCAGTACATCCATTATCTACAACCTATTTATGGTGTATATTCCCATTATGACACGAATTTTAATGCTGAAGATTCTGTCAGAATAAACCGTAACCGGCAAGCAGTAGGTTTTCCTACTTTCAAACAGTCTTCAAAAATGACGAAAGACTTCCAAAGAAAAATAAATAATCATTAATGTATTATGATCCTGATTATCTCTCAAAATAATGAGATTACGACTACAGAAGTCATTAAACAGCTGATCGCCATGGATAAAAAATTTATCCGGGTGCATGAAGATGAAGTCTTTGAAATCAAAACTCTGAACAAAAGAATTGTCTTGGAAAGCGGTCGCAACAGGTTCTTCCTTGATGAAATTAAAAGTGTCTGGTACAGAAGAGGAGGCTTAGTCTTTAAACGACTGAAATATGCCAACAGGTCCATTCATTTAAATATGAATGAAACCCAGCACTGGCTTGAAGACTATGTGAGAAAAACGCTTGAATCCAAAAAACACATCAATAGGGAAAGCAACAGTGACGTCAATAAACTGATTGTACTTGACAAAGCAAAAGAAATAGGACTTGATGTTCCCGAATATTATCTGGCAGAAAATACCCGTGATACAAAAATCGGAAATACCATTATCAAGACCATCACCGGGAATGCAATGCTGGATGAAATCAGGAAAAACTCCGGAGGTTTCATGTATACATCTGTGGTTGAAGAGCATGAAGACGGAGATTTTTTCATCACCTTCTTTCAGGAGAAAATTGAAAAGGATTTTGAAATAAGAACTTTCTACCTCAACGGTAAATGCTGGTCTATGGCCATATTTTCACAAAATGATGAACAAACCAAGGTAGATTTCAGAAAATACAACGCTGTAAAGCCTAATAGAAATATTCCTTATAATCTTCCGACTCCTGTTGAAGAAAAGGTACATCAATTGATGAAGTCTTTAGATCTGAACTCAGGATCCATTGATTTTATCAAGAAAGGAGATCAACATTATTTTCTGGAGATTAACCCGATTGGGCAGTTTACAGGGATGTCCAATACATGCAATTACTCACTGGAACAAAAAATCGCTGACTACTTATGAAAAAACTCTACAACGAAAAAAATAAATTACCTCTTACTTTCAAATATCTCGAGATATTTAAGACCAAAAACGTGGGTAAAATCCACAGCAACATGCTCTATTTTGCATCTTCTGAAAAATACCAGACCGACCATCATGTAAGGGAAAAACCATTAAAACAGCTCACAAGACTTTTATGACTTATTTTAATCTATTCAGCAATATTCTGGTTACAAAAGGAGCCAGCCGCATTCTGATCTCTGATCTTCAGAGAAATACTTCCGAATTATATCCTTTGGAATTATATGAGGTTATAGAAGAATTAAAAAATAAGTCTGTAGAAGATATTCTGAAAGATTATGAGGCAGAATCCAGACAGTTTATCCGGGAATATATAGATCTGCTGCTTGAAAAAGAGTACGGTTTCATCACAGATGGAGACTGGGACAGAAATTTCCCGCCACTCTCTTATACCTTCTACGAACCTAATGAAATTTCTAATATTTTCATAGAAATCGATGATCATTCTGTTTTGGATAAAATAAAACAATCCATGGAAAATCTAGGCGTCAAACACCTTGTCATCTACTGTTATAAAAAACTTTCGATTAAAGATTTTCAGGATATTGACTCCCAGTTTAAAGACTCTGTTTTGAACGGTATCGAGATATTCTCACCGTTCCATGATAGTGTAGATGAGAATTTCATTAACAGTCTTAATCAAACATTAAATAGAGTTTACAGTTTAGTATTTCACAGCTGTGCTAAAGTTCCATTCAGATCCAGAGACACTTTCAGATTTAGCTTGCAATTCAGCCGGGATCACCTTACCATATCCTCTTGCGGAAAAGTACATCTTAAATATTTCAGCACCAATTTTTCTAAAGTTTCAGAAGCACTCAATCACAATTCCTGTCTTTATAAAAAAATAGGAATAGACCTCAGCGGTAACATTAAAAACTGTCCTTTAATGGCTGATCACTTCGGAAATATTCACGATATCAGTCTTGAAGAAGCCTTGATAAAGCCAGGATTTAAAAACTACTGGAACATCACCAAAGACAAGATAGAAGTCTGTAAAGACTGTGAATTCAGATATATCTGTACGGATTGCAGAGCATATACAGAACGCACCCACCAAAACCATCAGGGATTAGACCTTTCCAAGCCTCTAAAATGCGGTTACGATCCCTATACAGGAAAGTGGGAAGCCTGGAGTAAAAGCCCGTTAAAACAGAAGGCTGTGCATTTTTATCAGCAACAATTAAAAATGTAAATTTCCCGATTACATTCTTACCTGAAAAATTTCCATTTTGGAATAATGGCAAGCATTCCAAAGCCTGTAAACAGGAAAAGATTGGTGACATCCGTATACAAAAACGTAGACAGATAATAATTATGCATAAAGAAATGCAGGACCAGCAGTGCCGGGAACATAAAGATGCCTATTTTTCTGTAGAAGAACATCAGGACGAGCCCGGTCATCATCAGAACATCAATGGAAAAGATAACGAAAAAGTACCATCTGGGAATCTGAAGAAACTCATGCTGAAGATATTCATCCACATCTATTCCAAGCCCCATAATGGTGAACAGCATCAATGCTGCAAATGCTGAAATAAAGCCCCATCCTTTCTTTGGATCCTCGTCAAAGTAACTGTATTCTTCCATAGGTACAAAAATAAAGAACTTATGAATATATTCATAAGTTCTTTGGTATATTTATTCGTTTAGAATTTGAATTATATAGAAATAGCGTTGATCAATCTGTTTTTGTCGCTCAAGTACTCTTCCATGGAGATCATACTTTCGGTTCTCATTACATCTTGAATGTCGTCTATCTGATAAATAATTCTTTTCGCGTCCTCCGTATTCTTAGCTCTTACTTTACAGAAAATATTATATTTTCCGGAAATAACGCTCGCTTCGATTACGTTTGGAAGTACTGATAATTCTTTCAATACCTCTTGAGTACGGTTTGATTTTGTCAAAAGGATCCCAATGAAAGCTGTAAAGTGATAGTCCAGCTTGCCATAATCGATATTAAGAGATGATCCCAAAATAATACCTGCATCCTCCATTTTTTTCACTCTTACGTGAATTGTTCCAGCAGAAACATCCATCTGCTTTGCAATTTCTGTAAAAGGCATTCTTGTGTTTTCGACTAAGAAATCAAGAATTTTCTTGTCTATTTCGTCCAGTTGATAGTTCATATTAGTTAAATTACAATTTTCTTAAAAAATCCATGTATTTATTGCAAATTTATAAAAAATAATTTAACTAAAAAAATTATATCAAACATTAACAATAATTAACACAGATGATAAAAATCATTAAAATATCACGATTATTTAGCACCTGATTTTGTAGAATCTGTTTTTATTTCACTTTTGGCTTCCGGGTTTTTTTTATCTTTTTTCCTCTTTTTGAATAGAGAATTAAAGCTTTTACTCCACACAACACCCCCACCATAAGCTTGATTTGCAGAACCATTCGTACTTATCATTCCTATATTGGTAGGCTTAGAATACCCTCTTAAAACAAGACTTCCGTCATTCTTTTTTGAGACATCATATTCAATAGATCCTTCCCCGGAAAGATAATTATTCTGGGCACCTTCAGTTTTCGTCAGTGGAATTCCCAGCCCTGTTTTAATATTGACTCTCGGTGAAAGCGCTACACTTACCCCTGCATTGGCCCGGTCACCAGTATTGGAATTCTGATCACCTTTTACATAATTCAAATCAATCTGGAACTCATTACTCATGGTATTAAGTACAGATCCCAGCTGTTTCAGCAGCATATTGTACCCTGAAGATTCAGCTACTCCGGCTACGTCAAAGTCTACTCCTCCACTATTGGATACATTAAAGGTACTCAGCAACAGTACAGAACCGAACTGGAGAACTTTTTCTCCTTCCTGGCTCATCTTAGCCGCCAATGTCTCTTTTACCTGGCTGGACACATCCAGTGCGGTCACATTCAGGTCTATCTTCGGATTGATCAGTGATTGGGTAATATTGGCCTGCAGCAATACACTGATCGGCTGCAATTTCCCCATACTTAAATATTCACCGGCATTCGAAACCATTCTTACATAATTGGCTGTAATATCCAGCGCCGGCTTCATGGCATCACCATCCCATCTGATACTGCTGTTCTTTTCTATCTGGAAGGTTTTATTCAGAATCGCTTTGGAAACAAATGTTCCGTTGTCTACCTTATAAGTCCCGTTCATCGCAATTCCTCCACGTCTTCCCATCTGGAACCTCAGCCTTTCTGCCGTTCCTTTTACGGTAATATTTCCCACATCATCACCTACCAGTACATTAACTGTAGTTCCTTTGTCTACATCCAGACTGAAATCGATATTCATATTAGCTCCGGTCTTTTTCTTTTCTTCCAGAGTGATCATTCCGTCTTTTCCTTCTTTCAGGAACCTCAGCATTTTAAATTCTTCCACATTGGACGTTGAACTGGAATTAAACGTAAAGGTACTTCCATTCAATGCCTTCATATTAGGAGTGGAAATACTCAATCCCGAAACAGGTCCGTCTACGTACAAATCTCCCTGTCCGTAAACTCTTCCCCAGAAAAGGTCAAGATCTTTCTGTGAGGTATTCAGCACCAGAAGATTATCTGCTCTCATTATCAGGTTGACCCCCATTGAAGAAATGGTTTCAAACTGAATCGCACCGGAAATCGTTCCTTTAGAATTAGATCTTCCGTCATGCACTTCAATATTATTAAGAATCGCAAGTCCTTTGGAAAGAGGAATTACGGTGTCATCAAATGAATAATCCACTCCTGTAAAGAGAAGTTTCAGACCAAAACCTTTCATGGCAATATCTCCACTATAATCAAGATTACTCAGCTTACCATTGATTTTAAGATCTCCCGTTGCCTTTCCTCGAATGTTTCCAAAAACAGTCTGAACAAACTGCTGGGTAAAGGCAAGGTCAAAATCACGCATTTCCGCTGTCAGATCAATCGTTGGAGAAGCTGTGTTATTATTTACAGTTCCTGTCAGATGAAGGTTATTATTTCCAAGAACGCCGGCAGAAGCCACTTTGACGTCAACATCATACACGTTCAGAGAGAAACCATTTGTCGCGGAAATCGTAAGGTCTCCCATTTCATTTCCGTTCATCATAATATTATCTACGGTAAGATCTACCAATGGCTGCAAAGTGCTTTTATCCATTTTGATCTTCACACTTCCGTTCGCAAGTCCTTTTATGCCCATAGGATTTCCGCCGGATTGCATTTCAAGAAGTTTTTCTACCGCAAATTCTTCGATATCCGCATCTAGATAAAAATCTTTAGCCGATTTAAATTGTGCTTCTTTGATAAACAGGGCACTTTTCTCTGAATATATACGAAGATTCCGGATGTCGAAATCCCCGGTATTTTTTCTGTACGTAATAGAGTGATCCAGTTCGGGACTTGTATCTATTGCCCACGTAACTTCGTTGAATTTCACTTCTGTAGGTTCAAACCTGAAAACATAATCTCCCGCAGCATTCGTAGACTGGTCTACATTAATGGCATAAGCTTTAAGATTGTCATCCAGCTCATCTTCCGGACTACCATGCTTAAATGTAGTGGCCAGATGAAGGGCTGTATTATTTTCATTTGTACCTTTAAGTTCAAAATCCTTGATGACATTTTTATTATACAATAGTTTGCTGACCCTTGCATAAATCTGCTGATCAAGATTTGCTGTGTTCACCCTTATCATAACACTGTCAATCATCGCACTGTCTCTGGAAATATTAGTCCGGTCATTGATTTTGTATTCAGGATTGGCTGCGGCTAAAGCTTTGTCTGCATCCGTAATCTCTTCCTTCTTCGTCATGATGTATTTTAGAGAAGCGGCATCCAGATTCAGGATCAGATCATTGGAATCTCCGTTATACTCTCCTTCTACCAAAGCACCTTGTGGAAGTTTCAGGTCAGGAAGAAAATAATTCACAACACCCTGTTGAACATCAAAATTCATTTTAAAGTTCTGTCCTCTGTACAATTTTCTCGGTGGAGGTCCCACCAGTATTCTTCCAATACCGTTTTCCATCATTCCTGCCAGATCCGCCAGGTTATATTTCCCTGAGATCTTACCGCTTGCCGCACCTGGTGCATCCACATCAATGACACGTCCGCCTGCTTCCACAAAGGTTTTCAGCTTCGCGTTAGGAATAATATATTTTTGGGTAGCTGTAGCAAAATTAAGATTATTAGCATCCACGTCTAAAGTAAGGTCATTAATGGAGGACATGGACATTTTACCTTCTACCTGGCCGCTCACGATCTGGCTTCCCGGTTTATTGGTAAAATAATTGATATTCAGAGAAGTCACATCTGCATTCACATTCATTGCAACCCTTGAGGTGCTGAAGTCAATAAGACCTTTAATGGTTGCTTTAGCTTGTTCATCATTCACGGTGATGAGTCCGTTATATTTTTTATGATCTAATAATCCGTCCAGATACAGGTTGCTGATCTGCTTATCCATAATCTCGATACTGCTGATTTGAGACTTGGTAGTCAGACGCATTGTATTGACGTCAAAACTCTGTCCGTTAAGATCAAATTTACCTGAGATCAGGCCAACTGTTTTGTTTTTCGTGATGACAGAAGTGTTCAGGTCTTTGACTTCGAGATATCCTGAATATTTAGGCATTGCTGTGCTATATCCGGTAAGATAAAGCTTGGAGATCTTGGCCTGTCCTATTCCTGTCATCAGATTTCCGCCTGCCACATAGATCTGCTCAGGATTTACCTTTACAGCTCCGTTATATTTCAGTTTTCCGAAGTCATCTGCAAAATTCTTCATCTTTTTAGAAATAAATGAAGGCAACATGGCTTTAAGATCCTTGTAGGTAAAATCTGTTGAAAGGTCGTTGGTTTCTATAGAAAAATTTCCTTTCAGCAACCTGTCTATCTTCATGGTTTTGGTGGCAATATTTACATCAGGGTTTCTGATGAGGAAGTTTTCTAAGTGAAATTTATTTAAAGGGCCTGTCATTTTTCCTGCCAGGTTGAATGGCTTAAAATTATCCCAGTTGGTCACAAAATAGCTGATGTCATAACCACTTAACTGACTTCCCTGCTTAATTTCCATATCCCAACGGACACGGTCTGCAAATTCTGACCATGATCCATCATGAAGATTAAATTTGATATTCCCCTGAAGTAATGAATGATCCGTATTCAGGGTAAGGTCTTTTAATGATAGAAATTCATGCGTAAAAGAGAGTTCTGTAGAGAATGTATCTACAAAATGAGATTTTCCCCATCTGGAAGTGACGAAGGACATATTATTGATCAGCGCTGAAATATTGGCTCCATTCACCTTTACATTAGGCGCTTTTAGATTAAATTTTGTTGCGGTAAGCCATTTCCCGGGTTCTCCCGGAGAGTTTTGACTAACGATAGAAACTTTTGAATCAATGATCTGTACACGAGAATCCAACTGGAAAGCCGGTTTTTTCGGATCTCTTTTTTTACCACTGTCGAAAAGCTGCGTAAATCTGATAAAATTAGAAATACTGTCGCCTTTGTAAGTGATGACTTTTATATCTGCATTGACAAGGGTAAGGGAATTAAAGCTTAATGAATTGCTGTTTCCGGAAATAGCATTGAATGCCAACGACATCCAGTCGGAATTGGCGCGAAATTCTCTGGCTTTGATGAATTCTAGGCCTTTGTAATCCTTTATTTTTAACCCTTTTATAGTAACGTCTCCGAAATAATCTACTTCTACACTTTCCGTAGACATCCCAGCTTTAAAATCTTTATTAACGATCTGTAGTGCCTGATCTGCTGCCCATTGCTTGGTTGCAGGAAGATTAATGGCCGTCAATACACCGCCAACAAGAATAACCCCCAGCCAGAAAAGGATGAGGAGAAGTCTGGCCCACCAGGAATAACTGGTCACATCTTTCACCGCCTGCTTCCCAAATTCTTCAGCCGTTTCCACAGGATGATGAATGGCATCTGATGCCAGCTCAGACGCTTCCTTAACTGTCTCCTTCACAGCATCTTCTACATCCCCAACAGTCTTCTGTACCTGATCACTTAGGTTTTCAGCTACTGATTTTTTATTCTCATTCTCGTTATTATTCTCTAACTTTGCCATTATTATGAGCGACTCTATAATTTTAGGTATTGAATCGTCTTGCGACGACACCTCAGCAGCTATCATCAAGGGAAACTGTATTCTTTCGAACATCGCTGCGAATCAGGCCATCCATAAAGAATATGGAGGTGTGGTCCCGGAACTGGCATCGCGAGCGCATCAGCAAAATATAATTCCCGTTGTTGAAAAATCTATTACTAAAGCAAATATACAACAAAATGCTATTTCAGCTATAGGATTTACACGCGGCCCCGGACTTTTAGGATCTCTTCTTGTAGGAACGTCATTTGCTAAGTCTTTGGCAATGAGTTTGAATGTTCCGTTAATTGAAGTAAACCATCTCCAGGCCCACATTTTAGCCCATTTCATTGAAGATGCAAATCCTATGCCGCCTCAATTCCCTTTCCTGTGTCTTACAGTAAGCGGGGGGCATACTATGATTGTATTGGTGAAGGATTATTTTGATATGGAAATTATCGGAAAAACAATTGACGATGCTGCAGGAGAAGCTTTTGATAAGATCGGAAAGATCTTTGATCTGGACTACCCTGCTGGACCTATTATAGACCGACTGGCTAAGGAAGGAAATCCTGATGCTTTTACGTTCAACAAACCAAGAATGGAGAATTATGACTATTCATTCAGTGGTATCAAAACTTCTGTTCTTTATTTTATTCAGAAAGAGGTTAGAAAAAATCCGGATTTTATTAAAGAAAACCTGAATGATTTGTGCGCTTCCGTTCAAAGAACAATCATTGAAATTCTGATGACTAAACTTGAAAAGGCGGCCAAAGAGTTAAATATAAAAGAAGTGGCGATCGCCGGTGGGGTTTCTGCCAATTCTGCTTTAAGAAAAGTGATGCAGGATCATCATGAAAAATCAGGCTGGAATATTTACATTCCAAAATTTGAATATACTACCGATAACGCGGCGATGATAGCGATGGTTGCTCAACTGAAATATGAGCGAGGAGAATTTACGGATATGAAAACGTCCGCAACAGCAAAATATGATTTATGAAAATACTTTTAGAAGAAAAAGTACTGGGAACGCAGTCTAAAAAAAATTCAAAATATTACTGGGTTTTAGAAACGATTACCGGAAAAAATGAAGTGACAGAAAAATCTGAAGATGAAGATTATTTAATGATAAGTTCAGAAATTGGATATGTTCAAAATATAAAGGAAGAGATCGTAGAGAAAATCAATTCAGAAAATGTGTTTAGTTTTACTTACGAACCCAAAGAAGGAGATTATTTATCTATCAAAAATAATTTAAGAAAAAACGAATATTTGAATTTAATATTTATGAATAATAAGTGGATTGAAGAAATTTACGCGTGTTCATATAGAGATTGTGAAGGTGATATTTACACCACGATAAAAACCGGTGTGGCATTTTTAAGCGATAATGAAATTTCCTTTTAATCATCACTTATAAATAAAATTCAGGCGCATTCTAAATATCAATATATGAAACTTTTTTTTGGCGAAATCAATAACGGAAAAGCAATAATTAATGACGACGAACAACAGCACATTGTAAAAGTTCTTCGTATGAAAGATGGTGAAGAAATTCACGTAACAGACGGAAAAGGAAATGTAGCTTCCGGAAAATTAGTGATTGAAGGCAAAAAAGCCCATATCGAGGTTTCGGAAATTAAAACGAATACTCTTGATTTTAATCCAAAACTTCACATTGCTATTGCTCCGACTAAAAATATTGACCGAATTGAGTTTTTTGTAGAAAAAGCTGTAGAAATGGGTATTTCTGAGATTACCATTTTACAAACTGAAAAAACAGAGCGTAAAAACATCAGTATAGACAAACTTAGAAAACAAGCAATTGCGGCCTCAAAACAGAGTTTGCGATTTCATTTTCCAGTTGTTAATGATTTAATTAAACTTCCTGATTTTCTGAAAAATATTAATCCAGAACAGACTTTCGTGGCACACTGTAATGAAAATTTAGAAAGGATGGAGTTAAAAAATATTCCGCATTTGGATAATATTACGTTTTTAATTGGTCCTGAAGGAGATTTTTCTGATAAAGAAATTCATCTTTTAGCCGAAAAAGGAATTAAAGCTGTTTCTCTTGGAAATCAGCGATTAAGAACGGAAACTGCGGGTGTTTTTGTGGCGTCCTGGAATTATTTGAACTTAAAATAGGTTTGGCTAAAGCCAATTTATTTACGGAAAAGAAAAAGCGGGCTAAAGCCCGCTCCTATTGATATTTTAAAATTACATTTCAATATTGTTATCTCTCAAATATTTCTGAAAAATCTGCTGTCCGCTTTGCATTGAATTTACTGCCCAACGGATTTTCATTTTCATCAGTTTTTCTTCATTTAATTTATAATCAATACCTGATTTGATCAGTTTCTGTTTCAGTTCATACATACAAATTCCAGCTGCCACCGATACATTAAAACTTCTCGTAAAGCCATACATTGGGATCGCAAGCGTTTCATCTGCAAAATCAATAACTTCTTCTGAAACTCCTGCCATTTCAGTTCCGAAAACCAAGGCAATCGGTTCTTTAATTTGGTAGTCAGGAAGCATTACGGCATTTTTCTCCAATGATACCGCCAGAATTTTATATCCCCGATCTTTAATTTTTTGTAAAGAATCAATGTTTTTTGGCATTTTTTCAACTTCAACCCACGTTTCTGCCCCTTTGGTTACGGTAAGATTAGGATCGAAAATATTCTCCTCCTCCATCGCTACAACCTTATGGAAAGCACAGGCTTCTACGGATCTTATAATGGCCGCCGCGTTTCTGAACTGGTAAACATCATCCATCACAGGAAGGACAAAATCGGAACTTTCTTTGGAGAAATGTTCTATTTTTGAGAGTCTTTCCTCTGTTAAAAACTGTTTTAAATAGTCAAAAGTTTGTGCTAAATCTTCCATTCATTTTCAAATCTTTGCAAATTAACGTAATTTTGGGCTATGAACCTGAACGAGGCTCAATTTCTTACTAAAAAGTAATTCATGAAACGAAAAGTCCTGCTCATCTATACCGGAGGAACCATCGGTATGGAAAAAGATTATGAAACCGGAAGCCTCCGCGCATTTGATTTTGGAAATATTTTCGAAAAAATGCCTGAGATGAAATTAATGGAATGCGAAGTCTTTGTACATCCTTTCGCCAAACCGCTGGACTCTTCCGATATGGGGCCTGAGGAATGGAAAGTGATCGCCAATTACATTCTCAAAAATTATGAACTGTATGATGGCTTTCTGATCCTTCATGGAACAGATACCATGTCCTACACCGCTTCTGCTTTAAGTTTCATGTTAAAAGGATTGAGAAAACCGGTGATCATGACGGGTTCGCAACTTCCTATCGGAGATCTGAGAACGGATGCCAAGGAAAACCTTCTGACGAGCCTTTATTACGCCAGTTTTTATGAAAATGACGAAGCCGTCATTCAGGAGGTGGCCGTTTATTTTGAATACAAATTATTAAGAGGAAACAGAACGCTGAAATATTCTGCTGAGTATTTCGATGCTTATTCAAGTCCGAACTACCCTATTCTGGGACAATCGGGAGTGCATTTAAATATTATCAAGGACAATCTATACCGTTGTGATCCCGGGGTAGAATTTCATGTGGATGAACATATTTCTGAAGATATTCTGTTCTGGAGAATTTTTCCGGGAATGCATCTGAGCCACTTTAAAGAAATCCCAAAAATGAAGGTTTTAATTCTTCAGGTTTTTGGTTCGGGAACCATTTTCAGCAGTGAAAAGACGCAGGAAACACTTGAGGAAATCAGAAACAACGGAACTGAAATCGTGGTGGTAAGTCAGTGTATATCAGGCGGAATTTCATTTGGAAAATATGAAAACAGCAATATCTTTTCAAGAATCGGAGCGATCAGCGGAAGGGATATGACCGCGGAAACGGCGATCACCAAAGCGATGCACCTTATAGGCAACCCAAATTACTCAGGAACTTTTGCTGACAACTTCACCAGAAGCCTTTGCGGAGAAATTACTGACTAATTTTGCATAATAATTTGCAGGTTCCAGAAATTACTCTATTTTTGCAATCTCAATTAGAGAGGTGTCCGAGTGGTTGAAGGAGCTACCCTGGAAAGGTAGTATACGGGTAACTGTATCGAGGGTTCGAATCCCTTCCTCTCTGCAAGTAAAAGTCTTAAGTTTTATACTTAAGACTTTTTTTTGTTTTTTGACGAACAAATTTTTATTACGTCAAGTTTTGGCGTTGTCTTCAGTTAGTTTTGTATTAGATCAATAACAGATGTCTTGCAAGAGTTTGTAATCAATTTAATAATTAAACCAAAGAACAAAATGATTTACACTGAAGATTTTTTTGCATTGGGAAGCCCATTTCCTAATGACAATGTAGTACAATTAGTAGACAGCTACACAAAAGAAAATGTAAACTTTCAAAAAACAACCACCTGGCATGATGGTTCTCCTATGGCGTCAAATCTAGCCGATGGAATTATTTATAGAAAAAAAGGCGCTGATTTTTATGTAGATATTGATTGGCTATGCAACCGAACTGTTTATGTCAAAAGATTTGGAGCTTTAGGAGATGGAGTAACCAATGATGCTCCTGCCATCAGAAGAATGATTGATTTCCTTCCGGAAAAGGACTTTATTGTTGTATTTGAGAATGCAAAATACTTACAGGGAGATGGAACTTATCTTCCGTACGATATTGAAGATGGTATTTATCATAATGTAGATAATGATACAGAAATAGGCACACCCATTTTCTATAGTTTTAAAAATAAATCTGACTTTACAATTTACGGAAACGGAGCATTAATTATGGCTCATCCTGATAATGCACCTATTGCCAATACCCGTGGTTTTGAATTTTTAGGATGTCAAAATTTTAAGGTTATTAATCTTAATTATGACGGATCAAAAGATACAAGAAAACCAAACGGCGGTGATCCGTCGGGTTACAATAATCAATCCGGATTTAAAATCAGTTCATCAAAAAAATATGAATTTGTAGATTGCCGATCAGATAATACGTGTATGGACGGTTTCACAATTACTTCTGATGAACTTTTTAATAATCCTCCTGTAAACGATTGGAATGAAGATGGTATTTTAAGAAACTGCCATTCGGATAATAGTTACAGACAGGGATGCTCTGTTGTCAATAGTAAAAGATTTAAAATAGTAGGTGGTTCTTATACCAATACAGGAAAAACTTATGGAACATCTCCTAAAGACGGTATTGATATTGAAGAGGGTACTATGTCAAATTTTGGACGAGGCAGCAGTGACACAGTTGTAGAGGGTGTTTTATTTGAAAATAATTTAGGAGACGGTTTAGCTTTACATTATGGAACTCATGATGCCACAGTTACAAAATGTGTTTTTAAAAATAATTCATTCACAGTAGCGCCGGATCCACTTGCTTTAACCTGTAACAACACTATTTATAATAATAATCTTTATGACTCAATAGTAAGGTTAAGTGGTGGTGGTGACCACTTTTTTGGAAATAAAATTTATTTGAGTTCTACATTTGATTTTAATTTATTGATCGACTGCGAATATGCACACTATAAAAACAATAAATGCAGAGAAACTCTTGTTTATGACAACTATATTTCACGGGATGCCGGAACTACACCTATTGCCAATGGGGTAAAAGGAAGTGTAATCATCGGAAATCATAAAGATGGAGTAAAGGTTTATAACAACACGTTCCAAAATCTGGCATCTAAAGACAATTTCTTCTTCATATTCGGTGATCAGGACAGACAATTGGAGTTTTATGATAATACATTCCGTAATACAGATGAATTTGTTATCAATGCTCCTGTAGATCCAAGCCTTATTTACACCAATATTGAAGCCTTCTTTAAAAAAGCTTACAATAATAAAATAGAAATTGAAGGAATACCACCTATGGTTTCTGTGGCAGAGAGAGCAAAAGGAGATAAATTAGTAAAAAGTTTTACGGTAGAAAGAATTCCGTCAGGAAAATATATTGATGTTACTTTTGATGCGCTTACTTCAAATTTTGATGCAAGAGATCTTTTTGTACAAGTAACCACCAGAGGATACTGGTATGACGCTGATTCAACGAATTTAAAGAAAGAAATCATGTCTGTTTCAGATGTAAAACCGATCAGTTATACCGGTACTTTGGATGATTTCAAAAAACTTCCCGTTTCAACAGGCATTTATACAAAAAATAATAAATCTACCATTACCTTCAAACAAAGTGAAGCTGATGCAGTTAATAATCCTAATTATTGGAATTTAGACATTGTCATTGAGGTACTTGGAAAATACACTGATGATTTCCCTGTTAATATTTCAGCTTATTATGATACCAATACGCAACCGTTAATTATCAATCTGCCTATTGCAAAATCAGAAAACCAATCTGATTCAACAGCAATTGACGTAACATCTCTTCGAAATGATTTTAATAGTCTACTGTTAAAATTAAAAGACTCTGGAGTAATGAAACAATAATTATCTGCGTTGATAAAAAGTTCCCGGTCATTTTTGATCGGGATTTTGTTTTAAAAGCAGAGACCACATTGGAAGAAAAAAGGCAAAAAAAAAGAAAAATAAAACATTGACAGCCTGCTGATTTTAAGCAGGCTTTTCTATTCCTAAAATATTCCTAAATCCTGTATGTACTTTGTCCTGTTTCTCAACAGTATTACAATCATTTGCATAATTATTTAAGGAAGAAAGGATCTACATTCGCTATGACCAATTATCGTTTCATGGTATCAATTATCGTTCAGCTAAATCATACTATTGAGCAGATATCTAAAACACTCCTCAAGAAATTTCAGAGGATGTTCAGGATAGAAAAAATTATAATCAGAGGATTTTCATTAGATTTAACAGGTGGTCCATTACATGCGCAGATCAGCCCGCCAGGTCTTGGAGATGCCAATGCCGCTTTCTGGTCGGCTTTTGGAGTTAGAAGGCAGCTTGATTGTTTGGGTAAAAAACAGGCTTTAAGTTATATTGCTTTGGGACATAAAAGTAGTCTAAAATTAAACAAAATCCTGGCATTGCTGTCAGGATTTGTTTGGAAGACCGGTGAAAGTCTTCCGGCAATATAATTTAAATATGAATGGTTGGTGTACAATTTCAATTACAGATCGTCAAAAACTGGTGGCTCATCTGCACTCTGAATTTGGCTTCTGATTTTAATTTAGCATAAATAGTATGTTCAAAAGCCTGAACTGATCTTAGCTTTTTGTCGATATATTCTGCAATCTGAGCTACAGAAAAAATAAAGTCTCTATACACTGCCATATTTACAGTCTGCCCGTAGTAAGGAAGATAAGCCTTTAAAAATGGAACTGCAGCCTGATGTCTGCTATAATTGACACAATATCCGGCTCCTTCCCGTTTGGTGATAATCTCCCGATCATTGATATAATCCAGAATTGTTTTATTCGCCTCTAAAGAGCTGCCATTTTTTAACAGATGCCTGTTGATCTTATCCAGAATATGCTGAGCGTATTCCATCATGGTAATGGTTTTCCACTCAAATATATGGTTCATACTTTTGGAAGCCTTGAGGTATTTTCCGTTTTCACAACTGGTACAGAAAGAGATCCCGATCTTTTCATGGTAAGGAAAAAAACAGTCTTTGATCTCCATAGAAGCATCAGCCAAAAGTCTGTCATCCGCAAAACTGTAATACAGATAAGGGCTGTACTGATCTGCAAGCGCTTTGAGAAAATCGATCTCACTCGCGTTGTGATATTCTTCAAACCATTGTTCAAGGGTATCGTAATAATGGCTTTCAAATTCTTTAAATGTTAAGTAAAACGGCAATTCCATAGCTCTGTAATTTTGATAGGACAAAGCTATAGCGGTAATGCGACAAAACTTGACGTGTTATTTTTTTTGAGAGTCAAGATGCAAGAGTCAAGAATCAAGATATCAGATGTTAGATGTTAGATGTTAGATGTTAGACGTCAGATTTCAGATTTCAGACATGATATTTTTTGATGAGGCTAAGACTAAGGGTGATCATAAGACTTAAACCGATTATTTAAAACTTGTATACTGCAACGGTTTAGCTGTTAAACATTCCGGAATACAAAATAGCTATTCCTACTTTAAACCCCGAATCCCGAAACTCTAAGACACTCAAACTCTCTGACTCTCTAACCCTAAATCCCGGAACTATTTGTCATAATTCTTCATCATGTATTCAAAGTAGTGGATCATCTTCAGGTAGTTTTCGATGCTGATGTATTCATTGGTGCTGTGGATGCTCTGCTGTTCTGAACTGTTGATCTTGATAGGCATAAACCTGTAGATATTTTCACTTACGATCTGGTATTTGTAGGCATCGGTACCCGCCATGGTAAGATACGGCGTAACAATCGCACCGGGGTAAATCTCATTGACTCCGGTTTCAATTAATTGGTAAGCTTTTGTATTAGTTGGAGAAACTGCGGAAGCTTCTCTTGTGTTGTCGATCTCTTCAACCTCAACATCAAAACCTTCTGTGGCCTTTGCAATATGTTCGCGGACTTCTTTAGCAGTATCGCCGGGAAGAAGTCTGAAATTAACGACAAATTCCACTTCGGGAGAAAGGACGTTGGTTCCGTCACTTCCCTTCATCATCGTCAGAGCAGTTGTGGTTCTTACCAATGCATTGGTGGTATTATTTTTTGTAAGCTGGGATAAAAGAACAGGTTTCAGCAGCCATTGATTGGCAATAGCAAGTCTGTTGAAAAATGGCATACCTCCACCGATATTATCAAAAAAATTCTTGATGAGCGGAGTTATGGTAGGTTTCATCTGATGATCTTCGAGACGCTGCATGATGACCGCCGCTTTTCCTATTGCGCTTTCCATCGGAGGCATTGAGGAATGTCCGCCAAGCCCTTTAACCTTGATTTTAGCTGATAAAAAGCCTTTTTCAGCACAGCCTACTACGGCTACATCGGAATCTATGCCTGCCACATTTCCTTTTCGCATGATCAATCCTCCTTCATCGTAGACTGCATCAAACCTTACTCCTTTTTTCTTAAAATAATCTGCAATCTGTATCGCTCCTTTTTGTCCTCCTACTTCTTCATCGAAGCCAAAAGCCAGGTAAATATCTCTTTTAGGAACGGTTTTACTTTTAATCATTGTATTCATGGATTCCATCAGGGAGAATAGCATTCCCTTCATGTCGATGGCTCCTCTGCCGTAGATTCTTCCGTTGGCCACATTTCCCGAAAAGGGTTCAAAATCCCAGTCTTCCGCTACTTTGGAAACGGGAGGCAGCGGTTTGTCATCTGGTCTGAATATATTTTGTTCTTTACTTTTGACATCGGCATCTCCAGGCGGCACGACATCCATATGAGAAAGAAAAAGAACAGGTTCCAGTTTCGGATCGCTCCCTTTAAGCCGGAAAACTAATGCATGGGTATTGACTTCGGTATTTTCGGTATGCTGATACACCAAAGGATACGATGTTTTCAGGTATTCTTTAAACTGATCGAAAGGTACATAATTGAACTCACCCAGGCTTCCTGTAGAAACTGTAGGAATTTTGATACCGCCTGACAGTCTCATTACTGCAGAATCATTCTTGACAGGTTTCCATCCTTCAGAAGTTCCTGCGGTATTCTTTTTAAAGGGATAGATATAGGTTTTGATTAAGAGTACGGCAACTACAATAACAAGAATACCGAGAACGGCTAAAAAGAACTTTTTCATGGCAATAGGATTTTGTGTGATGGTCTAACAAATATAATAAACAAAACGGCTGTAACTATGTTTAAAGCTAATTATTTCCCTTAAATTGGATATAAAACCAATACCAATTACTATAATTCATTCCAAAGTTGGGAATTGATATCAAAAAATACATTGTTGTTTTCCAGCCTGAATTTATCAACGGATTGCTTTGCTGAATTATTTATCGAAATAAAACGAACTATCCCTTTTTCTTCCTGCCTGTAGAATTCCATCACGTAGTAGCCTTTGTATTCATACGTGTACAAAAGACCGTTATCCATTTCTTTTTCCGGAGTTTGGATGAAGAAGTTTTTCTTTACATCTGCTAACGTTTTTCCGGTATAATAGAATCCCAGCATATTGTTATAAATACTGGATTTGGTATAAGTAAAAAGGATCTGTGAAGAGGGCTTCTCTTTAAGGTTACCGAGTATACTACTAATATCTTTATTGGTAAAAAAGATGAAATTTTTGTCGACCTTATCAAATATATAATCTCCATAAAAATTGACATCCAGAGCGCCATCCTGAAAAACTAATTTTCTTGTTATATTTTCGGAGCCGGATACCGATTCTGTGTGGATGGTTTTTATGTAGGTGGTGCAGGAAAACACCGTGAAAAAAAGGGCGATGGTGAAGATGTGGAAGATTGTTTTTTTCATGGTTGTTCTTTGATGTAAATTTAGTTTTATATATCAGGTTTTCAAAGCTAAAATAATAAAACCACTGCAAAAACAGTGGTTTATTTTTATTGATTGGCACGAGCTACAAGCTCACACCAGCCGGGAATACAGAAGAATATTTACAATAATATTCCGAAATACTTCGTTCGTTAATACCTATAAACTCGAATCTAAAATTTTACTGCTTTCATTTGCTTTTTTATCATAGAATGGATCAGTGGGTATATTTATTAATGTCATTAATTAATAAAACTATTTTTCATTTTTATCAGGTCTAATTAGTTTTAAAGAAATAGAAAAGCTTAAAAGAATACTTATTAAAAATATGATGGTGAAATAATTAGTATTTAAAGCAAAAGTAAATAAATCTAAGATTATATTCTTATGTGTAAGTATGTATACAGTTATTGAGAATATAGTTATAGAAATCAAAATGAATAAAAACCACTTTAATCTAATTACTTCAAAGTAATTAAAAACAGCTAGTATTAGACCATCTAAAACAAATCCAATACAAAAATACATGATGCAAAAATAAAAAGTATAAGCAAACATTTCAGTACCATACCCTTCAAAAATGCAAACTATTATTAGAGGTAATAGAAATAATAGAATATGATATAATAAGTTAAATAGTATTGTTCTTTTCATCATGACTATTGTGTAAAATTTACAAAAGTTCTATTTTCTGTTGTTTTTTCCCACTCACCTTTTTTATTCCGCTTATACATATCAACATCAGTATTTACAACATTTCCTTTAGCCTGTCCACTAAAATGCCCATTTCTTTCTCTTAAATAATTATTAATTGTACCAACTTGGTTACCTGCAACAGAAAACGTTTTAGCACCTTCTCTTATTCTTACTTCCGTTTCAAAAACAGCACTATTTTGCTCCGTAGTGCCACCACTATTCGCAACATAATTAAATGTAAACATGTCAATTTTTCCTGCTCCTAATTTTGAACCCAAATTATCTGCCAAACTATTTGCATATTCTAAATACAGATCTGGTCGATTAGCGATTTTATCCGGTTCATGCCCAGAAAATAAATGTCCCTGCCCGTTGGGGTACATTGTATCTCCATCAGACATCATTGTATGCGCATAACTATCTCCAAAATAATGTAATGCCCTTCCTACTTCTGCCATAGATCCTGCACTATGTAGCATATTTCTTGCAATATTTCTTGCAGCTCCTGAACGTCCTCCATTTAGAGCATGTATACTCCTTTGTAATGCTGGATCCATCCAAGTACTTGGCGATGACATAACTTCACCATTTCTCGCCATTATATTGTCCGGAGCTTCTGCATAATAAGCTAACGAATATGCATCTTTTCTTCCCATCATTGTAGCCATTAAATAGACAGTCCAAAAATGGCCATCCGTTTCATATGCACCATTGGGATCTAAAAACCTTACAGGATTATTGTAAGCATACCTAAACGGAGATAGATTTGGGGCTTTCTCCGCAAGCAGATCAACCACACCCCAACGCCCCAAGTCAGGCATATAAAACCTCGCCCCATAATCATACATCCCATTCTCCTGAAGCTCCTTCCCATTGTACTTATATTTATACGCAGGATTTCCCGACAACACATTATACCCTTCATGCTTCAATCCAAACGGATAATAATTATTCTCCTCAATGATCTCTGCTCCTGAGCCGTTTTTAAAGTAGCTCAAACGTGTATTTCCAAGATGATCGGTATAATTGTACACATACTTCCCTGTTTCAAAATTAAAATAACCTTCTGCGGTAGGGAAGAATTTCAGCGTGCCGTTTTCATACTGGAAACCATCTAAATAATCTATAGTTTCTGTACCGAATATCTTTCTTACTTTTACTCCATCTGCTCTATACGTGTAATCTGTTACTTTGGCATTCTGGGTAACCTTTCCCGGTAAATTTAAATAATTATATTGAATAGAGATCCCTTTATCCTGCTGAAGTGTCATATTTCCGTTCAGGTCATAGCTGATCGTACTTCCGGTACTTCCTGATGAAAGCGGATAACCGCTTAAGGCATTTCCCGTTCCCACCTCTTTAAGGTAGGCTAACTTATTACTCTGTTCACCATTTTCATAGTGGTATTCCAGATCATCCATCACTTCAGGAGCCGTATAGCCGGGAAGCTGTCTTCCTCTTCTGAGCAGGGATTTAATATTCCCATTCAGGTCATAGGAAAGCTTCTCATGGTATTCTCCTCTGTCTAAATTCATGGCGTCCCAGAAACGTCCTTCTTTAAGACGGTTAAGACCATCATATTCATAGGAGTAATTTCTGAGTACGGCATCGCTTTGGGTAATCCATGATATCTGCGAGATATTTCCGTTGTACCTAGCAGAACCAGAAAACTGGCTGTCCGTTTTGTTGTACCTTAGCTCGTAAGCAAAAAGTTTATTCTGCAGATTGGAAGGGTCGTTAAGTTTTGTAAGCCATCCTCTGATATTGTATGCATACTTGACACTCTGCAGTGGGCTGCCGGTTGTATTTCCTACATTTTTGGTTTGTAACTGACCTAGATCATTGTACAGATTTTCAGCAAGAAGTTCCTTAGCTCCACCGTTGACCTCATTCCAATGTCTAACCAGCCTTTCCTGATGATCGTACTCAAAAGTTTCTTTGATATTTATCTTAGTTGCATTTGCGGCTCTTTTATGCTCGGTAAGCGTATATTCCGGAACCCCCGAAAATTTCAGTAAGCTTTCAGTTTTGGTGTATCCTCCGAGATGATTCAGAGAATGAGTAGCAATTCCCCTCCCTTTTTTGTCGTAGTAGGTATATGTTTTTGTCCAACTTTCATTTTCTACATTTCTCACATAAGAGGCTGTAGGAAAGCTTTTGGTGCTGACATTCGAGGACTGGGTAGACTGAGGCAGTACTTCCTGACCTAAAATGGTCCCGGAAACCGTCGGTGCCCCCTGAGGATAGGTATCATAATAGCTGACGGTAAGAATTTTATCAATACTCGTAGGATAAGAAACGTTTCCGTATTCTATATTCATTCCACTCAAGGCAAAACTGCTCCCACGGGCTTCGTAAGAAACATTCGCAGCCTGATTATCAATATAATTCTGGATGTTCTGTCTTGGAGTACCGTCCCTTGAAATCCCTGTATAAGTAACTCTTCCAAACTGATCGTATTTGGTAAAATTCCACGACTGGTCGCCTGTAAAATTGGCGATTCCATTTTTCAGAACGGTATCCCGATATAGGATCACCTGGTCTTTTTTGTTGTATACCATCTGTTCCCAGCCTTTTCCGGGAAGTTTCTTTTCTACAAGCCTGTTTCTTCCATCATATTTATACTGATAACACAGATGTTCCAAAGCTGAAGCAGATACTGATGTGGAAGCAGAAGCCAACGGTGGAATCACAACCGCTAACTGGTCATACTCATTATACACATAATAAGTATCTGCATTTTCTGAGGCACTGATGACTTTTCTGACCAATATTGTTTGTCCCTGACCATTCTTGAATTCTATGGTTTTATTGTTGTCTTCATCCGTAACGGTATTTTTATACAGTTGGGCTTCTCCGTAAGTTCCGGATACACTTAATTCGGAAGAAGTAGCTCCATCAACCCAACCAGTGACCGTGGTATATTTTTTCACCTCGCCTGCTGTATTGGTCTCATAACTGAAACTAACAGGTTTGTTCTGCCAGTCAGCTCCAGGATTTTTCTGACTCAAAACTCTGTCAAGCGGAGAGTTTTCTAGATTTTTATGACTGAAAGGATAAGAATCATTAATCCCGTTTGACTGATAATAAGAATTAGCACTACTTTCTACTCCGGTCTGAATATTTCCATTTTGTGAGGACATAGGAACCGGAAGCCAACTGTCAACCTGTCTTCCAAATCCATCATAAGGAATATGGGTTACCAGATCTTTTCCAGTAGGAGTTGATTTAATACTTACTGACTGCTTTGGTCTTCCGAGACCGTCGAAAAACTGAACACTCTGTATCTGCTGCAGAGATCCATCCGAAACTTCGGTCGGCACTAAATACTGTCTGGTATAAACATAATTTTCAGTATTTGAAATATTAGCTGAATAATCAACTGTAATGGGCGTATAAGTATTCCCTGGATTACCGGGAGATGTTGTCCCAATATAGGCCCGAAAGCTCCCATTAACAGAATTAAACCTGAAACCGGGAAGCATCCGTATACTTTGGGGATCTGCCACTTCAGTATTGGGAGCAGGAGGAGAATTTAATACGACCTGTCCATAGTGATGAATACCCCATAACAATCCTATGCTTATATATATTTTTTTATACATACTTTTTAATTAATGGATGGTAATGGATTTCATCTTAAGAAACTTTTCTTTCAGTTCTCGAATTTCTAAGACTGCATTCCCTAAATCTGAATTTTCTTTTTCTAATTTCTGAATTTTCTCCTGCTGATCTCTTAGCTGTCTGTTCTGTTCAATCGCATACAGTGTCAATTCTTCAATCTTCTGCAATAACTTAATTTGAAACTCTCCCACATTAACTCCTTCTTTTTCCATTATACTTGCAGAAGCTATTTCCGGTAAATGTTTTTTCTCTTTAATGTGTTTGGCCACTTCTTCCAACTTTGGAAGATCATAATTTTCTTCAAATACAAAATCGGCTGTCGGAGTAAGGGTAACTTTTAGTTCTTTTGCTTCTAGTTTACCCTGTAATAACGCATTTCCATTTAAAGAAATTTTCATCACTTCGCTCATCGTCACTGGAGAGTTTAAAGCAATAGTTTGTGATGGAGAACTCAAAAGCCTCATCCCGTCATTATCCATTACCATAGCAACCTTAGAGAAATTCAAGGTTTCGTTGGAAGATAACCATCCGTTTGCAGTATTAGGGTCTGCCTTAACACCAAAACTCATATAGGTAGCTGCCGAACTTCTTAAAGAACCCCAGTTATTTAATGACCCATTCTCATATCTTATTGCAAGAGCATTAGTTCCCTCTGTAGCATGAGTAGATCCGGCTAAAATATTACCGGAAACATCCAATATTTCTCTGGGTTGTGTATTTCCTATTCCAATATTTCCATTCTGAAGGATTGAAAACCTTTCAACCAAGTTTGTGGTATTTGTGTTGTCATTAACCAAAATAGAAAATTTTGATCCGTTAGTATTTCCTGATTCTTCAGTAGCTGTTATTCTTGCCTTAGGAAAACTTAAGTATCCTGCAAATTCCAAAGTAGGATATTTTGGATTGGCAGAAGAGGCACTCCATCCAGCTGTGGAAATTGTTATTTTACCACCGTTCTGGTCGGCGACTTCTAAATTGGAATGTGGTTCATGAGTTCCTATTCCTATATTGTTTGAAGCAGGAGTAGACGTTGGGATCACAGCACCTCCAGAGGTATATAATTGTGCTGAAGTAAATTGAGTGGCTAAAATGCCGATAATGAATATTGTTTTTTTCATAATTTGAGTTGTATTGTTTGTAGTTGTATTTGAATTTTTTCACAAATTTATTTTTGATATTGGAACATAAAATTTAATGGACTGGAAGATGATGCATCAACAGTTCCGGAAATTAACCTCAACGTACAGTTTCCTGCCGTATCAATAAAAACTTTCCATTGACGACCTCCTTCATTATGTGTTATTTCCCTATTAACAGATGGGGCACAACTTGCCCCCACTTTTCCAATATTTATCCCACCTGTCCAACTCTGCCATATTCCATAACTCGAAAATGACACATAGAAATTAACTGTATTGTTTACTGTATTTGTTGAACTATAACTGTATTGGGGATTGATTATAAATGTAAAACCACATGAGACTATTGGCATACATGCACCACTCTGATTGGCTATATTCTGTCCATTACTATTAATATCATCAAGTGCTTTCTGGTTTGCTGCTAATTTGCTTACATCAGATGTATATGTACCTGCCGGAACAATATAAGTATAAGAGCCTCCCACTGTATTTCCTGTACAAGTGGTTCTTGTAAACACTTGGCTTTTTTCATCATTTGTACAATTAACACACGAATTGTTTGCGTATCTGTATTTATATTCTTTTAAAACTTTATTGTTGACATCTACTGTTTTCTCTAATCTGTTAGTACTATCATATTTATAATACTCTCTAATACCTGAAGGTGGTGTAATGCTTGTTACTCCAATAAGAGGATCGTGAGTATAGGTAGAAATTTGATAATTAGTCAAATTTATATTCTTTCTTAGATTATCTTCTGCATCTAATAGCGTTTGTTCCTTTAACGGATTATTAGCATCATCATTAGATGCTGTAATAATGCTTTGTACGTAGGGACTGATGTCATTATACTGTGCACCTGCAATCTTTGCAATTGGCAGCGAAGAGTTATATCCCCAGATAACAGAAACTGGGGTTCCATCTCTAGTGGTATATTGAAGAAGATTCCCTATGGCATCATATTTATCAAATGTTACTTCGGTAAAAGAAGAGGAGCCATCTGAAAGACCCTGTGATTTCACATATTTAGGCACTGCAAAATTGCCAACTTGTGAATCTGGCAATACTGTTGGGTATATTGTTTCTGTTTTTGATACAATCTTCGTAAGGCCATTATTGGTTTGCGCAGTATTAGTTTCCAGTGGAATACCAACTATATTTTTAGCAATAAGTAATGGGTTCCCTTTTTCCTTAGCATAATTATAAGTTGTTTCAGTAAATGAATTATCTGGGTAAGTAATTTTCTGTATACTTGGCAGATATCTATCATTGTAAGTAATGTCAGATTTCGTCTCTACATAATTACCAGATCCTGCAGGAAAATATTCTTTGGTTGCGGTAGATTCTAACATAGATTTATAAAGACTTATACTATAACTATGTATAAGCCCTCCAAATGGAGGATAAGCTTGTTGAGCAAAATCGGAACCTGTAAACATATTTACTGGTTCTAATATAGAGCCAGATATAAAATAGGTATTTAAATTGTCTGGGTGATTGAACTTGTACTTATATTCTATTTCTTTCAGTAATGAATTATTTTCATCATAATATCGTTGCTTTATTATATCTCCGTTTCCAATAAAATAACTTTTCCCTCTGGGTATCATAGTCAAGCATGAGCCACTAATATTATTAACAAAATAATTTTCAGTTCTTCCTTTGCCAACCATTTGCTCTATCACTTTAGAATATCCTACAGCTCCTTTTTGGGTCAGAGTTGAGATCCCTTGAGTAGGAGTCCCTTCATATACTGAAATTCTAAATGGATATTGTCCATATGTACTAGGTAAAAACTGAATTGAACAACTTGGATTGGATAGAATGGTTCCTTCAACATGAGTTTGTTGGTACTCGTAACATCTATTTTCTATTTCATAAAATTTTGGAAACTCAGCTAAATTTCCATTTGAAGTAATTTTTGTTCCATTATTAGTAAGCTCGTCATAAATATAATTTTTAATTAAAGGTGTTGCGCCTGATTTTTCTATTGTTCTAATATTTTTTATTCTTACACCACCACCTAAACTATAATCCCTTTCAATACCGGTATTACTATTATCTAATAATGATTGTATTGGATAATTTGAGAATGTATTCAACTCATATTCAAACTCTGTTTTTGCACCTGTAGGATAATTTATCGCTGTTAAAATCCCCGCTAATGCATTAAGGGAAGCCCTTCTATCTGATAAGTATTTTTTGCCGTCTGCAGAATAACTATAAAGAATATTGGGTTCCTCGTCATAAATAGGCGTTGTTGGGCTCGGAATTTGATGTGCAGGAAGTTGATACCAATATCCAGCTGCATCCTGATTAAATGATGTAACATTAAATGGATTTGTTCCTTTTACATACTTATCAGGAGACGGAATAAAAGTATCGTTATTATTCTGACCATTGTAGTAACCCCAAAAATCTACAGAAAAGCTCAATTTATTCGGTAAACTGTAGGAAGTATTATAATCAAAAGAATATTTTTCATTAGTTAATGATTCTGTTAGCCCTAATAACCTCAATCTGTGGGTTAAAATTTTATTATTTGGAGCTACCAACCAGTTAGCTATTGATGTTGTATTAAGATTATCATTTGCTACTAGATAATCATAATTGAAATCATATTGTTTAACGAGTTTATAGTTGTTGTATATTTTGATAGAAGTTAATTTCTTGGAATTATGAATGTCTTCTCTATCTTCCCAGACAAACTCAATTTTACCATTAGTAAATTCAATCTTTTGAATATAGTTTTCGTCTATTCTTTGTTTATTATATAAAGTCGCCCCCCAATTATTATTGTAATAATTATAATTGGGAGCTGTACTTCCAGAAGGTACTTGTTGAGTATAAGTAAAATTTACTCTGGTATTTTTTGATCCGGCTAATCTCCATGTATTGCTAAGTGATAAATTAGAATAAAAAAACTTAACATTTTTACCCTTCGTATCTTCTATTTTTGAAAGGTATTCAGAAATACCAGTAATGGCTGTTGTATAATTAGGTCTTGTTATTTCTTTTTGATCAAAATAATATTTTAATCCTGCATCATCAATAATCTGAAAATTATAATCCCCATAACTACTAGGTCTATAACCTGTGCTAGGAATTATTTTAAAGTCGATATTAGGCTGCCCCTCGATAGCAAATTTCGGATAATCAGTCTTAGTTGTTTTTAACATATCCAAATAAGCTCTATAAGTTTTACCTGGTAAGTTAATAAGGAACAAATCAGGCTGAAAATCATAACCTGGATATAGAGTACTTTGATTAACATCAGTAATTAAACGAAAATTGTTACTATAGTATGAACTTACAGCAGTACTATTATTCCAAGAAGGTGTGGGACAGCCTGATACCGATCCAATATAACCAGAAGTACTTTTAGGGTATATATTATAATACCCATAAGTGCTAAAGTCATTAGCTCCTGCCATAATATGAGAAACCATTCCTCCAGTGTTTAAAGACCAGCCTAACCCTACTGAAGAAGCCTCATCATTTACCTTTATTCCTCCGGAATGGTAAGAAATAAATATAGGAACTTCAATATCACCTTCTTTAATAGTATAGAGTGGAATAGTAATATCTGGTACTCCTGTAAACAAAGAGACTGGCGTTTCTGAATACCTGAATAATGCACCTGCATTTGGCGACATTACAGCTGTATTATTTACAGCATTTTGAATGATAGAGTTTGCTGTCTGAGCGTATATTACATTTATAAACACGCTATAAATTAAGATTAATACTTTTTTCATCTATATTTATTTCTTTATGAGTTTTGCATTCGCTGTTTTATTCGTATCCGTTTTTATCGTCACCAGATAAGCCCCCTGAATCAAATTCTGGGTATTAATCTTGGTCACCTTATTCTTCGTTTTCAAGCTCTGAAGCTGTCTTCCTCCCATGTCGTAAAGAGTAATTTCAGCCTCTTTGAAGTCAAAGCCAATTTCTACATAAGCATAATCTGAAACTGGATTTGGATAGATTTTGATATCCTGTTTTTCGATCAACTGATCAATTTGTTTATCACCTAGCTTTACAATCTTCCAGTTCTCTTTTCCGAGTTCCTCTGCGCTGGTTCCTGCTAAAATGATCGAGCCGTCTCTATTTAGCTTAATATCCGAAAGCCTTTCTTCTCTCTTTCTGGATTCACCTTTGACATGATTTCTCCATTGTTCGTTTCCATCTTGATTTAAGTAGAGCATCCAGAAAGTTTCATCTTCATTTTCAATGCGGCCTTCTGCCTGCGTGTAGCCCCCTAGAAGAATTCCTTTTGAAGATTTGTCATCTGCTGAATGAATGATACTCATTCCCATCAAAATATCACGATTTTTGAAATTGTAAGACTTTTGCCAGATCTCTTCTCCTCTTTCGTTAAGCGAGATTAGCCATAGATCTGTTCCTTCTTCAATACCAACACTTTTATTTCCTGATCTTTCTGAACGGCTTTCGCCACCGATGATATAGCCAGTCGATGTCAAGGCGAGTGTTCTTAAATGATCATCACCTTTCCCTCCAAAGTTCTTTTCCCATTCTACTTTTCCGTCTTTTGAAAGTTTGATAATATAGTAATCTCCTTCGCCAAAGTTTTCAGTTTTCTTTGATCCTCCAGTGTTGCTCCTTGAATAGATCCCCAACAATGCGCCACCATCTTTCGTTGGAATCATCTTTTCAACTTCATCCAATCCTTTCCCTCCTAAAATAGATTGAGACAGTTCTTGTCCGTTCTTATCGAGTTTTACAATCAAAACATCTTTTGATCCATAGCCTTTAGCTGAATTCTGAACATTTCCAGCTACAAAAAATCCCAGATCAGTAGTCTGAATTACAGATCTTGCTTCTTCATCGGATGCTGATCCTAAAGTTTTCTGCCAAAGTTCATCGCCAAATTCGTTGAGCCTTATCAACCAAAAATCAGATCCGCCTTTTGATTCGTCTTTCTTATCCAGACCTTTCCCTGAATACGAGGTGCCTGAGACTAAAAAACCTCCGTCCTGTGTAGCAACCGATGCTAATAAATAGTCATGGTTCTGTCCAGAAAAATATTTTTCCCAAACCTGTTCGCCCTGTTGGTTGAGTTTAACCAGATGAAAATCATAGCCATTATTTTGTTTTTTTTCCGTTGAAAATTTCTGAGATTGGATCGAACTTCCTGTAATTAGATATTGTTGATCAATAGTGGTCGTCACCTGGCTTAAGAAATCCTGAGTAGAGGATTTGATATCTTTCTGCCACAATACCTCCTGGGCAGATAGCCCCAGAAGAGTGCATAGAGTAAATGCACCGGAGTAGAATTTCTTCATCTTTTGTGTATTTTTAGTTTAAGATTAGCTTTTATAATTTTGGCGGTAAATTTAACACTTTTTAACGTATTTCAAATCTCCCTACTGAGATTTAATGTGAATTTTAATTAAGTAATTTATTATTAACACTTTGTCATTAATTGATGAACAAAATTAACCTCATGACCCGACAAAACCTGTCGCATAAAACAAAAAGAGCTGATCCCCGAAAGGATCAGCCCAAAACATTAACTGTTTATATAGATAGAATTATGATTTCTTATTTCCAGCCACCGCCTAAACTTTTGTAAATATCTACAACGGTACTCAGCTGTTTCTGTTTAGCTTCAATCAGCTCCATCTTGGCATCCAGAGCGTCTCTTTGATTCAGAAGAACCTCAAGGTAATCTGCTCTTGAATTTCGGAACAATTGGTTAGCTATGTCAATAGACTGATCCAAAGCTTTTGTTTCCTGGGATTTCATCTGATAGTACTGGTCTATATTTTTGACCTTTGACATTAAATTCGCTACATCCAGATAAGCATGCAGGATTGTTTTATCATACTCATACAGAGACTGGATCTGTTTCGCATCAGCAGTCTGGAAGTTGGCTTTGATCGCGCTTTTATTAATCAGCGGACCAGCAAGTTCTCCTGCTAAATTATAAGCAATGGATTCCGGCAATTTAACCAGATAAGAAGGTTTGAATGCTTCCAATCCTAACGTTGCAGAAATTTCCAGTGACGGATAAAACTCTTTTCTCGCTGCCTGTACATCCAGTTTTGCGGCTTTTAATTCCAATTCCGCCTGTTTGATATCAGGACGGTTGGCTAATAACTGAGAAGGTATTCCCGTATAAACCGTTTGCGGCATCGTAGACATAAAGCTTTCTTTCGTTCTCACGATAGGCTGTGGATACCTTCCCAAAAGAGCATTGATCTGATTCTCTTTCTCAGTAATATTCTGACGGACAGTATATTCTGCAGCTTTGGATTTTGCCAACTCCGCTTCAAACTTCTTCACAGCCAATTCCGTAGCAGCAGCAGCTTCCTTTTGAATTTTAGAAATCTCCAAGGCTCTTTGTTGCAACTTAATGTACTGCTGAATGATGTCCAATTGATTATCAAGCGCCAGCAATTCATAATAATTATCCGCTACTTCTTCAATAAGATTGGACAATACGAAGTTTTTGCCTTCCACTGTAGAAAGGTAGTGAGCAACAGCCGCTTCCTTTTCAGTTCTGAGCTTCTTCCAGATATCAATCTCCCAATTCGCCATCAGTCCACCTTCAAAATTGCCCAGCGGATCCGGCATTTCTCTTCCCGGTTCTATTTCTGTAGTGGCATCACCAGCTCCCTCACTGGTATAGCGACCTGCTTTTTTCAGACCTGCTCCTATTCCTGCTGAAACAGTAGGAGTCAGTTTTCCTTTTTTAGCGAGAACACCACTTTTTGCTATTTCAATTTCCTGAAGCGTAATCAGTAATTCCTGATTGTTTTTCAAGGAAATTTCTATTAAGCTAACCAAATTAGGATCTGTAAAAAACTGTCTCCACGGTGTTGTTCCGCTGTTTGCATTAGCATCCTGCTGCTCTTCCTGATTGAAATTCTGAGGCAGGTTTTCTTTTACTTCATCTTTTATTACGGTCGCCATTGGAGCCCTACAACCTGTGAGAACAAGCAATAAAGCACTGGCTACTATATATTTATTATAAATCTTCATGTTTGTTATCGTGTTGATAAGGTTCAGTTTGTTCTGTTAAAGGATTCTCTTCTTCATATTTTGCCAGTTTCGATTTCTCTGCAATGGTTCCGAAAATGTAATACAGTCCAGGAATAATCATCAGCCCGAAAATAGTTCCTATCAGCATCCCTCCTGCGGCAGCAGTACCAATCGTTCTGTTTCCTACAGCTCCCGGTCCGGTTGCCATTACCAACGGAATAAGACCTGCAACAAATGCAAATGAAGTCATCAGGATCGGACGGAAACGGATCGCTGCTCCTTCAATGGCTGCCTGAGCTACCGGAATTCCTTCTTCTGCTTTCTTCTGAACGGCAAATTCTACAATCAATACGGCATTTTTACCCAAAAGACCAATCAACATGACCATCGCCACCTGAGCATAGATGTTATTTTCCAATCCTAATAATTTCAAGCATAAGAATGCTCCGAAAATACCAGTAGGAAGAGATAAGATCACCGGCAACGGAAGAATAAAGCTTTCATACTGCGCGGCAAGGATCAGATAAACAAATCCAAGACAAACAAGGAAGATAAATACAGCTTCGTTTCCTCTGCTCACTTCGTCCTTGGAAATACCGGCCCAGTCGATACCAAAACCTCTAGGAAGTGTTTTATCCGCAACTTCCTGAATCGCTTTAATGGCCTGTCCGCTACTGTATCCCGGAGCAGGTGTTCCACTTACCTCCGCGGAATTGTACATATTGTGTCTTGTGATCTCGGATAATCCATATACCTTTTCCATTCTCATAAAATCAGAGTACGGAACCATCTGCTCCTTATCATTTTTCACATAGAGTTTCAACAGATCCGTAGGCAGTGCACGGTATTGAGGACCAGCCTGCACAATGACTTTATAAGGTCTGTCGAAACGGATGAAGCTGGTCTCATAGTTGGAACCGATCAATGTAGACAGATTATCCATCGCACTTTGTATCGTTACTCCTTTCTGCTCGGCAAGATCATTATCTACTTTCAGCATGTACTGAGGGAAACTTGCAGAATAGAATGTAAATGCAGATCCAAGCTCAGGGCGTTTCTTTAATTCATTAACAAAATCGTTACTTACCTGCTCCATTTTATGATAATCTCCACTTCCTGCTTTATCCAGCAAACGGAGTTCAAAACCTCCTGCAGCACCGTAGCCCGGAATGGAAGGCGGCTGGAAGAATTCTATATTGGCACCAGGAATATTCTTGGCTTTTTCTTCGAGTTTTTCAATGATCTCGGCAGCAGATTCTTTACGTTCTTCCCAGCTTTTAAGGTTAATCAGACAGGTTCCTGAGTTGGATCCTGTACCTTCCGTAAGAATTTCATATCCTGCTAATGAAGAAACGGACTGTACCCCATCAATATCTTCAGATTCTCTTAATAATTCTTTGGCGATCTGGTTGGTTCTTTCAAGAGTAGATCCCGGAGGTGTCTGGATAATAGCATAGATCATCCCCTGATCTTCCGCCGGAATAAATCCTGAAGGAAGTGAGTTGCTCAGGAAGAATGTACAGGCACAGAATGCCAGTAATAAAGGAAGTGTGATAGATTTTTTCTTCACTGTTTTATTCAGCATCTTTTCATACCTCCCGGCTCCTTTCGTGAATAAATTGTTGAATTTATCTAAGAAAATAGTTATTGGGGTTCTCTTTTTAGCTTTTCCATGATTGTTTCTTAAGATCAAAGCACATAAAGCAGGAGTCAGTGTCAAGGCTACAACTCCTGAAAGGATGATCGCAGAAGCCATTGTAATGGAGAACTGACGGTAAAATACTCCAACCGGACCGGACATAAATGCAATCGGAATGAATACGGATGCCATTACCAAAGTGATTGCGATAATCGCCCCACTGATTTCATGCATCGCTTCTTCCGTAGCTTTCAATGGAGAAAGTCCTTTTTCTTCCATCTTGGCATGCACCGCTTCAATTACCACAATCGCATCATCGACGACGACCCCGATGGCCATTACCAATGCGAAGAGCGAGATCATGTTCAGGGTAATTCCAAATGCAGACATGACTGCAAATGTACCGACCAGTGAAACCGGAACAGCTAAAGCCGGAATTAAAGTTGAACGCCAGTCACCAAGGAACAGGAATACCACAATGGCCACCAGGATAAAGGCTTCAAAAAGGGTATGAATAACCTTTTCCATGGATGCATCCAGGAATCTGGAAACGTCATAACTGATGTCATAGTGCATTCCTTTCGGGAAGTTATTTTTCTCAAGGTCTTTCATCAAAGTTTTCACATTTTTGATAACGTCACTTGCATTGGAACCGTAGGATTGTTTTACGGTAATCGCAGCAGACGGTTTTCCGTTAAGTGTAGAATAAATATCATACATTGAGGAACCGAATTCTATATCTGCAACATCTTTTAATCTTACAAACTCCCCGCCCGGTTTCGCTTTTAAGATAATATTTCCATAATCTTTTTCATTGTTAAAACGTCCGGAATATTTCAGGATATATTCAAATGACTGGGAACGTTTTCCTGAACTTTCCCCTGTTTTACCTGGAGAAGCTTCCAAACTCTGCTGGTTCAGGGACTCCATCACTTCATCTGCCGAAATATTGTAAGCGGTAAGCCTGTCCGGTTTAAGCCAGATACGCATGGCATATTCACGGGTTCCGAGAATATCGGCGAAACCGACTCCACTTACCCTTCTCAATTCAGACATCACGTTGATATCAGCATAGTTGAAAAGGAATTTCTGGTCCGCTTTAGGGTCGTCACTGTACAGGTTAATGTACATCAACATGTTCGGTTCTTCACGGGTAATTTTTACTCCTTCACGCACTACCAGAGGCGGAAGTTTGTTAACAACGGAAGATACACGGTTTTGAACGTTTACTGCGGCTACATTGGGATCTGTTCCGAGATCAAATACAATTTGGATGGAAGCTTCCCCGTCGTTACCGGCATCGGAGGTCATATATTTCATACCCGGAACTCCATTCAGACCTCTTTCGAGGGGAATAACTACTGATTTGATCAATAGTTCGTTGTTGGCTCCCGGATATTCTGCGGTGATATTTACTTTAGGTGGTGAAATAGAGGGAAACTGGGTCACTGGAAGTTTTACCAGCGACAAAACTCCCATAAATACGATGATCAGTGAGATCACGATAGACAGAACGGGTCTGCGGATGAATTTCTTAAACATACTGCTTCGTTTTACGAGTAGACTACTCTGCTTTTAGTTTCAATGACTGAAGAACTTTCTTGGGATCCTGGAATTTGGACTGTATTTTCTGGTCATCTTTTACCTTCTGTACCCCTTCTAAAAGGATCTTATCTCCCTCTGCAAGTCCTGACCCTACTACATAAAGATCCGGCAGCTCGTAAGCCACTTTTATATTTCTTGATTTTGCAGTTCCGTTTTTATCAATGACGAAAACATATTTCTGGTCTTGAATTTCATAAGTAGCTTTCTGCGGAATGATAAGCGCATTATGAACCGGCAGAGTCATCTGTACTTTTCCGGTTTCGCCATTTCTTAGCAGTTTATCCGGATTGGGGAATTTTGCTCTGAAGGCAATATTTCCGGTTTCATTGTCAAATTCTCCTTCTATGGTCTGGATCTCTCCTTTCTGAGGTAGCATTTCTCCGTTCGCCATAATCAAAGACACCTGATTGCTTCCTCTGTCGGCAGCATGGGTCTGATAGCTTAGATATTCAGGTTCTGAAACGTTAAAATAACTGTAGACATTGGTATTGTCTGATAAAGAAGTCAGCAGATCTCCTTCATCCACCAGGCTTCCCAGTTTTAAAGGAATTCTGTTGATCACCCCTGAAAACGGTGCTTTAATGTCAGTAAAAGATAAATGGATCTGGGCCAGTTTCATTTCAGCATTGGCTGCATCGAGCTTCGCTTTAGCCATCGCTCTTTCATTTTTAGAAACAATGTTGTTGCTGGCAAGGGTGCTGGCATTTTTAAGCTCTATGGTAGCCTGTTCTACTTCTGCTTTGGCTTTCAATAATTCTGCCTGATACAGCTGAGGCATAATTCTGAACAGGGTTTGTCCTGCCTGTACATACTGTCCTTCATCAACATAAATTTTTTCAAGAAATCCTTTTTCCTGCGCTCGGACTTCGATGTTTTTCACCGACTGGATCTGGGCTACATATTCTTTGTTGATCACCGTATCCATTTTTACAGGGCTGGTGACGGGATATACTACGGCTTCTTCTTTTTCTTCTTTCTTCTGACTGCAGCCAACAGTCAATAAAAGGGTGCTTATCGCAATGCCTGAGGCAACTCTTTTGATCATAATTCTAGAGTTTAATATAAATCGTTAATGTTTTGAATGAAAAATAAAACGGTAATAAGAAATCCTGCGTCATGGTGATTACCGGCATAAACAACGCAGTATATCTCCCATCCGGACTGTGGACAGAAAATAGATCAGGAAAAATGAATTTTTAAATTCTGATAGAACGAATCAGAATGAATGTTTTAACATGGGAATACAGCGAAAGAAAACCATTGAAACCCGGTTTTCTGCTTTTAAAAGAATGTAGGCCAAAAATATAGACAAGACTGAAAACACTGGCAAAAACAGCAATAATCTGGATGGTATCAGACAGCTGAAAGTCGTCTTCAGTAAGTTCTAAAGTAGAATTATCAATATTATCTGCCATTTGCTGAACCGAAAGTTTCTCAAAAGTCTGGTTCAGGCGGTTGGCCTTTTTGGGCAAATGATGAGAAACATGACCGGAATAGTCATTGCGTAGTGTTTTGACATCAAGTTTGCTTTCTACTACAAAGAGCAGAAAAAGACCGGTCAAAAAATATACTATTAGGTTTCTCATTTTGAAGTGGCAAATGTACACCTAGAAAGGTATACGCTCATAATAGATTAACAAAATTTAACTCTCCTTTAAATAAGCTGAATAAAGAAAACATTCATTTTTTCTTATAAAGCCATTATTAAATAATCACTTAATTTCACCATTAATAAACATAAATAACATACAATCTGTTTTTATGATCAATTATAGACACAAACAGAATGCAATGGATAAAGGATACGCTATTTCTACTACAACTCCAGATGGCAGGTTTTCTGTACGTTGCTTCATTCCTTTTTTATAAAATGCAATTCATGATGGGGCCCTCAACTCCAGGCAGTGCAGGAAATGTAGCTAAATGCCCAGGCGGAACTGGTAACCAAAGTATTTTCACTATTGATCAAATCACCGAACCTTAAAATTCAATTAAAAATATTAATTAAATCCACCTTTAAAGAGAACTGACTTTTTCAGTTTTCTTTTTTCTGTTAAATCTCAAAAAAAATACGCTCAAGAGCATGATTAAAATCATTTTTCACTGTGTATCAACATCATATAATTTCAATACTTTTGCACCAAATAAAAACAACAAATGTAACATGAAAAAAAACTATACTTTTTTATTCTTAAAACCGGCTGTCTAAAGCAGTATTCCAACGGTTCCCAGTTCAGCAAATCTTTATAGAGCAGAAAGTTTTTTTATGATTTATACAAAAGCACTGTAAAGGAACCTCCGGGCTCAATGGATAAAAACATTAGATTAATTTATGCAAATTTAACATATATTTATTAAAAATATTCGTAAATTTATGTAGTATTAATATCACAATTCATGACACACTTTCAAATCACTTATCATTATGAAAAATTTATTTACATTGTTTCTTATGGGCCTGGCAGTCCTTTCCTCAACAGCGTGTAAGCATCCGGGCAAAGAAACGGAAGCACTTACTGAGGCAGTCTCTGAAAACAAAGATGAGATCTCTAAAGATGTTTTCACTGACAGTTATGGGGAAAAAATTGAAGTCACCATCAATCACACAAAAAACATAGCAACCGTTCATCTGGAAGGCAAAACGTATGATCTTAAGAAAAGCGATGCTCTTCCTGAATATACGGCTAGCAATGAAGAATATCAATATTCCGATATCAAAGGAAATATCACTTTACTGAAAAAAAATGTAGATATGGTTCTGTTCCATGCTAAGCGTGAAACAAAGGGATCAGGATCTGCAAAGATGGCTTCTTATTAATTTGAAAGTCCAAACATTACACCAACCTTACAAAATAATAACTATGAAAAACTTGTATTACTATTTATCCGCTCTTTTTTTATTGGTATTTCTTACCGCATGTAAAACTCCTCCAACACAAAAGACCACTGATATTATGGGGAAAACATGGAAACTTACGGAACTGAACGGACAACCTATCAAGCTTAAAAATGCTAAAAACAATCCTTATTTCAAGCTTAATACGGAAGGGATGAGATATGAAGGTCATGCCGGATGCAATGGATTTGGAGGTACTTTTGAGATTAAACCTGATATCATGAGAATCAAATTCAACCAAGGAATGTCTACCATGATGGCCTGTGAGGATCTTGAAACCGAACAATTATTTACAAAAGCAGTGCTTGCCGCAGATAATTATTCTGTAAATGGCAATACACTGACCTTAAACAAGGCTAGAATGGCACCTTTGGCTAAATTTGTTCTTCAGCCTTAATAAATAAGTATTGAATTTAATATTTTACGATACAAAAAGACGCTTTACGATTGGTGAAGCGTCTTTTTTATTGATATCACTTCTTCCTATTTCTTATAGATCATATAACATATCAGAAGGCTTATATTGACCAGAACGGCAAATGCATTTGACACAATAATAGGCAGTTCGTTTTTCATAAAACCATACCATACCCATAGTGAAAGTCCAGATATAAGGACCAACAGCATGACCAGAGAAATATCGTCTACATTCTTCTCTTTGATGACCTTGATCAGTTGGGGAATCATGGAAATAGATGTGAGGACTCCGGCTATTATACCCAAAACATTTTCATTCATAATTTAAATTCTCTTCTGAAGATATGAATTTCTACGCTATATTTTAATCAACCTGGAATTATTTAAATCTGTCGCTGGAAACTTCTTCATGCAAAGGTATATTTTTTTCAATCAACTGGTACAAGCTCCTGGAGAAGTAGCAACCGTTTAAAATTCCTCTTGCTCCAAGGCCGTTAAAAACATAAAGATTTTGATATGATTCATGTCTTCCTATAATCGGTCTTCTGTCTTTTACCGTTGGCCTGAAACCAAAGTTCACTTCTTCCACGTCAAAGTCATGTGGATAAATTTCAGACAAGCCATTGACGAGCTGCTTCACAGCAGATTCGTCTACGTGATGATGAAGCTGTTCCCGATCATAGGTTCCGCCATAGAAATGAAGTTCGTTATCTGTGGGGAATAAGAAATGTTTCTTTTTAATTGTAATATCCTTTGGAATGGATTCGGAAAGTTTTACTTTAATATGATGCCCCTTATTTGGAGTAACGGCAATATTTGAAAAGAAAGGATTTTCCTTCACTCCCATTCCTTCACAGAATATAATATTTTGAGATTGGAAATCTTTATAGGAACCTGTAGAAGCGTCTAATTTGTCATAATCAAATTTTTCTTTGATCAGAAGTTCATTTTTTTCTAAAAAATAGAATAGATCCATGAAAAACCCGCTTACTTTCAGTCTGGCAGACTGATTGACCTTTCCGGTATTAAAGTCATTTTTTACTACCTCTAAATGATCGAAATTTTCATCAAGGAAGCTGGAAAGTTCTTCATTTTTCGATTTCTTTACCCAAAGATTCTGTTCATTTTCGTCATGAAAAATTCTATGGATAGGTGAATCGATCAGATAATTTTTCCCGGTGTAGGATTCTATTTCGATCAAAGTGTCTTTAAGAAAGTCGATTTGTTCCTGTGCTTTCCAGAATGTAGTGAATTTCTTAAGGACCACAGGATTGATAATTCCAGCAGAAACCTGTGAAGCGCTTTTCCTGCCTTCAGAAAATAATACAAAAGATTTGTTATTCTTAATTAACTGATGAGCGAAAAACAACCCCGCATATCCGTCTCCAACGATGATATAGTCTATATGTTTCATAATAAAAAAAACCTGAGTAAAAGTACTCAGGTTTTGTATAAATATCAAGTGAAATCTTAGTAATTCCACATATCATTTTCCATGTTAAGGATCTGATTTTTGATTCTTTCGCTTTCAGCTAACTGTTCGTCAGCATCTTTAGGGAGATATTTATCGATTGTACCGTCACCTAAACCGCCAGATGATTTATAAATGATTGAAGAGAATCTTCTCGCATTGATGATATCATCGAAAGACAGGTCCGCAGAAGAGTTCTTTCTGTTGTAAATAAAATTATTTGCCAACACGTCTCTTGCATTCGGATAGTAGATCCAGAATAGGTCGATAAGCTCGTCATTACTTGCAATCGGCTTACCATCTGGTCCAATAACTCCCTGTACAGCTGGATCTGGACCCATTGCTGCAATACCAAGAGGTCTGTATTTCATCTGTCCGTCTCTCTTATCGATAAACCACATACCCATGATCTTAAGAACTTTTACTTTTTCAGTAGTCGTCTTGAAAACGTCGGTATATTCTTTTTTCTCCTGCTCTGTTAATTGTCTTCCAGAGTTAAGGATATCAATAGCAGCATCATTGATAATTACTTTTTCCAATCTCTTTTGGATCCCTTCCGGTGAAAGTTTCACCGTAAAGTTTTCATCATCGTAAACCTGCTCGATCTTTCCGCTTAAAGCAGCATCCAATAATAACTGATATAGCGATCTTGTAGGTGTAGAAAGAAGTCCATCCGGATTGTCGTAGTAGAAAGGCTGGTTGATCTTATCATTCATATCAATGATCTCCCAAACAAACATACTCTTAAGGATATCTTTATCTTCTACAAAACCATATTCAAGAGGTTTTACTGTTTTATCAATAATAGTATCACCAACTTTTTGTTTGTTTTCCTCTCTCATCTGTCTGAACTCTTCCGGAGAAGCTGCGTTCAGAATAGTCTGGGATAAAGCGAATCCCGAAACTAATACTAAAAGGGTGCTAATATATTTTTTCATAATAAATTACAATTTTAGTCCTATGGAATATTAATGATTATAGGAGTAATGTTTTTAATTACCTGACCGTCTAGTCCCTGAGCAGTAACTTTAATATCGAAGATAGAAACTACGTCTCCAGATCTAAGATTTTTCACTAATCCAGCGGCATCATTCAATGAATTTCCGTGAATTAATAGTGCTGCTCTTCCAGGAACTCTTACCATAAATTGCGTTACAGTAAATGAAACTGGGAAGTCGAAATCAGGAATCGCTGCCTGTACCGTTTGATTCTGGATAGATGTTGGAGGCATCGCTACGATACTTTGTCCTCTGATCTGTCCTTGTGGTGGTGGTACATTCTTAATTCTATATTCAAATACCTGTGATACAGATTTTCCGTAAGGATCTATTCCTGATAATGTAAGTTTAACTGTATTACCTGAAGAAGGTTTCACACTCCATTTTCCTGGACCTGTATTTCTTACCGATGCTCCCGGAGCAGATAATGAAAGTTTAGAATTGTCGGCACCTAAGATAGATCCTGAAACAGGGTTCTCAAGTCCTCTATACATTACATTCATTTTATCAGCAGAAAGCAATAATCCTTTTTCAAGTTTTACTTCTCTTGGTCCTGCAATTACATTATAAGTATGCGTCCATGGGAAACTTTGAGGTTTTCCTGAAGCATCCGTTAAGGTAATTGTTCCTCCAAGCTTGTGTTCTCCGATACCAGAACCTGAAATAGAGGTGATCCCTTTTCCATTTTCTACTCTACCAACACCAGAAATACTAATTTTGTTGCTTGTAGAATAAGTACCTAACATTACTTTTACTTCAGCCTGTTTTCCTGCCTGGATATCTACCGGACCAGAAACGATAGGCTCGTAACTTGAGAATTTGATATTTGCATCTACTTTCTCCTGAAGTAACAACGCCAATGCATCAGACTGTACGTTTCTAGCATCATTCTGAATGATCTCCAGGTTAGAGATCGCCGCGATTAACGGCTGATGATAGAATTTGTTCTGAAACCAGGTCTTGTCATTCGGAGATTTTCCTTTTGGATATTCAGCGATCAAAGATTTATTAGCTCTGTCTACTAAATCTTTTAACTGTGCATTGTTTCCAAAAGTTGCATTAATATAATTTCTTACGTCGTCAATTTTAGCTTTTAAGTCTAAAGCTCCTTTTGAAGGGGTATTTTCTTCTCCTTCTTTGAAGAAATATTCTGTAGTTGCTTCATTATTATTAAGCGCTGCGAAATTTTCGCTTACATCAATTTCTTTTCCGGTTTTTGGATCTTTATCATGAAAATCCGAGTGCTTTTTAAGGGCATCTTTAATACTTTGAGCAGAAGCTACTAAAACATCAATTTTACCTTTTAAAACTTTATACTGTCCCCAAGGCTGTGCGTAGGTATCCGGAACCTGCTGTGCTTTTGCCTCAAGCGTTTTTTCGAAAATCTTTTCGTTTTTAGTCTCTGTTAAGGTTCTTGTTTCATTCAATGCTTTCGTAGAGTCGTAGTATGATCTGATGATTTCTGCATCAATGTTTAGGGCCATCATAGCGATGAACACCAGATACATTAGGTTGATCATCTTCTGACGAGGTGTCTGTTTTCCTTGTGCCATTCTCTTTTCTTTTAGTTTTTGATTAAGTAGTTAATTTAGAAATGGTTAGGAATTAAGACTTCATAGCAGTAAGCATACCACCATAAACTCTATTTAAGCTGTTAAGATTAGTTGTTAAACCTAGTAACTCTTGATTGAATTTTTCAGACTGCTCTGCAGACTTCTGCATATCTGCTACGTATTTGTTAGCAAATTCAGATTGTCTTTTACCGCTTTCAAGCTGCATTGTATATAAAGCATTCATACTTTCCATATGCTGAGCAGCTTTGTTAAGCTGATCATTATATTTATGTGTAGAAGCAGATACATCTACAGTTTGGTTGATCTGATCAACAGAGTTAGAGAATTTATCGATACCTGTTCTTAGTCTGTCAAATAATTGAACATCCAGCTTTGCATCCTGAAGCATTTTGTCTAATTTATTTGAAAGAGAATTTTCTAATTCTGCAAACTGCTGTGCATTGTTTTTAGATGATACATTAGAATGTAAAGGGTTTGGGTGTGCATGCTTATCTAATAATTCAGGATAAACATTCTCCCATGCATAAGATTCTTCTGATTTTGGAGGGTCAAATGCGAAAATAATAAAGATAATAGCCTCCGTAATAAGTCCCACTGTAAGAGCGATATTACCATTAATTGGTCCCAAGGTAATGTGAGTAATTTTAAGCCAAGCTCCAAGAATTACAATTGCAGCACCGAATGAATAAAAGAAATTCATCCAAGCATCTTTAGTCTTAAACATATTAAGTTAGTTTTTTTAATGTTAAATAAAATTGTTATTGAAAATAATTGTCTGGTTAATTATCTGTTAACTCTTCTTGGTTTAACAGCTGCTTCAGGAATATCCTGTACAGTTCTGAATCCGATATAGCTTCTTGCGGAATCTTTTCTTTCCCAATCTCTAGCACCTGTCATCAGGGCATATCCTATATCTTTCCAAGAACCACCTCTTACAGATCTCTTTGTATCCTTTTTATCTTTAGTAGAAGGATTTAAAGTAGATGAGAATCCATAAGAAGAGTTGTTATACGCAGATTCTGTCCATTCAGAAACGTTTCCAGCCATATCAAATAACCCAAATCCATTTTTCTTAAATTTCTTTACTGGAGCTGTATATGTATAAGTACCTTTTTTCTCGTCTTCCATGTAATTACCTCTCTTTGGTTTGAAGTTGGCTAAGTAGCAACCTCTGTCATCCATTAAATATGGACCACCCCAAGGATAAGTAGCATTTTGCATTCCGCCTCTTGCAGCATATTCCCATTCGATTTCTGTAGGAAGACGGAACAGCATTGGTCTTTGCTTTTTTCTTTTTAAGCTTTCGTTGTAGTCTGTTTTCAGTTTAGATCTGAAGTTACAGTAAGCTCTTGCCTGATCCCAGGTTACCCCTACTACAGGATAATCTTTGTAGGCTTTGTGCCAGAAATATTGTTCGAACAACGGTTCGTTATATGTAAAGTGGAAATCATTTATCCAAACCGTTGTATCAGGATAGATCGCAATGCTTGAACTCTTAAGGTAGTTAGCTCCTCTTTCGTTGTCAGCAAGTGCTGCATCCATATCTCCCCACTGATAGTTGTATTTTAGTTTACTAACGTCTAAAATTCTTTCGTTTCCGATTCTAGAAGAAGCAGGCAGATACATAGATTCAAGAACTTCCGCGTATTCTACATCAGGATACTTTCCAGTGCTCCAATGTAAAGGGATTTTCCAGTCTAGTTTTTTACTTGCATCATAACCTCCGTCTTCTCTTCCTCCCTGGCCTTCTAAATACTCCTGATAAGGTGTTAAGTTTTCTTCTTTTTTAGCAAGGTATGCATAATCACCTATGCTTGCTCCTTTACGTCCACCTTCTTCACCGCCTTCCCCAGCGGCTTCAGCTAATAGAGTTCTCGCAATGGAATCTCTCACATAATTGATAAATACCCTGTATTCGGCATTGGTAGTTTCTGCTTCATCCATGAAGAAAGAAGAGACTGTAACAGTTTTCAATGATGCTTTTTCAGGCGTATTTGTTGGATCCTGATCCGCCAGACCAGCAACAAATGAACCTGCAGGAATAGCCACCATTCCATATGGTCTTTCCGCAACAAATGATTTCGTTTTTTCTCTTGGTATCAATTCTCCTTTCGTTCCAGGCTTCCCTACAGAAGAACTGCCACCACCTGAACAAGATACTGATGCTACCGACGCAGACAATAATAAAAGAAATATCCTTTTCATGTTAATTTTTATAATTAAGCCGTAAATATATAATTTTTTTAAGAAACTTTTAAGATTTTTTTTGAAATAACGGAAGAAATCTAAATTTATTTTATTTACAACTACTTTTTACTCTACAGTTACAGATTTTGCCAGGTTTCTTGGCTGATCTACATTGGCTCCTCGGTATACTGCAATGTAGTAAGCTAATAGCTGTAAAGGCACTGACGCAACAATTGGTGAGAAACATTCTGAAGTCTCAGGAATTTCAATCACATAATCTGCCATTGCACTCACCTGTTTATCTCCTTTGTTAACCACAGCAATAACTTTCCCTTTTCTTGCCTTAATTTCCTGAACATTACTCACAATCTTATCATAATGTCCTTTTTTAGGAGCAATGATAACGATTGGCATATTCTCATCAATAAGGGCAATAGGTCCGTGTTTCATTTCTGCTGCCGGATATCCTTCTGCGTGAATATAAGAGATCTCTTTCAGTTTTAGCGCACCTTCTAATGCCGCAGGATAATTGTACCCTCTTCCCAAATAAAGGAAATTGGTTGTGTGGATAAAATCTTTGGCTATATTTTGAGTCAGCTCATGAGTCGTACTTAAAACTTCTTCTATTTTTTTAGGAAGAGCATCCAGTTCAGAAATTAAGCTCATGAATTCTGCATTGCCTAAGTTACCGTTGTGTTTTCCTAATTTAAATGCAATTAGAGTAAGAATGGTAAGCTGTGCCGTAAAAGCTTTTGTAGAAGCTACTCCTATCTCAGGACCAGCATGTGTATATGAACCGGCATCTGTAATTCTTGCGATGGAAGAATCCACTACATTACATATACCGTATATAAATGCTCCTCTTTCTTTTGCTAATTTCAAGGCAGCCATTGTATCAGCTGTTTCTCCGGATTGGGAAATAGCAATAACAACGTCTTTATCAGTAATAATAGGATTTCTGTATCTGAATTCTGATGCATATTCTACCTCTACAGGAATTCTTGCATATTCTTCGATAAGGTATTCGCCGATAAGACCTGCATGCCATGAAGTACCACATGCAATGATGATGATTCTATTGGCATTCTTGAATCTCTCCAAATGATCCCAGATCCCAGCCATTTTGATAATCCCTTCATCTACAAGAAGTCTTCCTCTCATCGTGTCATGGATAGACTTAGGCTGTTCAAAGATCTCTTTAAGCATAAAATGCTCGTATCCCCCTTTTTCAATCTGCTCTAAGCTTAATTTAAGCTCCTGAATCTCTGGTTCAATCTTAGAATTATCATTAATTGTTCTGATGTCTACACCATTCTCTAATGAAATAGTAGCCATGTGTCCCTCTTCAAGATAGATCGCCTCTTTTGTAAATTCTACGAAAGGAGATGCATCAGAAGCAATAAAGTATTCTTTCTCACCAATTCCTATGGCTAGCGGAGAACCTAATCTCGCTACAACCAATACTCCTGGATAATCTTCATGAAGTACCGTGATAGCATATGCTCCGTATACTTCATTCAAAGCATATCTTACAGCAGTAGGGAAATCTGTTTCTGATTTTAAATCCATAAAATACTGGATAAGATTCACCAGTACTTCTGTATCGGTTTCAGATTTAAAAGTAAATCCTTTTTCCGTAAGCATTGTTTTAATAGTGTCATAGTTTTCTATAATACCATTATGTACAACTGCTATTTTTCCGTTATTTGATAAATGTGGATGTGAATTTCTATCACTTGGAACCCCATGTGTAGCCCATCTGGTATGCCCCATTCCTATTTTGGCTGTTCCTTTCAGTTGTTCTGAAATACTCACCAAATCATCTACCTTCCCTTTTGTTTTTTCTATTTCAAATTTTTTATTTGAGCCTTCCAAAACAATTCCTGCACTGTCATACCCTCTATATTCTAATCTTCTAAGACCGTTGATGACAATATCATACGCATCCTGAAACCCTGTATATCCTACAATTCCGCACATATTTTTTCTAGTGTTTTTTTATTTTTTTGTCCCGTAAGTAATTTTTAACTGAATTCTGTTGGCATTCGTTTTATCTGTTCCAACAAAAACGCCTCTTTCCGTTGCAAATGCTCTGGTTGTAAATTTATAACCAGCAGCTGCCCCTGATGTAGTTGGCACAAACTGTCCCATATTAACAAGAAGGGTTTTATTTGCCTCTTTACCTTCAACAATATCCTTCACTGTTTTTGTAACCGTAAAGTCATAATAAGAAGGGTTTTTATCTAAATCATAAGATTTCATCATTCCAAAGCCAGCTGTCAAGTCTGCTATAAACGCTGAAGAAGTAAGTAATCCGGTTGTTGCATCTTTTATTACAGGAAGAATAGTAAAGTTATCCCTAGTCCTTCTGTAATTATTACTCCAAGTAGAAGCATCTGTAAAGATTCTGATTCTAGCATTCATAATCGCAGCCTTATCCTTATCATATAATGCTTTAAGAGTAGCAATAGTTTCATCAGGAATTTTCACACCTATGGAAGGTCCTCCCATTCCCTGCAGATAAAGTTTAGCATCACCGGTCTGATCGTTAATCATAGTTGATGCGGCTGCCCATGCAGACCCTGCTCTGTTATATTCGTACTGTCCGATACGTGCATTACCAATACCACCTGTTAAAAGTAATTTAAAAGTAGACTGAGGTCTTGTAATTGTACCGTTATCGTTTTTCTCATTAGTATAATACATGATTACTTCCATACTTTCCGTAGGAAGCTGCAAAAGATATCCATCTGTATCAGTCACAGACAGTTTTATCCCTTTGAAGTATCTTGTAAAGTTAGCAGCATCCTGAAGTTCAGGCTTACCGTTTTTATCAAGAAGCTTTGTTTGGAAAAAGTCTTTATTTAAAGGAATTCTGATTCCTGCATCCGAGGTAAATAAAGCTGAATTATCTGACTTCTTAGTGATGGTCTTAGAGGTTACAGTTCCATCAAATACGGTAGAACCCAATGCTGCTCCAGTACTAACAACTACATTAGAACGTTTGAAAGCAGGATCATTACCATCTAAGAATGTTGTAATTTCATCTACATTAATATGCAATAAAGAGTGTGTCCCTCCAGGACCTAGTCTCATTTTACCATATTTAAAACCATAATTAGTAGGATACCTCTTTATCTCTGTGGAAACAGGTACCGTTTCAGTTCCTACCAGTATGCTTTCATCCTTAAGAGGACGTGTAACCACTGAATCAGCAACAGAGTTAGGTCTCAATACTAAAACTACAGAATCTACTTTTGGAGTCGTTCCGAAGTTGAAATTATCAGAGCTCATCCTTAACTGGGTAAGATAGGATGCTTTCTGCATACCAAACTGTCCCTCAGAAAAAGCTCCAAGGACAGCATAGGATGGAGATATCCCTGATGTATTGATCTGATTCACAAGTCTCCCAGCATCACTTCTGATCGAATCATTATTATTAATATTATAAGCAATAAGGTCGTAGGAAGATACATTGCCTTCCGCGGCACCATCTATAAAAAGCTGTTCGCCCAGCGAATCCGTTTCCGGTTCGCAATTATAAAGAAGAGCGCTCCCAAAAACCGCCACAAAAAGCATGGCTAAAGTTCTTTTAACAGTATGAGTCATTAAAAAATGTGTTTAATAAATTTGGTTTATAGAATCTACGTCAACGTATTCTGACTTTGGAGTTGTTGTTTCATTGAAACCTTTATCCAGGTCTTCATCAAGAAACTCATCTCCTTTTACTACCATGTCAACGTAATTCATACTTTCAATAACAAAATTTTTGATTGTCGGATTATCTAACGCTTTTAATCCGGAAATATTATCGAATGTCAATTTTTCAGCGATGTTTTTATCCAGATCAGCGTCTTTCTCATTGTAAAGGGAAAGAACGATTTTGGCATCTTTGAAGTAAGTGTCAGATTCGTAATATGTTTTAAGGTAAATTGGAACAAAAGAAGACATCCATCCATTCAAGTGGATTACATCCGGAACCCAGTTTAGTTTTTTGATGGTTTCAATTACACCTCTCGCAAAGAAAATAGCTCTTTCGTCGTTATCATCAAAAGGTTTTCCTTCATCATCAACGTAGTATTGCTTTCTTTTGAAGTATTCTTCGTTGTCAATAAAGTAAACCTGAAGTCTTTCCCCCGGAAGAGACGCTACTTTAATGATTAACGGCTGATCTAGGTCATTAATAATAATGTTCATCCCCGAAAGACGGATCACCTCATGAAGTTGGAATTTTCTTTCACTTATTTGTCCAAATCTTGGCATAAAAACTCTTACATCATTGCCTTCATTGTGCATCTTAAGTGCCATTTTGTTTACCACTGCAGCCATATTTGTGTCTTCTTGATATGGATACATCTCTGTAGTAATGTACAGTATTTTTTGATTCGGCATAAATTTCTATCTATATTTTTGTAAAAATGCTTTAATGTGCAAAATTACAAAAAAACATCCAACATTATTTTAATTAACATTATTTTACGATAATTCCCATTTTCAAATTATTAAAAACACATATAATTATGTGATATTTTTAGTATTTTTGAATTAGTATTAAAATAAACTATGGAAGTTATAAAGAACAAGAAAACCCTTCAGGATTTCATTGAAAGACAGAAAGAAATGGGTAAAAAGATAGGCTTCGCTCCTACTATGGGAGCCCTTCATAAGGGACATCTTTCTCTGTATGAAGAAGCCAGAAAAGATAATGATCTGGTTATTTCTTCAATTTTTGTAAATCCCACCCAATTTAACAATCCGGAAGACCTTGAAAAGTACCCAAGAGATATTAACAGAGATATTCTTATCTTGAAAAATTCAGGATTGGTGGATGCGGTTTATATCCCTGAAGTCGCCGATATCTATCCTGAAAAAACAGAAAGCCAGCATTATGATTTTGATGGACTGGAAAATGAAATGGAAGGAAAATCAAGACCGGGGCATTTCGACGGTGTAGGAACTGTGGTAGAAGAGCTTTTCAGACAGATCCAGCCGGACAGTGCTTATTTTGGAGAAAAAGATTTTCAACAGCTTGCCATTATCAAAAAAATGGTTGAAAAGAAACATCTTCCTGTAAAAATTACTGGTGTTTCTATTTACAGAGCTGACAATGGTCTGGCATTAAGCTCCCGAAACCAAAGGCTTCACGAAGACCGAAGAGAGGCATCAAAAGTTATTTATCATACCTTAAACAAAGTAAACGACTGGTTTAGAATCCTTACGATCCCTGAAATAAACGAAAGAGTGACAGACATTTTTGATCATGAGCAGGGAATGAAATTAGAATATTTCCTGATCGCTGATGAAGAAACCCTGAAAGAAACTGATTTCTTTTACAAGGACAGAAATTACAGAGCATTCATCGTAGTTGTAGTAGACGGGGTAAGGCTTATTGACAATATGCATTTGGATTAAATATTAAACACCTGTTCAACAGAAATCCCCCAATAATCTTATAAAAAATTAAAACTCTGATCAATATTATCAGAGTTTTTTTATTTTTTGGGTGATCATAATATATAAAAAAAATCAAAGGTCTCTTGAGGAAACCTTTGATACACCAAATCACAAAATATTAATATGAAAAAAATTTACTTTTCAGTAAACTTGTGACCCGGCTGGGATTCGAACCCAGGACCCATACATTAAAAGTGTATTGCTCTACCAGCTGAGCTACCGAGTCGGTCACTTGTTAACGATTTGCATTTATACAATGACTCTCGTTTTAAGAGGTGCAAAGATATGATTTTTTTTCAATCCCGCAATATATTTTTTTTAAAATTTAAAGTGTTTTTATTTTTTAAAAAAATCAAAGGTCTCTTGCGGAGACCTTTGAAACACCAAATCACAAAATATTAATATGAAAAAAATTTACTTTTCAGTAAACTTGTGACCCGGCTGGGATTCGAACCCAGGACCCATACATTAAAAGTGTATTGCTCTACCAGCTGAGCTACCGAGTCGGCCACAATTAAAAATGAAATCAATTCATTAGTAATCATTAAATTTTTCTTTGCAGTGCCTGCGACTGGACTCGAACCAGCACATCCTTAGGAAACCACCCCCTCAAGATGGCGTGTCTACCAATTCCACCACGCAGGCTATAAAATTACAAAAATCTAGTAATCTTTTTCGCTTGTGACCCGGCTGGGATTCGAACCCAGGACCCATACATTAAAAGTGTATTGCTCTACCAGCTGAGCTACCGAGTCGGTCACTTTGTCAACGATTTACATTTGAATAATGTCCCTCGTTTTCAGTGGTGCAAAGATATAAGTTTTTTCTTTATCTCAAAACTTTTTTGCAAATTTGTTTAAAAAAAATTCATGGTTATTTCACTCATCGGATACATGGGATCTGGCAAATCTCACATTTCCAAAATATTAAGCGACAAAATAAATTTCAGGCTAATTGACCTCGATAAAGAGATTTCTAGACGAAATAAATTAACCATTCCTGAGATTTTCGAAAAAAAGGGAGAAATTCACTTTAGAAAGCTTGAAAGAGAGGCATTGGAAGAAATACTTGCTTCGGAAGAAAATACGGTTTTAAGCCTGGGAGGAGGCACTCCGGTTTATTATAATAATATGGAAATTATCAACCATAGTTCTAAAAGTATATTTTTAAAAGCCTCGGTAAACACTTTATACGAAAGGATTTCAAAACAGAAAGAAAAAAGGCCGATCATTGCCAATATTTCTGATGAGAATCTTCCTGAGTTTATTGCCAAGCATTTATTTGAAAGAAATGCATTTTACAGCAAAGCACAATTCAGCGTCAATACGGATGCGAGGGAGCCTGAAGACATTGTCCAGGAAATAATAGAAAAGCTCTATCTCTAGAGCTTTTTCATTTTTAATCTTCGTTTTCGGCAACATCTGCTGTTTCTCCAAAGAAATCGTCCCAGTCTGTAAAGTCTGAGGCAATATCGTTCCCTACATATTCATCCATATCTCTTCTGTCTCTTTTGGTAGGTCTGCCTTCTCCTTTAATTCTGTAATAATCCTGTGACATTTTTCGGAGTTTCAACAGTTCATACTGCTCCTTATCTGTCACATCCTGTATATGAAGGGGAACAAGTTTCGCTCCTAATCTGTTTTTGGGGATCTGAATCACTTTTATTTTATAGTCGATCTGATTTTTCCGAATCTTAATAACATCTCCTTCTTTTACCTCCTTAGATGACTTTACGGCAGACGTTCCCAATGAAACTCTGTTCTTTTTAATTTCCTCTGTTGCAATACTTCTCGTCTTATAAAAACGAATGCACCATAAAAATTTATCTATTCTCATAATTTTTTATACTTTTGCCGTTATATTATTTGTAAAGTAATTAAAGTTTTTTGAAATGAAAAAAATATTTTTATATATCCTTGCGGGATCTTTAGGTTTTTCTGCATGTAAGAAAGATGATGAAGTTGAAACTTATAAAGAACCGGAAGACATTGCCGTTCAAAACAGTTATGACGATCAGGCTATTAAGAAATTTATGAACGACAATTATCTGGATGCTCAGGGAAATATAAAAGCTTTCAGCACCACGGATACCAGTGATGATAATGAAAAAAAATTATCAGACCTTCCGTATGAAACGCTTTCTTCAGGAACCATATACATCATGAGGGTAGGAGCACAACCTTCTGCAACTGAAGAGAAAACTATTGGAGATAAAGATATTCTAACTGTAATGATGAGAGCTAATGCTCTTTTAGCGGCTAATACTGATGGAAACGTTTCTTTCGTTTCAACACTGGCAATTACGAATACCATTAATGGTAATGGGCTTCCACTAGTGGATCCAATGTATTATTATGTAAAACAATCTGTATTGGACGCAGCAACTACAGATGCGACCAAACAGAGAAGCTACTACGAAATTGAAGGTTTCCAAGAAGCTATACGGAAATTCAAGGCGTTTAACAATCTTCCAAGTGGAAATCCATACAATCTTCAAGGCGTTATTTTAGTTCCATCAAGAGCTGCTTTCGCAAGAGATCCGCATTTCCCGTATAATACCTCTTATTCTCTAAGAAATTATTCTTTTGTGTTTAATTTCCAGGTGTATGGAAGAGCAGACAGACCTGCAGGACAATAATCTAAACTTATAAAAAAGAAACCGCCTCCATATATGAAGGCGGTTTTTGTTTTTATTTGTTTCTTTAGTATTTTGCTTTCTCCCTTACATTTCCTAAAATATCTGGAAAATAAAGATCTGCCAGATGATCGAACTCATCTCCTCTCATAAACATGGTAGCATCCACTTCTTCGTAAGAGCTTCTTCCTGCCGCTGCAATCAGTTCATTGCATGTATGAAGTGTATTTTTATGGAAATGATATACTCTTTCACTTTTATCGGTAACATCAAGTCCTTTAACAAGCATTTTGTCCTGGGTAGCAACCCCGGTAGGACAATTATTACTGTTGCATCTTAAAGCCTGAATACATCCTAACGAGAACATAAATCCTCTCGCATTATTACACATATCGGCTCCCATGGCTACAGCTCTCAGAATATCCAGGCTTGTCAGTACTTTTCCGCTGGCAATAACTCTTAATTTGCTTCTTACATTATAATTATTAAGCGTTCTGTTCACAAAAATAAGAGCCGGTTCCAAAGGCATCCCTACTCCATCTGAAAATTCCGGCGGTGCTGCTCCGGTCCCTCCTTCTGCTCCATCTATCGTGATGAAATCCGGATAGATCTTCATCACGTTCATCTGAACGCAGATATCCTCAAATTCTTTGGTATCCCCTATACAAAGTTTAAAACCTACAGGCTTACCTCCTGAAAGCTCTCTCAGCTGCTGTACGAACCTCAGCAAACCTGAAGCATCAGAAAATGAACTGTGAGAGGGTGGTGAAATAACAGTCATTCCCGGGGTGACGTGACGGATTTTTGCGATCTCCGGTGTGTTTTTCACACCCGGAAGAACCCCTCCATGTCCTGGTTTTGCGCCCTGAGACAGCTTAATTTCGATCATCTTTACATTGGGAAGGGTAGAGTACTTTTCAAAAAGTTCCGGGTTAAATTTACCTTCTTCGTTACGACATCCGAAATAGCCGGTTCCGATTTGCCAGCAAAGGTCTCCTCCTTCCATGTGATAAGGAGAAATACCTCCCTCTCCTGTATTGTGATAGAAATTTCCTTTTTTTGCGCCTCTGTTTAATGATATCTGGGCTCTGTCGCTTAATGCTCCAAAACTCATTGCCGAAATATTGAATAAAGATGCGTGGTAAGGCTGTGTACATTGTTCTCCTCCTACCCATACTCTGGGAAGTTCTTCTACAGGCGATTTTGCATAAATAGAATGCTTGATCCCTTCATATTTTCTATGATTAACTTCTAACTGTGTTCCAAAAGCGACGGTATCACTTAGGTTTTTGGCACGTCTGTATACTGCGGAACGCTGGTTTCTGGGAAATGGTTTCCCATCTGTCTCTCTTTCGATGAAATACTGCTGCATTTCGGGTGAAATACTTTCGAAAAAGTATCTGAAGTACCCCAATACCGGGAAGTTCCTCAAAATAGCGTGTTTGGACTGGTAAGCATTGTAAACACCCAATGCATAGATGGCGGATAACAGGATGGGTATCCAATAATGCGCTCTGATCAGTAATGCGACGATCCATGTAGCAGTTACTAATACAATTCCCCAAGATAAAAACTTATCTCTCATGAATGTAGTTATTTAAAGTTAAAATAAATTTAGTAGAAATTTTGCAAAGAGACTACGCTTTTGCTAAAAAACTTTCGAATGATGACTGCACAGAAACCGTGCCATCTGACAGGATTTTTTCTAAATTTAGAAATTCAATCTGATTAACGAATGCGGGATCAAAATCTTTCTGGACTCTCACATAGTTCTCCGTGAAGCCATACATTTTGCCGTCTTTATTTTCGTGCTCCCAAAGTACTGGAAGTGTTTTCCCAAGCTGGGTCTGATAAAATGCCATTTTTTTCTTTTCAGAAAGGATTCTCAACATTTTATTACGTTTTTTTCTTTCCGGGATAGGAACAACTCCATCCATATCGGCAGCTTCCGTATTTTCTCTTTCAGAATAGGTAAATACATGAAGATAAGTGATCGGAAGCTCATTCAGGAAGTTATAGGTTTCCATGAACTTTTCTTCTGTTTCACCGGGAAATCCTACGATAACATCTACACCGATAGCTGCATCGGGCATTACCTCGCGGATTTTATTTACTCTGTCATTATAGAGCTTCGTCAGGTAACGGCGCTTCATTTTTTTCAGCAGATCATCGCATCCCGACTGTAGCGGAATGTGAAAATGGGGAACAAAGCTTTTGCTTTTGGAAACGAGATCAATACTTTCGTCTTTCAAAAGATTCGGTTCAATGGAAGAAATACGTATTCTTTCAATGCCTTCTACTTTATCAAGCTCTGAAATTAAATCCAAGAACGTATGTTCATGTCTTTTATTTCCGAATTCACCTTTACCATAATCACCGATATTAACCCCTGTAAGAACAATTTCTTTGATGTCTCTTTCGGCAATTTCTTTGGCATTTCTAAGGACGTTTTCAATGGTGTCTGAACGGGAAATCCCTCTTGCCAATGGAATGGTACAGTAGGTACATTTATAGTCGCATCCGTCCTGTACTTTCAGGAAAGCTCTTGTTCTGTCACCGATTGAATAGCTTCCGATAAAAAAATCGGTTTTTTCAATTTCGCATGAATGAACAATTCCTTCATGGTCTGTTTTTTCCAGGTCATCCAGGTAGCTTAAGATATTGAATTTTTCTTTGGCTCCCAGGACAAGGTCTACCCCATCGATCTGTGAAATTTCTTCAGGTTTCAGCTGTGCGTAACATCCCACAATAACGACTAATCCTTCCGGGTTGGCCTTCATGGCTCTCTTCACGTGGAGCTTACACTCACGGTCAGCGTTTTCAGTGACTGAACAGGTATTGATTACATAGACATCTGCTTTATCATCAAAACTTACTTTATCATAACCTGCATCTGTCAATTGGCGGGCAATAGTAGATGTTTCCGCAAAATTTAATTTGCAGCCAAGTGTATGAAATGCGGCAGTTCCGTGAAAAGTAGACATTTTATTACTCCTGAATTTTCTGGGTGCAAAGATAGTAATTTTAATAAGAATTCTAAATCGATTCAGTCTATTATTTATATTCATCCCTTACTTCAGGACTGTTTTGAAAGCATACCGGCGATGAATTGGAACCTGCATCTTCATTAGGAAACCTCTGTTTCATTTCATTATTAAATTCCTGAGACTTATTTCTTTCAATAGAAAGTGTTTTCCAGTCATCATTCTTCACCATTTTCGCAATATAAACGATCTGTCCTATATGATACGGATAATGGGCCAGCTGACGACATACTGCATCAATAACTGAATGCGCCTCGCCTCTTAAATAAACTGTATGATGTAAATTTTCATCATTAATCTGATCCAATCCTTCGAAAAGACATTTCCAGCCAGTTTCCCAATACTCAATAACTTCCTGTTTTGTTTTAAAGGTGCTCACAAATTCATCGTCACGGTTCCGCCAGGGCTTTTCACCATCTTCCGTTAGAAAATTGGTCCATCTCGACAGCATATTTCCGGCGATGTGTTTCACAAGAATAGCAATTGAGTTACTTTCATCATTATACTGCCAGAAAATCTGTTCATCAGAAAGCTGTCCGAATGATTTGTCACCGAGAGATTTATAGTATCCAAAGCGTTTTATAAAAAGGTCTTTCATGATATTTAAAATAAAAATCAAGTTAGTAATTTTCCAGTATATAAAAGATAAATTGCGATATGCTATCTTCACTAACATTAAAAATAAAACCACTTCTTTCGAAATGGTTTTATCTAAATAGTTTATTATTAAAAAGCTTAATCTCTGTTTTTGACCACAATCCAACCTGAATACTTGATTGGTGTGCTCATTTTATCATTTTCATTCCAGCCTACGGAATACCAATAGTTTCCGGTAGGTACTTTTGCTCCATTTCTGCTTGTTCCATCCCACTTATAGCCAGTAGATTTATCTACCTGGAAGATCATATTTCCGTAACGGTCGAAAATATTCATCACTAAATTTTTCTTATTCGCTAATGCAGAATAATCGATAATATCATTGTAACCGTCACCGTTTGGTGTGATTACATTCACAAGATTAGGAACGACTATGCTGATGTCTATCGGATCACAGTCGTAGGCATCTTTTACAAATATAGTAGCATCCCCTCTTTTGACATTATTAAATACATTGGAATCCTGCCAGACTACATTATCCATAGAATATTTGTAAGCTGGTGTACCTCCTATCACAAATACTGTAACGGTAGTGTTTGAAATTTCGATATTAGAGACAACAGGTTGCTCAGATGGATATACTTTCACATTCTGTACTACGGTACAATCTCCTGTTTTAAGTTTTACCCAATAGGTACCCACGCCTACATTCGTAATGGTCTGGGTCGTTGCTCCGGTACTCCATTCATAACCGTTGAAGCCAGGTCCTGCATCCAGAGTTGTTTTATCTTCTACACAGATCGTTTTATCTTTAAGGATACTGGAATAAACCGGTGGAATTACCACTAAGGTAATTTTAGCGATGTTAAAACAGCCTTGTGCATTGGAAACCCTTACGTAAACCACTCCACTAGGAGCGATATAGGCTGCCGTTGTTAAAATTTCATTGGTCTGATTCGCAGCATCTGTTGCTGAAGGATAATATTTTTTTACGACGCCATTCTGTGAAGTTACGATCGCTCCGGAAAGATTAAAAGAGGCGGTAGACGGACTACTCTCAATAGAACAGGCTCGTAACGTAGTATCATTTACCACCACAACCGGGTGAAATTTCAACATAATCTGCGCTATAGAAGTACACCCAAATGAAGAGGTCACTTTCACATAGATCGTTGCTTCAGCAGAAGTAAACGCTGATGGATTTGTGATTTCATTGATTCCTGCATTAAGATCAGAAAGCGTGTTGTAGTATTTCTTGGTCGCGGTTGGATCTGCAAACACATCTGCAGTTGTCAGATCATATACCGCAGTTCCCGCATTATTGTTGTTGCATTGAGTTAATGTTGCATTTTTCGCAGTGATTTTACCATCCTTAAACTTAAAGGTTCCAATCTGTTTACACTTATTGAGCGGACTGTTTGGATTGGCTGGGTCTGTATACCCTATGCTGTAGTAATACGTGGAAGTAGTATTTACAATTGTAGGAACAGTAATGGCATTATTTCCTGTTAATGCATCATTCTGACTTGTATGATAGCTTACACTAAAATTAGGATTTCCGTTTAGAATTCCTGCAGATAAAGTACTAAAATCAAATACAGCAGGATTAACACATATAATCACTTCTCTGGGATCTGCCGGATTGGCAGCGGGAACCCCCGGAGGATTAAACGGATAAGGCTGTGTAGCAGGATCCGTAAACGGAGACGCTAATGTTGCAGTTCCTCCCCAGGTTAAAGAAAATGGAGCTGTTGTAGTACTGGTACTGCTCACCCAGTTGTCAATAAATAAATAATAAGTTTGACCAGGCAGAACATCCATATACTTGCAATAAGGCGTGAGTGAACCTCCAAGTGCATTGGTAATAGTGCTTGTCATATTCAATCCTGTAGATGGTCCAACACCAATAACTGTTGCCGCATTACAACGAATGGGTGCTCCCAAACTTCCACAGGTAACATTAGGACCAAAAATAGCCCAGTCATAGTCGGCATCTGCATTATTCGGAACCAGATTAAAAGTCAGTGTTCCTCCTGTAGCAATTGTAATTTTGTACCAAATCGAATTGTGCTCGCCGGTCGCATCGATGCAACTTCCTGAATTGACTAATTCACGAATGTCACCGTATCCAGTGGGACTGTAAGTAATATTTGAGTTTCCACAGACTGCAAGGGCTGTTGCACAATCTGCCTGAGCAAAAAAAGTCTGGGATATACCGAAAAAAATAAGAAGTAAAAGTTTTTTCATAGATATATAGTTTTTGGTGAATCTGATTTGATAATCACATGGTATATGTTGATTTACAACACATACATCAAATATACCTATATTTTAATCACAAACAATGGATTTTTAAAAATCTCAAATTATTTTAATTAAAAACGCAAAATAATTACGATATACCTTAACAAATAGCAACTATTTTATGCTTGTAATATTCCCACAGAGGTTTTCAAGATGAAAAATCTTATGAAACGGGCTTTTCACTTCCTGAAGATGCTCTTTATCCTGAATAAACGTATATCTTGAAGCTATGGAATTCATATCAGAAACAATGACCAGCCAACATTCATCTACGGAAGTATCATAATAGGGGAACTTTTCATTTTTCTTATCGATGAGTTCAAGGATCTTTTCGGAACATAGCTCGTCAAAAAGATTCATACTATATTCATGAGTAATAAAAACATTCCTGCGGTGAAAAGATTTCCTCATTCCTTTTACACAACCTACCGCTTTGTTTTTTTTGATGCTTTTATAAATGCTGATGATATTTTCCTCCTGCTCTTCTATATTGTCAAACTTGATATATGGGTGAAATTCTAAAAAATAAACACCACGGTATTTCGCGGTGTCTTCCTGTTCTAATAGTATTTCTGCCTGACGGAACATCTTATTCAAGGTACTTTCTACCTTTTTCATTTCAAGATGATTAATTACCTCGGTTAGCTCTATTCCGATCTTTTTGTCGTTGAGTTTGGCGATAAAGTCCGGACTTTCGCAGGTAAGGTCTTCAAATTTAACATCTGGAAAATGATGCATGAAAGAATTAAGCAGTAGAATCTCAGACTTTTTTCTGTATTTTTCGCGGTCATGAAGCAGAGATTCGTCTATTTTACGGTGATACTTCTCCATCGGCTTTTTTTTCAAATGCCGGTTCATATAGTAGAGGCTTAGATTCTTTATTAAATCTTCATCAGAAAATGTCTTTTTCATGGGTGATTTTTTTATGTGACCAAAGAACACATGCCATAATGGTTCTCACCGTTAGAAGTTTTTGATTTTCAAAAATTTACCTATTAAAGGTAGGTAAAAAAACTATTCATAAGATACTTTTAAATTAATTTATCAAATAATTAATGTAAAGTTTATTTTCATAATCAATACCTTTAGCCCCTTAACTATAAAACTGCGATTTATGGATTTTAAAAATTTTAAAATACCTTACAGCATCAATCCACAATATTCTAAAAAAGCCGCCTATTTTTCGATGGAATTTGCTATCGAACAGGTTTTAAAAATATATTCGGGAGGCTTGGGATTCCTGGCAGGATCTCATATGAGAAGTGCTTACAATTTGAAACAGGATCTTATCGGGATCGGAATTCTTTGGAAATTTGGCTATTATGATCAGGCCAGAAACCATGACCAGACCCTGCAGCCCGTATGGACAAAAAAAATGTACAGCTTTCTTGAAGACACCGGAATAAAATTCCAGATCGAAATCCATAGTGCCCCGGTATGGGTCAAGGTTTGGTACCTAGATCCTGAAATTTTCAATACAGCACCGATGTTTTTCCTTTCAACAGATGTTCCTGAAAACGATCATGTTTCCAAAACCATCTGCCATAAACTCTATGACGCCAACGAATCTACAAAGCTGGCTCAATATATTCTCTTAGGAAAAGGAGGTGCCAAATTACTGGATGAAATGAACGCTGAAAGGGATGTTTACCATCTTAATGAAGCTCACGGACTTCCGGCAGCATTCTACCTTCTGAAAAAATACAACGGAGACCTGAACAGGGTAAAAGAAAAATTGGTTTTCACCACCCATACTCCCGAAGAAGCCGGAAATGAAAAACACAATCTGAAACTATGTTATGATATGTCTTATTTTTCCGGATTCAGTATGCAGGACGTAAAAAGTATTGAAGGATCGGATGACGACCGTTTCAATCATTCTTTATGTGCTTTGAAAATGGCAAGAATGGCCAATGGTGTTTCCCAGCTGCATGGCGTAGTTTCCAGAGCGATGTGGAGCAAATATCCGGGAATATGTGAAATTACTTCTATCACAAATGCTCAGGAATTCAAATACTGGGCAGACAAACCGCTTTACAATGCCAAAGATGAAAATGACGAAACCGTTTTCGATTTCCGCAAAAAACATTTAAAGAAAAGACTTTTCACGATCGTTTCCGATCAGACAGGAAATCTGTTCAATCCCAATATTTTCACCATTGTTTGGGCCAGAAGGTTTGCAGGCTATAAACGTGCAGACTTATTGCTGCATGATAAAGAAAGATTCTACAGATTACTGAACAATCCAAAATACCCGGTACAGATCATATGGTCTGGGAAACCTTATCCCATGGACTATTCTGCAATTTCTACTTTTAACACACTGGTTGAAGAAAGCAAGAATCATAAAAATATGGCAGTTCTTACAGGTTACGAACTTGCTTTAAGTAAGTCGATGAAACAGGGTTCAGATTTATGGCTCAACAATCCAAGGGTACCACGGGAAGCATCGGGAACCTCCGGAATGACGGCAGCAATGAATGGTTCTGTCAATCTTTCTACCGATGACGGATGGATTCCTGAATTTGCTAAACCAGGAGAAAATTCATTTGTAGTTCCAAAAGCAGATTATATGAATATGAGTATCTACGAACAGGATACTTATGACCTGAATAAGCTCTATGAGATCCTAGAAAACGAAATTCTTCCCACCTATTACGATCATCCGGATCAATGGAGAAAGATTCAATATAATGCGATGAATGATGTCCAGGAACACTTCAACAGTGATAGAATGGCAGATGAATACTATAAAGTACTCTATAAATAGATGAGAGACTTCTCTAAAAAAAATTCCGTGAAAGCTTTTCGCGGAATTTTTTTTGGTAACTATTATTTTTTCTTCTTCGGCACTTTTAAGCCTTTTTCTTTGGCTTCGGAAATCCCGATGGCTATCGCTTGCTTTCTGTTGGTCACTTTTTCTCCTGAAGAGGATTTCAGCTTCCCCTCCTTGAATTCGTGCATGACCTTTCCTACTTTGTCCTGAGCTTTTTCTGAATATTTGGTCTTGCTCATGATAAAAAATTTTAAGATTTTGGTAGGGATACCCCTAATTCATACACTTCAGCATGCTTCAAATATTTTGAGCGTTCTCTGGAAGTTACCGATTCAAAATGGTCGTTTTTGATCACAATAATCGGGTCTTCTATATTTTCGATTTCAAAATTGGCAAGATACCTTTCGTCCGGGCTTGTTTTATCATTGTTGGCTTTTATTTTCTGAAGTTCATCAGCATATTTTCTAAATCCGGGATCCGATGAGTGAATAAATTTATATTCATCTCCCGCATACACATAATAATGAAGTTTTTTCTCAATAAGTCCGGCTTCATCCGTGATCTGCGGATTATCATTTCCGTCTTTAAAACTCACTTCTACCAAAGTTCCGCCTTTTTTGCTTGCACATTCTTCAGCATCCTTAAAACTTGAAAATCCAGTATAAACAATCTGATCAGCTAAAACATAGCGATTCAGTTTCTGGTTGTATGCATTCGTTTCCATAATTATTATTTAATTTGATTGTATACTAATACATTCAATTTTTTTGCCAAAACTCGTATTAAAAAAGCTTTTTTATGCATTTAATAAAATTATTATCTTTGAGATCCATTAAAATTAGAAATGAAAAAAATACTTTTAACTCTTACTGTAGCTGTGGCATTCCATAATGTATCTGCACAGGAAATCACTTTAGATAAAATATATTCTGGATATTACCGCGGCAAAGGCATTGCTGGTATAGCATCCATGAAAAACGGAGAGAACTATTTGGTTATAGAACCAACGGGAATTGCCAAGTATTCTTACAAAACTTCACAAAAAGAAGGAAATATTGTAGACGGTAAATTTGAGAGCTATGAATTCTCCGATGATGAGTCAAAAATTCTTCTCCTGACAGAAAGCCAGCCGATCTACAGACATTCTTTCCTTGGGAAATTTGATGTAAAAGATCTGAAATCAGGAAAAACAATCAGTTTAAATAATGGAAAAACACTTCAGGAACCACGATTCTCGCCTGATGCCACCAAAGTAGCATTTATCGCAGAAAATAATTTGTTCTATCAGGATCTGAGCTCAGGAAAAATCACTCAGATTACGAATGACGGTAAGAAAAATGCCATTATCAACGGACTTTCGGATTGGGTATATGAAGAGGAATTCGGGCATGCAAGACAGTTTGAGTGGACAAAAAACTCTGATGCAGTTGTATTTGTAAAATCTGATGAAAGCCAGGTTCCGGAAATTTACATTCCTATCTACGGAAAAAAACTTTACCCTGCGGAAATGCGTTACAAATATCCTAAAGCGGGAGAAAAAAACTCTATCGTTTCTGCCCAATTGTACCGTCTTGATTCCGGAAAAACAATGCCGCTTAATTTAAGCTCATTCAAAAACTATTATATTCCCAATATTATTCAGACCGCAAAACCGGACGAAATTGTTTTGGTTACTTCTGAAAGAATTCAGAATGCTTCTGATATTCTGAAAGTCAATACCAAAACGGGAGCTATTCAGAAATTATTCACAGAAACGGATGATCAATGGATCGATACGGATAGCCCGACTCTTGAATTCCTTGAGGACGACTCTTTCCTTTGGGCTTCTGAAAGAGACGGAAACCGTCATTTATATTGGTACGACAAAGATGGAAAGCTTAAAAAGCAGATTACAAAAGGAAATTGGGAAGTAACTGACTTTTATGGATTTAATCCAAAATCTAAGGAAATTTACGTTCAAACCACTGAAAAAGGAAGCATCAACAAAGTGGTTTCTAAGGTGAATATCGAAAACGGAAAATCTCAGTTGATCTCTAATGCGGAAGGAAACAATTCTGCCAACTTCAGCAAAAACTATAATTATTTCATCGAAACGTCTTCCACTGCTTCAAAACCTTATACGTTTGTATTAAAGGACGGAAACGGTAAAACGGTAAAAGAACTTCAGAATAATAATGATCAGCTTCAGAAATTAAAAGCAGATAACTTTTCAGATAAAGAATTTATTACCATTCCAAACGGTGCAGGCGATCAGATGAATGCATGGATCATAAAACCAAAGAATTTTGACCCCAATAAGAAATACCCGCTGTTTATGTTCCAATACTCCGGACCGGGATCGCAGCAGGTTGCCAATTCTTGGGACACCGGAAATACTTTGTGGTTTAATCATTTGGTTCAGAAAGGTTATATCGTTGCCTGTGTAGATGGTCGTGGAACGGGATACAAAGGTACTAAGTTCAAGAAAGTGACGTATATGAACTTAGGTAAATACGAGATTGAAGATCAGATCACTGCTGCAAAATGGTTCGGAAACCAGTCTTATATCGACAAAACAAGAATCGGAATGTTCGGATGGAGTTTCGGTGGATACATGACCAGTCTTGCAATGACCAAAGGTGCAGACGTTTTCAAAGCAGGAATTGCTGTAGCCCCGGTGACCAACTGGAGATATTATGATTCTGTATACACGGAAAGATTCATGAGAACACCGCAGGAAAACCCTGATGGCTATGATAAAAACTCTCCAACGGAATATGCAAACCTATTAAAAGGTAAATTCCTGTTGATCCACGGAACAGCTGATGACAACGTACATTTCCAGAATTCTATGGAATTCTCTGAAGCATTGATCCAGAATAAAAAACAGTTTGATTTCATGGCTTATCCTGATAAAAACCACGGAATTTATGGTGGGCAGACAAGACCACAACTGTATCAGAAAATGACGGATTTTATTTTGAATAATTTATAATCCTTTTTAAATAAACTCTTAAAACCTCTCAATTCGATTTGAGAGGTTTTTATATTCATTTCATTAATCATTTTTGAGCGTATTATTTATTTTATCAATTAAAATTAAAAACTTATTTTTGGGAAATTTGAAATTTGAATATATGAAGACTAAACATCCTAAAGGCCTGCCCTTTCTCTTTTTCACAGAAATGTGGGAGCGTTTTGGGTACTATCTGATTCTTGGAATCTTTGTTCTTTATGTCATTGAGCCCACCGGACTAAAAGGAGGTCTTGGACTTCCGGACAAAACAGCTGATGATATTTTCGGAACATATATCGCTTTGACCTACTTAACGCCATTCCTTGGAGGATTTTTGGCTGACAGAGTTTTAGGATATATTAAATCTATTTATCTGGGTGGAATTTTAATGGCTGCCGGATATATAGGAATGGGCGTTTTCAAAGAACTTCCCCTTTTCTACGGATCTTTAGCATTAATAATCATTGGAAATGGTTTCTTTAAACCTACCATATCTACACTTTTAGGAAACCTCTATTCTGAGGAACCTTATAAAGCCAATAAAGACTCCGGATACAATATTTTCTATATGGGAATCAATATCGGGGCATTCATTTGTAATATTATTGCCGCTTTCATGCGTAATAAATTCGGATGGGGTGAAGCGTTCATCACGGCGGGAGTAGGAATGTTGGTTGGCCTTGTTATCTTTACCATCGGAAGAAAACACTATATCCATGCGGCACAGATGAAACCTGTAGAAGAAGGAGACACCAAACTTTCTGAAATTTTAATGAAGGTTTTTGTCCCTGCCATTGCAGTTGGAGCTATAGGATGGTTCATTCCCGGAAACATTTTCGGAAGTGACAGTACAGATGCCTTTATTTTTGCGTGTGTCCCTGTAATTTATTTTTATGCTTCATTATACTTTAAAGCTAAGCCGGAAGAGAAACCTTCAATCGGAGCTTTACTTTCAGTATTTCTGATCAGTATGTTTTTCTGGGCCGTTTTCAAACAGAACGGTACAGCTCTTACAAGATGGGCTAATTATTATACGGACAGAAGTGTTCCTGCTTCTTTGGAAAAACCTCTTGAAGACATCTATATGGTGGAAGGAAAGGGCTACGAAGACAAAGAAGTTTCTGTATATGATAAACAGTTCCAGTCTCAAAAAGACAAAGATGGGAAAAGCATTAAGGAAACCGGAAAAGATATCTACTTCAGAAATATTTCTCCTGAGCAACGTGCCGTTTTAGAGAAAAATCCTGAAACTAAAGTCTATTTATACAATACAGAATTATTCCAGTCTATCAATCCATTCTGGGTAATCGCCCTTACTCCGCTGGTGGTAGGATTCTGGGCTTTATTAAGAAGGAAAGGAAAAGAACCGTTAACCCCTACAAAAATTGTATTGGGATTATTCATCTCCGGATTATCATGCCTGGTCATGGTTCTTGCTGTTATGGCTGGGGACAACGGTGCTGTAAAAGTTTCTCCGTTGTGGCTCGTTGCCGGCTATGGCGTAATTACGGTTGGGGAATTATGCCTTTCTCCAATGGGACTTTCTTTTGTTTCCAAGCTTTCACCGGCGAGAATTACAGCATTGATGATGGGAGGTTTCTTCCTGGCCAACTCGGTTGGAAACAAGCTTTCGGGAATTCTGGCAAGTACATGGTACAATTACGACAACAAAATGAATTACTTCCTGGTCAACTTCGCTTTGTTAATATTTGCGACCCTTTTAGGACTATCTATGTTAAAAAGATTAAACAAGATCATGAAGGAAAAAGGGCACTAAACCTTAATTATCATAAAGAATATCAAGCTGCAGAATCACTCTGCAGCTTTTTTATTTAAATATAAAATTAAAACCTTGCCAAAAACTCAAAAAAAACTATATTTGTCAGTCTTAACAAAAATTAACAATAGAATGGATAATATTGAAGCATTAAGTCCGAAACCGGATGAATTTGTAGAGAATAAGAATTCAAGGCATCCAAAGGGATTGTGGGTTCTTTTTGGAACAGAAATGTGGGAGCGTTTCAACTTTTATGGGATGAGAGCCCTTTTGACGCTCTTTATGGTAAATTCCTTATTAATAAAAGAAGCTGATGCGGCAATCATTTACGGTGGATTTTTAGCTTTATGTTATTTAACTCCTCTTTTAGGAGGATTTATTGCGGATAAATATATCGGAAACAGAAATGCCATCTTAATCGGTGGATCTTTAATGGCTATCGGCCAGTTTCTACTATTTATCAGTGCCTCTACTTTCTCTGCCGATCTGGGCAGTTCTAAAATGATCATGTGGCTGGCTTTATTCGTTATCATTTTCGGTAATGGATTTTTCAAGCCTAACATTTCCTCAATGGTGGGAAGTCTTTATCCTAAGCAGGAGAAATCTAAATTAGACTCAGCTTTTACGATTTTCTATATGGGGATCAACATCGGAGCATTCCTGGGACAGTTTATCTGCCCATACGTTGGAGATGTGAAAGATGCAACCACCGGAGTAAGAGATATTTTTGCTTTCAAATGGGGATTCTTAGCGGCTTCAATTGCAATGATAATTGGAACGATAACATTCTTTATCCTTAAAAATAAATATGTGGTAACACCGGAAGGAAGACCTATCGGTGGATTACCAAAGAACAATACAAGTGCAGACTTTGAAGAAGGTGAAACTCAGACAGCCAAGTTCTCAGGAACATCTTTAGGGATTACCGGATTTTTATTTGTCGTTTTATTCTTTGTCTTCAGATACCTGCTGGTAGGAGAATTTGGATTTAAAGCTGTAGAAATGGGGCAAATGATCAAGGGAATTATCTATCCTTTCATCTATGCGGCTGGTATTTCTTTAGCCTTCCTTATCATGAGTTCTGCAGAAAACAAGATTGAAAGACAGAGAATCTGGGTAATTTACATCGTATCCTTCTTTATTATTTTCTTCTGGGCAGCTTTCGAGCAGGCAGGATCTTCATTAACCTTTATCGCAGATAATCAAACAGACAGAAATATTTTTGGGTGGAATATGCCGCCTTCAATGGTTCAGATCTTCAACGGTATTTTCGTTGTTTTATTAGCAGTTCCATTCAGTTTAACATGGGATAAATTGAGAACAAAAGGAAGAGAGCCCGTGTCTCCTTTCAAGCAGGCAATGGGATTAGCATTGATTGCTCTTTCTTATTTCATCATTGCACACAACGTAAAAGATCTTGGAAATTCAGGATTATTGGCCATCAAATGGTTAATGCTTCTTTATTTCATCCAGACTTGTGGTGAACTTTGTTTATCTCCAATCGGTTTATCATTGGTAGGTAAGCTTGCACCAAAGAGATTTGCCTCTTTATTATATGGTGTCTTCTTTATTTCCAATGCTGCAGGTTATGCTTTAGCAGGTTCATTGGGAGCTCTTATCCCAGCTACAGGTGATAAATTCACTAAAGCACAAGAAATAGGAGTTAATCTTCAGGATGTTTTAGATAAAAAAGTAACATTGACTGCTGATCAGGCAGCAGCATTTGAGAAAGCTCAGTTACCATTGCAAAATCCTACATTTGCAGGATTTGAGATCCACAACCTATTCGAATTCTTTATGGTATTCGTAGTACTTTGTGGTATCGCAGCTGTAATTTTGGCGTTACTTTCTCCAATCTTAAAGAAAATGATGCACGGTGTAAAATAACCACATCAATAAAATACAATAAAACCTCTGCTAAGTCGGAGGTTTTTTTTATTTTCGTATGATGGAAATTTCCGAAGATTCTTTATTTCAATCCGTAAAGGAAATTATTAGGCAGTCGCGCGAAAAAGTGTTTCGGATAGCGAATTCTACTTTACTGCTTACTTACTGGCAGATCGGACAACTGATCGTAGAAGATGAACAACAGGGAAAAGAACGCGCTGAATACGGAAAGCAAACATTAAAAAATCTTTCTAAAAAACTTTCTCTGGAATTTGGAAAAGGTTTTGATGAAAGTAATTTAAGAAATATGCGGTCTTTTTATCAGGCATTTCCAATTTGCGACGCATTGCGTCACGAATTGAGCTGGACCCATTACAGATTACTGATAAGACTTGATCACATTGATAAAATGAACTATTACATCAATGAAGCCGTCCAGAATAACTGGAATTACAGAGACTTGAAAAGGCAGATCAATTCACTTGCTTACGAAAGAGTGTTGGAACACAAAAAATCTCCGGCAGAAAACATTCACAGCATCTTAAAAGATCCTTACATTTTTGAGTTTTTAGGCTTAACACCGGATCAAAAATTTTCTGAAAAAGAAATTGAGACAGCCATCATCGACCATATTCAAAAGTTTCTTCTGGAATTCGGAAAAGGATTTGCTTTTGTGGCAAGACAGCAGCATATTTCCACGGATACTTCAGATTTTTATATTGACCTGGTTTTTTACAATTATATCCTAAAGTGCTTTGTCATTATAGACCTTAAAACAGGAGAACTCTCCCATCAGGACATCGGGCAGATCGATATGTATGTACGGATGTATGATGATCTGAAACGCGGAGAAGGAGATAATCCAACGATAGGAATTTTACTCTGTTCCGAAAAAGATGAGACCATTGTAAAGTATTCCGTTCTGAATGACAAAAACAATCTCTTTGCCAGCAAGTACCTCCTTTACCTTCCAAAAGAAGAAGAATTAAAAGAAATCATTGATCAGGACAGAATCCGTTTTGAACTGGACCAAAACAACAATAAACAACCCTAATAAAATCAATCATATACAATTATGAGCTTAACTCTAGATGAAATACAAAATTTCAAAGGAAAATATCCCAGACAGATCTGGAGCCTGTTTTTCTCTGAAATGTGGGAACGTTTCTGTTTCTACGGAATGCGCGGAATGCTGGTTTTCTTCATGATCTCACAGCTGAATTTCCATGAAAAAGAAGCTAATCTTCAATATGGCGCTACCCAAGCATTCGTATATGCCTTTACATTTGTCGGCGGTCTTTTTGCCGATAAAATCCTTGGATTTAGAAAATCACTCTTTTGGGGCGGACTTCTGATGATTGTGGGAAGTTTAATCCTGGCAGCCGATCCTCACAAATTCTTTTTCTTAGGAATAGCATTTACCGTAGTGGGAACAGGTTTCTTTAAACCTAATATCTCATCTATGGTAGGGCAACTTTATAAACCAAACGACTCAAGAGCAGATGCGGGCTTTTCTCTTTTCTACGCAGGGATCAATCTGGGTGCTTTACTGGGTGGGTATCTATGTATTGCGATCGGTAAAGGAGAAATTTTAGGTGGTGTTATTTCAGAAGCCATGAGATGGAATGTAGCCTTTGGTCTGGCTTCTGTGGTTATGGTAATAAGTCTTATCAATTTCATTTTTACACAGAAAAGAATGGGAACTATCGGTCTTCAGCCGGGACATCCTTTGGCGGAAGTAAAAGCTGCACCGATTCCAAAATGGAAAGAATACGGAGTATATGTTTTATCTCTTATTTTCGTTCCAATTATCATGAAAATGGTAGCCAAAACAGAATACACAGACTATTTTATGTGGACCATCGGGCCATTAACACTGATTTATCTGTTCTATGAAATGTCAAAAGTAACCGCATCAGAACGTAAAAAACTTTGGGCTGCTTTAGTTTTTATCATTTTCTCTATTGTGTTCTGGGGGATTTACGAACAGAGCGGGGGCTCTTTAAGTATTTTCGCGGCTAAAAACCTTAATAAAGACCTTCTTGGATTAGATCCGAACGGGGTGAATAACTCCGGAGGTGCATTTTTCATTATTTTCCTTGCCCCAATTATCGGGCTTCTATGGATCTGGCTGAACAAAAGAAAAATTGAGCCAAATACCATCGTTAAATTCGGTTTAGGATTTATCTTCCTGGGTATTGGATATTATGTCTTATTTGCAACCAGACTTTTTGCAGACCTTCAGGGAATTACATCTCTGAACTTTTTCACGCTGGCATTATTGATCATCACGCTTGGAGAATTGTGTCTGTCACCGATCGGGCTATCGATTATGACGAAACTTTCCACCAAGAATCTTCAGGGAATGATGATGGGAATGTGGTTCCTGGCCTCGGCTTACGGACAGTATGTGGCCGGAATTATCGGAGCGGGACTTGCCACGGCAAAAAAAGGTTCTACCAACTATGATGTTTTAATCACTTATACTGATGGATATAAACAATTGGGATTATACGCGGTAATTGCCGGTGTGGTATTAATTTTGATATCTCCGTTTGTGAAAAAATTAATGCAAGATGTAAAATAAAGTAAGCGAGATTATGCTTATTTTTACGTAAATAACAAATTATGAAGAAAATTATAAGCATAATACTTTTACTTTTAGTAAATTTCAGTTTCGCCCAGGTCAAATGGATGACTATTGAAGAAGCCTTAAAAGCTCAAAAGGAAAATCCAAAAAAAATCCTGATCGATTTTTATGCAGACTGGTGCGCCCCATGCAAAATCATGGATAAAAAAACATACGGTCACGCTGTGATTGCCCAGATCTTAAATGAAAATTACTATCCTGTTAAGTTTAATGCTGAAGAAAAACAATCTATTGATGTTTTTGGAAGAACATTTTCTAATGATAATACTGAACAAAAAAAAGGCAAAAATTCTTTGCATGAATTTACTCAATATATGAACGTAGGAGCTGTTCCAAGTACCGTGTTTCTGGATGAGAAAGGTGGTCCTATCACCATTCTTCAGGGAGAATTATCAGCAAAAGAACTTGAACCTTATTTAGAATTCATATCAAAAGATCTCTTCAAAAAGATCCGTTCCAGAGAACAATGGGAAGATTATCAGAAGAAATTCAAATCTAAAATAAAAGATTAAACTTTAAACCTCACAGGTTTCTTAAAAATAAAAGGCTTTCAGAATAATCTGAAAGCCTTTTTTACTTCCCTTCTAAATACAGTGTTTTCACCCTGCAAATTCAATATAAACCCTCTAACTCATGTGTGGACAAATTCTAATCTTTGTTAAGAGTTAAAATACTCCAAATAATATTCACTTAACTAAAAAACAAAGACATCATGAAAAATTCAAACATCCTGAAATTGATTCTGTTTATTTTTATGTATCAATTTTCAATCGCACAAAAAGTAGAGACCGTTTCTGCTGTTAGTAGATCAAATGCTATGAAACTATCAAAAAATGAACTTACAGACATTCCTATTGCAAAATATATGGAAGGTAATATGGCATTTTCAATACCCAAAAAGGCGCTTCAAACGGCAGTGCAGGAAGCTGTAAATGGATTCAATCCAAATATTATGGTAGAAGATATTAAAATTGTAAAATCCAATATAGATACTTACTATTTAGGGATTGTAGCAGGCAACAATTCTATGGAAAGAGCCACTATATTTCTTCCGTTAGGCAATACTGGAACCTCTCCTGATTACTTTTTCGTTCCCGGTCCCGGCCATGTTGTTACCTGTGTTAATATTATAGGCTGTCCCAATGACTGCTCCATTGTAAAATATGGTCCCCAAAATGAACTTACAGCCTGTAATTGCGGTGGATTTAATCCCGGCGGATCGCCTGCAAACGGAAATACATCTACCGTAGGATGCAATTTCAAAGTCAACAAATATATTTTAGAAAAGGAATTATGTATGGCTATCAAAATAAAAATCGCTGCTTTCCTGGAATAATATTCTTGTGAAAAAGCCATTATTCCAACAAAAAACCTCTTAATTTTTTTTAAGAGGTTTTTATTTATACTAAGTTTTAACGATATTCGCATTTGTAAAATTATCATCTGGAACTTAGCACATCCATAGAATACGTCAAAGGAATTGGTCCTGACAGAGCTAAACTCATCAAGAGTGTGTTGGGTCTTTCAACCGTAGATGATCTTCTGAACTTCTACCCTCTCCGCTATCTGGACAAGAGTAAAGTTTTTAAAATTTCCCAGCTTGAGGAAAGCAGTATTGAAATACAGCTTAAAGGAAGAATCACTCAGGTACAGGAGGTTCAGACCGGAAAGACGAAAAGGCTTTCGGCCAAATTCAATGATGATACCGGAACCATGGATCTGGTATGGTTCCAGTATTCAAAATGGCTGAAAGAACAGCTCCCGATTAACCGGGAAGTTTATATTTTCGGGAAAATCAGTGTTTTTAATCGTCAGTTTTCTATGCCTCATCCTGAAATAGAAATTGAGGAAAAAAAAGAAGGTGAAAACCGTTTGAAACCTATCTATCCAAGCTCTGAAAAGCTAACCAAAAGAGGATTGAATCAAAGGTTTTTCCAGGTTGTTTTAAGGAACATCTGCAAAGAGATTCCCAATCTCGTGGAGGAAAATTTTCCCGATTATTTAACCAAGGCTTTTAAGTTTTTATCAAGACAACACACCTTTTTAAATATCCATTTTCCAAAGGACATGGAGCACTATGAAAAGGCGGATAACAGGCTGAAGTTTGAAGAATCTTTCTTTTTTCAGCTGGGATATGCCCTTAAAAAGCTTCATCATAAAAGCCATTCCCCCGGAAATCCATTTCCTATTGTGGGTGATCATTTTAATAATTTTTATAATCATCATATTCCTTTTGATCTTACCAGTGCACAGAAACGGGTTTTAAAGGAAATCCGTCTGGATATGAAAAGGCCGGTTCAGATGAACAGACTTCTGCAGGGCGATGTAGGATCCGGAAAAACAATGGTGGCTTTGCTTACCATGCTGATTGCTATGGATAACGGTTTTCAGAGCTGTATGATGGCTCCGACTGAAATTCTGGCGCAGCAGCACTATAATGGCATTAAAGAGCTTTTAGAGGCCACAGATATTAATGTACGCCTTCTGACCGGTTCCACGAAAACTTCGGAAAGAAAAGTAATCCATGAAGAACTTGAAAACGGAACGTTATCTATATTGGTAGGAACACACGCTGTTCTTGAAGATAAGGTGAAGTTTAAAAACCTTGGGCTGGCTATCATTGATGAGCAACACAGATTTGGTGTGGCACAGAGAGCCAAATTATGGGCTAAAAATAAAATCCCACCGCATATTCTGGTGATGACAGCAACACCTATTCCAAGGACACTGGCCATGAGCTTTTATTCTGATCTTGACGTTTCTGTGATTGATGAAATGCCGGTAGGAAGAAAGCCGATCATCACCGCCCACAGACGTGAAAAAGACAGGACATATGTGTATAATTTCTGCAGGGACGAGATCAAAAAAGGAAGACAGGTTTATTTTGTGTATCCACTGATTGAAGAATCTGAAACGTTGGACTATAAAAACCTGATGGAAGGTCTGGATCATGTTATGGATGCCTTCTCCGACTACAATACCACGATGCTTCACGGGAAAATGAAACCTGCAGAAAAAGATGCAGCTATGAATTATTTTGCCTCGGGGAAAGCAGAAATTATGGTGGCAACTACTGTGATCGAAGTGGGTGTCAACGTACCGAATGCTTCTGTCATGGTGATTGAAAGTTCGGAAAGATTCGGACTTTCGCAGCTTCATCAGCTGCGGGGACGTGTGGGAAGAGGCGCCGAGCAGAGCTACTGTATCCTTATGACTTCCGATAAGTTGTCGAAGGAAAGCAGAACCCGTATCAAGACGATGACAGAGACCAACGACGGTTTTAAAATTTCGGAGGTGGATATGCAGCTCAGAGGCCCGGGAGATATTTTGGGAACGCAGCAAAGCGGAGTTGTAGATTTTAAAAGACTGGATCTTGTCAATGATTCCGCCATTATTAAAACGACAAAAAACACAGTTGATAAAATACTGGAAACAGATCCTCTTCTGGCCAATCCGGACAATCTGATCATCAAAAACTACTACCTGAGATACTACAAAGGAAAGAATAAGTGGAGTAAAATTTCATAAAAAAACCGCGAAAAGAAAATCTTTCCGCGGCCCCCTTATAAAACTGTTATTTAGAAGAAATTACTTTTGGTCTGTTTAAAAAAATTTATTCTAGTAGTCAGAACTTAATATCTTGTGATTTGGTGTGAAAATATTTATATACTATTTGAATCTTCAGTCCTGACTACTAGAATAAATTAAAAAAAACAAAATGAATTATTTTTCCAACTTGCTTATTATAAAAACTAACTGTTTCAAGTTGAAGGAAGTGGGAATGAAACGAATAAATACCCTTCAACTTTTTTAAGTTTTCATGATTGTACCGTTTTGTTTAAAGATCTTCTATGCTTTATAGCTGGAAATAAACATAATTCATTTTGTTAAAACTAACATTGTGACTTATATCTTGATTTCTAAATGAAATAATCTATTCTCTATCATCCATTGCTTTTTATATGGCTAATTTGTGTTGCAATGTTTACATTTACAAAATTGATGATATTACGCGAATTCTCTCTTATATCATTTTAATTATTAGTTATACAATTTTCACCTTTCTGTGAATAGTATGCATTAAATATAATTTTTAGTTTCAAGAATAAAAACTAAAAAAGTCTTTATTCATCATACTTTCATAATAAAATTATCTTTATTGAGTCCTGAAGTATGATACTGCCAGCTTATCGTAATAATTTCTGTAAGTGATTTTTTTAAGCCTTCATAACTGTCCGGCTTTCTCATAAAAATATTAGCTCCATTAACAAATATATCTTCTATTTCGTTTTCCGAAATCTGATCCATGTATACCACAATTATTATATTGCTGAGCCTTGGATCTGCTTTTATCTCACCCAGACATTCCATGCAGTTTTTTCCGGGAATATCATATTTGATGAAAACAACTTCCGGAATGATCGCTCCGTCGCTGGTAAGATATTGCATAAGATTACCACCATCCGGGAAACACTGAGACTTCACTCCTATCTTTAAATCCTTGAAAATATTTTTAAAAAATAGTATATTGCCCTCGTCATTATCTACTGCTATTACATTCAAATACTCTTTATTCATACAACGTTTTGGAATTTACTGCCAACGTTTGAATCTTTCTCCTCTTTATAATGATCTTATGAAATTGGGAAGGTGTGATCCCTGTCGTATTTTTGAACTGGGTACTCAAATGTGCCACACTGGAATAGTTCAGTTTATGGGCAATTTCTGTCAGGCTCTGCTTATTATTTAAGATCAGTTCCTTGGCGTACTCAATTTTCTGCTGGATAATAAAATTTTCTATCGAAGTATATGCTACCTCCGAAAAAAGATTGGAAAGATACCCATAACTATGGTTTAGTTTTTCAGCAATATAAATAGATGCTTTTACGGGAACAGCATTTTCAGAAAAAACGAGTTCTACGATGGCATCTTTTATTTTCTGTATTAAAGCCGTCTTTTGGCTTTCAATAATCTCTATACCGTAATCTTCAAGATTCTTCTTAAAAAGATTGTGCTGCTCCTGCGTAATGGGTTCATAGAATTCCACTTCGCCAAAGTTCAGCAGACGGTATTTCAGCCCATGCTCTTTTAGCTTTTCATCCAACACTTTCTTACAGAGAGCATTGAAATCAAATTTTACATACATTTTCATCCTTATATAAGTGTGTCAAATTTCGAAGTAAATATAATAATTTATTTCATTTAAAAGTGAAATAGCAATTAAAATTTTTAACATAATGTATAAAAACAAAAAACTCCTGCATATTGAATACAGGAATTTAAACACTAAGGATGAAAAAAATATACTGATAAAAAGCTGCAAAAGCTCAAAACCAAGCATATGAATGTATTATTGAAAGTGATTTGGTTCTGATACAAAGATGAACCAAAAAGAAACGTCACATGTTATAGAATTAAAATTAAATGTTACACAATTTTAAGTCAATTATTTGTGAATTAAGAATTCCATAAGGTAATCATCCATGACAAAACCACGTCCAATATCAAAAGTACCTTCATCGTAAATCCTGTATCCCTGGGATTCGTAGAAGTTTCGGGCTGCATTGTATTTATTGACGTTTAAGATAATTCTTCCGTCTCCATTTTCAGATACTTTCCCATTCAGGAACTGTAAAGCCCCTTTTCCAAAACCTTTTCCTTTACTTTCAGGAACTAAATAAATCCTGTGGAGTTTCGTTGTTCCCTCTTCATAATGATGCTGATATCCTATAAAACCCTCATAAGACCCGGTATTTTCATCCTGAATCAAATAATAGTGATAATCCTTATGCTGAAAATGGCTCCCGATTTCGGCGGCGGAATACATCTCTGAAAGCATATACTCCATCTGCTCACCGGAAAGAATATCTGCGTAAGCATTTTCCCAGGATCTTCTCGCCAGATCCTGAATAAGGGGAATGTCTTTTTCTGTTGCTTCTATTAATTTCATAATTTTTATGATTAAAAAAAGTGAAAAGCCGGAACTTTTCACCTTTGGTATTTTTGATGTCAATGGTGAATGGTGAATGGTCAACGGTTAATTTTAAAATTGACAATTCACTTGCGAAGCAAAGTTCACAATTGACTGTTTTTTAAATTTTCGCAATTTCTGCTTTGATCTTAGCATAAAGACCTTCTGAAGCAGTAACTAAAGGAAGTCTCAAATAATTTTTGATGATTCCTTTTTCTGTTAAAATCACCTTAATTCCACAAGGATTTCCTTCAGCAAAAATCAATCTTGTGATTTCAACTAACTTATTGTGAATTTCATAGGCCTCTTTTACCTTTCCTTCAAAAGCCAACTGAACCATTGTAGAAAATTCTTTTGGATACCCCTGCCCGATTACAGAAATTACACCATTTCCGCCAGCTAAAGTTACAGGCAGTGTGTATTCATCATCTCCTGAAACCACTGAAAAGCCTTCAGGCTTCTTTCTTAAAATATCGAAATACTGAAGAATATTCGGTGCCGCTTCTTTGATCATAAATAAATTCGGGAATTCATTTGCCAAACGGATCGTAGTATCGGCTTCAACATTCTGTCCTGTTCTTGACGGAACATTGTAAATAATAATATTCTTACCCGTGGAAGCCAACATTTTATAATGCTGATAAAGCCCTTCCTGATTAGGTTTGTTATAGTATGGAGATACAGAAAGTACCGCATCAAATGCTGAAAGATCTGCTTCTTCTATCTGTTTCTTGACTTCAAGAGTATGGTTTCCGCCAATTCCTAAAACCAAAGGAAGACGTTTATTATTAACCTTAATGATATGCTCAATCACCTGTTTCTTCTCCTCATCAGAAAGCGTTGCAGCTTCTGCTGTAGTTCCCAAAACAACTAAATAATTGGTTCCGTTTTCGATATTATACTCAACAAGTTTTGTTAAACTCTCGAAATCAACGGATAAATCTTCATTAAAGGGCGTTACCAACGCAACACCTACTCCTTTTAAAATGCTCATCTGTTAGAATTATTTTTGTCAAATTTAATAATTTACCGTAAGAATTTATAATAAATAATAATGTTTTATTATACATATAATTATATTTGCATATACTAAAAGATATTATGAAATCGCTATGACTGAAATTGCTTACACAAACATTACAAATAGTGGCGATTACATATGACCTTAATAAAAAATAAATTGCTGCATATGAAAAATAAATTCTTGTTACTAGGAATTGCTCTGGCTTCGCTTACTGCCTGCAAAACAGCTTCTACGCTGCAGCTGGCGGATGTAAAGACCCAGAAAAATATTTCTATTAATAATGAGCTAAAGAATGATGAGGAGTTTGTAAAAATTATCGAACCTTATAAGCAGAAACTGGACAAGGAGATGAACCAGAAGATCTCCCACACCAGTGTAGATCTTACCAAACAAGGAGATAACAGCAATCTGGGTAATCTTTTGGCTGATTACACGTTCGACGGGGCTGATGCCTGGACGAAAACGAATCTCAAAAAAAATGTAGATGCCGCTCTAATCAACATCGGAGGTATCCGTACCACGATCGGAAAAGGAGATATTTTTCTGAAAAGCGTTTTTGAAGTAATGCCTTTCGAAAATGAAGTAATCATTGTAAAAATGAAAGGAACAGATCTGCAGGGACTTTTTGATTATTATGCAAAAACTCAGGTAAACAATCCTGTTTCTCATTTATATATAGAAACCAACAACGGACAGCTTACCCAATCCCTGATCAATGGAAAACCTATAGTTCCCGCTCAGGATTATTATATTGCAACGTCAGATTATCTGGCTTTGGGTGGAGACAATATGAAATTCTTTTCCAAAGGAGAAGCCATTTCTACCGGAATTAAATTGAGAGATCTTTTCATTGAATATTTCAAGAAAACTTCTGAAGTGGTTCCCAATACAGATATTCGTTTAAATTTTATCGGTAAGAAATAATGGATAGAAAAAGTTTTTTAAAAGTAATAGGTGGCGGAACTTTAGCAATGTCTTTAGCTCCCCATATGATGATGGCGGAGGAATTAAAAATTCTTGATTTAAAATCCACAAACAAACTGACCATTCTTCATACCAATGACCAGCACAGCAGAATAGAACCTTTTGACTCAAGCTATACCAAGAATCCTAATCAAGGTGGTTTTGCGAGAAGGGCAAGTTTAATACAGCAGATCAGAAATCAGGAAAGCAATGTTTTGCTTCTTGATTCAGGTGATATTTTTCAGGGAACTCCTTATTTTAACTTCTTCGGAGGTGAATTGGAGTTTAAACTAATGTCTATGATGAAATATGATGCTTCAACAATGGGAAATCATGATTTTGACAATAGTTTAGATGGATTTTTAAAAGTTCTTCCCAATGCGAAATTCCCATTCATCTGTTCAAACTATGATTTTAAAAATACAGTTCTGGACGGTAAAACTTCACCGTACAAGATCTTTAATAAAAACGGAATAAAAGTAGGAATCTTCGGAGTGGGCATCCAGCTGGACGGCCTTGTAGGTAAAAAGCAATATGGTGAAACCGTATACTCAGATCCTGTGGATGTGGCTCAACATTATTCTAATTTCCTGAAAAATGAGCAAAAATGTGATCTTGTGATCTGTCTTTCCCATATAGGCTATGATTATAAAGATGAACCGAATAAAATAAGCGACAAAATTCTGGCTGCCAAAACTGAAAATATTGATATTATTCTCGGCGGGCATACCCACACTTTTTTACCTGAACCACAAACCTTTACCAACAAACAGGGTAAAAATGTTCTGGTGAACCAGGTAGGATGGGCAGGTCTTCTTCTTGGCAGAATAGATTTTTACTTTGACGCAAATAAAAACGTAAAGCATATTTCCTGGAACAACCAGGCAATAGACAGCAGCATAACCGTATAATATGAAAAAACTCTCTTTAATCTCTTTTGGTATTTTAGCCTCCCTGCAGTTCATGAATGCGCAGGTCATTTCATCAAAAAAATGGACGGATCATTTTTCCTATAACAATGTCTTGGCCATGAAGGAAGACAACGGGAAAATAGTTGCCGCAACAGAAAATGGGGTATTCTACTATACCATTGCAACGGGAGAGATTACAAAGCTGTCAAAAGCAAACGGCCTCCATGACATTAATATCTCTGCCTTCGACTATAATCCACAAACTAAAATAGGAGTGATAGGATATGCGAATGGTTCTATGGATATTATTACTCCTCAAGAGGTCAAATATGTTGTTGATATTCCTATCGCAACAGGATACAGTGGGAGTAAAAAAATCAATCATATTTCTATTACAGGAGATCAGGCTGTAGTTTCGGTAGGCTATGGAGTTTCAGTATTTAACCTGAAAAAACTCGAATTTGGAGATTCTGCATTCTTTGTAAATGGCGGGGTATACGAAGCCAGCAATGAAGCAACCATATTCGGGAACAAGATCTATTCTGTAACAAATACAGGTCTGAAAAGCCACGAAATGAATACAACATTTCCGGTTTTTTCTACATGGACTACGGAAATACCGGGATCATTCAAGCATATTGATGCAGAATCCTCTTCCCTTATTTTTTCTTCGGCAACTTCTGCATTTATCTATAATAACGGAACTGGCACTCCCCTTCCCGCCACTTTTGGAGGTATTAAAGACATTGTTTTAAGTTCAAATAATATCGTAGTCACAGACAACAGAATTTATACGTTTAGCTTAAACGGAGTATCTCTAAATGCAGCCAGCATGGGAGAAGACTGTAATACGGGTATAACAGTCAACGGAAAAATTTATGGGGGAACAATGGTGTCCGGGATAAAAGAAGAGAGCGGTACGACCTATAAACCTTCAGGACCTTACTCAAACTCTGCCTACAAGATTAACCTGTACGATAACAATCAAATGCTGGTATCATCAGGATCCAGAGAGAACAGATTTAACCAGCCACCTGTCATTCCAAACAAAGCTGGATTCTATTATTTTAACGGTACCGACTGGACACGGCCTTCTTTTTTTTCAACGAGTCCTATCATTACCAATGTATTGGACGCCGTATTCAACCCTGCTGACAACAGTGAAATATTTTTCACAAACTATACGGTTACTGCTCAGGGCGTCTATAAAATGAAGTATAACGCCAATACTAAAGATTTCGATTTTGTAAAGAGCTATAATCTGGGATCTCCCGGAGATTTCTCGCATCGTCCTGTTGGCTTTGCCAGTGATCCTCAGAATAATCTTTTTGTCTCTTTTGGTTTCAATTATGGAAACCCCTCTATAGGTATTTATGACAGAGGAACTGATGATTTTACTATAAAAAAATTCGGAATATCAAGTGTTGCCACACAAACACCTGTTTACTATGAGAATATGTTGTGGCTACCGCTTCCAAGAACAAATAACTTCATTGTATACGATTATAAAAATGCAGCCAATCTTTCTGATGATGTAGATTATATATTAACAGATGCCAACGGATTCGCCGGAAACTCAAAAGGAACGCTGTCTGTAGCATTTAGTAAATCGGGAGATGCCTGGATAGGTACCGACAGTGGCTTAAGAATATTACCGAATGCTGCTGCAGAAATAAAAACCCCGGATCCTAAAGTAGAGCCTATCATTATAGAACAAGGAGGGCTTGGAGAAGAACTTTTCAGAGATGGCCAGGTCTTGCAAATTGCAGTAGATGCTGGAGATTATAAATGGTTATCTGTAGACGGAGGTGGTGTATACTACCTTTCTTCTGACGGGCAGCAGACCATCAAACATTTCACAAAAGAAAACTCACCTCTTCCAACGAATTCTGTTACCGATATAAAGGTTGACAGGAAAACAGGAAAAGTATATTTTGTTACATTTAACGGTATTGTAGCTTATCAGGGAGATGTAGGAGACGTAACATCCAACTTCGGAAATGTACTGGTTTATCCAAATCCTGTAGTGTATTCAAACTTTAAAGGAAAAGTTACCATTAAAGGGCTTGCCGAAAAAACAAATATCAGAATCGCAGACGCAGCAGGAAATGTAATACATTCTGCAGTGGCCAGAGGAGGTTATTATGAATGGGACCTTAACAATATGAAAGGGAACAGAGTAGCTTCCGGAATTTATTTTGTATTGATGACCAATGAAGACGGATCAGATAAAGCTACCGCAAAAATAGCTGTGGTCAATTAATGAATTCACAAAACGGATTTTTATTATCATTCATAAAATATGGCGAAAATGATGCAGTTCTGCATTGTTTTACAGAAGAGGATGGCTTTCAAACCTATTTCGTAAAGGGTATTTACGCTAAAAGAAATAAAAAGAAAGCCCTGCTTCAGCCTTTAAGCATGCTTAGCTTTACCATTAATCCCACGAGGGGCAACGGAATACCGTCCGTTTCAAGATTTGAGCTGCTGAAAAACCACGATATGTATATGGATATTAAAGCCAATACTGTCATATTTTTCATCTCAGATTTTCTGAATCAGGTTTTAAGACACGAAAATAAAAACTCCAGTTTATTTTTCAGTATCGAGGAATTTGTCAATGAACTGAACTGCAAAAACTATCAGTGTCATCTGCTTTTTTTAATTACCATATTAAAAATTCAGGGCGTGGCACCTTTGATTAATGACGGACTCTATTTGGATCCGGAAACCGGAATGTTCTCCGTTTCTCCTTCGCACCATCTGTTTACTGAAGAAATATCAGCCATCTGGAAAACAGCGCTCTGCTCAGAAAATCTCTATACCACCAAGATTCATTCCTCTTTAAGAAAGGATTTCCTGGACAGCCTTCTGGTCTATTATCATTACCATATTACAGATTTTAAAGTCCCGACATCGCTGGAAGTTATTCAGCAGATTTTTGAATAATATGAGTGTAAGGAAGCTCGAGACAAAGTTTTCGAGGAGTATCACTGTTATCCATGTCAAGGTTTTAAACCTTGACATGGATTGTTAAAATTGAACGAAAATAGCATCAATCTAAGTTCAGCAATCTACGCTAAAAATAGCTTTCACTTTCCCTCTTACACTCCCTTCACTTCTCCCGGCATTTCCGTTTCAGATTCCGCAATTTCCTTTTTCGAGAATCTTGGCTGCAGGATTTTTGCGATAAGGCCAGTCCAACCGGTTTGATGGGAAGCTCCTACTCCCCTTCCATTATCGCCATGAAAATATTCGTAAAATAAAATATAATCCTTAAAATCCGGATCTGTCTGAAATCTTTCATACTGGCCATTCACCGGACGTCTTCCATTTTCATCTTTTAAAAAGATCTTAGACAGTCTTTTACTTAAAGAATCTGCAATTTGATCCAGGTTAGAATAATTTCCGCTTCCGGTAGGATATTCCACCATAAAATCCGGGCTGTAATAGAAGAAAAACCGTTGAAGACTTTCAATGATCAGAAAATTGATTGGAAACCAGATGGGTCCCCGCCAATTGCTGTTTCCTCCGAAAAGTCCGCTATCGCTTTCTGCAGGGGTATATTTTACACAGTAATCTGTTCCATTCAGGTTTAATGTATAGGGATTCTGTTCGTATTCTTTGGACAATGCCCGGATTCCATAATCACTTAAAAATTCATCAGCATTCAGCATTCTTTTCAGTAATCTCTTTAAACGGTGTCCGCGGAGCAATGACAGAAGGTGTTTGGAATCCTGCCCTTTCACTTCCCATCTTGATACAAGCGATGCCAGTTCAGGCTTATTTTCAAGGACCCATTGCATCCTTTTTTTAAAATTGGGAAGTTTTTCGATCATTTCATCATCGATCACCTCAACGGCAAACATGGGAATCAGGCCTACAATCGTCCGAAGCCTTAGATACATATGATTACCATCACCGGAAGCAATAGCATCATAGAAAAATTCATCTTCCTGATCCCAAAGGCTGAATTCTTCGTCCCCCATATTATCCAGGGAATTGGCAATAGAAAGGAAATGTTCAAAGAACTTCATCGCCATCTCTTCATAGACATTGTTGTAAAGAGCCAATTCGAGAGCAATTCTCATCATATTCAGGGCAAACATGGCCATCCAGCTCGTTCCGTCTGACTGTTCCAGCTGTTCACCGTTCGGAAGCGTTATATTACGGTCAAAAACGCCAATATTATCGAGTCCTAAAAAGCCTCCTTCAAAAATATTATTCCCGTTGCTGTCTTTTTTATTGACCCACCATGTAAAATTCATGAGCAACTTTTGGAAAGCACTTTCTAAAAACTGAATATCCGGTTTTCCTTTGATGTATTCATCGATTTTAAATACTCTGAAAACAGCCCAGGCATGAACCGGAGGGTTCACATCGCTAAAATTCCATTCATAGGCGGGAAGCTGGCCGTTAGGATGCATGTACCATTCAAACAGGAAAAGCTTCAATTGATATTTGGCAAAATCAGGATCGATTAATGAAAAACTGATCGTATGAAACGCCAGATCCCATGTCGCATACCATGGATATTCCCATTTATCCGGCATTGAAATAATATGTTCATTATTGAGGTGCTTCCAGTCGTAATTCCGGATATTCTCACGGGATTTAGGGGGTAGCATTTCTGCAGGATCTCCTTTCAGCCATTTTTCGACATTGTAATGATAAAACATTTTGTTCCAGAGCATTCCGGCAAAAGCCTGTCTCTGAACCATTTTTTCATCATCCGACTCAATCCCTTTCTGAATTTCAGCATAAAATTCATCTGCTTCATTTTTCCTCAACTCAAAAATTTCTTCGACATCAGCGAACGGTTCTTTTAATTCTTTATCTGTTATTCTAAATTCAAAAGTTTTTGACTCTCCGCCTTTCAGTATTTCATCAATAAAAAAAGATGCTTTGGTTCCGGTACCTTTGGGGTTGACTGCCTGAGAATTTCCGTTAATGACAAAATCATTGATTCCGTCTTTGCAGTATTTTGCTTCATTGGCAGATTGATAAAGTCTTTCGGTATTGGTCTCATTGTTACAGAAGAGGGTCTTCAGCGACTGCTTGGCATAGAAATTTTTAATTTCAAGCTCCTTATGATCAATCGCAATGTGTTCTGCCTCTTCACTGTTCAACTGAGGTTTATAGTCATCGTACCCCCAATTCCAGGTATTTCTAAACCATATTGTCGGCAGTATGACAATTGGAGCTTCTTTTTCAGATTTATTAACTACTGTAAGCTTAACCAGGATATCATGCTCACTTTCTTTGGCATATTCAATGAACAGGTCAAAATATTCATTCTGATCAAAAATTCCGGTATCAATCAATTCATATTCAGGCTCATCTTTGCTTCTTTCTGCATTGGTTTTTAACAGATCTTCATAGGGGAAAGCATTCTGTGGATATTTATATAACATCTTCATATAAGAATGTGTTGGGGTAGAATCCAAGTAATAGAAATACTCCTTGACGTCTTCCCCGTGATTTCCCTGTCCGTTGGTAAGACCGAAAAAACGCTCTTTGATCATCTTATCTTTCTTGTTCCAGAATCCTATGGAAAAGACCAGTTTCTGAAGATCATCACAGATCCCGCAAATACCTTCCTCACCCCATCGGTAAGTTTTGGCTTCTGCCGTATCATGGTTGGTATAGTTCCATGCATCCCCGTTTCCGCTGTAATCTTCACGAACAAGCCCCCATTCGCGGTTGCTTACGTATGGTCCCCATTTTTTCCATAAAATTTCTGAAAGTCTTTGTTTTTCGGACATGTATTGCTTTTTTGTAAAATTTATTGATGAATAGAGATAAGAATAAAGAGAAAAGACGTGAGACATGAGACGTCAGATTTCAGACTATAAAATAGAAACTTTAATTACTGACAACAAGCAAACTAGCAACCATTTCACTCTTCAACCCTAAAACTCTCATGCTCTCAAACCCCGAACCCCGTACCGCATCTACCCTCCTGTAGAAAAGCTTTCGAAAGTGGTCATTCCGCCATCTACAAAAATGCTGGTTCCGGTGATGTAATCTGCCAGGTCACTTGCCAGAAAAGCTGCCAAATTTCCGATATCCTGTGGCTGTCCGATTCTGTTGTAGGGAATAAGGTTCAGCAAAGAATTCAAAGCTTCAGGTGTACTCCATGCATCTTTATTAATTGGTGTCTGAATAGCACCGGGACAGATAGAATTGACCCTGATCTTATCGGCTCCATATTCCTGTGCAAGAGTTTGCATCAGCATTCTTATGGCACCTTTGCTGGATGCATAATTGGCATGTCCTGCCCAGGGGATAATTTCGTGAACAGAACTGATATGAATGATTTTCCCACAGGCAATGGAACGGGACGGGTCTATACCCCGGCGCAGAAATTCTTTGATCGCTTCACGGGCACAGAGAAACTGTCCGGTGAGATTCACTCCTATCACTGCATTCCACTGGTCGATGGTCATTTCGGTAAATTTTGAATCTTTCTGAATTCCTGCATTATTGATAAGGATATCTACGGTTCCGAATTGGGAAACGGTATCCTGAAACATTTTGATCACCTGATCTTCTTTGGAGACATCACACTGGTAGGTGATTCCTTTTCCACCGGTATCTGTAATTTCTTTTAAAACAGCTTTCGCCTCATCCGTTGATCTTTCTGAAGAATGGTTGACAATAACTGTTGCACCAGCAGAAGCCAGAGATTTTGCAATTCCAGAGCCTATTCCGCTGGACGCTCCAGTAACGACCGCTACCTGATTACGAAGTGATATTTCCATATTTTATTATTTGATGTTACTCAAAGTTATGGAAACAATTCAGCAGGATGGAATTATTAAATTTAAATTTTTCTTAAAGTTTTTTATACATCAGGTATTGCGGACCACTTCTTCCCATTCTGCTTTTTCCGTCGTACAAATACCCTGTTTGCAGATAAATATGATAGGCTGACCCATTTTTCTGATTAACTGCCAGAACAATTTCGTCGCAACCGGGAAAATTATTCTTCACAAACTCATCCACGATCTGCATGGCAGCTTTTCCTATCCCTTTTCCCTGTAAGATGGGATTTATGGATAAAGATCTCAGCAAAACAGATTTATTATTGTCAGTTAGTTCAAACTTATCATCCCCAAAATCCAGCACGAAAAATCCTGACGGTTGCTGATTTTCAAAAACAGTCATTGCAAAAGCTTTAGGATCATTTCTCTCCTTTATTCTTTCCAAAGCCTGTTCTACCGTTGAAGTATACTGTTTCTGATTTTCATCCAAAGCATAATTAAGTGCTGCGAAATCTTCCTGTTTAAAAAAATCTAAGCTGACCATACTCTTAATGATGATAAATATCCTGATACATGACACCAGCCCTGATCTCTACCGGAAGTTTGTTGTCTTCCGGAACAATTGGACAATTGTAATCGTAAGCGTTGTAGGCACAATAAGGTTGATAGGATTGATTGAAATCCAAAACAATCATATTTCCTTTTGGAATTTTCAGGTCCATATATTTTCCACCGCCGTAGGTTTCTTTTTCGTTGGTAGCATCCCGAAAGGGAAGAAAAAGGTGGTCTTTATATTTTTCCTGCTTAATCAGGTCGAGACTCTGGTACAAATTCAGGGTGTAAGATTTTCCATCGAGTTCAAATGTTGCTTTTCCGTATTCACGATAAGACTTGGTTTTACCGGAAGAGGTAGGAAGTTCAAAAGGCTGGGGATCTTCAGTTTTACTAAATTTTGCAGTCACTCTGTATTTTAAATCTACAGGAAAGAATGGATGTTTTTTAAAATTGGTAAAATTGTCTCCGCGTAAAGGTGTTTCCTTTGGATTAAGATATTCTGCATTGAGTTCTTTCTGGAATTTTTTGATCTCTTTAATCTCCTTTAAAGCTGTTTTTTGAGCAAAGATAAACAGCGGAGATAACAGAAGTATAATTAATATTTTTTTCATGAACGCTTCAAATTATGAGTAAAACTATGAATTTTTCATGGCATGAAAAGTTAAAATTGTAATAAAAAGACACAATCTGTTTTAAATAATACATGTTCTATTTTCTTTAGCATATTTTTTGACCCATAGTGGACATGGACAGAAAGAAATTCATCAAGACGGGCATTCTCGCCGTATCAGGTTTTTATTTCCTTAACGCTAATCTGTTTCAGGCAATGCAGCCCGAAACCAACAGCCGGGAGAAAGAGGTCATAGATGCTCCAATACTTGTTATCGGCAGCGGATATGGAGGTGCGGTTTCGGCCTTGCGTCTTTGTGAAGCCGGAAAAAAAGTGGTAATGCTTGAAATGGGTCTCAACTGGGAAAAATCCGGAATTCCATTTTCCAATATGCTGAAACCCGGGAAAAGTGCAGCATGGCTGAAAAAGAAAACGATTGCTCCGTTTATGAATATTTTTTCTTTAACGCCTTTTACCGGAACGCTGGACAGAATGGATTTTGAGCATATCAATATCTGGGTTGGACGGGGTGTCGGCGGTGGTTCTCTGGTTAATGGTGGAATGGCCGTTACTCCCAAGGAAAGTTACTTTAAAGAAATTTTTCCTGATCTGGATGCTGAAAAGTTTTACAACACTTACTTCCCTTTAGTTCATAAAGAATTAAAAGTAAATGTTATTGGTGAGCAATTTTTAAAAGACTGTCCTTATTATCAATTTACACGTGTTGGTGAAGAGGAAGCTCATAAAGCTGGTTTTAAAACCATCCGCGTTCCGAATGTCTATGACTTTCAATATATGGAAAAGGAATATAAAAATGAAGTTCCCCGTTCTGCTTTCAATACGGAAGTGATTTACGGAAATAACCATGGTAAGAACAGTCTGGATAAGACTTACCTTAAAAAAGCTTTGGAAACCGGAAATCTTGAAATTCTGGATCTGCATTGTGTTGAAAATATTAAGCTTAATGATGATAAAACCTATACTTTAAATGTTCAGCAAACCGACACTTCCGGAGTTGTCGTTTCTGATAAGATATTCAACTGTAAAAAACTGATCCTTGCAGCCGGAACCATGGGAACTTTGAAACTTTTGCTACAGTCTCATGCCGTCACTAGCCTTCCGATTCACGAACAAATTGGAAAAAACTGGGGCAATAATGGCAATTTTATGACGGGCAGAAACTGGGTAAAACCTTTGTCAGGGGGAACTGGGGCCAAGCAGTCTACGATTCCTGTGGGAGGAATAGATAACTGGGACGACAAGGAACATCCTTTTTTCACAGAGATCGCTCCCCTCCCGATGGGAATGGATGTGGCAACGGCTCTATATCTGCTGATCAATAGAGTGGATAAAAAAGGAGAAGTTTCTTATGATGTAAACACCAAAAAACTGAATTTAGACTGGGATCAGAGTAATACGGCTAAAATGAGGGAGAATGCTGACTATTTTATAAAAAAGATGAATCGGGCCAATGGCGGGACGAGAAGCCATTTTTTATTTAATAATGGTTTCGGGGCAGATGTCTGCTACCATCCGCTGGGCGGCTGTGTACTGGGTAAAGCTACCAATGCATATGGAAAGGTAAATGATCACGACAATCTGTATGTTTTAGATGGCTCTTTAATTCCGGGAACGATTGGTGTTAATCCCTTTGTAACGATTACCGCTATTGCAGAATACTGTATTGAAAATCTGATCAGACAAAATGAATTTGCTTAAGATCAGAGCATGGATTGTACCTCATCTAAGTAGTTTCTTATATCGTCTTCATGCTTCTGAGGATATTCAAAATTAAGTTTCTCTGCTAAAACAGTTCCAAGTTCATGCACCAGATCTGCAGAGGCATGTAAAGCACACCAGTTATCCTCAATATTACTTCCTGAAAACGTAGCTTCTACCTGTGTCCAGAGTTTTGCAGACAGATATTTTTTGAAAAGACGGCCATGTTTATTGGTGGTGATATTTTTCCAGTCGTGAAAACTGGCAATATACCATTCGATCAGAGGAACGAGATAATCTGTCCGTATCACATTTTCAGACATGAATTTAGCATAAAACAGATCTTCACGCTTAAGGCATTTGGCCACATAAGTCGTATCCCACCAGAAATCGTTCATCAATTGCTGAAACTGCTGTTCTGTCGGTTGTTGGATCATGATCGACTGATAGGTTGGCGGCTTTAAATTTTCAGTTAACTGGTCTTTATCAACCAAAACCTTATAACCAACATCCCAGTCGTCGGGAAGTGTTTCTTCCTGAACGTCTTTTAAAAATTCTGATTTTTGATAGAGCTTAAAATCAACTTTCACATGATCGGTGTACAAGACCATTTTCATGGCGTGTTTTCCATCAAAATAAGTATCATCTTCTTCTATCATAGAAACAGGCTCCAAAAAGATATATCCATGTCTTATCGGCCTCATACACCTTTAGGTTTTCAAAGACCAGCTCTATATCAAGGTCACTAAAACTATCTACAGGTGCGTAAGGATTCACCAGCGAACTGGTCAGCAATACAACGCGAATGTCAGGATTGTTTTCTGCCCAACTGATGATCTGTTTCAGTTTTTCCTCCCGCGCTTTCATTGTTTAATAAGATTCTGAAATTTTCACCCGGTAGACATCCAGAGAATTTCTTTTGATAGACTCTACGAAAAATCCGCCTTCTTCGGGAATCACTTCTTGCAGATTAAAACTTTTACAGTCTCTCGGCAATCCGGAAAACACTAAGGTAAACCAGAAATCCCGCATAAACGGGACGGGTGTCCAATTGGGGTAGATCGTAATATTCTCAGCATGAATCAGCTTACTTTTATGTTCAGACTGATTGTCAATAAGATAGGTAGAATTCCATATTCTGATCAGATTTCCTAAAAATGGCGATGCCGGAAAACAGCAGTGTACAATGACCTGCTTCTCCTCTTCAATTTTGGTTTGAAGAGATTCTAGGAGTTCTTTGGCGATAATGGGTTTTACGAGTATTTCTTCCACCTTTTTATAATGTCAATAGTCAATCGTGAATAGTCAATTTTTTAGAATTTATAATTGACTATTCACCATTCACTTTTTTAATATTCTAATTCTAATTTGTCTTTAGTATAGTTTCTTACTTTTTCGGTGAGCTCCGGATTGTGAGCTAGTTTTTGTCCATACGAAGGTACAATTTCCAACAATTTGTCTTTCCACTCTCCCTGTAGTTTTTCAGGGAAACATTTTTCAAGAACATTCAGCATGGCATATACTGCCGTGGAAGCTCCTGGAGAGGCACCAAGCAATGAGGCGATGGTTCCGCTTTTATTCACTACCACTTCGGTTCCGAATTCCAGTTTTCCACCGTCTTTTTCATCTTTCTTGATAATCTGTACTCTCTGTCCGGCTACTTTCAGTTCCCAGTCCTCTTCATTGGCATCTTTGATGAATTCTCTCAGGTGCTGCATTCTCTGGGATTTTGTCATTGCTACCTGCTGAATAAGATATTTAGTGAGAGGCAGGTTGTGCCACCATGCTCCAAATAATGATCTTAAATTTTTAGTATTAACGCTTTCAGGCAGATCCAAATAGCTTCCTTCTTTCAGAAATTTCGTGGAAAATCCAGCAAAAGGTCCGAAAAGAAGTGCTTTTTTACCGTCAATAATTCTAAGGTCCAGGTGAGGCACAGACATTGGCGGAGCATCTACCGTAGCCTGAGTATATACTTTGGCGTGATGTTTTTCAACCAGTTCCTGATTATGACTTACCAGCCACTGCCCGGAAACAGGAAAGCCTCCGTACCCTTCACTTTCTTTAATATCTGAACTATCCAACAGAGGAAGCGCATAACCACCGGCACCGATAAATACAAAATCAGCAACAACTTCCTGTTTGTGATTGTGGATTCTGTCTTTTACTTTCATCTCCCACTTTCCGTCTTCTCTCGGATCAACATCTTTTACTTCGTGGTATAGGAATACCTCAACATTAGAATCTTCCAGCAGGTGTCTTCCCATTTTTCTGGTTAACGTTCCAAAGTTGACATCGGTACCCATATCCATTTTGGTAGCCGCCATCACTTCAGACTGATTTCTTTTGCTCATCACCAAAGGAAGCCATTTTCTGAGCTGTTCATGATCTGTAGAATATTCCATACCCGAGAACAGAACAGATTCTGACATCTTTTCATGACGTTTTCTAAGATATTCAGCATCTTTTTCACCAAATACCAAGCTCATATGCGGACATGAATTGATAAATTCTTTAGGATCCTGAACATATCCTTTGGTCACCAGATAAGCCCAAAACTGTTTTGACATCTCAAACTGCTCTGCAATACTTTCTGCTTTAGTGATCTCAACCGTTCCATCCGGTTTTTCAGGAGTATAATTAAGTTCACAAAAAGCAGAATGCCCCGTTCCTGCATTGTTCCAGGCTGCAGTACTTTCCTTCGCAAACCTGCCAAGCCTTTCGAATATGGCAATTTCAAGATTGGGATCAAATTCGTGAAGCAGTGTTGCTAAAGTGGCGCTCATGATTCCGCCGCCTATCAGTACAACGTCATATTTTGGTTTCGGTGTTCTGCTTGTAAGCGAGTGTGGCATAATTCTAAATTTTACATCAAATTTCGGGAAAAGTTTTAAAAACTGAGTTTTGTTTTATCAATTTTAACAGCATAAAGTTTTCGTATTTTTGAGTTATCTGAACTAATTTTTCAAATCAATGACATACAAACCTACTCTTAGGTACCACAAAAAGGAGAAAAATGATCCATTATTTCACAAAAAATTATTTTTTTTACAGTGAATTTTTATCGAATAAAATACAAAAACAGTTCAATTTTAATCTAATACAATTATAAGATCACTTAAGTTCAGGCAAAGAAAAGTCCCTATGCACGATTGTTTACAAAAACAAAAATTATCAACAAATAGTGATATGCATGAATATTTCATAATAAATACTCCACAATAAGTGAAAAATAACAACATTTTTAGATTAAAATCTATAAAATATTCAAAAATACAACTGTTTATTTATGTAACTTGCATTAAAATAGTACGATACTCATTAAATCGTATTAGAATTATTTCGAATTTAAAATAACAGAGATGAAAATTTTTAACCTGGTGGGTATTTTACTCGCCTCATTACTCTTTTCGCAAAGCGGAAATGTAGGAATCAACACGCCCACACCGGACAACAGTGCCATTTTACACATTGAAAATTTTAGCGGAACACCTGCAACTGCTACAGCTACCGTATCTGGTGGGGTGGTCACTGCAATTAACATTACGAATGGAGGCAGCGGCTACACAAGCCCCCCCACCATTAATTTTTATGGCGGAGGTTCTGTTGTAAGCGGAGGTTCTAAGGCGAAGGCTACGGCCACAGTTTCAGGAGGTGTAATTACAGGTATTACAATCAACAGTGGAGGTACAGGCTATACCATTGCACCAACTGTCGTAATATCCGGAGGGAATAAAGGACTTTTATTTCCAAGTTTGAACATAGCCAATCTAAGCAGCACTACTACTCCGGTAGCTTCACCAGCTGATGGTTTGATAGCGTACAATGGAGGTGCAAACAGCAATAACAAAGCTCTGCATTTCTTTAATTCTACCACCAGCCAATGGCAAAGCTCTCTTGATGCTGAAGACACCCCCAAGATTGCCTATATACAGCTTACTGGAAACCTACCTTTACTGGATAACTCTATTCAGGGGATCAGTGACAGGCTTTTAAAGAATCCTCTTTCGGTATCAGCGGTTTCTAATATTAACGGTTTTAAAGTATTACCTAATGATAATGCTTATTCTTTAATTTTACCACAAGGAAATTATTTGGTAGAAGTAAATCTGAATCTTAACTCTCCACAAGAAAACCCTGCAGGATTTAACGGAACAGCTCCTTTAACGGGAAGTACATTCTATCTTATGGGCTACTTCATAGATTTTTACAGGGATGTGTATAATAATTCAACAGGAGTTTTTACAGCAGGAACCTCTTCGAGAAAAGAAATTCCCATTGTCTCTAAAGTGAATACCAACCATCTTGCTACATGGTCATTCTATTACAGTATCCCTGCTAATGCTGATGCCAATATCATAGGAGCACTAAGATTATACCTTGGAAGAATGCAGGGAAGTACATTCTATGACCTGGTAAACGTTATCGGAGACGAATCTTACATTAAAATATCTAAGCTTTAAAAACATGAAAAAAAATTATATCTTACCCCTATTATTAGCTTTTACTAATATGATCTGTGCACAGGTTGCTATAGGGCAAACCAGTGTCAACAGCTCCGCAGTATTAGAAGTATCTAGTAATACTAACAAAGGAGTCCTACTCCCAAGGGTAGACATTATCGACATTCTGAATAATACTTCACCCGTCAACTCACCTGCAAATGGGCTGGTTGTCTACAATAAAGGAAATACAATAGGCCCCGGACTCTATATTTGGAAGAACAGCAAATGGAACCAGGTAGCGGATACGTATAATCTTGTCAGTTATCTGGTCCTGCAAAGATCCACAGATTACACTGTATTGGGAGGTGTTGCCAATGGTACTTACAAAAATTTCAATGATGCAGCTTTTACAGTTGTTTCTAATGATATTGGTGCATCTTACAATTCCGGCACCGGACTTATTACATTGCCAGGAAATAGCGGATATCTTGTAAATCTTTGTTTAGACATAAGAGATACGCAAGAAAGCACGACGGCAGGTATAGGAGGAACCCCTCTGCATGTGCATCAATACACTCTAAAACTCATAGATCCAGGTACAGGTACTCAGTATGGGAAAACACTCAGCATCAATGCGATGTCTATTGCAAGTAACAAAGTACATACACTTAATTTGAGTTTTTCATTTGTAACTTCTTCTGCAACACCTATTAATCTTTTACCGGCTATCGCGCACGCGGCAGGAGGTACTTACCAATCAGGAGCAGGAGGTACCGCTCCTAATAACGGAGAGATCATTATCACCAACGCAAAAGTAGATATCCAAAGATCTGCGCTAAACCAATAATTAACAGGAAATGAAAAAATATATTCATACCATCTACTTCATATTGATTATTTTATCTTTTAATATGAAAACGAGTGCACAAGTCGGTATTAATACCAACGCCCCAAATGCCAGCAGTGTTTTAGATATCAATTCATCCAATAAAGGGGTCCTTTTTCCTCAGTATGACTTAACAGTTCTGAACAGTACTTCTACCCCCGTTGCTGCTCCGGCAGAGGGATTAATGATTTATAACAAAGGCGGAGCATCTACCTACCCTAAAGGATATTACATCTGGATAAGAGACCAATGGCAGAGAGCGATCCTTGCCGGATCAGAACCACAGATTATGTCGCTTACCAACATCACCGTTACGCCCCCTAATATATTGATTGCAACTAACAGCTCAAATAATGTAGTTCCCAATCTTGTAGTGGGTGTTAATAAAATTGCAGGCGCTTCACTTGCTGCGGACAAATCAACAATTACCCTGCCGGCAGGAACTTATATTTTCAGATATTCTACTGATACTGTTACTGATACTAATAACACAGGACCAGTAAACACAACTTATCTGTCAAAAAACTTTGTCTGTACAAGGTCTTATCTGATTAATGCTGCCACTAATACGAATTTGTCAGAATTTAACAGAACGTGCCAGTTAACTGATACTTTCACTTTTTTCCAGGGAACTTTCTTTTTAAAATTGACTGTACCTACTACAATCAAACAAAAATTTGAATTTGATACGGGAAATGGTTTTACCGGAAGTAATCTATTGATCAGGTCTTCCTTTTCATTAACAATTACTAAAATGGCTCAGTAGTGTTCAAAAAAATAAGGCTTTAAATAATTTAAAGCCTTATTTTTTTAATTCAGTTTTGCAGTCAGTTTTTTAAATTGCTTTTCTGCATTTTTGCCTTCATAAAGGATTGCGTAGATCGTATCTATGATGGGCAGTTTAAGATTTTTCTGTTTAGCTGTTTTATAGATGGAATCTGCTGCATAATACCCTTCTGCTACCATGTTCATCGACTGGATCGCTGATTTTACGGTATATCCTTTTCCGATAAGATTTCCTAAACTTCTGTTTCTTGAGAAAAGTGAGTATGCTGTTACCAGAAGGTCACCCAGATAAGCACTTTCATTAACATCTCTTGGGGCCTCGTATATGGCTTCCAGGAAGATTTCCATTTCACGGATCGCATTGGAAACAAAAACAGCAGTGAAGTTATCTCCATAACCCAATCCGCTTGCTATTCCGGCCCCGATGGCAAAAATATTTTTAAGGATCGCGCTGTACTCATTTCCTAAGATATCCTTACTGGAATGTACTTTGATAAAATCTGAACTGAAAATTCCGGTCAGCTTATCTGCTGTTTCGTCCTCTACTGCTGCAACAGTAAGGTAAGAAAGTCTTTCCATCGCTACTTCTTCTGCGTGACATGGTCCTGCTATAACGGCTTGGTTTCTGAAACCAATTTTGAATTCATCTCTTAAATAATGCGCTACCACATCATTTACTTTAGGAATGATCCCTTTAATCGCAGAAACAAAGATCTTGTCACCATATTCACAGGTCATTTTATCCATCGTATCCGACAGATAAATAGAGGGCGTTGCCAGTACGATGACATCGCAGGCACTCACCAGCTCATTAATATCTGTTGTAAGTTTCAGACTTTTAAGATTAAAATTAACTGCCGTAAGGTAAGACGGGTTGTGTCCGCGAAGCTCAATAGCTCCTTTTACGAATTCACTTCTTACACACCAGTGTACCACTTTACAGTTTTCAACAAGCATTTTTACGATAGCAGTTGCAAAACTTCCACTGCCTACTACCCCTACAGAAACTTCATTTTTATTCTTTTTCGGATGTGAAGATTCTGAAATTATTTTCTTTTTAGCCATAATTGAAATGTGAACTGCAAATATATTAAAACAAAGACGGAACAGGGACTTTGGGGCTATGATAAAAGCTACTTTCTGAAAAAATTAACACTTCAACACAATTAAATATCTAATTAGACGTTAAATACAGAAAAAACTAAGTTTTCTTTAAAAATATCCTCCAAAGAGTATTTTTAATTAAATTTGCACGCTTAAACCGTTTTGTAATATACTAAGAGAAGAAATATGAAGAAATTTCTAAACAGCAAGAAGAATGTGAATATTCTCCTCGGAGGACTTTTGCTGGTAGTTTTTGCACAGGCCATCTTTATCGCCAGGTTATTTTCTGAAAAGGATGACAAGATGTATGAAGTGAACCTCGTTAAAATAAACACTGAAAAAGACAGTGTAGATTATTTAAAAATGAAAACTGATCTTACTATGGTAGATCAGACTGTGGCTGAGCTTAATTCATTTCTGAAATCCAAAAACATCAGTGATCAAAAGCTGATGATCCTCAGTAAGGACAGTATCTCCAATTCTGTATATCTGGCCAAACAAGCCAACCGCTACAGCCAATATTTGATGAATCTTCAAAAAAAGCTGATGGAAGTTCCACTTGGAATGCCTACCGACGGATACATTTCCTCTAATTTCGGCATCAGAAAAAATCCAATTCCTTTTAAAACCGTATTTGCTTCTGTGAAATCAAGTGCCGCAGAATCTAAACCTGTAGCTGCTGCAGCTCCTAAACCGGAAGTAAAAGCTGAACCCGTTGAAAAAATCATCGAATTAACAGACAGCTACGGCAATAAAAGAGAAGTAAAAGTAATGGTAACGCCTAAAGCAGCACCTTCTGCTCCGACACCATCACCTGCCGCTGCTTCAACGAAAGCGGTTGCCGGCAATTCTTCAGCTAAAGCTCCTGTAGAAAAGAACAATCCACCTGCTGAAGCAGACCAGATGCAGTTTCATAAAGGACTGGACATTGCGGTTGCTTTCGGTTCAGATGTAAGATCTGCTGCTGCGGGAACAGTTATATTTTCCGGTCAGAAAGGCGGTTACGGAAACTGTGTCATCGTGTCTCACGGAAATGGATTGGCTACGCTTTACGGTCATTTATCCCAACTGATTTCTAAAGTCAATGAGAAAGTAAAAGTAGGACAGGTTATCGCTAAATCCGGGAATTCCGGACGTTCAACAGGACCGCACCTTCATTACGAAGTCCATAAAAACAATACACCGGTGAATCCGAAATTGTTTATGAATCTATAAAAAAATGGCTGTCTGTTTGACGGCCATTTTTTATTCAACACGATTCAAAAGATACTCTTTGTCATCTGAAAAATCTGTGGAAGATTTTATAAAAAAACTCTTGATTTGAGTTTTAAACCATTAAGATCCTATTAAGTTTTTAAGATGATTAAGATAGCTGCGCTTGAAGATAAGCTGCCTAAAATCTATCTGATTTTCTTAACAAAGCTTAATCCCTTCAATACACTTAATGGTTCAGAAAATTTGACAACATTTTATTTAACGCAAAGTTTATCATATGAACTGTAAGCTTTAGGAGACAAAGATGGAATCAATACATTGATTCGATGAAGCAGATGGTTTAATTATGCTTAATTTAAAAACATTTCGGACAATTGTTATTTAATACAATTCAAAAGCTAAAAATCTATGTCATCTGAAAAAATCTGTGGAAGATTTTATAAAAAAACTCTTGATTTGAGTTTTAAACCATTAAGATCCTATTAAGTTTTTAAGATGATTAAGATGAGCTTCGCTTGAAGATAAGCTGCTTAAAATCTATCTGATTTTCTTAACAAAGCTTAATCCCTTCAATACTCTTATGGTTCAGTTTAAAAATTTGTGTACCCTTAATGATCTGTGGAAGATTGATTCACCCAAAAACTGCCATCATGTGATGGCAGTTTTTTATTAAGTCTATTATTTCAGGATTTTAAGCGTTCCTTTCAGATGAGTGAATGACCCGTTAGGTTCTGCAATATTAGTATAAATTATATTTTTGTTATAATCCTGAACATGAGTGATGTTGGAACCTAGTTTTGGTTCATGCCAGTATACCATAAAGACATTCTTTGCCACTTCTACAGCAGTGTACTGTACGGTATCTGTATTTCCTTTTACGTTTCCGGAAATTCCTGTGAAAGACATTTCTTTATTGTCCTTGAAATTCAGGAGGAATTTAAACGTTCCGAAATCGGCTTCTACTTTGTTTCCTATGGCCGGATACGGTGATCTCAGATCCCAATCGATTTCTCCAAAGAAAACTTTCGCTCCCATTTCCAGTTCATCTTTTCCATGAAGATCAGGATATTTTTTAACCATAAAATCTACAACACCGGAAGATGTTTTGTTTTCAGTGACTGCTTTCTTATAGTTTTCAAGATAGTTTTTAACGAAATCAAGAGATTGAGGAGATAGGGACAATTTTGCGAAATGAGAAGGAACGACCTGTTGAGGCTGTAATGCTTTCATCGCATCAATCTGTCCGATCCACTGATCAATCGCCTTCATATTCTGAGTATCTGCCATCCAGATATGGGAATCTACAGAAACAGAAATACCGCCGGCCACTGTTTTTAAAGATGGAATCCATACAAAACTGTGAGCAGGATCTTCAGCATTTTGTTTTATCTCAATCTTGTTTCCTTCTAAATCAGGAATTGCATTAGCCGCTTCCGGAATAATGATCTCTGAGGGAGCATCTTCTTTCAGCTGTGGTTTCCATACCGCCATTTTATCATCTTTTGAAGCGGATATAAGGTAAGCGGTCTGCGCTGTTGAGATGATTTTTACATTCGGAAATGCCTTTTTAATGACATCTAAACCAAAATAAAAATCGGGATCGCTGTGGGAAATAAAAACTGTTTTCAGGTTTTTCCCTGTTGCCTTAATCTCCTTTACCAACTGCTCTGCATACTGCTTTTGAAATTGGGCATCAATCAGTATAGCATCTTTATCTCCGTAAACAATGGTAGACGTAATGGGAAAAATAGCCTTGGGGCCAGGATTGTAAACCTTAATCTTTAAATTCCCTGCCAGCATTATACTTACAAATCCAAGTAGGGTCAATAGTGATAATAATTTCTTTTTTAACATTGTCTATTTTTTTATGAATTAGTATGCTGCTGTAAAACGCTCACGGATATGGTTGTTCTGTTCCAGTTCGTCTACCAAAACGGCTGCAACATCTTCCACAGAAAGACGGCTTCTTCCGTTCTCATCAACAACAGGAGTTTCCAAAGAGGTTCTGTATTTACCTGTTCTTTCTCCTACATTCGCCTGGTTCATTTCAATGGCAGGGCTGAAGAAAGTCCAGTCCAGGGTACTGTTTTCTTTGATTTTGTTTAAATAATCTCTTGCTGCTGTAGCACCTGGTTTGTAAGCTTCAGGGAAATCCGGAGTATCTACAATCTGTACGTTGTCCGGAGTATAAAGGCTTCCTGCCCCTCCTACTACGATTAATCTTTTTACGCCTGACTTTTCTACTGCTTTTTCAATATTAATGGAACCATTTAGAAAATCATTGTAAAGATTTGGATTTGTCCAGCCCGCGTTGAATGCACTGATTACTGCATCACTCCCCTTCAAAGCTTCTGCAAGTTCTTCTGTGTTATTTACGTCAACACTTTTTGCTGTTACATTTTCTTGTGATTCTACCTTAGAAGCATCTCTTACCAAAGCTTCTACAGCATATCCTCTTTCTGCTAATTCATTGACTACTTTTTTTCCTACAAAACCGGTTGCACCGATTACTGATACTTTTTTCATAATATTTTATTTTAAAATTAAATTGTAATAAAACTTGTTACATTTATGGTTAAAAAAATTTTATTCGAACTGCTCCGAAAATTCCTTCAGGGATTTATCTCCTAAAAACTGAGTAACCAATTGATCTGTTTCTTCAAATAATGTATTTAAATGACTATTGATTTCTTTACCTACGCTACATGCCGGATTAGGATTCTGATTTTTTTTCCCTAAAACTTCGGTATTCTTTACCGCTCTGTAAATCTCTGAAATACTAATCTGATCTGCACTCTTAGCAAGCTGGCTTCCACCATCCTTCCCCTGTCTGCTGGCAATAAGACCTGCTTCTCTCAATACGCTGATCTCCTTACGGACAATCACTGGATTTACGTTGATGCTGCCCGCCATCCATTCAGAAGTGAGCCACTCCTGAGGACTTTTTGCCAATAAGGTCATGATATGTATTGCCGTAGCAAATCTTGTATTGTTCATTGTAATTACAGGGCAAAGATAGACAAATTTTTAAATGTAACAAATTTTATTACAGTTAAATTTTTCTTAAAGGATTAATTTATCCAGATCCAGCAGCAGATAATTGATATTTTGGTTAATTGTTCGTGTTGCCGACTGCATCTGATTGAGCATTGCTGCGCGGTTATGAAGATCATCTGCTCTGTAAAACCCTCCATCACTAAAGATGACAGACTGGTCGGCTTCTATCTTACTGTCATCAAACTGATAATGCAGCCACCTTTCCTTCATATTGCCAATAATAGAATGCGTTTCTTTATTGGAAAATTTCTTCTCCGTATACATATACCAAATGAATGGCGGAAAATTCGGGGACTCCAACTTTTCTTTCCAGATATCTCTCAGAAGATTTCTGTGATGGATAAATTCTACCTTTTTCCCTTTCGGATTAAGAGTGGCAAGACCAAAACCGGCTCCTACAACACCCCCACCAATATCAATCGCATTACTCCATCCCTCATCTGAAACAATCCCACCTGCAATAGAAGCGGCTGCTCCTGTCACAATGGAATAGAGGATCATTTTATTATTTCTGGAATCATTAAGGTTATCCACATAATTCCCGATCTGTGCTACCCTTTCGCCTTCACAATCGAATTCTGCAGCCACTGCATCCAGTTCTGTAAGCGCAATGGTGATTTTACTATTGATTTTGCTTTTAAGCTGTAAGACTTTAACCTGAGCGGTTATGGAGGAATCTTTTTTCAGGTCAATGATTTTATGAACTTCATCGAGATTATCCAAAGCATTCAGAATAAGAATACTCTGATCAGAAAATAGTTCCTTCAGTTCTTTATTGGCTGCTAAAATAGAATCAGAATTATATGATGGAACTCTGTTGCTGTAGTTATACTTAAAAGGCGCCTTACAATAGCTGTCTTTCAAAGTAAGGATATTCTGCCTGATGACCTGATTCTTTTTGGAAACACAGGAAGTCAACAAGCTGAATATAGCCAAAAGGTAAAAGAGTTTTTTCATTCAGTTTATATTTTTTCTTTGTGTGAAAACGTTGGGTAATTGCAAAGGCGTAAAGAGATTTAATGGTTTACTCTTTTTAAGACGCAAAAAATTTATCTCCGATAAAATTTAAAACTGCATATTTTGTACACCATCTTTCGGGGTTCCCTGAAACCTTAAAAAATTACAACAATCTTTATTCTTTGAAATTGATCAGCACGAATATAATACAAATAAAAAAATTTACCCGAATCCGGGTAAATTTTTTAAGCTATTTTTAAGCAGGATTATTTGATATCTAACAATTCCACTTCGAAAACAAGGGTAGAATTAGGTCCGATTTCTTTGCTGATCTGCTGATCTCCGTATGCTAAATGCGGAGGAAGGATGAGTCTCCATTTACTTCCAACAGGCATTAACTGAAGGGCTTCTGTCCATCCTTTGATTACCTTATTTAAAGGGAAAGATGCAGGAGTTCCTCTTTTTACAGAGCTGTCGAATACTTTTCCGGTGATTGTCGTTCCGTGGTAATGGCATTTTACTGTGGATTTAGGACCTGGTTTTGCGCCATCGCCTTCGGTAATGATTTCGTACTGTAAACCGCTTGGCAATTGTACAACACTTTCTCTTTTACCATATTCCATCATATATTCCTTACCGTCGTTAAGGTTCTTTTCTGCCAGTTCTTTTTTCTTTTTAAATAACATATCTGCTACTCCCATTGTTGATATTTTTTACAAAGATAGGGGTTTTGTAGAGAATGGAAGAGGGAAGCCGAAGGATAGGAGTTATGGTGGTGGGTGATGGGGTACGAGTTATGGGTTTCGGGGTTTTAGTTGCGAGTTTAAAGGGCAATGTATAATGTATAATGTATAATGTATAATGTATAATGTATAATGTATAATGTATAATGTATAATTAAAAAATAAATTTAAAAGTCTTCCGGTTAAAGGGTAACCATAAATCCTTCCATCTTCCTCCTTCCACCTCCCCTCCTTTCACCTAAATCACAGAGTAGCAACAACTTCTGCCCGAATCTGCCTATCTGCCTTAAAATTCAAATAATTTTAACATTGGGTTAACGCAGATTCCGAAACTTGGCGTTATAATTGAATTTAAAAACTAAATGCCACAACCACTAAAATATAATAAGGAATTTGATGAGCTTACCGAAGAGGAAAAAGAACTTCTGGAAATCAATAAAAAGACGATTGCAGATTTCGTTGAACAATCATCTTCCATAAGCGATGTCAACTATGCCACCAGAAATGCCCACGCCAAAACTTATGCTGCCGCTGAGGGTACTTTTTTTATCGACAAAAACATTCCTGAAGATCTTCTTCCGTTTTTTGACAACGAAAAATTTGACCTTACCATCAGGCTTTCCAATGCGAACCTGAAGATTAAAAATACGGGAAAAGATATTCCTGCTTACGGATTTGCCGTCAAAATAAAAGACGAGAAAGGCGGATTGATCGCGAATTTTCCTTTGGTTAATTTTCCTTTATTCCCCACCAATTCGGTTTCTCATTTTTTGAAACTATTTACTGCTGTCAACAGGTTTTATATTAAAAAATGGAGCAGTTTTTTTTCGCTGACAGCGCAGGCTGCAAAAGTAATCCCTTATGTTTTCACCCTCTCGTTTGCCAGAAACATTTTTAAATTATTAAGTAAAAGGAATGATTTTATTCTGTCTTTTGATTATCATTCTGTGGGAGCTTATCGTCTTGGAGACCACATGATCAAGATAAAACTGGTCCCAAAATCTGTAGACAAAAATTTCGGCAGAAAATTAAAAATGAAAGAAGCTCTGAAAAGCTATTTCCAGGATCATGATTACGCAGCAGATGTTCTTATCCAGTTTTGCTATAATCTTAAAGATCAACCCATCAACAAACTGAATGTGGAGTGGAAAAATTCTCCTTTTATTAAAATCGGGGAAGTGAAAATAGATAAAGGCCAACTTCCGGATGCACGGGGCTGTACCAATGAACTGCTTTCATTCAATCCATTTGAAAGCAAGATATTTTTCCAGCCTGTCGGAAAGATACAGAAACTGCGTGATGAGGCTTATAAAGTATCTGTACAGACGAGGAGGAAAATTAATAAGCTGCTGCATGGAGTAACGTAAGTTGCCGTTGTGAATAGTAATTTTTAGATGGTTTGGTGAATTTTTAAAAATAAAAAAGGCTTTACAGATTGTAAAGCCTTTCAATATAATAGGGTTTTGTTGTTCTTATTTTTCTAATTTCTCTTTTTCCTCATCTTCCTTTTCAGGGAACATAATGGATAAAAGAACAGAAAGCAATAACACTCCTCCTACGATTCCCAATGAAACCGGAGACGAAATATGAATCCATGGTGCGATCAACATTTTTACCCCGATAAATGACAGGATAATAGCCAGTCCGTAAGAAAGCTTGCTGAACATGTGGATAAAATTCGCCAATAGGAAATATAATGATCTCAATCCTAAGATGGCGAAAATATTGGATGTATACAGGATAAACGGATCATTGGAAATGGCGAAAATCGCTGGAATAGAGTCTACCGCGAAAAGAACATCGGTAAATTCAATAACCCCAACCACTACTAAAAGCGGTGTTGCCATCTTGATTCCGTTTTGAATTGTGAAGAATTTATCCCCATCATAATTATCGGAAACTTTCCAGAAGCTTTTGATCAGCCTTGCTCCTGCTGTATTGCTGTAATCTTCATCATCATCGCCGTCTCCGTCACCCCAGGATTTGATCCCGGCATAGACAAGGAACAGACCGAATAGGGCCATTACCACGTTGATTTGTACTGCCTTTCCGAAAACATTCATTTCAGGAAGATAAGTCAGGTTAATAAGTCCTACCCCTGCAAAGATAAATATCGCCCTGAATACCAATGCCCCAATGATTCCCCAGAAGAGAACTTTATGGTGAAGGTATTTCGGAACTTTAAAGAATCCGAAAACTAGGATGAATACGAATAAGTTATCCACAGAAAGGGCTTTTTCGATCCAGTAAGCTGCCTGATACTGCGTAAATTTCTCTACGGCTATAGCATGACTTCCAGGGCTTCCGTCTGTATTGAAAACCCAATACACTACTCCGGAGAATATCATGGATAATGAAATCCATACGATAGACCAGATGGTAGCTTCTTTGGATGATACTTCATGGCTTTTTTTGTTGAATACTCCTAAATCCAGGAGTAGCATGATAACCACTGTTACCGCAAATCCCCACACCAAGCCCGGGTGCAATTCTAAAATACTTTGATGTTCCACTTCAGTTTATGTTATTATATGATAAAAGCAATAGATGTACAGTATGCACAAATATTGCTAATTTTTAATATTTTTTATTTGAGATCAATAGATAAAATAAGTTTTGGCTAAAGCCTGTAAAACTATTCATTTTTTCCGAACGAACCAAAGCTCATTCTTACTGATTATCCATTGATTATAAATAGTTGGCCTGAACCGTCTGGATCGTCTGTTCCAGTTTTCTATCTGAAGTAGGATCTCCGATCGCATTGAACTTCCATTCGCCGTTTCTTTTATAGAAAACTCCCATTACCATGGCAACGTGTCCTTTGAAAGAAGCATCGTTGGCGATATCATATTTAGCGAAAACCTCTCTTACGTTCGTAGGAGTTCCTTCATAGATACGGATCGAAGCAAAAGGAATCGTTCCGAAATCCTGTCCCTGGTAGCTGTTCAGTACCAATGCAACGTGCTCTACATTAGGCTCCAGCTGGCTGAAATCTACTGTGATCACTTCATTATCTAATCCATCATCTCCGTTTACATCTCCGGTAAGGTCGTCACCACTATGTTTTACAGAACCGTTTCTTGATTTCAGGTTTCCGAAATAAATGACTTCGGTAAGCGTTTTGTTTGAATCAAATAAAATACAGCTTCCATCTAAGTCTACTGCTTCTTTTTTGGTTCCGAAAAGCCCTTTTTTCTCAATTGCTCCCCAGTTGATTCCTACACAAGCTTGGGTAAGATCAGCACCGTTTTCCTTTTTCAGGTTTATTCTTTGACCTTTTTGTAAGTTAATAGCCATCTTTTTATGTTTAGTATGTTATTTATTTTTCGCAAATGTGCCAGAGCCTATTTGCTATCAAATTCCGTATTAATTATTATTCAAATTTAAATTAAGCATCGCGCGCAGGATATTCGTTTCTTCATCAAAATCAAATATTTTGCTCATAATGTCTATATTTTCAAGGTTTTTAAGATAATCTTTCAGCACATTTTCCACTTCTGCGGGAATCGTTCGTTTCCTTTCGTTGATGGAGTTTTCCAGCAGTTCATTTTTTCTTTTCAGCTGGTTGATGATGGCACTTTGGTTCGACTGGTTCTCGGAAACATCCAGTTTTTCAAGATCTCCATCGAACAGGTAAAGCTTTTTATCATCGATACCGAAAATAAAATGGTCATCAGACTGAAATATTTTGAAAAGCTCGTACTCATTGGTCCCGATCAGATAACCGCAGACAAACCGTACTTTAAAACTCTGGATATTCAATCTCCCCAAAAGCTTCCTTTCTATCGTATAGTCTTTATACTGATAAGCTGGAAAAGGCTGGGATTTCAACTGCTCTTCATCCGTACTTGTTCTGTAAAATTCCTGTCCGTATTTTTTATGGAAATACAGGACATTGTTCCAGTCTGCTGTAAAGATATCTTCTGTAAGATCCTTATAGAGCATTTTCAGATGTTGGGAAAATATACCGCTGTACATCTTCCGATCGGTCTGAAAACTGTCTACACGTCTTTCTTGAAAACCTTCAATATATTTACTATTAACGTCAATTTCATTAAGGACAGCCAGCATATCATTTTCTTTCTGACGTTTTATTTTTGTCAGCAGTTCAATGAGGCTGTCGGTATACTGCAGGTGGAAAAGTTCAAGCTTATTGTAGTCCAGAGCGGTATTTTCCTGGAACAAATTATGGATGATATCTGTTTTGATGTAAATAGATATGATGTCAATATGTTCAAAAAAATTAGCCAGAAGTTTAAGCTTTGTTAATCTTCTTCTGCTCTGAGACATTATGGCTGCCGCATCATCTCCCACCTTGATATTCTGTTAATTAACCTCTGACGTTAGCTTTTAATTCATGCTCCAGTGTCTGAAGATCCTGATCCAGTTTTCTTCTGCCTTCAGCACCTTGTTTTTGGATCTGCTTCACTTCATTCAATGTATTGATCAGCATTGAAGTCGTTTCTCTCAATGTTTCTACAGATACGATTGTTTGTTCGTTCGCTCTGGCTACATTCACTGAATTCTGGCCCAAACGTTCTGCATTTTTCTTCAGAATTGCTTCTGTAGTAGAAGATACTTTCTGCTGGATCTCGATATTCTGCTGTTGTCTGTACATCGCTACCGCTAGTGAAAGCTGATTTTTCCAAACCGGAAGTGTTGTGGTAAGGATCGTCTGTGCCTTTTCAGCGATAGAAACGTTGTTATTCTGTACCAGTCTGATCTGTGGAAGTGACTGCATCATAATGATACGCACTACTTTAAGATCAGCCATTCTTCTGTCTAATCTTGCGATAAAATCTCTTTTATCAGCAATCTGATAGTCCTGATAGGTCTGCGGATCCGCTTCCATTTGAGCTAACTCTCCGGCTGCTCTTTCCATTCTTACATTTCCGGCGATGACCAAATCTTCAATTGCCTTAATGGAATTCACATTGCTCTCAAAAATAGTCTGAAGAACCGCATTATCTTTAGTAGAAGTGATAATTCCCGCATTTACTTTATGAGCGATCTGCTCGATATTGTTGATGATCTTATCATATTTCGTGAACAAGTTTTCCACCTGCGTCATGACCTTTTTCATGAACGGGATCTTGCTCAGGAAGCTTTTCACTTTATTTTGCTGAAGTTCATCAACGTCTACATAGTTAAGCTCTACCAATAAATCATTGATAAGCACTCCTACTTCTCCTGAGTTGGATCTTCTTACATTCCCTAAGAAACTGTCACTCTGGTTGGATAAAGTTTTCTGAAGCTCTGCTCCATAGTTCACGATGGAACCAGGATTGGTCTCATCGATAGAATTTGCAAGAACTTCATATTTCTTACGCTCTTCTATCTGTAAATGAGTCAGATTTACATTCCCTTCTTTGTCCACAAGAACCGCCGGTGCTGTATTTTGTACAGGCTGGCTCGGTGGAGCCATCGGAGCAGGTTCAAATGTTTTAAGAGGTTCAATGGATCCCATTGGATCTATGGGTTGATTTTCCTGATTGTCCATAATTACTTTTGATAAATTGATACGAATTTGTCAAGGCCGTCTCTCTGACCTGCCCCAACAGCTTCAAATTTCCATTCTCCGTTCTTGTTGTAGATTCTTCCGAATTCCACAGCAGTTTCAATAGAGAAATCTTCATCTAATTCATATTTCAGAATTTCTTCGTTTGTTTCTGAGTTGAAAATTCTGATGAAAGAATTTCTTACCTGTCCGAAGTTCTGCTTTCTTGCATCAGCATCGTGGATCGTTACCACTACTGTAATTTCCTGAATCGCTGCATCGATTTTTGTAAGATCGATCTTGATCTGCTCATCATCTCCTGAACCTTCACCGGTAAGGTTGTCTCCTGTATGGATCACAGATTTATCCGGAGATTCTAAATTATTATAGAAAATAAAGTGACTGTCTGAAACCAGTTTTTTGTCCTCACCCAACAAAAATAATGAAGCGTCAAGGTCAAAACCTGTTCCTGTAGAAGTATTATTGATATCCCATCCTAAACCTACAGTAAATTTAGGTGCGTTAATGTTTTCTCTCTGTCCTTTTTGTAAGTTAATAGCCATAATAGAGTTCCGTTTGTGTTAAAGTATTGATGTTATTTTCGTATTCTTTTATTAAATGATAGTTATTGCTGATCGCCAGCTCCAGAAGCAGGTCCATCTGCTCCTTTTTTACTTTAGACGTAAGATAGTCAAAATTACTTGAATCCAGGCCTAAAATATATTTCACGATCCTTGTGTTGAATTCAAAACTTGGCTTTGTCATTACTTCTGCGACGTGTTTGATATTCTTTACCGCATAATAATTAAAGAAGTTTTCAATCTTGGGATCAAGGTCAAAATTCATCAGTTCCGCATAATAGAGGAACATAAAATCTGCCTCCACTTCATATTCGTTCAAAATCCGGTTCACCGTATACTCGTGGCTTCCTGTGATTTTTATATCGTCTATAAAAATACAAAGTTTTCCGCGTAAAAAATCTTTATCGATATAATAAGTATCATTGGCGATCAGATTTTTCCGGTCTTCAAAATTAAGGTTCCCATAATCCGTGATATACGTGTGATTACGGTTGATCTTAGATAAAATACTGGATTTTCTTCCTTTCTGAAACAGGTACAGATCCAGATGCTTTTTAAAGAAAAAACATAAAAAATTAGAAGCCGTAGGAATGGCCATATACGGACTTGGAAGAACTACTATCTCTTTTTCTGTGTTTAAAAGTTCTGCATGTTCTGCGATAAATCCGTTGAATAATTCTTTAGCAAACTTCTCAGCATACGACTTATCGCCATACTTGAAATAGCTGTATTCCGCGGGTGAAAAAGTAAACTCATCCGCTGAATGAATGGGGTGTAAGCTGTATCTTTTATTCATACAATTTAGTGTTTAAGTAAGTGTGCACTGAAACCGAAATCTTTTGCTCCCTTATAATCTGCCACGGGATTGTCTCCGATATGCAGGATACGGTGCATGGGAAGATCCTGGTCCTTAAGGTTATTTTTTACTTCCTGAAAAATAAGAGGATTGGGTTTGGAAATATTAATCTCATCAGAATAAATATGGAAATCTATGTACGGGTCCAGTTCTTCCTGGATCAGAAATTTCCTCATCGTTCTGCCTTTGATAAATCCTGTATTGCTTAAAATATTAACTGTCTTCCCTTCATTTTTAATCTGATCAAAAAACTCTTTTATGTTTTCGAAAATGACAACAGGCTTATATTCTAAAAAGAGTTCTTCGCTTTTCAGATAAAATCCGTCTAATTTTTCTTTATCTAACTGTTTTACATCTAGATCCAGTGAGCCCAGAATCAGCAAATACATTTCATAAGTATCAATATTGCCCCCTGTCACTTCATTGATCGTATTACACAGATCATCATAATATTTTACAACTTTCGCAACTTCAGAAAGAGGTTTGTCAATATTAAAAAACGAGGTGAACAGCTCAACTCTTTTTGTTTTAAATTCAGGGTGAGATTTGATTAAGGTAAGCCACAAATCAAAAGAAAAATGACAGTGGTTGTGAATGTCGATATCCGTTTTCAATAGTTTTAAGTTAAAAGTTTTATTTAGCTTTCTTGAAAAAGATTTAAAATTATTTAATCATCAACAAGTGTTTAACTGGGTATTCTTCCCAAAGATAAAATTTTTCTTAGAAAAGCATTACGTACTTCTCTGTTTTAAGAAATTTTTATGAATTTTTACTGATTTCCCTACCCGTTTCGGTCGGGCTTAACAATTTGTTTAAATTCAATTATTAAAAAAAACTCAAAAAAATTTTTGCCAATTAAAAAATTTATCTAATTTCGCAACCGATTAAAAATCAACAATGTCAACAACAATGATAAATATAATAACTTTAAGTAACCCTGTGAGAGCTGTGTACTCTGGCAGCAATCAATATTTATCTGAATAGTTCCTTAGATCTTTTATTACTAAAAATATATTGAAGACCTATCTATTCAGATGGGTCTTTTTTGCTGCCTAATTTTCAGACCTCAAAACGAGAAGAATACCTAACCGTATTCTTAAAATCAACAATTTAAATTCAGCAAAATGAAATATAACACAAGAAATATAGGAATCATAGCACACGTAGATGCAGGAAAAACCACTTTAACGGAAAGGCTTCTTTATTACACAGGCCTCATTCATAAGATCGGAAATGTAGATGATGGAAATACGACTATGGATAAAGACATCCAGGAGAGAAACAGAGGGATTACCATTTCATCCGCGGCAGTTTCTACACAATGGGAAAAAGGAGAAACAGTATATAACATCAATATCATCGATACGCCCGGACACATTGATTTCGCAGTAGAAGTCGAACGTTCTTTAAGAGTTCTGGATAGCGTCGTTGCTGTTTTTTGTGCCTCATCAGGAGTTCAGCCACAAACCGAAAATGTTTGGTTCCAGGCTGAGAAACACGGAATTTCAAAAATATGCTTCATTAATAAAATGGACAGGATTGGAGCAGATTTCTTTGCTGTTGTCAAGGAAATTGAAACGAAACTGAATGCAGTTCCTATGGCTCTTCAAATCCCGATTGGAGCTGAAGACCAATTTGAGGGAGTGATTGATTTAATCAGACAGAAAGCTTTGTACTGGGCCGATGAAAACGGGGAAACCATTATTGAAAAGGAAATCCCTGAGGATCACAAAGCGGATGCTGATGAATACAGGATGAAATTAATGGAAACCCTTGCGGAACACGATGAAACGTTCTTTGAGCTTTTCATGGATACTGAAAACAGGATTTCTGAGGAAATGATCACTGAAGCTTTACAAAAAGTTTGCAGATCAGGTGCTGCGGTTCCGGTCCTCTGTGGTTCGGCATTTAAAAATAAAGGCGTACAGCCTCTTCTGGATGCGGTCGTCACGTATTTCCCGGCACCGGATCAGCTTCCTGCCGTTCAGGGGAAAGATCCTGAAACAGAAGAAGCGGTGGAATTGGTAAGAAATGAAACGGAATCTTTTTCAGGTCTTGTTTTTAAAGTCGTGATCGATAAACATATGGGAAGGCTTGCCATGCTCCGTCTGTATTCCGGTACGATAAAATCCGGCGATATGGTTCTGAATGTGAGAACAGGTGAAAGTTTCAGGATATCGAGAATTCTGAAGATGCAGTCTGATAAAACCTTATCGATAGAGGAAGGAAAAGCGGGTGACATCGTTGCTTTAACAGGAATAAAAGATGCTAAAACAGGAGATTCTTTATCAGCGGTTGATCAACCTGTACTTCTTGAAGCGATTACCATTCCTGCTCCTGTTATCCGGGTTTCGATAGAGCCTAAGACGAACAGTGACGAGAAATCTTTCGGTTTAGTTTTAGCTAAGATCCAGGAAGAGGATCCGTCTTTGGTGGTTGAAAGAGACCGACAAACCGGAGAAACTTTATTGAGTGGTCTGGGTGAGCTTCACCTTGAGGTCACTCTGGAAAAGATCCGTCTGAATCATGGTATAGAAGTCAATCAGGGGAAACCTAAAGTGTCTTACCGTGAGATTTTAACGGAAACGAGAACCCACAGGGAAAAGCTTTCGAAGCAGAATGGTGGAAGCGGACAGTTTGCTGATATCACTTTTGAAATGGGTCCCAGAGAGCATAACGAACCGGGATTGGAATTCATTAATCTTATCAAAGGAGGGGTTATTCCTGGTGAATTTATTCCTTCTGTAGAAAAAGGGTTCAGAGAAGCCATGGAAAACGGACCATTGAAAGGTTATCCTCTGGAAAGTATGAAGATCAGACTTCTGGATGGTTCTTTCCATGCTCAGGATTCTGCAGCGTATGATTTTGAAAATGCCGCGAGAGACGGATTCAGAGCGGCTGCTTTAACATGCAGTCCTAAGCTTCTGGAACCGGTCATGCAGGTTGAGATCCAGAGCATTGAAGAGTACACGGGCGCCGTAACTGCTGATATCAACCGAAGAAGGGGAATTATTTCGTCCATTGATGAAAGATCAGGAAGAAAGATTTTCACCGCGGAAGTTCCGTTGGCCTCTACGTTTGGATATATTTCCGATCTGAGAACTCTGACAAGCGGAAGAGCTTCGATCAGCATGAAACTTTCGCACTATGCTTTAGTGCCTGATTTTATTGCGAATACATTAATAACCTAAAAAACGAGGGCTGTAAAGTGATTTTACAGTCCTTGTTTGGTTATTGCAGGGTGAAATGTGAATGGTCAATTGTGAATTTTGCGTACTATTTAACCACAAAAGTCACAAAAGGTTACGCTTTTAAACACTTTAGACCACTTTAGTTTCAAAAGTTTTATCATCCTGAAAATAATAAGATCACATAAGAGAAAATCAGAGATTTTCATAAAACTTTAATGCACTTTATAAGTAAAATACATTCAACTTAAAATAACCAAAGTGTTTGAAAAAACTTTTGTGACTTTTGTGGTTGATGTTTTGCTTTCCACAGATTTCTCAGTTGAAACAGATTTTTAAATTTCTGAATCTCTAAATCTTTTAATTTTTCAATCTTAATTTTTCATTAATTACCTCTCCGGCATCACTTTATACGTAGGATCTTCCTGGATATTCACTTCAATCACTGCTTCTGCATTTTTCAGCATTTTACGGCAGTCTTCACTGAGGTGACGCAGATAGAGCTTTTTGTTTTGCTGGCTATAACGTTTAGACAGTTTATCCAGGGCATCAATGGCACTCATATCCACGATGCGGCTTTCCTTAAAATCTACGACTACTTCATCCGGATCATCCATCAGATCAAATTTATCCATGAATGCAGTTACTGAACCAAAAAATAAGGGACCATATATTTCATAATGTTTCACTCCATTCTCATCGATGGATTTTCTTGCACGAATCCTTTTTGCATTATCCCAAGCAAAGACAAGAGCAGCTATAACAACTCCTACCAGTACGGCAAGAGCAAGGTTATGAAGGACAACCGTTATCAGAGCTACTGTAATTCCAACAAATATATCAGACTTCGGCATTTTATTGGCAATCCGGATAGACACCCACTGAAATGTGCCTATAGCGACCATCATCATGACACCTACCAGTGCAGCCATCGGTATTTTTTCAATAAAAGGAGCTCCGAATAAGATGATCATCAGGATCATGACTGAACCGATAATTCCGGACAGTTTGGCTCTTGAGCCTGCATTGAGATTCACCAATGTTTGTGCTACCATTGCACAACCTCCCATTCCTCCGAAAAATCCGTTGGTGATATTAGCTATTCCCTGCGCCACTGATTCTTTATTGGCATTCCCTTTCGAATTGGTAATCTCATCCACCATAGACAATGTCAAAAGAGATTCGATAAGACCTACCCCAGCCATCACCAAAGCATAGGGAAAAATAATCTGCAGCGTTTCCAAAGTAAAAGGAATCTGAGGAATATGGAAACTTGGAAGGCTTCCACTGATATGGGCAATATCTGCTACTGTTTTCGTAGGAATATTAAAACCCAAAACCACTGCAAAAACTACGATAATGGCAACCAGAGATGCAGGAACTGCTTTTGTGATCTTTGGAAAAAAATAGACAATAGCAATCGTAAGAGCTGTTAATCCAGCCATGATATACAAAGGTGCTCCCTGAAGCCAGCTGGACACTCCGGTACTGTCTGTGATTTTAAACTGCTCGACCTGGGCCATAAAAATAATGATGGCCAAACCATTCAAAAAGCCGTACATCACAGGCTGCGGAATAAGCCTGACAAATTTTCCCAGCTTAAAAAACCCAACCAGCATCTGGAATATTCCGGCAAGAGCAACAGCTGCAAAAAGATATTCTATCCCGTGGGATTTTATCAAAGCAATCAATACAACAATAGTAGCTCCTGCTCCTCCTGAAACCATTCCGGGACGGCCGCCCAAAACTGCGGTGACGATTCCCATCATAAAGGCTGCATACAGCCCGGTGAGCGGAGAAAGTCCGGCCAGGATCGCAAAAGAAAGGGATTCGGGGATCATGGTCATAGCGACTGTGAAGCCCGCCAGAAGTTCGTTCTTATAATTTATTTTTTTCGAGAAATCGAATAAGCTTATGGTATTTTTCATTGAACTGCAAAGGTATATACTTGAGGAATGGAATACAATTAGTATTTTTTTCTTTTTTTTGATACAATTCGAAAATTTTAAAATAATTCACATATACGTGTATTTAATATGTTAATTTTAATTAAATTTTGCATTTAAGGAGATTTTTTATCCCTTTTTGAGAATTAGGTTCTATTTTTTATTTAAATTTGAAAACGAACAAACAGATTATTTACTATTCATTAAAAAATGTACCGATGCAAAGGTCTGTTTACACTAAGGTCAATAGTTAAAAATATTACGAATAAAACTGCATGAAAGAGCTTTAATAGGTTATATATTATTCTTACAGCAAAGAAGTCTGAAGCATGGAAGAGATCAATTGAATAGGAATACCGCAAAAAGAAATGGAAGACAGAAAGTATTCTTAAGACCCATAAATAACCTGAAAACTAAATGATCGGCAGATCGCCTTACAAACTGCCGGCTATACAAACACCAGGTATAGCACTGAACTTAATATTTCCCTTTTTGCTGTCACTGAGATTTTCTTAGTGTAATTTTATTTTTCAAACAGTCTGCTCATTCACCATAAGAGTGTAATATATCATCTGTTTACTTTAATTCATGAATTAAACAAAAAATAGTACTCAACACATGTTATATAAAGAAATTCACATAGGAAAGTTTATCAAGGAGATGGTTGATGAAAATGAGGTACCCATGGAGAGGATCTGTAATTTTCTCAATAAGAATGATGAGTTCATTGAAAATGTTTACAAAAGCAGATCTATAGATACAGATCTTCTTTTGAGATGGAGCAAGCTGCTGGAATATGATTTTTTCAGGCTTTATAGTTCACACCTGATCTTGTATGCACCGCCGTCTGCCGTAAACAAGAATCAGAAGAAATCTGATAAAATCCCTTATTTCAGAAAAAATATCTATACCCAGGAGATCAAAGATTTTATCATGAAAAGAATTTCATCCGGTGAAATGACCTACGGAGAAGTTATCAAAGAATATTCTATTCCGAAAAGCACACTTCACCGCTGGCTTCAGAAAAATAATGATAATACTAACGGATAAACAGACCTATTATGCGTCCAAACTACAAGAAGATATATTATGATATGCTGAGGCTGGAACATCCGGAAAAGCTGAAGGATCCCAAGATCAAAGAACTTCTGGGAAAACTGAATACGACTGAAGATGTATTGAATTTTAACGATAAGATTTTTGCCCAGTCTAAAGAAAGCCAGATCAACAACCAAAAGCTTAAAACATATGACAAAAAAACAATGTTCAAGCTTTTACAGTATCAAAATAAGCATGGTTTTTCTACCAGCTATATGTCCAGGACCTATAAGATCAGCCGAACAACGATCATGAACTGGAAAAAGACTTTCGAAGAAGAAATAGAACAAGTAATAAATGCCGGTGAATAATAATTCTCCGGCATTTATTATAAAAGGTAATGGTAAGGAAAAATGGGGCAGTCGTGCCGGATTCGAACCGGATAACCTTGCCGGAGTGATCGGCTTCGCTATTCCTCCCCAAAGGTGTGACGATGGATTTCTTCCTTTACGACACTTTTATATTGTAAAAACAAGGCAACAACCGAAAGTGTATAGTCGTGCTCTAACCAACTGAGCTACTCTTCCTATTGATAGACTGTGTTTTTTGTGGAAGAGACGGGACTCGAACCCGTGACCCCGTCGTAATGAGCGAAGTAACACTGTTCTACGGCACTTGTTTGTTTTGAAGCAGATAAGGAAACAGGCGAAAAGAGTTTGCTCTTTTCAGAGCGTCGTTCTTACCCATATCGGGCAGTGAACCGGCAATTCTACATCTGCGTGAGACTTCCGCTTTCCGGGGAAAACTTTTGCCAGGCTGGGTTTCAATCCAGCGTCGCTAGTTCGGTCGCCCGAATGACGCTACCTTAGGACCGTTAATTCGAAGAAACTCTTCTCTACGACACTTATCTGCTGAGTTTTTTAAAATTAAAAAGAGGCTAAAGGCGGGAAAACTGCTGTTTATAAACCATCAGGTTTATTCTGGAGTCGAACCAATTGTAACCGAAGTAAGTTTTCTCTAACGGCACTCTTTTATTGAAATCAAGGTAATACTGAAAGGATCTCCGTGCATTTGCTCTACCTGCTGAGCTACTTCTCCTTTTCGAGGGAAAAGGCAGGAATCGAACCTGCGACCCAATGTTTCAAAATCCCGAAGTACGATCCTAAAACGACACTTGATTATTTTTAAGCAGGGCATTTAGTCAAACAGAAACTTACGACAGAGCGATACCATTACGCCATCTGTTTCCAGAACAGGATTCGAACCTGTATTGCTGCCCCCAACGAAGCAATTCTGTTTTACGGCACCTGCTTTATATTTTTCCAACGGGTCTTTCTGTATTTTTTCCAGTTTCTCTGGTATTTTTCCTGATGGGAATTAACCGTTTCAAAACCATGCGGAAAGCAATACGAACAACCCATTTCAATTCCATACATTAATCTTGAGATCTGTATTCCGGAAATTTTCTTTGGAAAATTAATGAGTCCGTATTCATTGACCCCGAAAGTTTGTTTTAATGTCTTGTATTTTTTCATGTCTATTGAGAATTAACCTCAATACACTGCTTCTTTAAGACATGGTTTATAAGTTTTCATGGTTACTGTTTTTTTTACATTGTAAAATCAATAGATTTTTCATTCAAATAATGACTTAAAAAGTTCAACAAGTTTGATAAGTCCTAAAATCGGTAGAAGGATTACCATTCCAATTAATAAGCAGACACCCACTTTACCCAGAAAGCTTTGTTCATCATTTGAACCTATTGATCCTTGTTTATATTTCTTTTTATATTCAGGAATATGATTGGTCTTTTTTAAACTATCCGTTTCAAGATCTTTTAAAACATTAAGTGCATAATCACTCAGTACATTTTTATCCCCTCTGAAAACAATATCTTTTAAAATAGCATTTCCCGAATAGCTTAATGAACGTTTATAGATCTCCACTGCAGGTTCCATTTCTTTATCTTTAGATAAAATCCAAAACTTCCCGGCTTCATCCAAAAATCCTGCGTCATAATATATCTGTCCTAATTTGTCTCTTAAAGAAAGGTCATCCGGAAATTGATTGATCAGGTTTCTGAGTCTGTCACATGCTTTTTTCTTTCTGCCTTCTTCAATATCTTTTTCGATTCTATAAAGGATATTTTCCATAATTATAATTTAAAAACTAAGCAATGAATCATAAGCGTTTTTGAATGTATTCAAATTGAAAGTTTGACGATGAAACTCTTATTGTACGGCATTGGTCTGTTTTTACCGGGCATCTGGCGGAAAGACTTTGTTTCAAGTGGAAGTCGAAGAAGTTCTTTCCTTACGGCACCGGATGAATAACACTGCAAAATTATTCCGGAAGTGCGCATTCTTTTTACGCAGTTTATTTTATTTTTTATTTTTTTAAATGCTGATGTATAATTTTTGCCCTTTTCTCATGACCTCCTTTACCAATTTTTAAAAAACGGGATAATAATAGTTTTCAAAATCTTCATCAGGATATTCTTTATGGCTGCCATTTTTTATGGATCCTAAAGTGAATAGAAAATCATCTGCATCAATCTCTGTACATTGAGCGCTGATATCCTGCCAGCCGATGCATTCATTATTGTGTCTCACAAATTCCGGTAACCGGCTGTATTCTTCAGGAGAAATTCCTTCATAAAACCAGTAGTTCAAATATCCTCTGAAAGTTCCACCTCCAAAGAGTACAGCTTCCTGTCTCCCTTCTGATTCAGTCAGGAGCATATATTCTTCACCACAATCCGGCGCTCCACAACAAGGACACCGACAGAGATGGGTTAGATCTTCTTTTATCAAAGGATTTCCGGTTCTTTGATGTTGATGGGTTTCGGACATTGTTATTATTTTTGTTATAGGGAGGACCAAAGTGACGAAGCAATTTCAAAATTTTATTTATTATGTCTGTTCGTTTTGCCTTGAAGCAAAAGAACCAAAAATTCAAGACTTGGAAACTCCAGCTAAAAATAATCTATACTCTCTAAAAATTCTAAACTCGCGCGAATTATGTATTGTTATTATATTTCAAAAATTGTCTCGCGCTCAAACAGTAGAATTTTTTTAACGTTCGCATAGTTTATTTTTTTAACGCCTCCGTTTCCTAGGTCGCTTTGTTTAGGCCAGTCAATATTTCTGAGATTATATCAAAATTTTTAATCTTCATCTTTTCCAAAATTTTTGAAATTCTATTTTTAAAATTGATTTGTTGTTTTTCTGCTTTCTCCAATTCAGTTTTCAATTCCAATTCATCAACTTCGATATGCGCTTGTATATTTTTTGCATCTTTAAGATTTACATCAGAATAATCAGACAACTGAACCTTCCCGTTCACTTTTTTATAAAAAATCCAGGGATGGCCGATCCACAACTCATTCCATTCTTCAGTTTGATCTTCAAGAATTCTTTTCCATTCTTTAATATTTCCAATATCACCACAACAGGTAGGCAAAACCATTGCTCTACCATCTTCCATCAAAGCTATTCCTCCATCAAAAGCTGTGAGCATGTCTTCTTCAAGCTCTGCTGGTTTGATTCCTTTAAAATCCGTTCCTAAAATAATTCCTAAATTATCGTCATCAATCTTTTCAATATCAACAAGATAAGAATTGTTATCTATTGGACCAAAATTAAAATTCAGACTAGAGACAGACTTAACCCATTCCTTATACCAAATTTCAGAATCTGGAAAATCAAAACTATCTGGTAATTCGGATTCTTCTTTTGAATATTTTAATGGGTAGATTTCAATTACATTAATAAGTTTCATACTTTGAAGAATTTAAGTTTGAGTTTTATTTATATTCATTCGCTCATTGTAATGAAGATGGATCATCATTCATCATTTATTAAAGCAGTGCCTTTTACAGCACTACTTTTTTAATTACCTGAATGGCAGACTTCCGGTCTTCCAAAGCATTCAATACATTGAAAATTTTGTCTGACCAGCCTGCAATAAGATATACATCATTTTGTCTGATATCCAGCGGCTGTTTTCCATAACCTGCCAGGTCAAAAATATATAATTTCGCATCCGGAGCCATACTTTTGTATCGGTTCCAGGAATCTTCAAAAGAATTTTTGGTTCCATTGCTGTTCCACAATTGGGTATCTGTAAACAACATTACTTTATCGGTCTTTTCTTTCTTTTTGATCAGATCTTCAATAACCAGATAACCGTTTGTAGAATAACCGACTTCACCTTCACGTTTGTAAAATTCATTAACGTTTCTCAAAATACCGTTTTTAGGCATCGGAATTCTTTTCCAGCTGTCACCGAACATACCGGTGATTACATTTTTACACTGTGACTGAAGAATCATGGACATTAACAAACCAATATCGTAAAGCAATACTTTACTTTTAGGAGAAACAGGCTGTTGCATAGAACCCGAAACATCTGCCGCGATCACCACTGAAGTATCAAAACCAAAACCTTTAATATTTTTCGCACTCACCATAACCGCCTCTTCCAATGCTTCTAAAATGGATGACAGGTAAGGTGAATTCATAGCCTTCAATTCTCTGTACGCCGCTAAAAATCTGAACGGAAGCTGCTTTGAGTTGATGACTGCTTTTTCATTGGACAAATAACTACAGACCTTACTCATGGCATCAGAAGAAACACCTGATTCCAAAATATTTCTCAGGTTTCTTAATGTTGCCATATAACCAAGCTTACTACTGAAGATCAGCTCTTCCCATTTGGTTTTAAAAGTCAGTTTTTTTTCTGCTTCATCGGCAAATTTGGTCTGACCTAAAGCTGAAAGTTCGACTTCCCAGGTGTAAGGAGTTTCCAAAGCATCACCTACAATTTTGTTGAAAATCGCCTGTTGTTTTTCATCCTTTGCTTTCGGGTGCACCAGAAAAAGGGCATCTTTCAGGGTTACTTCTGCTTTTCTGTTATATTTTGCAAACTGGTATTCATCAAATCTATTGAAAGATTTGGCAAGACCTTTCTGGATCTGCTTTGAAAGTTTGTTCAGTTTTTTGATTTCTGTTCTTTCGTTGGCAGTCTGGTAGTAAGCCAAAAGTTCAGTGATTTCATCTGCTCTCTGAACAACACCGTCAACAGTTCTGCTGACCAGGTCTGTACCGGAAGCCTGTTTGGCCAGTTCTGCAGTCAGAACTAACGGAATTGAACGCAGATACATATCCTTTCTGGCATATACTGCCAGCTTAGCTACGAATTCCGGATCATTCTTTTTAATCAGAGACTGAATTCTCTCCAATCTGTCATTTCCTTTTTCATAAGAAGTACTGGATAATCCTGTTGTAACAACAGCACTATATAATTCTTCAGCAGGTGTCATGGTCAACGCCTTTGCACCTTCGTAGTTCAATACGGTATTTTTCTCTTTTTTTAAAAAATTAAATTTCATGAGTTACTGTTTTTTGTTAAACATTGTTTGGAGGATCACCTCATCCTCTCTGATTTCTGATGCAAAGTAAAAACAGTATTACGCAGTCTTTTTGCGCAGCGAATATTTATATGATTTTTTTTATTTTTTTTTCAAAACTTAATCAAATTGGTGAGTTTTTGAACTGAATGCATATTTTATCTCCTACAGATTTCTCAGATGTGTGCAGAACATTGTGTTATTTGTGTTTAAATTTAGGTTTTGGCTAAAGCCAGATTGAATGGGTATACTTTTCATAAGTGGGCTAAAGCCCACTCCTATTGATGTTTAATGAAAATATCTTTTATCTTTTATCTTTTATCTTTTATCTTTTATCTTTTATCTTTTATCTTTTATCTTTTATCTTTTATCTTTTATCCCATCTTTTCCACATACAAAATGTCTATCATTCATTTCCAATAAAGGAATCAGCATTCTCTGCTTTTCCCAACAGCATTGTCTAGCTTTGTGTACATTAAAATTCAAGCTATGATTAAAGGATTATATGAAACCCACGTTCAGGTTAGCAGTTTAGAAAATTCTGTACGGTTTTATACTGAGGTATTGGGTCTGAAATTAGCGCATATGGATAAGACTCGTCCCATTGCATTTTTGTGGATCGGTGAAGACAAAGAATTTATGTTGGGATTGTGGGAGCAGAAAGAAAACCTGCAGCCAAGACATTTTGCTTTTTCCAGCAGCCAAGAAGATATTTTAAATTATTCCGTAAACTTTCTGAAAAATAAAGATCTGAAACCTTATAACTTCTTGAAAGATGGTATTGACGAGCCCATGGTTTTTGCCTGGATGCCTGCATTAGCCATTTACTTTAATGATCCGGATGGTAACCAGTTGGAATTTATCTCCATCCTTGAAGGGGAAGGAAAACCGGAACTGGGTGTGATCTCTTATGAAGAATGGATGAAACATCAATAATAAAAAAAGGACAGTCTTGCATTATGAAGCTGTCCTTTTTATTTAAAGCTGTCCTAATTTTTTTACGGCAAGCACATGCTTGCAGGGTCCTCTTTCACCCTGGTATTTACTGAACCACTCACAGGTGCAACGCTCTTTGCTGTTGTCGATAATTACGGTATGGTGAACACCAGTCCCTTCTACCCTGGCTTCAGTTCTGGCCAGGCTTTTATTTAATATCTGTACTTTTCCTTCGGCAATCAGTTTTTCTGCATTTTTCATGCGTGGATTTAATCCTATAATTCTGTTGAGTTGAAACGGTAATCTTCGATAGAAAAACCCGTTATCATCAAGATCATACCCCAGAAGTCCCATAGCTGCAAGTCTTCCTGTAAGGTTATCTGTTTTTTTCAGGCTTATATTTTCATCTAAAGCAAAAGCTGTAGGGTTAAAAGACTGATTGGCATAAGCATATTTATCTAGTGCGTCAATCCATTCATCAGAAATATCATCAATCAGGCTGTCTAAAACTGCACCTTCACCGGAAAACCCTCTCCAGCTTTCTCTTGACAATGAAAAACTGAACCTGATATTTCCCATATACAATTGCCACGTGGTAGACTGCATACCGGAATGGGGAAATACCTGCATCTGATCAATATAAGGAAGAAGCGGTTCCAGCAGTCGAAGCCTGTTAAGCCCTCCAATACAAACCGCATCTGCCGATTTCACAGGAGAAAACATAGGCTTATTCCCTCTGATGATCAGATAATAGTCTGATTTTACCGGACCTTTTGGTATTCCTCTGAACAGCTGTTGAGTCTGGATTTTATTAAATGTATGAAGCTTTTCTGATTCAGAGAGATAGATCTGAACCGTGCTGAGCCCTTTGATCCATTTTACAGGCAGCGGAACTTTTCTTTCCACTACTTTTTTCTCTTCTTTGTAAAGCCCTACTTCTTTTTCACCTACAGAAAGGACTATTTTTTCGTTAGGACGAATGCTTCCTAAAGCCATGATCATCGGCTGGTTAAAATCCACATTGGTGGTTCCATTCTCCAGAAACTCACCATCAAGGCCGTCAGGCAGTACATCTACCCTGGCATAAACGCCGGCACAATGCGAAAACCCCTCAAAACGTAACCTGCTGTTTCCTGCGGTAACGATAGGGTCTTTAAGCAGAGCCATCTGAAACGGCGACAGATTAAAGCTGGATTTCACAATATTGGACAGTGTAATAAGGCATCTTGCCAATATAAACGGCTGACTGACATTTCCCCAGAAAAAGCAGGGAGCATCTGTATTCTTCTGAATCTCGCTGTACTTGGACAGAAATAATTCTTCAGATGCATCTTTTTTTATCAAAGACGATGGTCTCTGATAATGGTAAACAAGCGTATCTTCCATATCTATTTTTTTAGAAGAAGATTGCAGATTTTTTTCAGACTGGAGTTGTCTTTCCAGCTATTCAGTTTTTCTTTTAAGTCTTTATCGGCTTCTGATTGGTTTAAAGCCAAAACCTCGTGGTAAATATCTAATATTTTTTTAAGATTGGTAACAGGTGTTTCCATCTGTAATAAAATATGGGTTAGAAGCTCTTCCAGTGCCAGATTGTGGTCTTTGCTGACATTGAGCATCTGATTCTGAACAAGATCCGTGAATCTCTTTACAGGCGCCCATTCCAACTTTTCATGCAATCCGATTACGCGCCCCAATTGCTTATTATCCATCACTTTATGGGAAACATGTTCCAGCCAGATCTCAGCAGCAGTTCCGCGGATTACTTTGTCACCATCCAGAAAAATGGTACCCAGAAACAGGTAACCCATAGCGTCAAGTGGCTTTTTCATCTGATGAAGTGCCTGTGCCGTATTCAGAACCAGGCCTCTTTCATAGACTTCCGCAATCCCTGAATAAAACAGGCAGTCTTTAATAATCTTAGCGAACACATTTCCAAGGGTATTTGGGAAGCTCCACATGAATGAAGGTGTTTCGGAAAAATGTTTCTGCTCTGCAACAAAGTATTCTAAGAAAAGTTGATGTTCTCTTTTTTTCAAGTGATATTTGGGTACACTGATATTAAGTTCTACCGGATAATAGGAGTTCTTTTTGCTGTCAATGGTTTTCCATTTATAAGCACCGGTAAGGAGTTCTTTAGGAATATCATCATATCCGAAGTCTTTGAATTCTTCAAAAACTTTCCCCGGAGAGCGTGTTATTCCTGCTGTCATCCACCATGAAGGGTGCTCAAATTTTCCTTTGGGCTCAGTATTTTTATTAAAAAAGAAAAGAAGGAGTTCTTTATATTCGCCTTTTAACTTCTCTTCAACAAGCTGCCATCTGTCTGAAGTTTTTTCCATTGAACATCGCTGCAATGCAAGCTGTACATCCAGATCATGCGGTTCTATATTTTTGTTCTGATAGATTTCAAATCTTTCTACCAATGCTTCGGGGCTTACCCAGCAAGGGTCATGAGTCACCGTGGACAACAACGGTGTGGTATCTCCAGATTTTATTTTGTTAAAAACATGTATGGCTATATTTTTAAATGGCTTCATAGCCACCCCACCCGCGTGGATGTCTTTAACAGGTCCAAGCTTTTTATGATAACTGGAATACGCTTCTCTTGTGGCTTCGTCGTCGCAGGTTCTTTTATATATTTTTTCCAGACTCTTAAGCTGAACAGGAAACCTTTCTAACAAGGAAAGTCCGTAATTGATAATCAGATTGCACAGCAAAACATTAAAATGATGAACTTCCCATTTTGCAATGGTTTTACACGCTTTTTGAAATACGGGTTCAAAAAGTTTTACAGATTCGTTATCTGCTTCATCAGCAAAACGGATAAGGCCTGCCAACGCCAGATCATAATAATATGTTCCGCGATTTTCTATGGCCTGTGGAAGAAAAAACATCAGATCTTCAAAGCTTCCGGGTTCCTGAACCTGGCTTTCGTCACTGATCAGTTCTAATTTTTCCGGAATGACAATATCCAGCTCCAGCTGTGTGTTTTCTATATACTGAACTAAACCAGGTCTTACATTAGCTAAAATATTATCGGCATAATGAGACAGGGCTTCTTTCATGTTGTCGGAAACCGGAATGTACCTCTGAATAATCTTTGCCGCTTTACTCTGAATGCTTTCGTCTTTGCTTACAAATGCTGCACTCAATGCCATTTCCAGGTTTTCTGTATCCAGCTTCTTTTTTTGAAATATTTTTTCTGTTACGGTCAGGCTGGCTGCAACTACCGTTTTCACCTCTGAACTCAACAGATTCGGAAGAAAATGAGAAAACTCCGCAGTTTTAAATTCAACAGCCGGCACTATCTTTTTCAAATGGATAAGCATGGTATTAACTGCCTTTGACTGTACAGAAGCCAGCCCTGCCATCAGTTCGTCCTGAAGCAAGACAAGTTCTTCATCAGAAGGCTTTAATGCATTGAATGCCTCCATGAACCATCCTGTCACATTTTTATTAAAATTCCTGTTCGCTGCCAGAAGGCATTCTTTAAGAAATCTTTTTCTGTCGATTTTATTTTCGGCGACGAGTTTTTGAACCAATGGCAGCCATTCTCTTTTAAAAGGAAGCGATTTTGAAGGGAATTCACACAAATACCAAAAGTGGGTCTCCAGTGTTTCCGGAGATTTGTCAAGATCATAAGGCTGAAGGCTTAAATGATAGCCAAGCAGCTCAGGTCTCGGCTGTACATATCCTTTTTCTGCCCAGCCCAGAATATCCTGATAATCAAATGCGGTAAATTCTGCATCTATAGAATCATTGATAAAATCTGAAAACCAGTGCGGACAGCCCCATTCCAATATGGTGCTGGTTTGCTCTTTGTTTCTGAAAAGACTCCAATAGTTTTTTCCGTAATGCTTTTGATCCATGCAGACAAATGAGGCTATATCTATAATAGAATGCTGATCTGCAGAACCGGCAGTATGGTAGGAGTTTTTCGTCATTACAATCTTACTGATCTCCCTGTCCAGTTTTTTTATAGTCGGTACCAGGGATTTTCTTTCTTCTGCGGTAAGCTGCTTCAGAAAGGGAATAATCTCATGTGCTTTTTCCTCATTAAGGATCTCATACAATCTTTCTTTCATTTGTTTTTAATTTGATGATCATTTTTTTCAGGTTATTTTCGTTTTCCCATTCTTTTAGCTTCACGATTACAGCATCATCAGTGGGTGACTGATTGAGATGCAACAGTTCATAATAAGTCTCCAAAATCTTTTTAAGATTAAAAACCGGATGATTTATCGCTGTAAGAATGGATATCAATAGTTTTTCAAAAGCCCGGTTATGACTGGAATTCAAGCCGATAAAACCGGAAATTCCATCGGTAAGTCTTTTTACCGGAACAAGTCCGAAGTTGATCTTTTCACTGATCATTATTCCTAATGTTCCGATGTCAAAATCATCTGAAACTATCTTGTGAATAATCGCTTCAAAAGCCGTACCAGAGAAGGTTTTATCCTTACTGAACATAGCCGCGGAAAGGAATAAATAATGCACAGGCTGGAATGGAAGATCCAACTTCATCCATGCATCTAAAAATTCGGTATTGGTCCTGCTGTCATACTGATAAACAGCGTTGGATAATGTTTCGTTATATTTTTTCGCAAAAACAGAGCCTGAAAAGTACGGAGCGGTATATAAAATACGAATCAAATCCTGATCATAAACGCCATGATATGAGTTAAATAAGTGATCCAAAAGAGGTGCTTCCGCGGAAATTTCTTTATTCTCAATCGTTATCCTAAGCTCCGGGACTTCTTCTGCAACATATCCTTTGTATATTTTTCTGATGCCCGGCTTTCTGCCGAAACTGCCGTTCAGATCATCTTTTCCATAAATATTTTTAAAATATCCAGAATCAAAAACAGGCTCTAGAAGTTTTAAATAATCTTTGTGAAGCTGCTGCCGTGCATATTTTTCTGAGTCTTCAAGATTTTCTTTTTTTACACGCAGAACTGCTCTCTGCAAATCGAAAGGAACCGGAAGTTCTTTTTGGTCCTGGTATATTTTTAATTTATCTATCAACACATTAATATCTATCCAGCATGGTGTATGATCAGAAATTGAAAGCAATGGAAGGTTTTTTCCCTGTTTTAAAAGTTCAAATATGCCTGAAAGAAGTTGATGATAGGCTTTAAAGATCAAAGGGGTACGTTTTCCCACCCAGTTTTCAAGGTCGGGAAATTCTTTCTTTGCTTCATTGAGTACCGGTGATCTGTTTTTCTGCTTTAAAAGGCCGTATTTAATAAAAAATGATGCGTATAAATGATGCATTCCGACACTCCCTTTTACTTTAAGCGCAGCTTTGAACGCTGGTTCCAACTGGTGAAGTTGTTCTTCATTGATCTCAACATTGAACCTCATCACTGCATCTAAAAAGAGATCGAAATCATTAGGTTCATTGTTACCGAAAACCTGAGAGGCAAAGAATATAAAATCGCTGACTGTTTTAATTGGAGAAACAGGCTGGCTAACATGCCAGAGAGCAGATTCTTCTATTTCAACGGATACCTGTATTTCTTTATTTTCGAAGCTGGAAATAAATTTTTCAAGCCACACTTTGGTATCTGAAAGAAGAGATTCTACAAAAGGTTGGAGTTCATTCTTTAGATTTTCTGAATCAGGGTCACCATATTTTGAAATGATCTTAGCCGCTTTAATCTGTATACCAGCATCTTTATTCATGAAAACAGGAAGTAAAAAAAGACAGATTTCTTCGCTGTACTTTTTATCATTCTTCGCTATTTTCTCAAGAATCTGAAGGAGTGTATTCAAAATATTTTTAACCTGAAGACCAGGCAATGACATTGCAGCATCAAGAAAATATTCTGTCCTGAAATCAGCTTCTGCGATCACCGGATTTATCACTTTCATGACCGGAACAAAAAGAGATTGCTGTGAAGTATGAAAGACTGAAAAAAGGTTGTCCTGAAGGGCTAAAATTTCTTCATTAACAGGTTCAAGGTGAGAAAAAAGCTCCAGAAACCAGGTATTGTGATCTTTTGAGAAGTTAAGATGGACTGCATCCAGACAAGACTGTAAAACTTTGAAGCGGTCTATTTTATTTTCACTGACAAGCTCTTTCAAAAGTTCTTTCCAGTTTCTTCCGTTTTGATAATGACAATCGATACTTGAGTTATACTGAAATAGTAACCAGATGTGGACATCCAGTGTTTCAGGATAGGTGAAAAGAATTTCTTCTGATGTATAATCTGAAGCCAGTGATTCTGAAAGAAGATTTGCACAAACTTCATCATTCAGTTTAAGGTAGCCTTTCTGTTGCCATTCAAGAACTTTCAGATAGTCGATGTTTCTTAGAAACGGGTAGCTGTTTCCAATCCATTCCGGAACATAAGATTCAAATAATTCATCGATAAGATGTATGGGTGCCGCGTAATATCCGGGAGCCCATTTTTCGTATTCATCCTGAGTACTGCTGCAGGCCAGAGTGGCCAGCATGGAAACGTGATTATAACCCCAGTCTTTATTTAAATATTTCTTTAAAATGACTGCAGTTTCTTTCTTTTCTTTTGGGGTCAGCTTTATAAGAAAAGGAACAATTTCCTTGATTCTATAATTTAAATAAATCGTTTTCAATTCATCTCCAATAAGCATAATTCCAATCTTGGGGACTAAAATAATAAAAATTGGCTGACAGGCATTGAAATATCCCGATAAAGTGATTTTTTTAACAAAAAATTATGCTTTCAATAGGACTTCTGCAAGCATTTCTGAATAAAAGTTAAATGGAATTCTTATTTTATCTTTACTATTTTATAATCAATCTTACCTAAAAAAAACTCCCTTAAAAAAGGGAGCCATTACTAAACTATTATATTTTTCAACTGTTACATTAGTCCTGCTTCAAACACCAATGAAGTATTTTCGCAATATTCTTCGCGTCATCCACCCCTCTGTGGTGCGTCCCTTCAAGCTTAAGATTCAGCTCACCTAAAGCTCTGCTCATCCCTACACTTTTTCTGACGGTAGGATGTAGCTGCCCGAACAATGTTTTCACATTGATATGGTCATCGCTCAGCGGATAATCCACATTGAATCTTCTGGCCTGATTCTGCAGCATATTCAGGTCATAATTGCCGTAGCTTGCCCAGGTCAGATCTTCAGAATCGTATTCTGCTCTCAGGATATCCATAGCGTCTTCCAGTAGGACCCCTTCATCATCCAGCATGTTCTGTGTTATGGAAGTCAGTTCTGTACAAAATGGACTTACCTTTGAGTACTGTGGCTTCACTAAGATGCCTTCATTTTTTGAGACCTTACCGGTTGCAGCATTCATAATGCATACACCGATCTCGATGATCTCGCTTTCCTGGCCTCTGGGCGGTCTGTCGTCCCAACAAGTGGCTTCCAGGTCTATAATTAATATATTTTCTGTTGTTTTCATTTGTTTAAATTTTAATGTTTTTTAAAGAGGGAAGATGGGAGAGGGAAGATGGAAGTTCATACTGGACATCATTCACTTATGGCATCCTACTTCTTGCTTCCCTCTTCCTACTTTCTTTTTACTCCAAAATCTTCTGTAAAATTTTGGCAGCATTGTATGCATCGTCTGCACCGCTATGGTGATTTCCTTCAAAATCCATTTTCAGGTATTCCAGAGCTCTTTTCAGGCCTATCATTTTATGGAGCCTGAAATGCTCTCTGAATTCTTCCATTATGTTCAGATATTCTCCACCAAAAGGAATTTCTATTCCGAGCCAGTCGCACTGTTCAAAAATCTGTTCCTTGTCGAAGTTTCCAAAACCTGCCCAAGTAAGTACTGAAGGATCATATTCATCCAAGATCTTTTCACAGGCTTCTTCAAAATAGATTCCTTTTTCTTCGATGAGCTGTGGCGTGATTCCCGTCAGTTTTGTACAGAAATCATTGATCTCTGATCTTTCGGGAATTACATAAATGCTCTGTTTTTGGGAAATGGTTTTTGATTTTAAATCCAGCTTGCAGATTCCTATTTCTATAATATCTACCTTCTGCCCTATGGGAATCCTGTCATTTTCCCAGCAGGTAGCTTCTAAATCGATGATTAATATTTCGTTGGTTGTGTTCATGGTTTTTTTTGTAAAATGTATAAAGTATTGAAGTTAAATGTATAAAGTACAATGTAAAAAGTATAAGGGCCGGTATCATTACAATGCCGCCACTCATTACTCATTACTCATTACTTATAAATTACATATGATCCAAAGACTCGAATGGCCGCTCTGAAAATTTTATAATATTAGCGTGCCCAAAATGATGGTCCGCTGTAAAAAATATATTAGGTTTCATTTGTTTAATAATTTGTTTGTTTAATTTTCGCGAAATGCTTTATAAAAAGCAGTTTCAATTTCAATAACATCACTTTCCATATATCTTCTCGAAAAGTGAATGGGAATGGCTTCTTTCACCTGACAGTCCTTCATGATCTTTCCTGATGCAGAAGCAAAACTGTGATAATTAATTTTGGCAAACTCCTGGTCAGAATCTTTATAAAAACTCTCGATATATATCAGATCTGCTTTGTTGAAGACATTTTTTATCTTTTCATAATTTTCTTCCTTTGCTGCATGATCCATGATGACACCAAGCTTATAACCTGGATTAAGGGTCAATAAATGAAAAAGATCAGATGCTTTGTACACTGTTCCTTCCATCTCAATTTCCTTATCAGAATCATTCTTTTCAAAAGCTGTTTTCAACTCGCTGATCCACTTTCCTTTTTTGAAGCCGGAAGCCTCTTCATGAAAGGTCACTGAATCTTTTTCTTTGAACAGATAAGCAATGGAATCTGTTTTATGATCCAGAATGGCAAAATCTACTTTTACCTGATCGTCTTCAAAAAGGAAGTTCTGCGTCTTTACCAATTCCAGGTTCCAATAGGGCGGACGGAGCATGTAAACGTTGATTTCTTCAGGAGAAATAATCTCCCGGATCTCATATTCAATGGCCTTTTCGTCGATCAGATTCCAGGTGTAAGATTTTAACCGTGCTTCAATCTGATGATGGATATTTTTAGGTCCGCAGATCACCACTTTTTCTCCGCTACCAATCTGATGTCTGAAAATTCCGTCGAAATTTGAAAAATGGTCAATATGGGTATGGCTGATAAATACTGCCGAAACGGACTGTATTTCTTTCACCGTCAGCAAGCTGGCCTCACCGCAGTCACATAAATAATGCTTTGCTGAATTTGTAATTTTTATTAATATACTGATGTCTTCTCTCAGAAGACTTTTTATTTCTGCCTGTATCATTGTATTAGTTTTTAAACATAAAAAAGTTCCGGTAAAATATACCGAAACTAAACTTTAAGAGTCATGAACTCTTCTTTTATAAAATCAACCACTAAAGTATTCAACTTTTTATTGATTCTTTTCTGTTCATCTTTTTCCACGGTACTGAAAGCCTCCGGAAAGTCCTTCCCAAAGTCTTCCAAAATGTCCTGTGCAAAAAGACCTATGATTTTGCCTACTATTTTAGGTTCAAATTCTCCAACTTTGCTCACCACATTATGCAACCTGTTGGCCGTAGCATATTTTTGGATCTCTTCCCAAATATGCTGAGCATTTTCAGAAAAATCTGCCGGTTTTTGAACGTGTTTGTGTTCTTTTCTAACCATTTTAGACTTTTCTACCCATTTTTCATTCTTGTTTTTAAGAATGACTCTTGCTCCATTTCCAAAATATTTGGTTTTCAAAGTTTTAACAATAGTTCCTTCACACGTATTATTTTCAATTTCGGGTAAGCCTAACCAGCCCGGAATTTTAGAATCAAATACATTCGGGAACTTCAAAGCTTCTTCCAAGCTTCCCTGGAACAAAATTTTAGCATAGAAAAATCCGGTTTCCTCAAAAATCTGATTGACCCGATCTGTATCCAAATAAGTAACTCCGTTCAACTTGATATCGAATCCATAAAATTCGTTGTGAGGTACATATTGAATGTCTTTTTGAACTTTTATAGCATCTTTTACGGGCTCTACTTCCTTATGTTTGTAGCCACCACCAAATAATTCACCGTAGATCACTACTGTTTCCAATTCCGGATGAATGGTTTTCACTTTTTGGAACAAATCAATTACATTTTTTCTGTAACGTTCTAAAATATGGTGTGCATTGTAGAATTTTTCATCCTTTTCAATGAAGGCGGTTCTCTTCGCGATTTTAATTTCCTTTCCATCGGTAAAGAAAGAGAAATTAGCCCCGTGAACCTTTTCCTGCACGATGAAAATCTCATCCCCAAAACCCTGCAACCTGATCTGATCGATCACGCGGGCCTGGTAAGCATTTTCTATAGAGTTATATGTTTTGAAAATCATTTTTTTAGTTTTTTTAGTTTTTTTAAAGCTTAGAATATTTCCTGCAGACTCATCATTTTTAACTTCTTCCTTTCAGTCATCTTTGATATTACGATTATGCAAAGTAAAAAAACAATGACGCAATCTTTTTGCGCTGATCTAAAAATGTTGATTACAACTTTTTAAAATTTTCCAAAAGGCTTAGAATATTCTTCTTTCCTACCGGATTCATGGAATGACAGTAGAATTTGGGCAGGTCTAAATAATTATCCATACAATATTCTATCAACCATTTGGCACAGTCATAGCCTGTTTTTTCAGTATATTCCTGAGAATCGGGTTTCAGATAATGCTGATCTGCCAGGTCATGGTCAAAAGAAATTATTTCCGGAAGTCCTTTTTCCACTATTCTGTTGACAAACTGCTCGTAATTCCGAACAATATGCCAGTCCTTTCTGAGGAAAATATCCTGTCTGGTATAATGATACGCTTCGATCGGGTATCTTATATCATCCAGAAATAATAGTCTTTTTGTCATTTCCATTGTTTTATTTTTTAAGCCCGAAAACTTATGTTAACAATTATTTTTTTTAAACCATCATATCAGCACAATTGGAACTTGCGAATGCATACGGTTTTGCTTTAAACACATATCCCATTCCCAGAATATATCCCATAGCATCTTTCAATGCTGTGTTTGATTTAAAATCAGGGTCGGTATTAATGTCTGCGTGTACCTCCATTTCCACACCATAATCATCCAGAATGGCACAGATAGCGTAAGCAATTTCTACGGATCTGTTGACCTCATTCAGCATTCGTTCTTTGATACTGATCTTCTGTATTTGTCTTTCTTTTCTGATAAAGGTAAACGCTCCTTTTCCCTCACGTACAAATACTACTGCTGTAGCATAGCTGATCGCTTCGCCGTAAACGTGGGAATCTGAGCCCACACATACCTTCAGGCGGTGACCGTTAGCCTGTTCGCGGATGATGGCTTCTTCTACCAGCTGTGTGATAGGTTTTTGGAAAAAATTTCCTTTCATATTCTGCCATACTTCTTGTTGCGTTTCCATTTTTTTACATGTTTTAAATTTGTTTAAATATTAATTTTTGAATCGTGAATTGTCAATTTTAAAAATTCACTTATGTAGCAAAATTCACCATTGACCATTCACTTTTTTGCACTCCGAACCGGATTCGAACCGATACCATCAGTTTTGGAGACTGAGCTGCTCCCATTACACTATCAGAGTCTTTTTTATAATTGATGAATGATGATTGATACTATCTTGTAATCATCATTTATGTTTTGGTGGAACAGACAGGAATCGAACCTGTACCTCTAGTTTTTCAGACTAACGTGCAACACCTTGTACACCACTCTTCCGGGTTTTTATTATTGATAAGTGATCAATCATTTTTAAAAACGTAAATTTTTATCAATGATAATTTATCATTCATCATTTATGAATTAAGGTTGGAGAAGGCTTGTACTTATATAAACTATGCCTGTAGTTTGTGTTTGTAAGATCTTCTGCGCTCGACAAACCTTTCTCTTTCCTGTTTTTCTGTGAATGATCGTATCAATTTATTTCTCAATCTGAACTTTCATGGTATTAATCATTCATTATTGACTTCTGACCATTCACGTCTGTACTCTATAAGGGAATCGAACCCTTATCCTCTGCTCGAAAGGCAGGCGTCCTAACCGTTAGACGAATAGAGCATTTTAAACCAACTGACCAGGAGTCGAACCTGAACAACAAGAGTACTTTTCCTGCATGCTGCCCTTACATTATCAGCGGTTTTTGTGGAAGCGGTAGGATTCGAACCTACTCAGCAATAAAGCAACAGATTTACAGTCTGCCCCGACTCTCCAACTCCGGCGCGCTTCCCAGTATAATGAGTAATAGGTAATAAGCAATTAGTAATGAGCAATTTCTAACTTCTAATCTCTAATTTCTAATCTCTAATCTCTAATTCCTATTTGAAGAAAAACAAAGCCTGTCTTAATTTTTTGTTTGATATAAGAACTTCTTCGCCCGACAAACTTTTACTTTTTCTTCTGAACTAACTAATTTTTATAAATGATATATGATTACTGATAGTTGATACATGATCCGAGATTTACAACTCTCTGCCACTTCTAATTTCTAACCTCTAACTTCTAATTCCTATTTTGAAGAAAAACAAAGCCTGTCTTAATTTTTTGTTTGATATAAGAACGTCTTCGCTCGACAAACTTTTACTTTTTCTCCGGAACTAATCTCATTTTAGTTATTTGAGATGGCTATGGGATTCAAACCCACTCAGCTTATGCAACGGTTTTGCAGACCGCCCCGACTCTTCCACTTCGGCGAACCATCAGATAGGATTATAAATGATAATTGATAATTGATGATCGATAGTTGATAGTGAATTTACACCCCTCCTAACTTCTAGTTTCTAACATCTAACTTCTCAATAAAAAAAGAAAAAGGCTGTCGGTATTTTCCATATTTGGTGTAAAGATCTTCTGCTCTTGACACACCTTATTTCTTCTCTTTTGAAACAATTAACATTTAGTTATCTGCGATTCCGGAAAGATTCGAACTTTCAACTTCCGGTTTAACAGACCGGCGCTCTACCATTGAGCTACGAAATCAATAATTGATTAATGATGTTTGATCAATGATAATTATTCGACGTACTATCATTTCTAATCTCTAACATCTTTTGTAATTCCGGAAGGACTCGAACCTTCAACCTTCGGTGTATCAGACCGATACTCTAACCACTTGAGCTACGAAATTGTTTTTTTTGTGTGTGAATGGTCAATTGTCAATTCGTTTTACTGTCGATTTTTAAAAATTCACTTGCAACGTAAAATTCACTATTCACCATTCACTTTTGCACCTGCAAAACTTGTCTGGAAAGCAAGATTCGAACTTGCGACCTCCCGCGTCCAAGACGGGTAAACAACCACCGTTATCTTTCCAGTTTTTCAGGTTCAGTTTCCAATTTCTTTTCCGGGAGACAGCCGGAGCTAAAATGTTCTTTGAACCTTGCGGTCTATGCGGGAATCGAACCCGCAGTGCCCAAGAGACAGTCGGGCAGATTAGCCTTTACCTCAATAGACCTTTTTTGTAATTCTGAGAGGGATCGAACCTCTACCCTTCGGTTTAGAAAACCAACGCTCTATCTAATTGAGCTACAGAACTATTTTGTAATCCCAGAAGGAATTGAACCTTCAACCCCCGGTTTAAAAGACCGGTGCTCTGACCAATTGAGCTATGAGATTGTTTTTTTAATGAATGGTCGATTGTCAATTCGCTTTTCTTGTCACTTTAAATTGACCATTCACACTTAACAAGATTTATTATTCCTATTTATTTTGGGGTATCTCCGGGGATCGAACCCGGTTCTCCGGTTCCACAGACCGACGCTTTACCAAATAAGCTAAAGAAACCATAAAAAAAGCACCTCTTTTCGGGAGGTGCTGTATATATTTTGACGTGTCAGATCACTGAGACCTACGTATATAAGCACCTTTTATCTATAAATTCACTATCCAGAATACATGCATATCCTTTCGGCTCCTGTCCGTGTAGTCTTGAATACTGATTAGATATGTTATGTAATTGTTTCATTATATTCTTGTTATTTAAAAAGTTTTTGAATCCTGAAAACCTGTTGCTTTCAATTTTCGGTTGCAAAGTAAGTATGAAATTTTTTAATCTGCAAATTTATTTTTCTTTTAATCAATTGATAATCAATAGTTTATATAGCAATTTAAGCATATAGAATAACCGTCCGCAATATCCTGCGGATCTCTTAAATACCTAAATGACTGTCTCTCATCGGGTTACTTATCACTCTTATTTATCGTATTAAATTGACATTGTTAATTAAAAATTGTTTGTTTGTATGGTTATTTTTTTTCATTCTAAATAATTTATGGCCTAAAACACAAGAAACGCCTCGAGTTATCGAGGCGTTTCTGCGGTATTTTGTTTAAATTCTTACGGGTTTATTGTAAATAATTTTCAAAGTAAGCACATTTCGCCTCATTCCATATCATCCATTCGTATCCGAATAATCCTTTTATTGAAGGGCTATCGCATAGATTTACATTGATATGTGCTCTTTGTAGTATCATAATTTTCTGGCGCAAAGATATGAAAAATTGTTTTTCAGTAATGAAAATAATATTTTGCTTCACTAAGTTTAAATGTGAAAATTGTTGAATTAAGGGGTTTTAAGACGGTAGCTTCGAGTACCTCAGCCACCCTCTATTTTATCGGTAAGTGATTTCCTGTACTCTTTTAATTCTTGAATTTTTAAATCCTTTAAATTTTTCAATTCCTCAACATCTTATTCCTTCCCGTTTTAAACCTTGAAATATCTTTTAGGATCACACTGTCATCGGGATTAAAATATTTCAGTTCATTAATAATTTCAGATCGGGTTCCGACTTTTTCTGCAATAATTTCATACGCAATACTCCGTGTTACAGGCTGTAGCTTAGGATCTTTTTTAAACTCATGTTTCATCGCCTCAAGGTAGATGGTCTTTTTATAGGAAGGGGTTTTCTGATAAAGTTTTTGAATTTCCGTCTCTAGTTTTCCGACATCAAAAACATTGGCAAAATAATTATTCAGACAGTTGAATGCATCTTTATCTTCACCCCATCCTTTCAGCAATATTTTTTGAGCTTCCTCAGGCTGTTCCATTTTCTTGCTGTACACCAGAGAAGCTTTTACCATTTGACTGTTGGCTGTATAGTCATCTACAACCATTTGATAATAATTATGAGCATTATTGAGATCGTTGAGTTCCTTATACAAATCCCCTACTTTTTCTTTCTGCTGCATTTCTTTGTACAGATCGATGGCTCTTTTGTACTGTTTTGCTTTTTCATAGCATGATGCAGCTTCTGATTTATTGTTTAGTTTTTTAAGATACACCGCTGCCGCTTCATTGTAGAAACCTCCGTCTTCCAGTGTTTTCGCCCCGCGGAAATTATCCTGAAGCAAATTCATATATACTTTTGCTGCTTTTTTGTAATCTTTTTCAGCGATATATTTTTCAGCAAGTTCTTCGTATTTACTTCGGATCCGGTCAAACAGGGAGGCTTCAAGATAGAAATTCCCACCCCCGGAACCTCGTTTGCCGGAATTATTCCTGTTCTGTTCTTTGTCTTTTAAAGCAGTAATAATGATCAAGATAATAAAGGCTACCACAAGGAAAATCGCCAGCGTCCCTACAACACTCCAAAAGCTTTCGTGGAATAACTGTGCGGCAATCCCTATGATCTTAAACACCGCCAGAATCATAAATGCGATCAGGAATTTGTCTATAAATTTCTGTTTATTCATCGTTGTCAGGGTTTAAAATGGTTTTGTCTTCGCTGAACAGTCGGTAAAGAAGAAGGATCACACAGATCACCAGCATCCATACAAACCAGTTGTATCCGAACATCTTTATCAGTGGATAAAACAGATACACCAGCATGGCAACAAGAAATACCGACAAAATAATCTTCACCCAAAGCGGAACACTGTCTCCACCAAGGTTTAATGATTTCCTTTTGAAGATGAAAGAATAAATTCCTACAGCTCCAAACATAAAAATCACAAGGTACAGGATATCTGAAACTTTTGTTTTTTCAGGGGAACTGCTGTCATCGGACTCGAGCTTTCCTATTTTTGAATCTTTAACGGGAGTTGGAGGAAGCTGCATCATATCAAGCGTTCCATACAATCGACCGAGAGAATCTGCCATGAGTACCTGTTTTTTCTTTAAAACAAATTTCACCACTTCTCCGTTCACATGCTCTCCCTTACTATACTGTTTCAGTGAGTCTGAAATGCGACGTTTCATGGTGGCTTCCTGCTGAACCAAATGTTTCGTTATTTTTTTTGAGTAAACGATTTTCAGAGAATCTCGGCTGTTCTGTTCCCTGCTGTTGAGTTTTTCAATGTCATTACCTACCTCACCCAGATTTCTGCCTCCGGATTTTTTATATTGTTCCCTTTCGTTTTTATCTTTTGACATGGCAGCTCCTGCGGCAGTATATTCACGGGACAATTTTTTTCTTGTTTTTCCGTAAATGGAATCAATTTTCATGTCAATATCCGTTACTCCGGATTGGTAAGCAATCATATCTGCCCGGGCTTGATCTGTCCCGTTCATAATTTTTCCGGATGAAACGAGAAAATCTTCTTTCAGGGTCCTGTCTTTATCAGAAGGCATAAAAATTCTGAAAAGTATAGCAATCACAACAACTGCCCAGAATATCCTGCGGAAATTTCGGGTTCCTACGGTTTCTTTTTTATCTCCGGAACCCCCGAACAGGGTACTCAGCCAGTTGTCTCCAAAAGTAAATTTTCCAAAGCCGTCCCCACGTGAAGTTCCCATAATATCCAATGGCACTCCCAGTTCTACAGCTCTGTCAGGATATTTCTCTATATATTTTAAATACTTTTCGATTTCTTTTTTATTCCCGGCCATCACTTTCTTCAGGTCAAAAGGCAGGTTTTTCATCCATTCTTCTTCGCTCTTAGGTTGCTGAAGGGCGGCCAGAATTTTTTCGTCGTCCATCTCAACTGTAAAGCTTTCAATATGCTGAGGCGTTTTCACCCCATTCGACGGTTTTCTTACTTTTCCCTGTGCTATGTCAGGTTCCTGTATCACAGAAAGCCAGTCTATTTCTTCTGTCAGTTTTACAAATCCAAACTCAGGATGCATGATCATGAGTTTTGCCCCCCCAGACTTCCAGTCTTCCGCATTGATCTTAGGATAAAATATAGTATTTTCAGGGATAAAAAGCTGATCATCTACACACTGGAAATACGCATTCCTTCCAATTTCCTGTGGAGCTTCATCAAGAAATACCAGCAAACATCCGTACAGAACATTCGGCTCATCTGCAGGAACAGCATAAGATTTTATTTTATTGAGATCTATTCCCAACATCTCCATTTCATGAAGCCATACCTTTGGTGAAGGATTTTTGATCAAAAGCCCTTTTTTAGGATATGTATTTTTCGGAAAGGGTTTTATTCTAAGCTCCATAATCCAAAATCTGATCAATAAACGCTGTTAAATATTGGGAATACATTTCTTCCAGGGTCTTTACTTTCAGCAAGGTCTGTTGGGGAAGATAATATTCCGAGCCTCCGTACTCGGTACCCGTAGCCAATGCAAGGAAACCATATTCTGTAGAGGGAATATAAAACGTAGGAATCCCGGTGTTGCTGCTTTTAAAGGTAAGCATTCCACGGGAATCTGTAATCACCTCACTGCCGTCCTGAAATGTAAATTTATTTTTGTTTTGCTCTGCAAGAATAGTAACGGTACATCTGTTTTTATAAAGATTCAGTGAGTTGTCATATAAACTGCACAATTCATTTCCTGAGATCACCAAATTATGATTTTCATTGATCCCCATTCTGTTGAAATTGCTGATGATCTTCATCCCGCTCCTGTTCAGTTTGGCAACTTCTGTTTCAGCTTTCGCAATGTTTTTATCTATTTCACGGTCCTCATTAAAAATGGATTCTACAGATATATTTCCTTCCAAATTGATCTTATAAAGAGAGGAATTCATTGGCTGATGCAGATAAAAACTTCTTCCAAAATAGGTTAGATGGTATGAGTTCGGAATATTAAGTCCTGTTATATTCAGTTCGGAATATTCTTTTGTAGTCAGATTCAGTTTTGAAATCAGTTTTTTATCCGGCTGATACTGGCAGAGAATAAACTGTTGCTGCCTGTTTTTTGCCAATGCAAACTGTCCTCTTGGTTTTACAGAAATATCTTCGATCAAGACTTCACATCCATGGTAGGTTTTGTAATAGTCATAGGAGTTTCGGTCATAATAATTATCGGAAAGATAGGTTTTAAGCAACTGCTTTTTTGAGCTTAAAATATAAAATTCACCTTCATATAAAAACTGGGCGATTTTATTGGATGGTGTTGGAAACAGGATCGGATAATTCTGTGGAAGATCCGTTTTCTTACCATTAACGGTAGTCGCTTTCAGCTTACGCTGAGGTGGGTTCGCCCACAATTCCTGAAGAGGAAGTTTTATTTTCTGGATATGTTTCCGGGCTCCTTTATGGTGTTTATAAAAATTCAGTTCGCCGTCTGAGTTTGTGGTGATCAGGAATTTAAGTCGGTCCCTGTTTTCGTGGATCACTTTCCTTACTTTTTCGTCAGCAAGATTTTCCTGATGGGTAATGAAGAAAACTTCAAGATCTTTCTCAGGATGCTCTTCGTTAAAAAACTTTCCCAGCGTTTCTGAAACTTCCAGAACCGGGCTCACCTGATTCAGGTTTTCAATAACATCTTCCGTTTTATCAAGAGATACCGGTAACCCTGCCTGCCCCAAAGCAAAAACCTTACATTCTGAATGGGCTTTTGGATGCCGGATCACTGCAATGGCCGATGCAAAGGCCAGCACTTTAGGTGTTCCCCAGTTTCTCAGGGAAGTATCAATTAAAATGATACGCTCAAAAATATTTTCCTCCGGTGGTATTTCTCTTTGAATGTAGAGTGCTTCATTATTCGCTATCCGGTTCATGAAAACTTCATCTTCATTGGCAAATTCAGAAAGCAGCATTCTGTGGAGATCCCCTTTATTTGCCATATCGGAAATTCCTCCAATGGGTTGTTCTCCGGGAGACAGATGACGCATAGGAATTCTCAGTCCGCTCCAGATTCTTTTGATGAGACTTCCCACCTGAAAGGTTTTCGGCTCTTCGATCAGCTGCTGGATAAAATCCTTATCCGTTTCTACAGTGGTTTCTTCCTCTACGACTTCATCATCCAGTTCAGGTTCATCAATGTGATCCCGCATGGCATCAACGATAGACTGTACGGTAGGAAATTTTTCATTTAACAGATCAAGTGCACTCAGGTCTCTGTTAATGGCGGACGGTCCTGCATATTTTTTCTCAGCACTTGCCGCCAGCATATGGGGTCTTTTGTAGTAGATCGTAAGAATCATTTCTGCTTTGCCGGGAGCCATTCTGTTGTGGGCATCCTGAAAAAGGGTCTGAAGCAATACAATTCTGTTCTGTCCGTGTTTATAGGCTTTATTTAGGGATTTCAGTCTTTCAAGAAACTCAATACTCTTGTCTGCTGTAAAATCAAAATTTCCAATGCTGTGAAAATTGGCGGTATGTTTCAGCGGGCCTACAAAATCTGTATAGCCGTCCTGCATCGCATATAAAACCATCAACAGTGCGCCAAACGGAGGCCATCCCTGTGGCTGAAGTTCTTTCAGAATCTCTATCACATAAGGTCTGTAGGCTATTGCCCCCACCCCTGGAATCGAGACAAGATTATGATCATGGTACCCGGAATCACCGGCGACATCCTCGTCGGTCTCCCACTCCCAAAAGTAGTTTTCGTATGACTGGAAATATTCGTTTAAATCCATTCTTTTGTTTTTTCAGTAAGGCGGAATGAGCTTACGGAAAGTTTCCGGAAATCATCTTTCTTAACGGGAAGATAGGTTCCGTCTTCGTTCCATAATAGCCATTTGTCTAAGTCTTTGTTATATTGCTGCTGCAACAGGGAACTCAAATTTTTAAATTCGAAATCAAAACCTGCAGGTAAAAGGTGACCGTCTCTTGTCCAATAGGTTTTTCCGGGCAGGCTCAGCAGCGGTGTTCCCAGAAACAATGCTTTATCACCAATGACCGTCCATTCTATATTTTCCAGTTTGAAATTCGGCTGTGCAGGAATACTGTCTTTAATTTCTGTGATTGTGCTTAACAATGCTACAGCAGGATATTCTTCATCCCCCGGTTTCAATCTAACCTCCACTTTTTCGCTGATCCCAAAATAATTATTATTAGAAGCAGGAAAAGTAAGACGCAGCGCTTTATCTATCGGTGACCAAAGCAAAGCCGTTCTCATTTTTTTGCTCGGTACCAATGCTTCTTTTTTAAACAGAAGTCCATCACGCAGTTCGTACAGGATACAAGCAGGCAGCTGCTGGATATCTGCGGATACAGCCTGTTCCTCTGTGAAACCTTTCAGCCACACCGTATCGTCGTCTGCTGCAATCTGAACATTCTTCCAATCGCGGATAGCGCCCAGAAAATCTTCGTCGGCCCAGGGAAGTTCTGCCCAGAATTCTTTTATACAGTTTGAAGGATCTTCTGCCATAAGCTTTCAATTTCTTGCTGGATATACTGTTTCTGTTCCGGATTTCTGATCCAGTCGCAGCGGGTCTGCAGGTATCTCAATTTATCTTTGATCACATTCTGTTCTTCAAAACTCAACATTCCGCTGTTCCATTTTTCCACAAGGATCTTTACATCTTTCATCACTTCCTCCGGATTCGGAGTTTTGTTCTGCATCGCCTGTGGATGGGATTTTGAATTGTCATCTTTTTCAATCGTTCTGTTGATGATTCCTTCCAGGATCTCAATCTGTTCTTCTGTATCCCAGATATGTTTCAGTACCCAAAGGTCGGATAGTACGGCTTCATTTCTTCCACAGATCAGGGCGCTGGCCGCGATCAGGTTCTGAAGTTTTACGGCTCTACGGTCTGAAATAGCAATTCCGGTATTTCTTAGGTTGATTATGGTATTTAAGTAGACTTCGTAGATGGGTCTCAGGTCTACTGTTTTACACAGGTTCTGAAGCTCCCTGATCTCATCTGCCAGAATTTCGGGAATATTTGTTTCCCCTTCGTTTTCGAGTTTTCTCCCGGCAATAAGAACTTGCTGAAGCAGCTCAGGATTTACATAATCGACATTAATTCTCACTAGAAAACGGTCAAATAATGCGTTCAAAGACTCATCTTCGGGAAGTACGTTACTAGCTCCTACAAACATCAAGACTGGTAGATGCTTTGTTTCCTTTCCTCTTTTAAAGATCTTTTCATTCAGAGCAGTCAGCAGTGAATTCAGGATAGCAGAATTGGCATTGAAAATTTCATCCAGAAATACCAGTGAAGCTTCCGGCATCATGCCTTCGGTGTTAGTAAGAAGTTCACCTTCTTTTAATTTCCGGATGTCAAAAGGCCCGAAAATCTCGTTCGGTTCTGTGAAACGGGTCAGCAGATATTCAAAGTTTTTACCGTCTTTCACTGTTTTTGACAATGTTCTTACGATCGCTGATTTTGCGGTACCCGGAGGTCCATACAAAAATGCGTTTTCTTTGGCCAAAAGACATATTCCCAGCAGATCTACGACATCATTTTTTCCTACGAAAGTATCTTTTACGTAGTTGAGAACGGTATTGAGTTTTGTAATATTTTGAGTCATTAGTATTTATTTAATGAAAAATCTTAATAATAAAAAATATATAAATCCACTTATGATAAGATTAATATAAAAAGTAAACGAGAGTTCCGGAAAAAAGGTATGTATTGAAATTAATCTTCATGGGCAACGATCTTTAAATCCCGCCAATATATATCTTTATGGAGCCCAAAATCTGCCATCAGCAATTTGTTAATATATGGAATTTCCGCCAGCGCATAAGCTTTCTTTTCTACAATCCTTTCAAGGTATAATTTTCTATAAACCTTATTCTGAAGTTCTTTTTCCCAGTTGACTTTCTCCAGATTAAGCGGATATCCAATCCCGGAATAATGAAATTGAGTGAGTATTTCTTCTAAGATTTTCACCAACGGGTCATAAGGATCTGCCGTTTGCAATACGGAGGCAATCTGTGGCAAAAATCTCAGTGATAAATCTGCAGATAAAATGGAAGAGATATCGGAACTTGATTTCAGTTTCGGAATCAGCTTATCCAGATCTTTTGCGGTGTTTTCACGAATGAGGTAGAGCTGTGCGCTATAGTACAGAATTTTCGCTCCCCAAACCGCAGCTTCTTTATCACAATTCATATCCGTAGATAAAAATTCCAGTCGCTCTTTTTCGAATTCTGCTTCAAAATAATCTCCGGCTTCCTGTTCTTCTTTTTTTGAGATTTCGTGAAGATTTGAAAAAACAGTGATAGATCCGCTGTTTCGCAGCAGTAAAATAGTGTCTAAAAATGGGGATCTGGTTTCCATCATCTAACAAAAATAAAATTTTTATGTGAATGATTGACAGTTCAATACTATTTATAATGTATAATTCATAAATATGTTGATTAAATTAATGATAAAGCTCTTTATTTTTCTTTTTTTTAGCTCTCGCAGATTGGGCAAATGGTGCAGATAACCGCCTATGTTTAATTTAGTTTTGGAAGCTTATGAGGTAGATTGTTTACAGATTTAGAGTTCAGGTTTTCAGGCCGCGTCTTCGACGCGACCTGAAAACCTGAACCAGAATATTCTTTCAGATTAAAATTAATCTGTTATTTCGATGATATTGTTTTCGGGATCTAAAATGACACTTTCATAATAGCCGTCGCCTGTTGTACGTGGTTCTCCGGCGATTGTATAACCGTCTTTTCTTAAAATTTCCGTGAGCTCATCTACTTTTTCTTTACTTCCTGTGGAAAAAGCAAGATGAATGATCCCATATTGCTGGGAATCGTAAGTACTTCTGCTTTCCTGAATATCAGGTCTGGTCATGATTTCGAGACGGCAGCCGTTATCAAAACTTAAGAAATAAGAGTTGAATTTTTTTACAGGATTATGGTATTTTTCATTGGAAATCGCTCCAAAATATTTTTGATAAAATTCTCTGATCTTTTCCAAATCTTTCACCCAGAATGCAATATGTTCAATTTTCATTATGGTTTATCTTTTAACTTTCGCTAAAATAGGAAGGAGATCCTGCCCATACTTCTTCTGTGTTATTCTATTTTGAAACTGTATTGGCATTAATAAATGGTGTGCTAGTTTTCTCTGTTGATTATTATTGTTGATTAGACCTCATAGGTTTGTTTGGAGAATTAAATTATTGATTCTTTTTACCACATGGTCATGTTTTTGATCCACGACCCCTTCAGATGATAGACATTCATGCTTAAAAAACTTAGTCTATTGAGAAACAAACCTTTGAATATTTCAATCTAAAAGTTGCTATCTTTGTCCCTTCAAAATAACATTATGAGTATTCACATCAGTGCAAAAAAAGGAGAAATTGCTAAAGTAGTATTGCAGCCGGGGGATCCGCTTCGTGCACAATATATTGCTGAAAATTATTTGGAAAATGCTAAACTGGTAAGCAAAACAAGAGGAATCTTTTATTATACAGGTCTTTATAAAGGTAAAGAGATCACTGTAGGCGCCAGTGGAATGGGCTTTCCGAGCATCGGAATCTATTCTTTTGAATTATTTATGGAGTATGAAGTAGATACCATCATCAGAATCGGAACGTGCGGAGCTTATACAACGGACCTTAAACTTTTTGATATTTTAAATATTGAAAATGCAGCCAGCGAAAGTACGTATGCCAAATATGCATGGGAAATTGAAGATGAGATCCTTCCTCACCAGGGAAATATCTTCGGAACAATCAATGAAACCGCTCAGGAGCTTTCTTTAGCCACCAAATCGATCAATGTACACAGCAGCGACATTTTCTACAGAAAAGACCCGAATATTCCTGCAATTGCTACGAAATACAACTGTCCGGCTGTAGAAATGGAAGCTTTCGGATTGTTCGCCAATGCCCAGCATTTAGGGAAAAATGCAGCGACGATTCTTACGGTAACCGATATTATTCCTACCCACGAAAAAATTTCTGCTGACGAAAGAGAAAAAGCCCTTAAACCTATGATGGAACTGGCTTTGGAATCAGCGATAAAAAGTCTTTAATAAAAAAAGCTAAGCTGTAGTTTTGCAGTTTCACCATAAAAAAAGAGCTTTACTTGATGAGTAGAGCTCTTTTTTATAGTTTGAAAAAATTCCTGGCGGTTTCTGTAGTTTCATCCGCGACTTCGGAAATACTTATTTTCTTCCAGTGAGCGATCGTTTGTGCTACATATGGCAAGAAAGACGGCTCATTGCGGCGGTTCTGTATTCTCGGCATATTTTTCGGAAGCATGAACGGAGCATCGGTTTCGATCATCATCCGGTCCAGCGGCGTGTATTTTATGACATCTTCCAGCTGTTTAAATCTTTTGTCATCACTTATAGCGCCTGTAAATCCTAAATAAAACCCTTTATCAAGATAAATTTTAGCTTCTTCCAAAGTTCCGGTGAAACAATGAACAACCGCTTCCGATAATCTGGAAAGGTATTCATCCGTAATTTCATTAAACCTTTTAAACGCTGATCTTTCATGAAGGAAAAGTGGTTTATTCACCTCAACGGCCAGTTCCAGTTGGGCTCTGTAGCATTTTTCCTGAATGGGTCTGGGTGAAAAATCCCGGTCAAAATCCAATCCACACTCTCCTACCGAGACTACAAGATTCAATTTCAGAAGGTTCCGAAGTTCCCGGATACTTTCCTGATTAAACGATTTGGCGTCATGCGGATGAATTCCTGCTGTAGAAAATAAAATCTCAGGATATTCTTCTGCGATCTCCGCAGATTCTTTGCTTCCGCGTACGCTTGTTCCGGTGAGGATCATTTGCTCTACCCCATTATCCAAGGCTCGGTTGATAATTTCTTCGTGTTCATTATAGAACTGTTTATTGGTCAGGTTAATGCCAATATCAATGTATGTATTCATTTGTTTTTGTTTTGTTAAAAAAGGGAGGCAAGCGGGAGTCGAACCCGCATATCACATTAGCAGTGTGCGTTTTTCCATTAAACTATTGCCTCCGTTTATTTGAAAATTTAAGAGTTTACTATTCCTTCATTGTTTTAGTTTTAAAATAGAAACAGACAGGGCCCGAACCTGCAACTTTCCGTTGAGTGGAATGTTTTTCCAGTTAAACTACTGTTTCTTTATTTATGCTTCCACTTCCAGCAGGCTGAAATATTCTGATGCCGTCAATGCTCTGGGAAAACCTCGTGGCGTAATTTCCCTTTCCAGTTCACAGATCAGAAGATCGCCCTGTCTTTTCAGACATTTGATGTGTGGAATGATGTTTTCGTGTATCCTGAAAGTAGAGGCAATAGCGGTGAGTGCATTTCCTTTATACTCCTGTTCTATCCAAAGCCAGTGTTCCTTTTCTGTGGAAGGACACCAGCATTTTACGGCGTAGGAATACTGATCTGTTTCGCGCCATGTATAAATTCCTAATTTTCTATTTTCAATTTTATACACTTCATAACGGTTGACTCTCCTAATCTGGATTTTATTTCCGTTTTGATCGTATTCGTTGTAATTGAGTTCCGCTTCTTCTTCATTGATCTTTTCCGCTTCCAGACGCTTCATCAGATTTCCTACTCCTACATAATTAAAACAGAAGAGACGCAGATTTCTGTCCGTGGATTCGAAGAATTCTTCAAATTGTATGGTTTCCACCACATTCCAGAGTTTTTCTATTTTTTCAAGAATTTTGGTAAAAAACGGGGTATCAAACCTCGTCCACTGGCGTTCATACTCTCTTGTCATAAAGTTCTGAAAACTGCTGTGACGTAGCTTCAGGATAGAAACCAGTTTCCGGATGGTATAATTCTGCTGATGAACCACATAGTTGAAAGACATTCCCGAAAGGATCAGTTTATCCTTGGAAAGATACATCCTGTCGTTGATCTTAAAATAAATATTTTTAGCCAGATGCTCAAAATGATCATCCTTCTGGTACAGATAAAAATTGATCTCTTTTAATGCCGGAAGATGCGACCCGTTTTGTCTTTCATCACCGAAAAAATTAATATACTCCAGGGATTTAAAATTAACTTTAAATGCATTAATCAGCCTTCCGTTGATTCTCTTAAGATGATCAAATTCCAAAGAAGTATGCATCTCCAGATCCCCGACTTCCTGAAGCCTGGGAGCAATCGTGCGGAATGTCTTATAGTTTCCTTTCACCTTTTCAAGAGCGGTAAAATGACAGGTTTCGCCCTGATTCTGAATATTTCCATTCACATTCTTCAATAATGGAAATCTTACGCCTGAATTATGGTTAACAGAAATGCTGCCTGAAGTTTCCAGCAATGGAAAATTTGCATAGCAACCCTGTTCCAATAGAATATTTCCTGTGATTTCCTGCAGCACCGGAAAAGAAGCTTTTGTTTTTTCAAATCTAAGGTGTCCTATTATTTTCTTCAGTTCAGGAAAATCGTGCGTAAAATAATGTCCTGTTTTGTCCCGGCATTCCATATTGATCTGCCCCTGAAGAAATTCAAGGTAGGGAAAAGATACATTTTTACCGTAAACATTGATCTTTCCTCGGATCTCATCATGCGGAATTATAATATCGTTGCCAAAAATATCAATATTGAAAATACCTTCTTTCGGAAGAAATTCCACTTCATACTGATGATTGATCGGGATAACGATTCTGGACTGCACCAGCTTTTTACCTCTTGCAATGACATTGGCTTTTTTAACGGAGATATTTCCTCCTATCGTTGCCAGATTTTTAAAATCAAAATCAATGATGCATTTGAAATGCCCTTTTACGGTTTCCAGTCCCCAGATTTGGGCAAAACAATGAAGGGTGAAATTTTCTTCTACCGTTTTAAGATTGGGAAGAGAGCAGTCTGCCGCATCTACAGAAAGAGATCCATTGACCTTTGTAAGATTCGGAAGATGACATCCTTCTCCCCGAAGCAGAAGGTTTCCGTTCAGTTCTTCAATGTTCCATATGATATTTTTGCCATAGATCTCTACGGTCACCTGCTCATCAGAAGCTGTCTCCGGAAGGTCTTCCGTGGAGAATACTTTATATCTTGTGATGGGATCAGTCGTATGCATTTTCTGTCAGTTGTGTTATGGGGTTATATTCCTGCTGTATATACTTTACAAAATAGTAACTTTCTACGCGAAGGATTTTGTGTTCACCATGAAAGATAAAGCCATCGCCATAGATTCTAAAGGTTTCAGTACTGCCATCCTTTTCAATGATCTTATATCCGGGTGCTTTCAGGGTATGCTGATTGCTTGTCTTTTCCAGACAGTATTCTTTATAGGTTTTAGTATGTTCTTCTAAGTTGTTGATTTTTTCTCTTGCCTCTGTCCTTTTTATTCTGTGAGGCTTAATTTCAGATGATTCAGGAATATTCATATTTTCTACAAAATGAAGTTGAATTTCCTCTATGGCAGGAAAAGCTGTTATTTCTTCAACAGGACCGTTATCTCTAAAAAAATCAAATATCTTTTTCAACATGGCTTTTATTTTTTGATGATAAAAAATGAAAGAAAATCGGATTCGAACCGATAATTCGCTTCTTAGAAGCTGGTTTTTTCCAGGTTAAACTATTTCCTTCCTTATTATTCTCTGTGAAACGGCAGGATTCGAACCTGCGCCTCTGACTTGTCGACTCAGCGCTCTTCCATTGAGCTAACGTTTCTCCTTTTACCAGGTATTTATTTTATAATTTTTCAGCAATACGCCGCTGTAATAATTTCCTTTTATCCCTTCAGCGATCGGATGCAGTATTCTCGCAGCTCCATCTACAGAATCCAGTGGCGGAATATATCCCTGCTCAAACTGTTTCTTTCGAAGGCTTTCTTTGGCTCCTGTAGAAATCCATCCTACATCTACCGCACTCATATAAATCTGATCGTTTTCAAATTCTCTTGCTGAGGTGAGCGTCATCATATTCAGCGCTGCCTTTGTCATATTAGTATGCGGATGAAATACCGTTTTATTATCGTAGCTGAAAATACCTTCTGAAGAGGTCACATTGATGATGAATTTCTCCTGAAATGCTGAATTTTTCATCAAAGGTTTCAGTTCTTTGATCAGAAAATAAGGGGCGATATGATTGATCAGATTCACCTCTACCAGTTCATACATGGAAACTTCTTCCAGTGTAGAATTCCAGCTCGTTTTTTCTCTGTTATCCACAGGTTGTCCGAAACGGGTAAGTGCAACCGGAGTTTCCTCGTTCTGTGCATATTCAAGTTTTGCGATTTCGCTCGAAATTTCTGTCTGATTAGGAAAAAGATTCTGAATATTTTTAAATTCAACCCACTTTTCTTTTTCATGTTTGATGATCGGAAGATAATATTCATCGGGATATTTTATAGTCTGGGCTGCGTTATTGATCAGGATATCCAATGTATCAAAACGGGTTTTATAAAAATCTATAAAATCCTGTATCGCCTTCAGATTTCTCAGGTCCAAACCGTACACCCAAAGTTTTTCTTTCCAGTCTTCATAATCTGCTTCCTGCTGCATCAGTTCCAGCGCCAATGCAGGAAAACGGGTTGTCAAAACCAAATTGGCCCCGTTTCTCAGCAGTTTCAATGCTGCGGCAAATCCTACCTTTACTCTTCCTCCTGTCAGAATGACATTTCTTCCTTTGAGATCTGCCGTTTCAAAACGCTTTTCATAATTTTGTGCGGCACATTTCGGACAGAGTCTGGTGTAGAAAGAGTGAGCATACTGATAGCTCTGGTTACAGCAGTAGCAGTTTTTTGGGATCTGAAGCGGAGTGAGTTTTGTCTCATCTCGTTCTTCATCGTAAAAAGCTGAAGCTCCTGACAATGCTTTTTGCATGAGCACAGCATCAGAACTCACCGCAAGATCATGAGATTTCATCATGGAATAATTTTCGTGGCGGATTTGTTTTTTAGCATTCTTATGAATTTTCGTGATCAATCCTGAAAATGTTTTGTTGTCAGGATTGATAAACGGGGCATCCTTCAAGGCATTCAGAACCTTGAGACATGTTTCCCATTCATTTTGCGAAAATTTTTGATCTGAAAAATCCATAGCTTCAGTATATGTCTGCAAAATTATTTACTCAGTACGCAATCTTTTTACGCAGTGAAATTTTATCACCTATTCATTAATAAATTTTTCAAGAAAACCTATTAACTGTTTTCCGCCATGACTCCAACGAATGCCATGACCTTCTTTTTCCCTGACTTCAAAAACAAGTTCATGTTTGTAATGATAGAAAACGTTCCACCAGGTTCTGTTGTCCAGAATATAGGAGATCTTCTCCATGACATTTTTCTGTTTCTGCTGGTTATTTCCTTTGATCTCGCCCCAGAACAGGTCATCCATTCTTCCGATATGTTTTTCCCAGGCTCTGTGTGCAATGGTAATTTCGCTGTTAAAAGGTTTCCGGCAGGCTTCGAGCAAAGTCTCTTTTAAGGGTGGAACAGCATTTTCATCCCTGATGCTGGCAGAAGTAAGGCGCTGACCCAAAATATTCAACCAGTGTTCAAATGGAATTTTTTCCAACTGTAACGCTTTAACCTCATCACAGTCATTGCTTTGTAATATATCGATGAACAGTTCGAAACTTTCTTTTCTGTCTGTTTTAATTTCTTCGTTAAAATAAGGCAGCTCCCACTCCAGAATCTTATCCGGAAATTTCCGGATATTATTTTCTATGGTCTGCAGGTGCTCTTCAGCAAGAATACTTTGGTATTTTTCTGTCCAGGAGTTTGAAATTAGTGGAATATATGGTGTAAACACATTCATTTTAAGCCATTTTAATGAGATTAGCATCCAGTTTTTCTTCTGTGATCAGCCAGGCAATGAGATTGAACCATTTTTGACAGTGATCCAGAATCCATGCATCTGAAGAGACTGCTATTTCTGAGTTTTCTGCTATAAATTTATCCGGATTGTACTCCAGTTCCGCCTCCCAATTCAGTTTATTTTCCTGTGCATAATCGAGAACAATCTCTTTAATCCGTCCACTATTAGAAACTGGTTTATCAAAGATCCAGACCAGTTTCTGTACCTCAGCTTTTTGGAAAAATAAAGCCACCAATGCAATAGCTCTTTGTGTTTGGTTGACTCTTTTATAGGTTCCATGAACACCGGAAAGATCGCGAAAACATCCGTCTGCTCCTTCAAAAACATAAGCGCCTGAAAGTAAACTTTCCATTAAGATCAATACGTTAAAACCATCCAGATAAAGAATTTTACCTTTCAAATCCGAAACTTCAAGTTGTCTAAGTTTTCTATTTTCTATCTGTTGTCCGGATGCAGAAGCACCGCGTAATGCCTGAATCTGTCTTGTTTTCAGTTTATATCGGTTTCCTACAAGTTCGGAGGAAGCTTTTTCAGGATAACCTCTGCTTAATACATACAGCATATCCTGAACACCCATTTTCAGCTTATCGAGCTGTTTTTGTGAGCCGAACAGTACATCATCACCTGTATTTTTCCCACGGTTTCTGTTATTCATATTCAAAAATAGTTTTTTAAAGGGATATAATTGCAGTAATCTGTTTATGACTCTCTACTACTTATCATTTGACTTGAGCTTGGATTTAGGAAGTTAAGATTAAGAAACAGCAAGCTGGAATAGGGAAGCTGGGAGTTGCTATTGGCCAATAATTTTTAACAGTTATCCTAAAATTTGATGAAATTGTTTTAAAATTAATAAAACCACGTTACAGTTCTGCCTTTAAACTTCAAAAACTTCCCTCTTCCAGCTTCAAACTTCCTGACCTTATTATGACAACAAAAATATATTATCCAGATTTCATGTTAATTTATCAACATCTGAAATGTGGAGTTATACATTTTACAACAAAAGAGATATTTCGTACAACTTTTTGATTTTCATAAGGGATATGTTTGCAGTGAATAAAAATATCGATTATGAATACATTGAAAAAATTATGTTACCTGCTTACGGCCATCCTCCTGTCTGCTGCTTTTGTTTCCTGTTCTGATAATGACAACAATGTTGTTATGGAACAGATGACTCCCTCTCAGATGCTTTCCTCTACTCCGTGGGAAACTACGGCTGCAAAAGACAAAAATGGCCAGTCTGTGAATCTTAATGATGCCAGTGTAAACGGTTTTGTAGGTTTTGCTTACTTCAAAGCTGACGGAAATTTCGTGATTTACGGATTGAACGATGTTTTAAGATCCAGAGGAGCCTGGTCTGTGGATTCACAGGGGAAAACAAGAACGATCACCGCATTAAATCCTGACGGAACCGCCATCTTTAGCCGCGTTGTAGATATTCTTGTGCTGAACAATAATGAATTCACTTATAGAATTCACACCAATCCAAGTAATCCTTCTGTCTATTACGATATTATTCACACCAAAACAACACACGCTGAACCAACGAACGGACAGCTTACTTTAGCTTCTACCCCATGGGAAACTACAGGTGCTAAAAATAGTATCGGAAATCCTGTAGCCTTAACGGATCCTAGTGTTTCGGGCTTCGTTGGGTATTCTTATTTTAAAGCAAACGGAACTTTTACGATTTATGGATTGAATAATGTGCTGAGATCTCAGGGAACATGGTCTATTTCTCTGGACGGAAAGAAAAGAACAATCACGGCTCTGGATGCAAACGGAAATATCCTTTTCACCAGAACGGTTGATATTCTTACGCTGAACAATTCAGAATTTACCTACAGAATCACTCCTGATGCAGGAAATCCTGCTGTTTACTATGATATCATCCATACCAAAGTGAATCATCAGGAACCCTAGATATTTTTTAAGTTAGTTGATTATGGATGTAAGTCTGCGGCCCGAATTCGGGCCGCAGACTCCTATTTTAAGCTGTTTATGATCTTCATTACAATCATTGAAGAAGAATTTCAACTGTTTTTTACATCAACTCTTCCCACCATTTTTTCCAGGCTACCTCTCCCAATTGATCCAGATCTACCTTTTCTCCAATTATGGGATGGGTAATTGGTACATTGTTTTCTTCTGCATATTTTGAGACCAATTCCAAAGGTTCAAACCATGGATGCTGGGCCAATTTGAATTTTGAATGATGAACGGGAATAAAGTTCCGGGCTTTCAGTTCTTTTACCTCTTCAATAATCTGTTCGGGTAGACTGTGGATATAAGGCCATTTTTCATTGTACTGTCCACATTCCATCACAGCAAGATCAAAGGGTCCATACTTTTCACCAATCTCAGTAAAATGATTTCCGTAGCCACTGTCGCCACCCAGAAAAAGTTTTTTAGAAGGGGTTTGCAGAACAAAGGAAGTCCACAGTGAGATATTCCTATTCAACAGTCTTCCTGAGAAATGTCTTGCCGGAGTGAGTGTGACGGTGAAACCATCAGCCAAATCAATGCTTTCCCACCAGTTTTTTTCAATTATCTTGTCCGTCTCCCATCCCCAATACTCGAAATGCTGCCCGGTTCCTAATCCACATATGACCTTCCCTACTTTCTCTTTCAGGGTCTGAACGGTTGAATAATCTAAGTGATCCCAATGGTCGTGAGAAATAAGGAGTACATCGATGTCCGGCATATCCTCAGGCTTGTAATGGTCTGATCCGGGAAATGCCTTTATAGACCCCGGCATCGGAGAAGCGTTTCCGCTGAAAACCGGATCTACCAGAAATTTTTTGCCATCAATTTGGATGAAATAAGAGCTGTGCCCAAACCATACAAGCGCATTTTCTTCAGGCTTAAGGTTCTTCAGATCCGTTACTACAAATGGAATAGGTAATTTTGGGGTTACATTTTCTATTTTGCATAAGGTCTGCAGGAGTAATTTGGTCATACTTTCACCTTCCAGCAGCGCCGGTGTAGGCAGTATATTCTGAAATTTCCCGTTGGTATAATTGGGGAGTGTACTGAAATATATTTTCCTTTTTTCATTGGGAAACTGTCCCATTTGTTTTTTTAAATTCATTACGTTGTTTTTTGTTCTGAACCTTGATAATTAAGATTGAATCAGAAGAATAAATATAAGAATAGATTTCTTATTTATATAAATCAACGAACAAAGGAAGCATTTTACTTTATAAGGGTTAAAGATCTTATTATAAGGCACTCAAATCAATTAAAAAATAAGGGCTATCACAATATGATAAGAGCCATGAAATATGATTTAATGAAAATTCAGGCCTATGTGAATTTTTTATTTATTTTTCCAATCTGATGTAACAAACCTCCTATAATAAGTGTCTTATTGGTGAAATATCACTTTAGATGAAAATAATTATATGTTCGGCGGCTTTATTAATGGGTACTTTGGTTTTTGCACAGGTAAAAAATGACACCATCAAGCAGAAGGAAAATCAGATTGAAGGTGTTACCCTAACAGCAAGAAAGCCTACCGTAGAATCTAAAGCAGACAGAACGGTTTTTAATGTATCCAACAGCTCTATCCTTGCTGGAAATACAACCTGGGATGTTCTGAGAATGACGCCTCTGGTAAGCATTGATAATAATGATGCGGTGAAAGCGGAAGGTGAATCTGTTACGGTTTATATCAATGACAGAAAATCGGTGTTTACGGGTAAGGAATTAAAGGAGTATCTGAAAACCATTCCTGCGGATAACCTGATGAAAATTGAAGTGATTACAAGTCCGTCCTCGCGTTATGAAACAGCGGGATCCGTGATTAACATTGTACTGAAAAAGAGGGATGATGAAGGCATGAAGGGCAGCGTAACCTTCAACAACAGACAGAATGCTAAAAACTCACAGTATACGAATCTTAACCTGAATTATCATAAGAAAAGTTTCACGCAGACCCTGATCGGAAGTTACAGTGACAATTCCTATTTACAGAGAAACACCAGTCTTAATATGCTGTATAAGGATAATGATATTACCCAGAGCAGCAACGAAACTTTGGGACGAGGCAAAAGCCCATCCATGTCATCTACTTCAGAATATGAGTTGAATGACAAAAACAATGTAGGCGTTATTCTGGAATATTATCAAAGTAAAAATTCCTCCACTTCTGATGCAGATTTCCTCAGAACCAGGGATAATGATCAACCTGAATCTTATCATCAGGATCAGGATGTAACGGGGCGTTACCGTACGCTGGGGACGAATGTTTTTTATAAGTACTATGATAAGGAGAAAAACAGGATTCTGGATGTCAATTTAGGATCCAATTACAATTCTCAGGAAAATCTTAATGAATTTTTAAAAACATACAGCGATAATTCAAAAGTAAGTCAGCTGGGAATCAATTCTCATGAGCAGACCAGAAACTATTATATCAAAGTGGATTACACCCAGCCCCTTGGAAAAGGCGGAAGCTTTGAAGTAGGTGGGAAAATGGATTTCAATAATAATGTGATCCCAAATACGCTGTCAGGAAATAATGCAGATAATCTCCGTACGAATGATATTTTTCATTACGAGGACAATATCAATTCCCTCTATGCGAACTACAGCAAAACCTTCTTTGAGAAGCTGGAAACAAGAGTCGGAGTTCGTTATGAACATATCGATTATAAAATGAGGGAAGATGTATCCGGGAAAAACAGAAAGGATTCCTACAGTACTTTGCTTCCCAATTTATTATTGAAATATTCTTTTTCCGATAAATATGACCTGACCCTGACGTACAACCGTAATCTGTGGCGTCCGTGGTATTCGGAGTTCAATCCTTTTCTTGTTCCTACAAATGACGGAACATTTTCCCGTGGAAACATGGACCTGGACCCGAACCCGAGTCACAGAATTTATATGAAACTGGGAATTCTTAAAAAGTACTTCCTATCTGCGAGGTATATGTATACGGATAAGGATTACTGGACCTCTTTAGCTGAGGAAAATGGCAGACTGGTAACCCTGCCGGATAATTTCAACGGAAAAGTACAGAAATATTACCTTTTTGCGAATACTAACCAGACTTTCCTGAAAAATAAGTTAAATGTGAATGTAGGAGTTGGATGGTACTATATTGACAATCATGATTTTAATGAAATCAACAATTTGAAAGGTCAAAAATATATCAATTATCTGGGAGCCTCAGCTAATTTGTCGTACACGAACCTGTTCAACAAAAACATTAATCTGAGTATCTGGGCAGAGCTTTCTAATCAGAATAACGGAAATTCATACGCGAATAAAACGAATATTTTCCATAATATCTCTGCCACCAAAATATTCCCTAAAACACAAATGGAAGTAAGTCTTCAGCTGATGAATATTTTCAGCAGACCAAATTTTGATTCCACAAGTTACAGCCAGGAAGGAACCTCAAGAACCGCAACAAGATCTGACTGGTATGGGTTTTCACTATCGTTCGTAAAACGTTTCGGAAACCAGAAAGTAAAAGGAAATACAAAGACGGATGTGGAGAAAAATAGTGGTGGAGGAAAGTAAGAGAATTAAAATATAGAAGTACCCAGTTTTAAAGACTGGGTATTTTTATGAATACATTTGATAATCCTATTTCATTGAATCATTGACTGTCTGGCTATCTACAAACTGCTCAAAACTAATAATTTTACCATCTTTTAGTTTCCAAATGTGAGCTACTCTAGCTTCAAGATGTTTCCCACTCACTTTATTTGTACCTGTATAAGATCCGTAGGCTACCACTTTATCATCGCTGGACACATAATCCTCGGGAGTAAATTTATAGTCAATCCACTCACTTCCCAATCTGCTGAATACATTTTTCACCACATTTTCCAGACCGATATAAGTTCCTGCATAGGGAAACCCTTTCGCTTCTGTCCAGGAAATATGATCAGCTGCATATTGGGCCAGATTGGCACCGTTTTCTTCTGAAGTTTTTCCTTCGTAAGTACTTTTTACAATTTCAAGATTTGTCATTTTTTCATCTTTTTAAGTAACGACATAATAATACAAAAATATAACCAAGTTGATGAAATTCGTGTTACCATCCTATCCTATTTAACCTCATACTCGCAGGATATTTTTTGACGGATTATTCTTCTGGTTGAAATACAATTTTATTGCAGTGGCATAAAAAAAACACCTACATTTCTGTAAGTGCTTGATTTTCTGTGATCTAACCTGGACAAAACTTGCATTTTAATAGTATTTAACATAGTTATTAGAATAATGATCAACTGTCATTAAAAAATATTCAACATCAAGCATTCCAGTAGAACGGTCAAATTCATCAAAAAACATACAAGAATTTCTAACACAGTATCTTAATAATGTGTTGGAAATTTTATGATTATCTGCATCAAACCTGAAGCTAATTTTAGAATCAAAGAGTAAGCATTTTCTCAAATAATCGTTATGGAGTTGCTATCTTTCAAATGGCAATAAATTGTTATAGAAAAGATAAATTCTATAATGAAATTCAAACAAGGGATTATCTTTCCTATCAAAAATATCTTCTCCTGTCATCAGAATGTAATCCAACGATTTCGTTTTCAAATAATCAAAATCGATAAAAAAATCTGATGCTATCGTATCGGTTTTATTTAAATTTTCAATTTGTTCGAGAGTATATACATCATCAAAAGCAAGACGTACAAATAGTATTTTGATGAAATTCGAATCGGTTTTTTGATTATTTTCCATAATTCTAAGTTATATAATTTTTCAGGGTAAACTATAAAATTTGTATTGAATAATTTCATTCTTGCAATACAATTTTTACACCTAAAATCTGTTGTTTAATATTGAATATTAAAATATCTTTACACCAAATGTATATTTCTATGCAAGAAATACCAATAAATAGACTTAAAGCTGTCTTGGCTGAAAAACAAAGAACCGGAAAATGGCTTGCTGCACAATTAGATAAATCTGAAACTACTATTTCTAGATGGTGTAGGAATGAAATACAGCCTTCTATGGAAACATTGCTAATAATAGCGAAACTTTTAGATATTGATATTAAAGAATTATTGAATTCTACAAAATAATGAGTACCAATTTTTTTACAAATCAGGGTTCAAATACACTTTACAAAAAATTTGTAGGGGTTTTTGACCATATGAAAAATATAGAATATTTTAAATCTGTAATAGGATATTTTAGAGCATCAGGCTATTTTGCTATACGAAAACATTTTCCAGAAGATTTAAAAATTAAAATTATTGCAGGAATTGATGTTGATCCTTTAATTGCTTTAGCTCAGAATAAAGGATTACTATTTAGTAATAATGCAAAAGATGTTAGAGATTCTTTTATTGAGTCAATACAAGAAGATATTTCATCATCTAATTATGGAAGTGAGGTAGAAAAAGGAATTTTACAACTCATTAAAGATATTGCCGAACGTAAAATTGAGATTAGAGCCCATAATTCTAAAAAATTACATTCTAAATTTTATATTTTTCTTTCTCCTAATTTTAATGAACATAACCCAAATGGGATGGTTATAATGGGGTCTTCAAACTTAACAGCTCAAGGATTAGGTTTGGAGGGTGTTGAATTTAATTACGAAATGAATGTTGAACTTCGAGATTTTGATAATGTGAAATTCGCAGATCAAGAATTTGAAAAACTCTGGGATCAAAGCTCTCCAATATTACCTACTGATGCTCCAACCTTAATAAAGAAAACATATCTTGAAGTAAATCCAACTCCATTTGAAATATATGTGAAATTTTTAATTGAGTTTTTTGGTAAAAACATAGAATATGATCCTGATAGCATAGATGATATTCCTTTAAAAAAGTTCAAGAAATTAAGTTATCAAATAGATGCTGTAAATCAAGGATATGAACTTCTTTTAAAGCACAATGGTTTTTTTCTTGCTGATGTAGTGGGGACAGGTAAAACTGTTATGGCTGCTTTATTAGCAAAAAAATTCATTATTAATAATGGCGCAAAAACAAAAATATTAATTGTTTATCCTCCTACATTAGAAAAAAACTGGAAAAGCACTTTCAAAGAATTTAGAATTGATGAAAAATGCGACTTCATTTCAAATGGAAGCCTAGACAAAATCATAAACGAGGATGACCCTTTAAAATACAAAGAAAAGTACGACCTTATATTAGTTGACGAAGCACATAAATTTAGAAATCATTCAAGTCGTCAGTTTCAGAACTTGCAGATAATTTGCAAATCAGGCAGAGAAAATGAGGGTAATATTGAGGGATTTGAAAAGAAAATTGTACTTATTTCTGCTACACCACTAAACAATAGACCAGAAGATATTTATTATTTAATATCATTATTTCAGGATGTTCGCAACAGTAATTTAGGAGAAACTAATTTGCAGAAATTCTTTTACCCTTATATTGTAAAATATAAAACTCTCATCCAACAAACTCCTTTAGATTTGCAGGCAATTCAAGAGATTTTCAACAACATTAGAGATAAAGTAATTAAAGATATCACTATTCGTAGAACTCGTACAGATTTAAATAAGAATGAACGTTATGCAAAAGACTTAAAAGAACAAGGAATTATTTTCCCAACAGTTGTTGACCCATTCGCTAACGAATATGAATTATCCGAAAACTTGGCAGAACTTTTCTTAGATACTGCAAATAGTATAATTGATAAAAATAAAATTGATTTCTTTAGATATCAAGCAATCGCATACTTAACTGATGAAGCAAATAATGGGCTCTACCAAAGTGCTCAAACTGTATCTCGTTCTCTAGCATATATTATGCAAACGCAATTAATTAAAAGGTTGGAAAGCAGCTTTCATGCATTTAAAAAATCTTTAAATAAGATTACTAATTCTACACTACAAATGATTGAAATGTATGAAAGAGATAGCATTTTTATAGCACCAGATCTAGACATTACTGATTTGCTAAATAAAGGACTTACTGATGAAGAAATCGAATTGGAAATTTTGAAGATTGATGATGAAAAGCCTAAAAATAAAGTTTTTAAACAGTCAGATTTTAAACAAGGTTTTATCGAAGGTTTGAGACAGGATTATGAAAATTTATATCAGCTCAATGAACGTTGGAAAAATATAAAAGAAACTGATGATCCAAAATGGAATATTTTCATAGAGTTACTGAAGATTGAATATTTTAATAAAGATAAAAATGAATTAGGTAAGCTTGTTATTTTCACAGAATCAGCTGACACTTTAAACTATCTTACTGAAAGATTATCTGTTGAGACTAATCATAAAGTTTTAAGCATTACTGCATCAAATCGAAATAAAATGTTTGAAACAATTCAACAGAATTTTGACGCAAATTTTGAGGGGATTATAAAAAATGATTATGATATAATTTTAACGACTGATGTTTTAGCAGAAGGAATCAATTTACATAGAGCAAACGTAATTGTAAATTACGATACACCCTGGAATCCAACAAAATTAATTCAACGATTAGGAAGAATAAATCGTATTGGAACTAAGGCGGAATTTATTTACAACTATAATTTTTATCCTTCAAAACAAGGTGATACTAGAATAAATTTACGCCAAAAGTCTTTAGCCAAATTACAGAGTAGTCACAGTACTTTTGGCGAAGACAATAAAATCTATACTTTAGAAGAAATAATTGATCAGTTTAGAATGTTTGAAGAAAAAGATGCGGAGAAAGATCTTCGGACACAGTATTTGGAGTGGTTAAGAAAGTTTCGTGAGCAAAATCCAGAAGATTTTGCTAAAATCAAAAAAATGCCATTAAAAGTAAGGTGTATTAGAAAATCTAATGACAATCAGTTAAGTATTGCCTTTGTACAAAATGGAAAACATAAAAATATATATGTTTATTTAGACGGAAAATCTACAGCATTACCATTTGAACAAGCTGTCAAGATTTTTGAAGCATCAAAAAATGAAGAAGGCATATCTGAAATCCCAGAAATTCATTATGATCAGGTTAACTTTATATTAAAGCAATTTGAAAGTGATATTACTACACCTGAAATGGTTAGTGGATATGAAGATGGAAAAGATTTGAGATCAAATAAAGCTAAAAATGATTTAGAAAATTGGCTATCTTATGGTGCTATTTCAAGTCCAGAAGCTATCGAAGCTGTTAAAAAACTAATTCCTTTAGTTAAAAACGGCACTTATTTAAATCTGACTAACGAGGTGTATAAGTTTAGAAATGAAAGCAATTCTATTAAACTTGAAAGCGAAATGATCCGACTCTCACGAAAATATACATCAAAGGTAGAAAGAATTTCAAAGTCTGATTTTGAACCAATACAACCTAAAATAATAATCTCAGAAACCTTTGTTTCTTAATTTATAGATAAAATGACAAAAGCAGAGATAAGAAAAATACTCGAAAGTCCTTACGATAGAAAAGTTTGGAAGAACTTTTTACAGACACAGTTTACAAATAATAAATTAAATGCTGAAGACAGAGTAATTACTTTAGCCGACAAAACTATTACTAAAAAATGTCTGAGCTTAGGAAATTATGAGATTAATGAATTTACTAAAATAGGAATTTTTGAGATTGAGCTTAATGAAAAAGTAAATCTTTCTAGAAACCGTGTTGCACTTCGTAATCTCATTAAAGATATTTCGTCACAGGTTGCAGGTGCTATGGTTGTTTTTGTACAGGGTGAAAAATGGAGATTCAGTTATATTAGCAAGAGAAAAATTAAAAATTCAGAAACTAACTTAATTGAAACCCAAGAAACTGCACCCAAAAGATATACTTATCTTTTCGGCAAAGGCGAAAAAGCACTTACAGCTGCTCAAAGATTTGATAAACTCATTCAAAAACAAAAAGAAAATTTATATCAATTTTTAAATCTTGAAGATTTTGAAGATGCTTTTTCAGTTGAAAAATTAGGAAAAGAGTTTTTTAAAAACTACAAAGAGATCTATGAAGATTTTGTAGAATATATAACCGGTTCTCGTTATGTGAAAAAGGGAGGAAAATGGACAGTTACAAAAGTGCATGATCCTCATTTCGATTTTAATGATATTTTTAAAAATGATGACAAAGCTGTTAGAGATTTTTTCAAAAGAATGCTTGGTCGTATTGTCTTTCTTTATTTTATTCAGAAAAAAGGTTGGCTTGCAGTAGAAAAAGGGAAAAATTGGGATGAGGGAAATTCAGAATACCTTTACCAACTTTATAAAAACGCAAAGTATAAGGAGCTTTTTTATAGTGATTATTTAGTTCCCTTATTTTTTGACACTCTTAATAATCCGCAGTCAGAAAATGAAAATCAAGATTTCCGTTTTCCGTATCTTAATGGTGGGCTATTTGACAGATCACAAGATTTTCAATATGATAAAATAGCTTTGCCATCATCTATATTTGATAAACTTTTTGAGAATTTTAATAATTTCAACTTTACAGTTTACGAAGATGCTCCAGATGAACATACCATTGCTGTTGACCCTGAAATGTTAGGGCATATTTTTGAAAACTTATTAGAAGATAATAAAGACAAGGGTGCATTCTATACACCAAAAGAGATTGTACATTATATGTCTAAAGAAAGTTTATTGGCATACTTAATCTCTAAAAATGAATTAGAAGGTGCTAAAAATGAAGTGGCTAAATCTGCAATTAGAAAAATAATTTCACAAGAAGAATTAGATGAATCTGAACTTAAATTTGCAGAAAAACAAGCTTTTAAAATTATTGATGATTTAAAGCAGGTAAAAATTTGTGATCCTGCAATTGGATCAGGAGCTTTTCCTATGGGACTTTTACAAGAAATTTTTAATGCACAAATTTTCTTGATGGAAATGTCAGGATTTACAAAAAAAGTTTCCGATGCAGAAATCAAAAAACATATTATAGAGGAAAGTATCTATGGTGTAGATATAGATCCTGGTGCAGTAGATATTGCTAGACTACGTTTTTGGTTAAGTTTGGTTGTAGATGAACCTAAACCGCAACCATTACCCAATCTTTCATTTAAAATTGTTTGTGCAAACACATTAGTTCCTTTAGGTCAACCCAAAGGAGATTTAGGTTTAACAAATGAAATCGCAGATGAAATCGAAAAAATTAGAGATCGGTACTTTGATGCCAATAAAGAAAATAAAAAAGATTTAGAACGAGAATTTAGAAATCTTCAAAACAAATTATGGACAACTTCAAGAGAATGGGCAACTGGAGAAGATGCAGAAATATACAAAAGAATAAGCGAGTTTAATCCTTTTGAAGATAAAAGCTGTTCTTGGTTTGACTCTTGGTGGATGTTTGGTATTAAGGATGGATTTGATATTGTAATTGGTAATCCACCGTATGGAGCTAAGCTTTCAAAAGATGAGAAATCTCTTTTTAAAGCATTATACAGCAATGTTCATATGCGGACTCCCGATACTTTTAATTATTTTATTTCTAAGTCTTTTATTTTACTTAAAGATAAAGGTATCCTTTCTTTCATTGTACCCAATAACTTGCTATTTCAAAATGAAAATACAAAAACCCGAGACCTACTTATTAATAAAAATTATTTAAAAAGAATAATAAATCTTGGTGATAACACCTTTGAAAATGCAGATGTTCCTACTTGTATTTTTGTTACAGTAAAAACTAGTATTGAGGACTACGAAATCGCTTACAGTGATAATCGTAAACAAACAATTTCTACAATTGACTTTGATCAAGCTCAAAAATTATTGTCTAATAAAGAAATCAGCGAAGTTCCTGATTTAGTTATTGGAGTGAGTAGTTCAACTGTAAAAATAATGAAAGATATTGCTGAAAAAAGCTGGACGGTTGATGAAATAGCATTAGAAGTAGCAAGCGGTATAAGCACTGGAAGTGATAAGGTATTTAGAATTACTGAGGAAGTTGCTCTAAATAAAGGCTTTGAAAAAGAAATTTTAAAGCCAATTTTAGTAGGTGGAGAAATTGATAAATACAGCGTAAACTATAAGGGAAATGTCTTGATTTATACTTCAAGAGAAACCCAGATTGAATCTTATCCTAAAATTAAAAATTATTTATTAGAATTTAAAGATAAATTATCTCAACGAAGTGAAAGTAAAGCAGGAATATTACCTTGGTATGCTTTGGGTAGACAGCGATATCCTGCACTTTTCGATGAAACAAAAATAATTCTTAGACAGACGTCAGACAATATTAGGGCAACATTAGATAAAAAGGCATATTACACTTTAAATAGCATTTTAGTATTTAAAATTGCTGAAAATTATAGTGTAAGTTATGAGTTCGCCCTGTTGTCGTTAAATAGTAAATTAAATAGTTTAGTTTATAAAAACATTACGCAAGAAGAAGGAAGAACTTTTGCTGAAGTTAAACCTCAAAATGTGCGTAAATTATTTATACCAAAAATTTCTGTGGAAGAGCAGAAAACATTTGATGTTCTCTGTAATTACCTCCTTTACTTGAATAATTCTCAAAATGACCCAATAAGTACTCGTATCAGCAATAAAGTCATTTCACAAGCCTTTGAAGATTTAGTAGATGCGTGCATCGTGGAAACTATTTATGCAGACGAGATGAAGAAACAAAATGTTCAAATTCTTGTGTATGTAAAAGGAATCATCGATGAGCTTTCAAATATGAATGTTGATATTAAACAACAAATAACAGATCTTTTCGTACATCTAACATCCTCACATTCCGAAGTTAGAAATCGTCTAAAATTAATGAGTTTAAAATGTCCTGATACTGTAGGAAAAATACTTAGTCCAAATGAAGAAGATTGATAAAATTATTTTTAAAAACTTCAAAGCTTTCAATGGTGAACAAGAGATAGATTTTAATTCTAAAAACTTGTTGCTTTACGGTGAAAATGGAAGTGGTAAGTCCTCCATATTTTGGGGTATCTACACTTTTTTGCAAAGCACCACAAAAAAACAAGATAAGATTAAAGACTATTTTGTACAGTTTGATGAAGCTAACCCGCTTACTTTTTCAAGCTTAAAAAATATATATGCTACTGCCACTGATGAAGCATTTGTTGAACTACATACCAGAGATGAGATAGTAGGAAATACTATTGTAGATCATATTAGATATACTGATTCTACTACGGATATTGATAAAAACAATTTATCAATATCAATGGCAAATGCCGCAAGTGATTTTATTAATTACAAATTTCTTCACAATTTCTACAATGTTACCCATAAGCAGGAAATTAATCTATGGAAAGTTTTTGAACATGATATATTTCCATTTTATCGAAGGACTGAGACAGATAAGTATTATCAAGAGGAGATTTTTAGTTTAACTAAAGGAGTTCCTAGAAGCCTTCGAACTGGAAGAAAGAGAAGCGGAGGTCCAAGAACTCAGTATGAGGAAAAAATTACAAATTTAAATGGAAGTATAGATTTATTTCTCGAAGAAATTCAAAACAATGCAAACTCTTTTCTAAAAGAATATTTTTTTGATAATAATGATAAAATTGAATTGAATCTCACCTTTAAAGATAAACTTGCTTACAACAAAATCGATAATAATAGGCATGACTACTCCATTATTTTATCTCTAAAGTTTTTTGACGAAGTAAATAATCGTTGGATTTCTATAAAAAGACCGCAATCATTTTTAAATGAGGCTCAACTAACAAGAATAGCAATAGCTGTCAGAATAGGCGCTTTACAGACCCGTGTAACAACTTCTGACTATAAAATATTGTGCTTAGACGATATGTTAATCAGCCTTGATATGGGAAATCGTGAAAAAGTTATTAAAACATTTTTAAATACAGATAAATTACCTGCATTAAACTATTTTGACGAATTCCAAAAAGTGATTTTCACACATGATAAAGCATTTTACAATCTTTGCAAACAGAGAATAAAATTAAGTTTGGATGAAAGTCAATGGCTTTTTAAAGAAATATATTTAGATACCTCAAAAGTACCACAAAGACCATATATTGAAAAAAACAGTGATTATTTTGAAAGAGCTGAAAAGCACTTAAAAGCTTTTGATTATCCAGCTTGTGCAAATGCACTGCGACAAGGATTTGAAAATATTATTTTTAATTTTTTGCCAGATAATAGTAAATTGACGATTGATAGAAGTACAAAAACTACTACAGGAAAACAATTTAATGACTTATTAACGGAACTAAAAAATATACATACTGCAAACAGTGTTTCAACTGATATTATTACTGATTTATTTGTTTATAAAGATCATATATTAAATCCTTTTTCACATGATAATATTGATACTCCTGCGTATAGAGAAGAATTAGAAAAATTACTGGAATTGGTTCCAAAAGTTAAAATATTACACACTGTAACCTTAAAAGAAATAAAGGATGCAAACTCAATTATTAAATTTATTGATACTGATTCAACTGGAGAACTGACTACGTATGAAATCTTTTTGAAAGAGCATCTCAAACAATTTACCCTTTTAGATGGAAACAAATATTTAAATAAATGTGAAGTAATTGTATTAAAAAAAATAAGCTCAGACGGAACTGTGACGCCTCTAGGTAATCAATATAAAAATTTAAAAAAATGTATAACTCGTTTATCTTCATTCTTGGGTAAAACATATGCAAATGACGATGAGATTATTTCAAAATTAGATCTTAATTAATGTGAAAACAAAATCTACAATTTTAAGGTTTTTAAATAATATTGAAATTGATTCTGACCATAGATATACCTCATGGGAAAATTGCTATGAAGCATTTCAAAAAAATAATAATAGAGAGACACTTTCAATACATCTTGCTTTTTACTTAGCAAGTTGGGGTATGTATCGAGGTTCAAGTGGTCTTCTTCAAAAAAATCATAAAGTTCATAATGGAGCTGTAGATATTATTTTAGATTATAAGCATTTGCAATGTTCTTCTTCCTTTGAAATATCCCGAAATAATATTAAAGATCTAAACGGGCTTATCAAAGAACTCGAAAAATATTATGGCTCTATATTGTTTACCAGAAATTATAAAAATTACAAAATCAATCCTACAATAACTCTTATCACGAAAGTAATAATGGGTACTTTAGGTTGTTTACCAGCTTTTGATAGATATTTTTTACATGGTGTTAAACAAGAGGATTATTGTTTTATTAATCTATCAGAATTTTGTTTAGAACATTTATTTCATTTTGTAGAAAATATTGAATACAATGAAATTTGTGAATGCCAAAATCTTCTTAATGAAAAAAGAGAAATGTTTTACCCAAAGATGAAAATTGTAGACATGTATTTTTGGCAACGTGGCTATGATGATATTTCTGATAAATATCAAAAAAATAATTGAATAAAGTCTTCGCTTGAAATTTCTGAATTTTGATTATTTTATGTGAAACGGACAAACGATAATTATGATTAGAATATATTGTGATAAAAACATCTACTCTTTCTTAAAAGAAGAAAAAAGAAATTTCAATCCACAACTTAAAGAGTTAATGGAAGATTTGAAGGATATTTTTATTTTTACATATTCGCACGCACATCATCAAGATTTATCAAATTCTGACGCTTCATTTTGGAAAGAAGATTTGGATCTGCTAGAAAAGTATGTAAAAAATCATTATTTTGATTATGACGGCATCAAAAGAAAAACGAACTGCCTATTGGCGAAACCGACAGAATCTTTTTACGATACAGATTTTACTGTTGCTAAAAATTTCCATAGTCCTACAACCAATATTATGGATTCTCTTTTTCCGACTATTGAAGGAGAGGAAGATGATGAATTTTCAAAAATAACGAAAAACCTTTTAGATAATTTATTCAATATTCCAATTCCTAATTTTCAAAAATCTGACTTAGACGAAAAGGAGAAACAGCTTTCCGAAAAATATTTACCAGAAGATGAAAATCTAACAGTTGGTTCTATGTTGGAACATTTTTTCAAATTTGGAAATAAGCTCTTGACAGATCGACATGAAGTAATAGAACTTAAAAAGATGATGGAAGAATATGTTAATAGTGACAAATACAGTTTTGAAAAATGGAAGGATCAATTTGATGAAAAATTTAAAGAAAACTTCGGAGGAAATAGCTTTACAGACATAATGAAGAAAACTTTTGAATCAGTTAACCATTATAATGATTATGATAAATTTATTCTTTTTTTCAATTCATTGGAACTACATAATGTAACGAAAGACAAACCCCTCAGGAAGTCACAATCATTAGGTAGTATAAATACAGATGCAAATCATGCTTGGTACGCATCATATTCTGACATTTTAGTTACTGATGATAAAGGACTAGCTACCAAAGCTTACCTAACATTTAAATTTTTTAAAATACAAACAAAAATTTACGATGTTAAAGAGTTCCTCAATAACAGAAATTTATTTCTACAACAAGAGGAAAATGATATTAAATCTTTTTTCGAAACATTAGATTATGAATTAAAAAACAGTTTAATCTTAAGCAATAATGACGATAATGCTACAGATCACTCAATAATTTTAAAAAATCATCATAAATTTTTTAATTACTTCAATAGAATCAGCTACAGTCAAAATTCAATAAAATTATATTGTCAAAGGTATTATAATTCTAATTTTATTATGTACAAAGAAGCTGAAATACTAACCAATAAACTAATTAACCTCTTTGGAGTAGATTTTGAAAACAAAGGTTATTATGATCTAGAAAAAGATGATCCAAATGATGATATAATTAGAGTTTGGAATTTTAAAAATACTGAAATTGTTCTTGGAACAGCATATAATAATGGTGGAGAATGCTATTGTTTAGATATAATAATTATTCCTACTTAGTAACAGCCCCCCTACTTAGCCCCCACAAAAAATTAACCCTTGAATACCAGCGCATTCAAGGGTTTAATTCGTGGTCCCACCTGGGCTCGAACCAGGGACCACCTGATTATGAGTCAGGTGCTCTAACCAACTGAGCTATAGGACCTCAAAACTTGGTTAAATTTTGTGATTGCAAAAATAGTAAAATTTCTTTCACTACAAAACTTTTTATTGCTTTTCTTGACAAAGTTCTACCAGTACCCCATTCGTGGATTTCGGGTGTAGGAAGACAACTAATTTGTTATCAGCACCTTCTTTCGGTTCTTCGGAGATAAACTGGAATCCTTCTTTTTTTAATCTTTCGATCTCCTCAAGAATATTTTCCACGCTAAATGCCAGATGATGGATGCCTTCGCCCCTTTTATCGATAAATTTTGAGATCGGACTCTCAGGATTACTCGCTTCTAACAGTTCTATTTTACTTTCTCCCGTTGCATAGAAAGAAGTCACTACCCCTTCCCTTTCCACACTTTCTTTTTTATAGGATTTTTTTCCTAATAATTTGGTAAAAAGCTCGTCAGAGACTTCCAAAGATTTCACGGCAATACCAATATGTTCTAGCTTCATAAATACTAATAAATATAATTAAATCGTAAATTTGATACCGGAGCTGAATTTCAAAGGTATCAATTCAAACAAAAGTACTAAATTTGCATAACTTATGGAAAGTAACAGACAAAGAAAAGTAGCACAGATCATTCAGGAAGACTTCGCAGAGCTTTTCCGCAAACAGGCTTCAGAAAGCAAGCAGAGTATATTAGTATCCGTTTCAGACGTAAAAGTATCAGCAGACCTTGGTGTTGCTAAAATTTATTTAAGCATTTTCCCTCAGGAATTCCGTTCTGCGGTCATGAAGGAAATTGAAGAAAATAAAGCTCAGTACAGAAATTTTATTGGCCAGAAAATGGGAAAACAGGTACGTATCATTCCCCAACTTAACTTCTACCTGGATACCGCTCTTGATGACGTTGAAAAATTAGAAAGAGAATTAAGAGGCGAAGGCGACAACCCGGTTTTATAAGATCTTGAAGAATATTGCATTTTACATAGCATCCAGATACCTTTTGGCTAAAAAAGGTAGTACCGCCGTGACGTTCATTACGTGGCTTTCGGCAGGCGCCATGATGGTTGCTGTGACTGCAATGTTCGTAATCATTTCCGTATTCTCCGGACTTGAAACCCTGAACAAAGACCTTATCTCCAATCTTCATGCAGACCTGACTCTTAAAAGTGCTTCAGGGAAAACGGTAAAAGATATTGACAAGGTTATTCATGTTTTAAAAAACAATAAAGCGATCAGCAATTTTTCCCGGGTAATTGAGGAAAAAGTGTATGTCAACTATAAAGGTAAGGGCGATATTGCTTATTTAAGAGGGGTAGACTCCGCTTATATAAAGGTCAATCCTATTAACGAGGATGTATTCTACGGAACGTATCCCAGTTTCAAATACTCCAATGAAGTATTGATGGAAACCAACCTGCACAACAGGCTTTCCATTCCTATTGATTCCACAAGCAATTATGCTACCGTTTTCATGCCTAAGCCGGGAACCGGGATCATCAACAAAGAGGAAGACATTTATAACAAAAGAGATTTTCTGGTTACCGGAGTTTTCCCTGGAAAAGAGCAACTGGACAGTTATATTATCGCTCCAATAGAACTTACCGAAGAACTTCTTAGTTTACCAAAGAAATCAGCATACCAGATTGTTATCAAATTAAAAAATCCGGAAACGGCTGATGCCGTCAAGCAAAGTCTTCTTACAGCATTGGGAAAAAATATTGAAATAAAAACCAAGGAAGAAGAAAATGCGGCCTTCTGGAAGATGATCAATACAGAAAAAATGTTCATCTACCTGATTTTTGCACTGGTTATTTTCATTACAACCTTCAACTTAGCCGGAGCCATTATTATCCTTCAAATTGATAAAAAAGAACAGTCAAAATCTCTTATTTCACTCGGTTTTCCACTGAGTCATTTAAGGATGACGTATTTTTATACGGGAATACTCATTGTAATTTCCGGAGTGATTTCGGGATTAATCGCAGGAACCATCCTTTGTTATTTCCAGCTTTATACTGAATTCTTCAGAGCCAATGAATTATTACCTTTCCCTGTAAAAATTGTTGGAAAAAATTATCTTATCGTAGCCCTCACAGCTTCTCTTTTTGGAATCATTATTTCGTGGTTCTTTTCCAGAATCAACAAAGACTATATTACTAAAAGTTAATATACTTGATCTAAAATAAAATCGCCTTCATTTTTGATTTTTCGTACCTTTACGGCCCAATTTTTTTTAAATGAAACGAATTTTATCCTTTTTTCTGCTGAGTTTTGCAATGATTGCTGTATCAGCGCAGGCACCTGCCACCTATTATGATGGAACTGCAGGTTTGACTGGTATAACTTTAAAAAACAAGTTAAGCCAAATTATCACGGACGGCCACCAGGCTAAAACTTACAATGGTTTATGGACGGCTTACCAGACAACCGATCGTGACTACTTCTATGAAAATGACGGATCTGTTTTAGATATTTATTCTGAAAATCCGACGGGACAAGATCCTTACAATTTTACGATCGGCACTAACCAATGTGGACAATACTCCGTTGAAAGTGACTGTTACAACAGAGAGCATATTGTTCCTCAAAGTCTCTTTGATGAGGCTTCTCCAATGGTGGCTGATGTCAACTTCATCAGAGCAACAGACGGAAAAGTAAATGGGATGAGATCTAATTATCCATTTGGAAAAGTAAACACTAGCCCATCTTTCACATCTCAAAACGGATCAAAATTAGGAACATCTGTATCTCCTGGATATACCGGAATTGTATTTGAACCTATTGATGCATTTAAAGGTGATGTTGCAAGAATGATCTTTTATTTTGTAACAAGATATCAATCTCAATTAGGAAACTTTACAAGCACCAACGGAACGGGAGGTATGCTTGGGACAACAGCATTTCCGGGACTACAAACCTGGGAGCTTGATCAGTTAAGGGCATGGCATGCAGCAGATCCTGTATCACCTGCTGAAATTTCAAGAAATAACGCGACTTACGAATATCAGAAAAACAAAAATCCATTCATTGATCATCCGGAATTTGTTGAGCTAATCTGGGGAACACAGGTTGTAGATACTCAGGCTCCAACTGCTGCTACCAATCTTATTACTCAGAATCCTACTTCCAGTACAATATCTTTAAGCTGGACTGCCGCTACAGATAATATTGGCGTTATAGGTTACGATGTATATGCAAACGGAGTATTACAAACTACAGTTTCAGGAACTACAGCAACGGTTCAGGGATTAACGCCTTCTACTACGTATACATTTTATGTAATTGCTAAAGATGCTTCAGGAAACGCTTCACCACAAAGTAATTCTGCAGACGGAACCACTCTGGCAGGACAACCTGGCGGAAATACAGGTTGTGGAACTGAAGATTTTGAAATGATTACTGGTGCTCCAAACACTTATGCAACAATAACGTGGACCAATAATAATATCAACTGGACTTCTACAGTTTCAAGAGCTGATGAAACTATGAATGGAAAAGCAATTACACTCAGAAACGGTACTTTAACAAGTTCCCCTATTTCAGGAGGCATTAAGAATTTAGAAATAAAGACACAGTTAAAATACGGAAGTACAGCAGGATCTCTAAACGTATTTATAAACGACGTACAGGTAGGTACTATAACATACACAGCTAATAAAACAGTATCTACATTGAATATCAACAATATCAATGTAAGCGGAAACATAGTGATTAAAATTGTTAATCCTGTATCTTCCAGTGGAAACAGAGTGGCTCTGGATGACCTTACCTGGACATGTTTCGGTGCCCTTGGAACTTCAGAGGTGAAAAAGGAAAAATCAGAATTCAGCATCTACCCTAACCCTGTAAAAAACAATGAATTATTTGTAAAAGGCGAAAACCTAAGCAAAATTTCAAAAGCTGAAATCTATGACCTTTCAGGAAAACTTATTGAAGTGATTGCCAATCCATTCAAAAACTCTAATAAGATCAATCTTAAAGGAATTACTAAAGGGAATTACATCCTAAAAACAGACAGTTTCTCTACAAAATTCATTGTAGAATAAACCGTAAAAAATATTTGAGAACAAAGACCGATTTATTCGGTCTTTTTTTTATTTTTGATCTATGGATTCCAATAAAAAACTAGGGCTGATAGGAAAGAATATTTCCTATTCCTTTTCCAAAAAATTCTTTGAAGACAAGTTTCAGAAGCTGATGCTGAAAGACTTTACCTACGATATTTTTGACCTGAATGAAATGAATGAAGTGGAAAACCTCCTTACTGATCCGGACCTTTTAGGATTCAATGTGACGATCCCTTACAAGGAAAAGATCATTGATTATCTTGATGGGCTTAGTGACGAAGCTGAAAAAATAGGCGCCGTAAACTGCGTTTTGATTAAAGACGGCAAAAAGACTGGCTATAATACCGATGCTTTTGGTTTTGAGAAAACCCTTCTGCTTCACAAGAAAATATACCACGACAAAGCTTTGATTCTGGGAAACGGAGGCGCTGCAAAAGCTGTGAAATATATCATGGATAAACATGAAATCCCATCCATTACCATTTCCAGAAATTCTGAAATTAATTTTAAAAATCTGGATACCGATACAGTTCGTGACCATAAAATCATCATCCAGTGCACGCCCGTTGGGACATTCCCCAATGTTGAGGACTGCCTCGAATTTCCTTTTGACGGTATCACTTCAGAACATCTGATCATCGATCTCATCTACAACCCAAACTATACTCAATTCATCATTAAAGCATCTGAAAAAGGAGCTAAAACCGTGAACGGATATTACATGCTTGAACAGCAAGCAGAAAAAGCTTGGGAAATTTGGAATTTTCAAAAAAAATAACCTAAATTAGTACCTTAATTGGCTTTACAGCTATATACAAAAGGAAATAACGCCACTCACATAAAAGATTTGCTATGACTACAGAAAACAATCTTTCTGAAAACGAAGAAAATAAAATTTCTACCGAAGTATCTCAACAAGAAACATCAGAAACACCGGCTGTTCATGCTGAAAGTACTCCTGCTGATGAAACAGAACATTTGGAAGAGGAACATGCTGATGATATCTCTCTGGCTGATGCTTTGAAAGAAATGGAAACCATCATCAACACAACCAATGCTGGGGAAAATTTCAAAAGATTCAATCAGTTAAAAGAAAAAGCGAGTCATTACATCCATGATGAAGTGGAAGATAAAAAGCATGAATATGAAGAAGGAGGAAATGCTTCTGAAAATTTCAGCTATGAGCATCCTCTACAGTCTAAACTTTCTGCATTGATTAATATTTTCAGAGAGAAACATGACACGTACCAGAAATCTCAGGATGAAGAACAGAAGAAAAACCTTGATCACCGTCAGAACATTATAGAAAGGCTTAAAAATCTTTACACCAATTCTGAACCGGGAACCAACCTTTTCAAATCTATCCGTGAAATCAAAGAAGAATGGTCAAAAGCGGGTCAGGTAGCAAAATCTGAATTCAAGATCCTTAACAATAACTATTTCCACCATCTGAATCAGTTTTACCAGATGCTGGATCTGAATAAAGAATTTCTGGAGCAGGAATTCAGTCACAATCTGGAAAAAAGACAGCATATCATTGCGCGTGCTAAAGAACTGGAAAGTGAGCCTGTGATTCAGAAAGCATTAAACGAACTTCAGTACCTTCACAAGCTTTGGAAAGAAGAAGCTGAACCAGTAGCAGAAGAATTCCGTGAAAAAACATGGGAAGAATTCAAAGAAATTTCCAATAAAATTCACGAAAGAAAATCTGAACTTTCGGCAGCTATCGAAGGAGAACAGAATGACAATCTGGAAAAGAAAAACCAGATTATCGCAGAGATCAAAAAATTGTCTGAGCCTTCTGAAACGCCCAATCACAACTACTGGCAGAATTCCATTAAAAGAGTGGAAGATCTTCGTACTGAATTCTTAAAAACAGGAAGTGTTCCAAGAAAATTATCCAACCAGAACTGGAATGATTTCAAAACAATATTGAGAAGCTTCAATACAACAAAGAATAATTATTATAAATCGCTGAAAGGTTCCCAACAGGCTAATCTTGAAGAAAAACTGAAACTGATCCAGACCGCTCAGGATAATATGATGAATGAAGAATGGGATATTACCGTTCCTTTATTCAAAAAACTTCAGGAAGACTGGAAAAAGGTAGGTCACGTTCCAAAAAGCATGACCAACAAAATCTGGGATGAATTCCGTGATGCATGTAATACTTTCTTCAATAATTACAGAGAGAAAAACAATGCTTCCAATGACAACTGGAAAGAGAATTACAAGCAGAAAAAAGAAATTCTGGAAGACCTGAAAACCGTTTCTAATGACGAAGGCAGTATTGAGCGAATAGAAGCTATAAAAACAGCCTGGAATAACATAGGAAAAGTACCGAGAGATAAAATCGCGATCAATACCGAGTTCAACAGAACCTTAAGAGAAAAGTTGAAATTGAATAAAATCAATGAGCTTGAACTGAAAGAAGAAGGATTAACCGAAAATCAGCTTACTGATAAAGCAAGAAAGATCAAGAGTCAAATCTCTGACCTTGAAGGTGAAATTGTAAAACTGGAAAACAACCTTGCATTCTTCAACAAGCCGTCAAGAGAAAATCCTCTGCTTAGAGATACCTTCAATACGATCGACGATAAAAAGGCACATCTGGAAACTTTAAAACAGAATCTTCACAATATCATTACCGGAGATTAATCTATTAAAAAATATAATAAGGGCGAAGCAAAGAAATTTGTCTTCGCCTTTTCTTTTCACCCTATGAACAACGACGAACAATATATAAAAAGATGCATCGAACTTGCAGAAAAAGCGCTAGGACACACCTATCCCAACCCTCTCGTAGGAAGTGTTATCGTCCATAATGGAAAGATCATCGGGGAAGGTTATCATCACAAAGCCGGAGAGAATCATGCTGAAATCAACGCGATCAATTCTGTAGAAAATAAAAAGCTGATCCCTGAGTCTACGATCTATGTTTCTCTGGAGCCTTGTGCACATTATGGAAAAACGCCGCCATGCGCTTTAAAAATCAAAGAACTTGGATTCAAAAAAGTTGTAATTGGTGCCATGGATTCTCATGATAAAGTGAATGGCAAAGGAAAGAAGATTATCCAGGATGCCGGAATAGAAGTCGTTTCCGGAATAATGGAGAAAGAATGCATTGAATTAAATAAAAGGTTTTTCACCTATCACGAGAAGAAGAGACCTTATATTATCCTCAAATGGGCAGAATCCGGAGACGGATTTTTAGACAAAGATTTTAAACCTACAGCTATTTCAAACCCTTTGGTTAATCAATTTGTTCATCAATTAAGAGCAGACGAACATGCCATCCTGGTCGGAACCCAGACTGCCCTAAACGACAATCCGAGTTTGACAGTTAGAAATGCCGAAGGAACCAATCCGGTAAGAGTTCTTATAGATTTTGATTTAAAAGTTCCAAACAATTTTAAACTCTTCAATGATGAAGCACCAACTTTAGTGATCAATACCACAAAAGAAGGAGCGGAAAACAACATCAAATTTATTAAAGTGGGAAAAGAAAATTTCCTGCAGGATCTGATGCATGCACTTTATAAAGAACATATCCAATCTATTATTATAGAGGGGGGAAGTTACACCCTACAACAGTTCATTAATACCGGACTTTGGGATGAAGCTATCGTAATCAAAAATGATGACCTGAAGCTTGAAAACGGAACAAAAGCTCCTGAGTTCAAACACGACACTGCCGTTCAAAAAGATTTTCGTGACAACAGCATAAGTAAACACGTTAATTTATCCCAAAAAAGAGAATTATATTAATTAAATGGTTAAATTAGTCTTTAACCAAAAAAAAATTAATATGAAAAGTTTAAAAAAAATCTCAAGAATCGGTTTAAAAAGCATTACAGGTGGCGCATTTGTAAATTGTACCCTACCTAACGGTGAACCTACCAGATGTAGAGATAGATGTCCTCAGGATTTTTGTGGTCCTACAAGCTATATGTGCCTGATTCCAATGGATCTTTGCGGAACAGGGATATAGTCATTAAGTATAAAAATCAAAAAAATATAGGAAGCCTTCAAAATTTTGAGGGCTTCTTTTTTGATCATTATTTGCAATATATACACCTTATTTTTACGGTCAATCATACAAAAAGAACAACCATAAAAACATAACAATCAAAAACTTAACATAATAATTTTTTTTTTGATATTTTCATTTTATTGGATTTAATTGCTTACCTTTTTATTCAACTAAAACCATTAAAATCCAATATAACCATGAAAAATTTAAGAAAACTATCAAACAGAGAATTAAAATCTATTCAAGGTGGAATCCAGGGATGTTACTATTTAGCAAATGGCACTTACTTTTGCCCTTGCAGACCCGGATACTTCAGATGCGTTCCTACAGACGCCAGTGAAGTCTGTAAACCTAATGGTACACTATGTATTTAAAATATGAAGGAGCGGAAACGCTCTTTTTTTTATCAATATATAAACCGTAAATTTGCAGCTCAAAAGTTACTGAGCGGTATGTTCGAATACAAAACCATAGAAAAACCCATAGAAAACACTTTATTGAAAGAAAAAGGAAGCAAGTTCATCGGATTTGCATTTCCCGTCAATAATGAAAAGGAACTGAAAGGGGCATTGGAGAAAGTCAGGACAGAACATCCAAAAGCAACCCACCACTGTTACGCTTTCAGAATGGGTCTGGAAGGGGAAAATTACCGGGCCAATGATGATGGAGAACCGTCAGGAAGTGCAGGACTTCCCATCTACAATCAGCTTTTAGCTCATGAGATCACCAACGTTCTCGTTATTTCAGTCCGTTATTATGGAGGAACAAAACTCGGCGTTTCAGGTCTGGTAAAAGCCTATAAAGAATGTGCAAAAATCACTCTGGAAGAAGCTAACATCATCACCAGAGAACTTGAAGCAGAAATTGAGATCCAGTTTAATTTTAATCAGCAGAATACCATCTTCACCTTACTTTCTAAGTTTGATGCTAAAGTTTTACATTTCGATGCCAATGAAAACTGCATTCTTACCGCCTCTTTAAAATTGGCACAAAAAGAAAGCATCTCAGATAAATTATCCGAGATGCAGTATATTTCATTTGAATTTAAAGATTAATTTCTTCTTCCGCCTAAAAGCAAAGAACCCCAATACAGGAGTTGTGCCAAAGACCCGATGGCTGCCACAACATAGGTTCTTGCTGCCCATTTCAAACTGTCCTGTACACCTACAAATTCTTCCTGAGTAACCGTGCCTGTATCTTTAAGCCATTTCATCGCTCTGTTACTCGCGTCATATTCCACCGGAAGCGTTACAAAAGCAAAAAGCGTCGTCATTGCAAACATCGCCACTCCAATCGCCAAAACAGCTGTATTTCCATTTGGATCTTCAATGGATCTTGTGGCTGCCATGATTCCGATACCTGCGATCAGAACGAACTGCATTAAATTAGAAGTTATATTGACTACAGGAACCAATTTTGAACGCAGATTCAGCATCGAATACCCTACAGCATGCTGTACTGCATGTCCGCATTCGTGGGCTGCCACTGCTGCTGCTGCCGCATTTCTCTGCATATAGACTCCTTCGGAAAGATTGACTGTTTTGTCTGCCGGATTATAGTGGTCCGTCAGTTGACCGGGAACTGAAATTACCTGTACATCATTGATCCCATTATCCCTAAGCATTTTTTCCGCCACTTCTTTACCCGATAAACCATTTCTGAGATGTACATTGGAATAATATTCAAATTTTGATTTCAACCTTGATGAAACCCACCAGCTCACCAACATTGAAATACCAATAATAATATAATAACTCATCATTTTATATAGATTTTTGTGTTTAAATTTTAAGCATAATGATGTAAAAACTGTGCCAAAGTATTACATTTTATTATTTATATTTGCCCTTTAATTACCCTCTAATTATGTCTGAAGTTTCAGTTATTGAAGTCAAAAACCAAAGCGAATTAAAACAATTCGTAAGGTTTCCAATGGATCTTTATAAAAACAACCCATATTACGTTCCTTCTTTTATCAAAGACGAATTTAAAATTTGGGATGTAAAAGAAAATCCTGCTTTAAATTATTCAAAATCCAGACAGTTTCTGGCATTAAAAGATAACAAAGTAGTGGGAAGAATCGCTGTGATCATCAACCATAAGGAAGAAAAGGAATTAGGGATCAGAAAAGTACGTTTCGGGTGGATTGATTTTATTGATGACAAACAAGTTTCTAAAGCTTTGATTCAGAAAGCAATAGACTACGCCAAAGAAAACAATATAGACAAGATCGAAGGACCAATGGGCTTCACCAATCTGGACAAGGCAGGAATGCTGACCATGGGATTTGATAAACTGGCTACTATGATTGGGATCTATAACCATGAATACTACCCTAAACACCTGGAAGAACTGGGACTTACCAAAGAAAAGGAATGGGTGGAATATGAAATGAACTTCCCGAAAATATTACCTGAAAAAGTAGAAAAATTCAGTGGATTAATTGCTCAAAAATACAAACTTAAAGTTCTCAATTTCAAGTCAAAACAGGAAATCCTACCGTTTGTGAAACCTATGTTTAAGCTGCTTGATGAAACATACAAACACCTTTCTACCTACACTCCTATTTCGGACGAACAGATACAGACCTACAGAGAAAAATATTTCCCTTTTATAGATAAGAACTATGTGATCTGCGTTGTAGACGAAAACAACGAGCTCGTTTCTTTTGCCATTACAATGCCTTCTTATTCAAAGGCCTTACAGAAATCAAAAGGAAAACTCTTTCCTTTCGGATGGTGGCACTTCTTGCAGGCCGGGAAGAAAAACGACCGCGCTAATTTCTACCTGATCGGAATTCACCCTGAATACCAGAGACGTGGAGTAACAGCCATTATATTTAAAGAGATTTTTGTACGTTTTACCAGTATGGGAATCGATTTTGCCGAAACCAATCCTGAGCTTGAAGAAAACAAAAGTGTCCAGGTTCTTTGGCAGGACTACAATCCGGTGAACCACAAGAGAAGAAGAACGTATTCATTAACGATCAATAAGGATTGATCATTGACGATTCACAAGTATGAGTTATTCGTGACTTATTTTAAACCGGCAACTAATAACTCATATTTTACACAAAAAAAATAAACCCTGGATCTTACACCACTCACTCCACACTCTGAAACCCGAATCTCTAACCCCGTATTCCACAACCCATGAAACCACATCTCATTGTTTTCGCTGTTCTGATCGCAGCATTTATCGCTTATAACTTCTTTTTTCAGATCGAAGATGATAGAATGAATACGGTAGTTAACATAATGTTGGCAAGTATTCTTTTCGGATATATTTCATTCATGGCCTACTCTCTCCTCAAAAAAATGAAGAAATAAGTACTATTTTTATTGATTCTAAATTACCGCTTTTCCCCATTTTCATCCCACTTTTAAGCTTATTAATTTCATGCTTTATTGTTTATTCGCTAAATTTGCAAATTGAGATAATAATGCAAAAATGAATTTACCTGAAAGTTATATTCCAATCCTTATCCAAGCAGGTGTAGCGATGGCATTTGTAGCCGTTTCTTTGCTTGGAGCACATTTTCTGGGACCGAAACAGAAGAAAGGAAATTCTGTGAAAAACCAAAGCTGGGAATGTGGAATTCCCGTGGAGGGAAATGCGAGAACACCGTTTTCTATTAAATACTTCCTGACTGCGGTATTGTTCGTACTATTCGATATTGAAATCGTATTTTTTTACCCATATGCGGTTAACTTCAGAGAATTCGGAGTAGAAGGATTCCTGGCCGTATTGATGTTCGTGGCGATCTTCTTCATGGCGTTTTTCTATGTTTGGAAGCGCGGTGCATTAGATTGGGATAAATAAATAGAATTATAAATTTTAAATTAAAAATTTTAGATAATGGTTTTGAATTGAATTAATTTAAAATCTAAAATTTAAAATCTAAAATCATTACAAAATGTCAGATAACAAACCAGTAATAAGAACAGATGCACCTGCTCCCGAAGGATTTGAAGGAGAAGGGTTTTTCGCAACGAAACTGAGCAGTGTAATCGGGATGGCTAGAAAATTTTCTCTTTGGCCGTTACCCTTTGCTACTTCTTGTTGTGGTATCGAGTTTATGGCTACCCTGAACCCCACATATGATGCCTCAAGATTTGGTATGGAAAGAAACTCTTTCTCCCCAAGACAGGCAGATATGTTGATGGTTTGCGGAACGATATCTAAAAAATTAGGACCCGTCCTGAAAGAAGTTTACACTCAGATGGCAGAGCCAAAATGGGTGGTTGCTGTTGGAGCTTGTGCTTCCAGTGGTGGTATTTTTGACACCTACTCTGTATTACAGGGAATTGATAAAATTATTCCGGTTGACGTTTACGTTCCGGGATGTCCTCCAAGACCGGAGCAGATCATTGAAGGCGTAATGCAGGTTCAGGCTCTTTCAGAAAGCGAAAGCATCAGAAGAAGAGATATGCCTGAATACCAGAAATTACTAGATTCTTACAACATAAGCAACTAACGGAAATGACGAACGAATTTGTATTAGAAGCCATCACAAGAGAATTTCCGGATTCTGTTATTTCAAGCTCAGAACCTTATGGAATGTTGACGGTTGAAGTGAAGAAAGAAGATATCAAAAAGATCATTCACTACCTGAGAGATTCATCACTGGAATTTAATTTCCTTACCGATATCTGCGGGATTCATTACCCTGAATTTCCGGACAAGGAAATAGGTGTAGTGTATCACCTGCACAACATGATGGCCAATTTCAGATTACGTCTGAAAATCTTTATGTCCAGAGAAAATATTGAAGTGGATTCTCTTGTAGAATTATTTGCAGGGGCCAACTGGATGGAAAGAGAAACGTTTGATTTCTACGGAATTAAATTTAAAGGACATCCTGACCTGAGAGCTATCCTGAATATGGAAGATCTCGGATACCACCCGATGCTGAAGGAATATCGCCTTGAAGATGGTACCAGAACGGATAAGAACGATAGCATGTTCGGAAGATAAAATAGAAATATAAATGATTAATGATGATTGATCAATGATTAATTATCACCTATCAATATCAATTATATATTATGAAAGATAACTCATTATCTAATATACTTAACCAGTACGAAAGTAAGGAGCAAATTGACGGGCAGCTGTATACCCTCAATTTAGGACCTACCCACCCTGCCACACACGGAATCTTCCAAAACATCTTAACGATGGATGGAGAAAGAATTCTTCATGCGGAACAGACGGTAGGATACATCCACAGAGCATTTGAAAAGATTTCTGAAAAAAGAAATTATGCTCAGATCACAACCCTTACCGACCGTATGAATTACTGTTCTGCACCTATCAACAATCTGGGTTGGCACATGACAGTAGAAAAGCTGATTGGTGTACAAGTTCCAAAGCGTGTAGATTATATGCGCGTTATTTTGATGGAATTGGCCAGAATCGGTGATCACCTGATCTGTAACGGAGTAACCGGAATGGATGCAGGAGCTATTACAGGTCTTACTTATATGTTTATCGAAAGAGAACGTATTTATGATATGTACGAGCAGATTTGCGGGGCAAGGATGACCACCAATATGGGAAGAATCGGAGGTTTTGAAAGAGATTTCACCCCGAAATTCCATGAGTTATTACAAGACTTCTTAAAAACCTTCCCGGCAAGATTTAAAGAATTCGGCACCCTGTTGGAAAGAAACAGAATTTTCATGGACAGAACCATCGGAGCAGGAGCTATTTCTGCTGAAAGAGCATTAAGCTATGGTTTTACAGGTCCAAACCTACGTGCAGCAGGAGTAGATTATGACGTGAGAGTGGCACAGCCTTATTCTTCTTACGAAGATTTCGACTTCATCATTCCGGTAGGAACTGCAGGTGATACGTACGACCGTTTCATGGTTCGTCAGCAGGAAATCTGGGAATCCCTTAAAATTATCAAACAAGCATACGACAATCTTCCTGAAGGACCATTCCACGCGGATGTTCCTGATTTCTATCTTCCTGAAAAGGCAGATGTTTACAAGAAAATGGAAGCTTTGATCTACCATTTCAAAATTGTAATGGGAGAAACCGATGTACCTAAAGGAGAAGTTTACCACGCAGTAGAAGGTGGAAACGGAGAATTAGGATTCTATTTGGTGAGCGACGGAGGAAGAAGCCCTTACAGACTTCACTTCAGAAGACCATGCTTCATCTATTACCAGGCATATCCTGAAATGATCACAGGTTCTGTGATTTCAGATGCGATCGTAACGATGTGTAGTATGAATATTATTGCGGGAGAATTAGACGCATAAAAATTGTAAAAAGTACAATGTAGGATGTACAATGTACTTAAAAATATAAACAGATAATAAATACTTTGTACTTTGTACAATGTACATTTTACATTTTACAACAAAATAAAATGAGCGAAACAATAGCTTTTAAACCGGAAAGTTTAGCACAGGTACACAAAATTATCGCAAGATATCCTGAAGGTAGACAAAAATCTGCTCTTCTTCCTGTTCTACACATTGCACAGAAAGAATTCGGAGGATGGTTAGACGTTCCTGTAATGGATTATGTTGCTGAATTATTAAGTATTAAGCCAATTGAAGTATATGAAGTAGCTACTTTTTATACCATGTTCAACATGAAGCCGGTTGGTAAATATGTTTTGGAAGTATGCAGAACCGGACCATGTATGGTGTGCGGAAGCGAAAAAATCCTTGATCATATCAGAACCAAACTGAATATTAAAGACGGGGAAACTACCGAAGACGGTATGTTTACTTTAAAGCCTGCTGAATGTCTTGGAGCATGCGGATACGCACCCATGTTACAGCTTGGAAAATTCTTTCATGAAAATTTAACAATAGAGAAAGTTGACGAAATTCTGGATCTTTGTAGAGAAGGACAGGTTGATTTGGGCTAAATAAATTTTAAATTAATTAAAAAAGGCGCAAAGCTGTCACACTGAGCTTGTCGAAGTGTAAAAGCCATTCGCTAAAAGCATATAAAAATGAGTAAAAAACTTTTACTTAAAGACGCACATATAGAAGGTATTCGCTACTTTGAAACTTACCGTAAACAGGGAGGTTATACTGCAGCTGAAAAAGCCTTGAAAATGACACCTGACGAAATTCTTGAAGAAGTAAAAGCTTCAGGACTTCGTGGACGTGGTGGAGCAGGATTCCCAACAGGGATGAAATGGAGCTTTCTGGCAAAACCGGAAGGCGTACCGAGACACCTTGTAGTGAATGCTGATGAATCTGAGCCCGGAACTTTTAAAGACAGGTATCTGATGGAATTCCTTCCTCATTTACTGATTGAAGGAATGCTTATTTCATCTTTTACTTTAGGTTCAAATGTTTCTTATATCTATATCCGTGGAGAATACTCATGGATTCCAGATATTTTGGAAGAAGCTATTGAAGAAGCTAAAGCAGCAGGATTTTTAGGTAAAAATATTTTAGGAACCGGTTTCGACTGTGAAATTTATGTTCAGAGAGGAGGAGGAGCTTATATCTGTGGTGAAGAGACTGCATTGCTTGAATCCCTTGAAGGTAAAAGAGGAAATCCAAGATTAAAACCGCCATTCCCAGCTGTAAAAGGACTTTGGGAAAGACCAACGGTAGTAAACAACGTGGAATCTATCGCAGCCATCGTTCCGATCATTGATATCACTGGAGCTGAATACGCTAAAATCGGGGTAGGAAGATCTACAGGAACGAAATTGATTTCGGCTTGTGGAAACATCAACAAACCCGGAGTTTACGAAATTGATATGACCATTACTGTTGAAGAATTTATCTATTCTGATGAATACTGCGGTGGTATTGCTAACGGAAAGAAGCTAAAGGCTTGTATTCCTGGAGGAAGCTCCGTTCCTATTGTTCCTGCTAATTTATTATTGAGAACCGTAAACGGAGAACCTAGATACATGAACTATGAATCATTAGCTGATGGTGGTTTCGCTACCGGAACAATGATGGGTTCAGGAGGTTTCATTGTTTTAGATGAAGACCAGTGTATCGTAGAACATACCATGACGTTGGCGAGATTTTATCATCACGAAAGTTGTGGACAGTGTACGCCTTGCCGTGAAGGAACGGGATGGATGCATAAAATCTTGAAGAAGATAGAAAAAGGAGAAGGAAAAATGGAAGACATCGACCTTCTTTGGGATATACAGAGAAAAATTGAAGGAAATACCATCTGTCCATTAGGTGATGCAGCAGCCTGGCCTGTTGCAGCAGCAATTCGTCACTTTAGAGACGAGTTCGAATGGCATGTAAAAAATCCTGAATTGTCTCAGACACAAAATTATGGATTGGCACATTATGCAGATCCTATTCCTGCTGTTGAAAAAAATGCATAGCTGAAATGAAGAAGTTATTAGTTGTTGGCTTAATGATGTCGGGTTTTGCTTTCGGGCAAGTTAAAAAAGATACATTAGACAAAGAATATAAACTGGAGGTAATTCCATATAAAGCTGAAAAAAAAGAAAAGCCTTTACCACTAAGCAAAAAAGGTCAGGTGTTTGTTTTTTACGGATGGAACAGAGGGGCTTTCAGCAATTCTGATATCCATTTCACAGGAAACGGCTACGATTTTCAGCTGAATAATGTGCAGGCAAGAGATAAACCTACCAAATTTGGAATCGTTTATATTGATCCAAGCTGGTTTACCGTAACGCAGTATAACTTCAGACTGGGATATTTTATAAAAGATAACTTAGCCCTAGTTTTAGGAATCGATCATATGAAATATGTAATGAAACAGGACCAGACGGCTGGCTTTTCAGGAACAATTTCAGATCCTAAATATGCAGGGATGGTACAGAACGGACAGGTGAATTTAGCAGATACCCAGTTCTTAACTTTCGAGCATACAGACGGACTTAATTATGAAAATTTAGGTCTTGAGAAATACAAAAATCTTATTCATAAGAAAAATATAGATTTAGTATGGTCTTACGGAGCAGGAATCGGGGTGATGTTTCCTAAAAGTAATATCAAACTTTTTGGAAATGAAAGAAGTGACCGTTTTCACGTTGCAGGTATGGGAACCGACCTTAGAACCAGCCTTAACATGGTTTTCTGGAAAAACTGGATGATCAGAGCAGAGGCTAAAGCCGGATATATCAACATGTGGGATATCAAGACTACATTGAATAATAAACCGGATAAAGCACGTCAGGATTTTGTTTTCGGGCAGGTCCTTGCTGGAGTCGGGTATACATTTAACACGAAGAAGTATAATTAAAATAGAGCTTAACGCCTTAAAAGCATAAGCGAAAGCATAGAATATGAGCGAAGAGGTTAAAAAATTCAAAATAACTATAGACGGACAGACTACTGAAGTTTTGCCTGGGACTTCTATTTTGGAAGCTGCCAGACAAATCGGTGGAAAATCTGTACCTCCTGCAATGTGCTATTACAGCAAATTGGAAACCAGTGGAGGGAGATGTAGAACTTGCTTAGTCGAAGTTTCGAAAGGATCAGAAGCAGATCCTCGCCCTATGCCAAAATTAGTTGCTAGTTGCAGAACTAACGTAATGGACGGTATGGAAGTGAAAAACCTTTCGTCTGAAAAAGCTCAGGAAGGTAGAAAAGCTGTTACCGAATTCTTATTGGTGAATCACCCGCTGGATTGCCCCGTTTGCGACCAGGCCGGGGAATGTCACCTTCAGGATCTTGGCTATGAGCACGGAAACCTTGAGACCAGAACAGAATTTGAAAGAAATACGTACGAAGCAGACGATCTTGGTCCGAATATCAAGTTGAATATGAACCGTTGTATTCTTTGTGCAAGATGCGTACTGACAGCCAATCAGCTGACGGATTCAAGAGAGCACGGAATTCTTTTCAGAGGAGATCACGCTGAAATTTCAACTTATTTAAATAAAGCTTTGGATAATGACTTCATCGGAAACATTATTGATGTTTGCCCGGTGGGAGCATTAACAGACAGAACCTCCCGTTTTGCAAGCAGAGTTTGGTTTACAAAACCAATGAATGCATCTTGTAAATGTGGAAAATGTTCAGGAAAAGCTGTAGTTTGGATGAAAGGTGATGAGATTGTAAGAGTCACTGCCAGAAAAGACCAGTGGGGTGAAGTTGAAGAGTTCATCTGCGATACGTGTCGTTTCGAAAGAAAAGAATTGTCCGACTGGAATATTGAAGGACCTAGACATATCGACAGACATTCTGTGATTTCATTGAACCACTACGAAAAACCTAAGGATGAGCTAAGAGTATTAGACAATCCTATGGCGAAAGAAATCAGTGAAAAAGACGAAAAATAATTAATAAGACATCAGATCTCAGACAACAGACTTCAGACTATATCTGACATCCAGCATCTGACATCTCATATCTAACATCTATAAAAATAAAATGGATTTACTAACATTTAAACTTATACTTGTACTGGCACTTTTCCTGCTGTCTTTAACGATAGCGGCCTACTCTACCTGGGCAGAAAGAAAAGTGGCCTCAATCATGCAGGATAGAATTGGACCCAACAGAGCCGGACCTTTCGGATTACTGCAGCCTCTGGCCGATGGTGGAAAGTTTTTCTTTAAGGAAGATTTTACCCCTGCCAATGCTGAAAAGTTTCTTTTCGTATTGGGACCGGCTTTGGTAATGTTTATTTCATTGATCACAGGAGCGGTTATTCCTTGGGGTAAAACCTTGAATTTCGGTGGAGTTTCTTATGATTTGCAGGTAGCAAATATTGATGTTGGAGTACTTTTCATCATCGGAATGGCTTCCATTGGCGTATACGGAATCATGATCGGAGGTTGGGCTTCGAACAACAAATATTCATTATTAGGTGCTATACGTGCTTCTTCACAGATGATCTCTTACGAATTGGCGATGGGATTAGCATTGCTTTCTATCATTATGATGACAGGAAGTTTGGATTTAAAAGAAATTACTGAAAGTCAAACCGGTGGAAAACTATGGGGAGTTATTCCATGGGTTTCCGGGATGAACTGGAATATTTTCTACCAGCCAGTTGCTTTCCTTGTATTCTTTGTAGCTGCCTTGGCAGAAACCAACAGACACCCTTTTGATTTACCTGAGTGTGAATCTGAACTGGTAACAGGATATTCTACGGAATATTCTTCCATGAAATTAGGATTGTATATGTTCGGTGAATATGTGAACATGTTTATCTCCAATGCTTTCATGGTCGTTCTTTTCTTCGGTGGGTATAACTATCCTGGAATTGAATGGGTAACTCAGAACTGGGGTGAAAATGCTGCAGGAATTTTGAGTATCGTAGCATTCTTAACAAAAACGGTAATCGGAATTCTGATCTTTATGTGGATCAGATGGACGCTTCCAAGATTTAGATATGACCAATTGATGCACTTAGGATGGAAAACCCTGATCCCAATGGCATTAGTCAATCTATTGATTACAGGTGCTGTGATTTTAGCATTTGCCAACTAGAATAATTTAAAAATGAGATGATGTGATGATGTGATAATATGGTGATGCGGGAAATAAACACCCACTTCCATCTTCTAACATCTAACGTCTAACATCTAACATCCATAATTAAATGAAACTTACAAACAGATCAAAAGTTGTTTCCAACAAAGAAATGACCCTTGCTGAAAAAATCTACCTTCCTGCTATTTTTACCGGGATGGGGATTACATTTAAGCATGCTGTAAGAACCGTGATAAAAGGTGCTCCGGCAGTATATTCATATCCGGAAGTACAGAAACCAAGAGCTTCCATCTGGAGAGGTCATCACGTTCTCAAAAGAGACGAAGAAGGCAGAGAAAGATGTACAGCCTGTGGACTTTGTGCCGTAGCCTGTCCTGCTGAAGCCATTACGATGACTGCCGCAGAAAGAACGAAGGAGGAAAAAGGTCTTTACAGAGAAGAAAAATATGCATCGGTATATGAAATCAATATGCTGAGATGTATTTTCTGTGGGATGTGTGAAGAAGCTTGTCCTAAGTCTGCAATTTATCTTACAGACAGATTAGTGGATGTAGAAACCAACAGAGGCTCTTTCATCTATGGAAAAGATAAATTGGTTGAAAAAATAAATGAAAGGATTGATATTACGACAAGACAATCCGAGAAACAAAAAAATGCGGTAAAATAATGGATCAGTTTTTATTTTTCTTGGTAGCGTTTTTAGCAGTAGCTAGTGCAGTGTATTTTGTATTTGCAAGAAATCCTCTCTATGCTATTTTGTCATTAATTGTTACGATGTTTTCAATTGCCGGAATGTACATTCTTCTGAATGCACAATTCCTTGCCATCATTCAGATCATAGTGTATGCAGGAGCCATCATGGTATTATTCCTTTATATCCTGATGATGCTTAACCTTAATAAACAAGACGAAAGTAAGAAGAACAATACTTTAAAATTTGTTGGAGTTTTTACAGCCGGTCTTTTATTAATTGGAGTTTTAGGCGTATTCAGAGGAGTAACCGATAACCACATTGTATTGGAAAATGTAGACAAGGGTGTGGGTCTTACTAAAAATCTGGGCAGACTTTTGTTTAATCAATATGTTTTACCGTTTGAACTTGCATCCATCCTAATTTTGGCAGGTATTGTAGGTGCGGTATTAATCGGTAAAAAAGATTTATAAAATTATGGGAGAAGTAAATACATTTATACAAAGCGTCCCTCTTAACTATTTCATCATTCTTTCTTCAGTATTGTTCTGTTTGGGAGTATTGGGAGTATTGTTGAGAAAAAACGCTATTGTTATTTTGGGCTGTGTAGAGCTTATGCTGAATTCTGTAAACCTTTTATTGGCTGCTTTTTCAGCATACAAAGGAAACGGAGACGGACAGCTTTTAGTTTTCTTCATTATGGTGGTAGCCGCCGCTGAAGTAGCGGTAGGTCTGGCAATTATTGCTATGCTATATAGAAATACCCGTTCTGTGGATGTAAGTATATTTAATAAATTAAGAGGATAAGGAATGGAAAATTTAGTGTATGCAATAGTACTTTTACCACTATTAGGGTTTCTTATTAACGGTTTATTCGGGAAAAATCTTCCAAAAATATTCGTAGGCTCCCTGGCTACAGCAATGGTTTTCGGATCTTTCTGTATCGCAGTAAGTCTTTTCATGAAATTTGATTCTGAAAGTCAGCCTGTCATTGTAAAAGCTTTTGAGTGGTTTACAGTAAACGGGATCCAGATCAACGTAGGATTTCAGATTGATCAGCTTTCATTAATGATGGTCATGATCATTACAGGTATCGGTTCTCTGATTCATTTATACTCTATCGGATATATGAGCCACGACAAAGGTTTCTATAAGTTCTTTACTTATCTGAATCTTTTCATCTTCTCTATGTTACTTCTGGTAATGGGAAGCAACTACCTGATCCTGTTTATCGGATGGGAAGGTGTAGGTCTTTGTTCTTACCTGCTGATCGGATTCTGGTATACCAATGAAGAATATGGTAAAGCAGCAAGAAAAGCTTTCATCATGAACAGAATTGGTGACCTTGCCTTACTGATCGGGATCTTCATGATCGCTTCTCAGACCAATGCAGTAGATTACCTTACCGTAGCACAGAACGCTTCAAAATTTGAATTAGACGGAACCGTCATTATCTTTATTACGGCCAGTTTATTTATCGGGGCTACCGGTAAATCGGCTCAGGTTCCTTTATATACATGGTTACCGGATGCGATGGCCGGTCCTACTCCGGTTTCAGCGTTAATCCACGCGGCAACGATGGTAACAGCCGGGATCTATTTGGTAGTAAGATCAAACTTCTTATTTACTTTGGCTCCTACAGTTCAGGGAGGAATTTTATTTATCGGATTCTTAACGGCTGCTTTGGCAGGATTCTATGCACTTCGTCAGAACGACATCAAAAAAGTGTTGGCTTACTCTACCGTTTCCCAGCTTGGGTTTATGTTCATTGCTTTAGGATTGGGAGCGTATACAACAGCGATGTTCCACGTAATGACTCACGCATTCTTTAAGGCATTATTATTCTTAGGGGCAGGTTCTGTGATCCATGCGATGAGCAACGAACAGGATATGCGTTTCATGGGAGGTCTGAAAAAATACATCCCGATTACACACGCTACTTTCCTTATCGGAACACTAGCGATCTCAGGTTTCCCTTTATTATCAGGGATGATCTCTAAAGACGAAATTTTAGTAGCAGCTTTCGCTAAAAATCCAATCTATTGGGTGTTCTTATTTGTTTTAGCGGCAATAACTGCCACCTATATGTTCAGACTGTATTACCTGACATTCCACGGAGAATTCAGAGGTACAGAAGATCAGAAACATCACTTACACGAAAGCCCATCCAGCATGACGCTTCCGTTGATTGTTCTGGCTATCCTTTCTGTGCTTGGAGGTTTCATTAATCTTCCTCACTTCATTGGACATGGTCATTATGCTAAATTGATGGAATGGTTGAAACCTGTTCTTACCGAGCAGAGCTACAAACAAATGGAAGCTACTCTTTCGGGAGTTCCGTTTGGTACTGAAATGATATTATTAGCAGCCACAGTGCTGATGTTCTTCTCCGTATGGTTTATTGTAAAAAACACCTACGTAAAAAAGAAAAAGATGGCTCTGGCAGAAGAAAGCTATACCGGATGGGAAAAGCTTTCTGCTAAAAAACTATATGTAGACGAACTTTACAATGCATTGATTGTAAAAACTGTTGAAGGATTAGGACGCGGAGGAAAGATGTTTGATAAAGGGATCTTAGACCGTTTTGTAGACTTCGTAGGCGAAGGCGCTGAAGACAGCGGAAAAGCGATGAAGCGTATACAGAACGGAAATGTGGAGACTTATATTCTTATCATGTCTTTAGCAGTGGGAATTATACTGATTGTTAACTTTATATTACAATAATGTCTGGTTTATTATTAACATTATTACTATTACCTCTAGTAGGTTCGGGATTAGTTTTTGCTTGGAAAAATAAATCCAGCAAATATTTGGCGCTAGGAATTGCATTGATCCAAATGCTCATTACTTTCTACATCGCAGCGGATTTTGATTTTAATCCCACGGTAGACAGTGTATTGCAGCACGAGATCAATTATCCTTGGTCACAATTTATTAAAAGCTCTCTTCATTTCGGAATAGATGGAATGAGTCTGCTTCTATTATTGTTGACCAATATTTTAACGCCAATTATTATTTTATCATCTTTCAACGAAAATGTCAACTATAGAAATACATTCTACGGTCTGATTCTGCTGATGCAGTTTGGTCTTATAGGCGTGTTCACTTCTTTAGACGGATTGTTATTCTACATTTTCTGGGAAGTAACCTTGATTCCGATCTGGTTCATCGCCGGACTTTGGGGCCAGGAAAATAAAAGATTTGAATTCACCACGAAATTCTTCGTCTATACATTCGTTGGGTCATTATTTATGTTAGCCGGATTGATCTATGTGTACAACCACTCTGCATCTTTCGCTTTAACAGATCTATACAACGCTCAGCTTAACGAAGCACAGCAGACGGTGGTATTCTGGTTTATCTTCTTTGCATTTGCAGTGAAATTACCGGTATTCCCTTTCCATACTTGGCAACCGGACACCTATACCTACTCTCCTACTCAGGGATCCATGCTTTTATCAGGGATCATGCTGAAGATGGCGATCTATGGTGTTATCCGTTACCTTCTTCCGATCACTCCGCTTCCTATTGCAGGAATTTCTGGGCAGATTGTAATTATTCTGGCTATTGTAGGAATTGTTCACGGAGCGCTTATCGCAATCATCCAGACCGATATGAAGAGAATCATCGCGTATTCTTCTTTCTCTCACGTAGGATTGATGGTGGCAGGGATCTTCTCTTCTGCAGTAATTACTTTAAGAGGAACATTCAATATTGAAGGAGCTGAAGGAGGATTGGTACAGACGTTTGCCCACGGTATCAACGTAGTGGGATTATTCTACTGTTGTGATATTTTATACAAGAGATTTAAATCAAGAGACATCAGACAAATGGGAGGTTTAGCGAAAGTGGCTCCTAAATTTGCCGTGTTGTTCCTGATCATTATATTAGGTTCAATGGGAGTTCCATTAACCAATGGATTCATTGGAGAATTTATTTTGCTGAAATCTGTATATGACTTTAACGGATTGGCAGCAGTAATTGCTGGTCTTACCGTCATTCTTTGTGCCGTTTACCTGTTGAGATTCTATGGAAAAGCAATGTTTGGTGAAGGAAACGAAGCCGTTTTAAGTACAGCAAAAGATTTATCCGCTGTGGAATTCTCTGTATTGGCTAGTTTAGCGGTTTTCGTGATCTTGCTGGGGATATTCCCTCAGCCGGTAATCGATATGGTGAATAGTTCGCTGACGTTTATCTATACAGCGATGGCCAGCTAAGAAATTAAAAGATTTAAAAATTAAAAAATTAAGAGATTATAGAAGAGTAAAAGAAAAGAGACAAGGAGATTAGAGACAAGAGATCATTCTACCGACTTTAAACTTTAAACCTTGAACTTTACACTCTAACTTAAAATCTCACATCTCAAATCTATATTATGAGTGTTTTAATTATTGTTTTCCTAACGGCAGTTATTGCGTTATTTTCAGGAGTTTTTGAACAAGGAAAATTCGCAAGATACATTGGGATTTTAGGATTGATCATCGCATTATACGTAAGTTTCTTACCTGAATGTGCTTTCTTTGAAAAGTACAGACACATGTATGAATACACTGCAAATACTGCGTTATTCACCAAAATATCTATTGTAACAACCTTATTGTTATTCTTCCTGGGAGGTTTTGCGTTCAGCAACCACAGAAGCCACCAGTCGGAATTATATGCACTGATGCTTTTTGCATTATGCGGAGGGATCGTCCTTTTCGGATTCCAGAATTTAGTAACCCTTTTCTTAGGGGTAGAAATTCTTTCCATTCCGTTGTATGTCATGGCAGGTGCCAACAAAACTGATTTAAGATCAAACGAAGCTTCAATCAAATATTTCCTGATGGGTGCTTTTGCGACAGGTTTCTTACTTTTCGGTATTGCATTTATCTACGGAAGCAGCGGAAGTTTTGACTTGTATAAAATCCAGGATTTTGGAGTTAAAAATCCTAAAGATGTCATGTTCATTTTAGGTGTTCTGCTTATTCTTTGTGCACTGGCATTCAAAGTAGCATTAGCTCCTTTCCACATGTGGAGTCCGGATGTATATGCGGGTTCACCTTCCCTGATCACAGCATTTATGGCGAGTGTGGTAAAGATCTCAGGATTCTATGCCTTATTCAGATTAATGACCATCGGGTTTGGAGGAGTAACTGAACAATGGATTAATGTTTTTGGAGTATTCCTGATCATCACATTACTTTTAGCCAATGTTATGGGTCTTGCCCAAACCAACGCCAAAAGAATGCTGGCCTACTCTTCCGTTTCTCATGCAGGATACATCGGATTGGTATTCTTCGGAATGACAAGCCTTTCTACTTATAATTTAGGATTCTATTTATTCGCTTATTCGTTATCTACAGTGGGTGTTTTCATGTGTCTTATTTATGTAGAAAAACTGAAGAGAGAAACTTCTTTCGGAGCTTTCAAAGGTTTGGCAAAATCTGAGCCTCTATTGGCTACCGTTGCAGCCATCTCTATGCTTTCAATGGCAGGAGTTCCGTTAACAGCTGGTTTCATGGGGAAATTTGCTTTATTCTCTCAGGCGATGAATTCTAAGCACGGAGTTTTCTTAGTATTGGTAGCTGTTTTAGGTTCTGCAGTATCTATTGCATATTATTTAAGACTGATCATTTCTATGTTCTTCTTCAAAGATTCTACATTCAAATCTTCAGAAAAAGTAACGCTTACTTACAATATCGTAGCGGTATTTGTAATCGCATCTATTATTCTATTGGGTGTTTTCCCTGATCTGTTTGCAAGACAGTTCGGATTGTAAGATCTCAATATCAAAATATACAAAAGCGCAACTTTTCAGTTGTGCTTTTTTTGTGGTTGCCGGGTACTTGCTGAAAAAATTTCCATTAGAAACACAGAGTTTTTATATTAAATATCCCGGAAAACAGCTAAATTTGAATAACCTTGATCACATGAAAAAATTCATTATAACCTTATTGACTGCGGTATCCATTTCTGCCATGGTTTTTTATATAAACAAAGGCAAAACAGATACAGCCAATTACAATATGCTGGTCGCAGTTATCGCCTCAATATTTAGTGTTCCGCTAATGAAATTTCTGTTTCCGGTAACCAAAGAATTAAAGATCGGAACATCAGAATTTTATCCCAATCTTTTTCATAAAACTGCAGATTTTTTTAAAAAGAAAAGCAGTAACAGATAATGTTTTATCTATTTCCGGATTTTGTTTAAGAAAAAGAAGTAAAGCTATCCCAAAAGATAGTTTTCACCAATAGACACAACATTCGGAAGTGCCCTTTTTTTCATAACTTTACTTTAAATTTCAGCTCTTGGCCAATCTTTATAAAAAAGACGCTCCCTTTCAGGTTCTTATATCATTCAAAAAGTATTTGGATGTACTGGAACATATCCGCTATAACGACCGTTTGGAGTATCGGGTTAATTATGCTGAATCTTTAATTGAAAGAACAAAAAAATTTCCTGAGTTAAGAGACGGATTCCTGGATGAAGCCCTTCTTGAAAAACATGAAGACCTCATCAGGCAAATTCTTGCAGACCTCTTCCCTACCGGTCTTACACACAACGAAATCAAAGCGGCCAGTATTCCGCTTTCCAAAACCACTTTCAACTATACCGAAAGATTTAAGGGTATACTTAAAGATGCCGGAAAAGATTTTGAAATAGAGCTGAGGAATATCGGGGACGATGAATTTTACGTATTCTGCTGCTGTCTTATCCTTCAGAGTTATTTCAAAAGAGATATTAAGAGTACCATGCCTCTTTATTATGATATCCCAAACAGGCTGGGAATCATGAAACATTATAAAATTACGGTCAATTCAGATTTTACAGAGGTTTATCCTACTGAAGAGGCAAAAATTCCAACAGATGATGTGCTGGATATGCTACTGGAAAACCTGGACGATTTTAAACTTTGGAAAAAGTTTTTCCCTTCAAAATCATGGGTACTAAAAGGGTTTACAATCATTTCCCTGGTAGACTGCACTTCAGAAGTAGCCCTGTCTGACCTTAAATCGAGCATGATAGAAATTGATCCGGAGGATTTGAGCCCGGATGAAAATCTTGTGGAAATTTTCAAGTCCTATTTTGATGTCCCGGAGCTTAATTTCGGATTAATGTTGTTTGATCAAAAAGATCAGAAACTAGGCAGACTTCCGATCTACGAAAATGTTTTCACCCATCATGTTTTAGATTTCTGGATCAATGCATTTGATGAAGAAACCCGAAAAAGTACTTTTACCAATTTAAATCACAATTCCAAACCGATTGTCATCTCGAATGTCGACAATCTGGATGACAACATCAAAGAACTCCCTTCTTTTAATATTCTTAGGGATAACAATATCAACAGCTTCATGGTGATTCCCATCATGAAAGACAATAATCTTCTGGCTATCATGGAGTTTACATCTCCACAGGCCAACAGTTTCAACGGATTAAAGCTGAAAAAAATGGAGTTTTTCACCGATATGATCCTCTTTTCTCTGAACAGGTTCAGTTATGAAAAAAACTATCAGATAGAAGCTATTATCCAGCGTGAATACACCTCCATCCACAATAGTGTGGTGTGGAAATTCAGAAATGAGGCCGAAAAATATTTCAATGCTTCACTGGGAAAAAAAATGTATACACTGAAGCAGATCTCATTTAAAAACCTGACTCCACTGTTTGGGTTCTCTGATATCCGATCTTCTTCAGAAAAGCGTTTTAACCTGATGCTGGAGGACCTCAACCAACAGATTGAAAGCCTTCAGGAGATTTTCGCAATGATCAATTCTGAGTCAGAGAAATATCTTATGGCTCTGGATGTTTTTGAAAATGAACTGAACAACGAGATCAAAGCCGATACCGAGCAGCGCCTCCAAAGATTCCTTAGGGAAGAGGCCCATCCTTATCTGCAGGGAAAACTGGAACTGAAAACCGACAGGGAAATAAAGACTAAGATCAAAGATTATTTTGTACAGGTCTTTACGCAAACCAATTTATTTTACGCCAACCGAAAAAGCCTGGATGATTCTATTACATTGGTTAACAGAAAGCTGGCAGACATGCTGGATGAAGGCCAGGTAAAAGCCCAACAGATCTTTCCGCATTATTATGAAAGATTTAAATCTGATGGTGTAGAGCATAACCTGTACATCGGGCACCATATTGCACCGGATCTTAATTATACTTCAAAAGAAGTACACAAATTAAGGTACTGGCAACTGAAAACCATGTGCAATATGGAACGTGAATTTCAAAATTTTAAAAGAGATCTTCCCATCCAATTAGATATTGCGTCGCTCATCTTTGTTTATAATGAAAAAATAGACATCCGCTTCAGAATGGATGAAAAACGCTTTGATGTAGATGGCGCTTACAATTCTTATTACGAAATCATAAAAAAACGTCTGGACAAAGCCCACGTTAAAGACTCTTCGGAAAGAATAACCTGTCCCGGAAAAATCACCATTGTTTACTTCGGTATGGAGAATCAGAAAGAATATCTGGAATACATCAGTAAGCTTCAGAAAAAAGGAATTCTTCAGAATGATGTGGAGTTTCTAAAAGTTGAAGATCTGCAGGGAATCACAGGATTGCTGGCGTTGAGGATTTCTTTGGCTAGCTAAAGAAGTTATCCGTGGAAGTTTAAAACATTCATGAAACTGAGTTTAATTGTTTTCCTGAATTTAATATCTTCCATCTTCAAACAAACAGCTCAGCTTAATCTATAAAATAAGAATCTGGCTTTTTAAGCTCACCCTGTGGTATGCCCGCCTGCTCGAAAATGGAATATTCAATGGTTCTGCATATACTGTTCAGGGCAAGATCATTCTCCTCTTCCCCAAACGGTTCTCCAATCTCCTGGATAATGGCATCCAGGGCAATGAATGTATAGCTGATCAAAAGAACGATCAAAGGCATCATCCAGCCCAGACTGTCCACCAACCCAAAAGGCAGCCAGAAACAGTACAGATACACCGTACGGTGAAGCAAAACGCTATAGGCAAAAGGCAGTGGTGTATTATAAATCCTCTCACACCCTCCTGAAATATTAGAAAACTGATTCAGCTGATGGTCCATAGAGGTCATCACAATCGTGTCAATATTTCCTTTCCGCTGTTGTTCATTCAGCCAGTCTGCAATAAAGCCCAGAATAATGCTTGGAATAAATTTTTTACCCTTCAGTTGTTCCGCCTGCTCCGGAGAAAGAAGCCTTGTTAAATGTTCCGTCCCGGATTTATCCCTCAACTGGTTATTCAGGGACCAGCAGAATGCAGATATCAATTTTATAATTTTTTCTTTTTCTTCTTTTGCTCCCTGTGAAGGATCATTCACCAGTGAAAGGATCTGTCTCGTAAAAGACCTGGTTTCAATGACCAATGATCCCCAGAGTTTACGCCCTTCCCAAAAACGGTCATAACTTGCAGAATTACAGAATCCCATGAAAATAGCCAGTGCGAGACCGAGCAAAGTAAAAATGGTAGGATTAAGATGTACTTTATAATCGAAGATCTTTCCTTTAAAAAAATAGATAGACAGTGAAAATAATAAAATAACACTTAGCTGGACAACAATTTTCTTCAACACGGAACCTCTCCATATAAACAACATTTTCAGCCAATTGGTCCGCTGTCTGATAATCATCTGTATTTATTTTTTAATTAAAGGGAAAGAAAAGCATAGGCAAAAGAAAGTACGGAAATAATAATTCCTGCCATAAAAATCTTATATGTTATCGATAAAAGCTTGTATTTTCTATCCAGAACTTTTCCAAGGAAGTAAAGATCTTTCACCATAGAATCGTAGATATAATCCCTGTCCTTGATGAGATCTTTCATCGCATCGTTAAAATCATTGAACATCATCTGGTGAAAATTTCCAAAAAACAGAAGATTCACTTTTCTGTCTGCGATATCCTGAGCGGTAAAATTAGTCTTTGTGACATTCGGCTTAGTAGATAAGATCGCAAATATAATGGTCAAAACACTTGAAAGCAACAATACAAAGCTTGGAATAATCAGGTGAGCATTCTTAGGCGTATCCAGTTTTGGAACCAGTACAGAAAGACAAACTGAAATAATGATTGCATTGACCGAAAGGAGAATATTCGCCTTGCTGTCTGCAATATCACTCAATCTTGTATGATTATTAAGAGTGACTCTGAACAGGGTATCAACGCTACGGTCAGATTTTGCCTCTTTAGGTTCTTTTTTACTCTCTAGACTTTCCTTTTTTTCTTCTTTTTTATCCTCCTCTTTTTCCAGTTTCTTTTCTATTTTCTTGATATTTTTCTTTTTCAGAGGCTCCCAGTTTTCCCTGGCATAGTCTGTATAATAATGATGCTTATTTTTCAGCATATCAAGGTTTCCGGCATTCCATTCTTCATTAGAGAAGCATCTTACGTTGGTAAGCTCCCACTCTTTTCTCAGTGCATCTGAAATATCGTTATAATCATGGCTCGCAAAATGGCTGCAGTCTGCATCTTTCACGATCTTCTCCAGAAGATTCTGCGGTTCGTAGGTGATCTTTGTCGCCAGAATTAATCGGGAAACATCTTCGATATAACTTTCAGGATAATTTTCCTGCTTCAGAAAATTGACAAGAATGCTCACCCCTTTTTCTTCATGGTTCTGGGCACACTCTATATAGCCCGTATCATGGAACCACAGCGCAAGCAGAACCTTTTCCTGATCTTCTTTGGACACGGGTGTACTTCGCATGATCTCCTCGGCCTTATTTACAGTATAGGTCGTGTGAATAAAATTATGATAAAAGTATACAGAAGATAACTTATCTTTGAATAAGATTTCGACATAATCTTTAGCTTTGTGTAAAATGCTCATTCCTGATTTTTTGTTAATGTAAATTTATGAATTTATCCTTTAAAACTCATTTAAAAAATACTTCTATTGCCTTTCGAGCAGTATTGTCTGCAGGAGTTCTATATTCCTGCGCAACATATAACGTAAAAAAGGGTAAAAACTTATTTGAAGTTGAAAATTCTGATATAAAATCTGATACTGATTTTAAAGTTTTCCTGATAGGAGATGCCGGAAATTCGGATGAACCTCAGGCACAGAATACCTTAAATTTACTCAAAAACAAATTGGATTCTGCGGACAGCAACTCTATGCTGATCTTCCTTGGCGATAATATTTATCCCAACGGGCTTCCAAAAGAATCAGATAAAGATTATGCATTAGCGAAGCAGAAACTGGAAAACCAGTTTTCCATCACCAAAAATTTCAAAGGAAAAACATTGGTCATTCCGGGAAATCATGACTGGAATAATGGTCTGGAAGGATTAAAAGCCCAGGAAGATCTTGTAAAGGCTTATTTCAACGACAAAAAAGCTTTCCTTCCTAAAAATTCATGTGGCATCGATGATATCAATCTCTCCAAAGACATTAAACTTATCGTTATAGATACCGAATGGGCATTGGTCAACTGGGATCAATATCCGGGTGTCAACAAAAACTGTACGATCAAAACCCGCGAAGATTTCTTCACAGAGTTTAAAGATCTTGTGACTAAAAACCAGGATAAAAGAATCATTGTTGCCATGCATCATCCTGTGATCAGCAGCGGAACACATGCAGGGTTCAACTCTGCGAAATCACATCTTTATCCGTTGAAAAGCAAAATTCCGGTTCCGGTAGTAGCCAGTGTGATCAATGTACTGAGAACTTCTTCCGGAGCAAGTCTTGAAGACATCAATAATCAGCATTATGCAGATCTGGCCAACAGGCTGAAGAGCATTGTTCAGGATAAAGAAAATATTATTTTTGTGTCCGGACATGATCACAATCTGCAGTATCATGAAGACAGAAACATCAGGCAGATCATCAGCGGTGCAGGTTCCAAAACAGATCCTTCCACCATTGCTGAAAAGACCGATTTTTCTTACGGAGGCAGTGGTTTTGCCGTTCTGAATATCAGAAAAGACCAAAGCACAGACGTGGAGTATTTCTCTACAAAAGATAGCACCCTGAAAAAGCTCACCCATATTTCGGTGATTTCAAAACCCGATGTATTTGTAAACAACTATCCAAAATCATTTCCGGGTACAGTCCAATCCAGCGTTTATCCTGTAGAGCTTACCAAAAAAGGAAAAGTGTACCGCTGGTTATGGGGAGAACATTACAGAAAATATTATGGTATCCCTATTGAGACGCCTACAGCCGATCTGGCTTCATTGAATGGCGGATTTACCCCTTTCAGAGAAGGAGGAGGAAACCAGTCCAACAGTTTAAGACTGAAAGCAGCAGACGGACAGGAATTTGTTATGCGTGGCGTGAAAAAGAGTGCTGTACGTTTCCTTAATAATATGGCTTTCAAAAAAAGCACTTTTGGAAATGAGCTGAACAACACGTTTCCTGAAAAGTTCCTGCTTGATTTTTATACAACCAACCATCCGTTTACACCATTTTCAGTAGGAAATATGGCAGATAAACTGAATATCTTCCACAGCAATCCGAAATTATATTATATTCCCAAGCAATATGCTTTAGGAGAATACAATGAAAATTACGGTAACGAAATGTATATGATCGAAGAGCGTTTTTCTTCTGATCCTAAAACTTTAGCTTCCCTTGATAACGCTAAGGATATTGTTTCTACGGATGATGTTCTGAAAAATTTCACCAAAAATTACAAATATTCTGTAGACCGTGAATCCTATATCCGGGCAAGGATCTTTGATATGCTGATCGGTGACTGGGACAGACATTCGGATCAGTGGAAATGGGCAGAATATCAGGACGGTGACAAAGTTATTTACAAACCTATCCCGAAAGACAGAGATCAGGCTTTCAGTAAATATGATGGCGCTGCTTTCAAGATTATTATGAATGTTCCGGCTATCCGCCACATGAAAACGTTCAAAGAAGAGATCAAAAACGTGAAATGGATCAATATGGAGCCCTATCCGTTAGATCTTATCTTTTTAAAGGGTGCCACACAGGAGGAATGGAATGCACAGGCCAAATATATTCAGGAACATCTTACGGATGCTGATATTGATGAGGCATTCAACAATCTTCCCCAAGAAGTAAAAGATGAAACCATCGCTGATATTCAGAGAAAATTAAAAATAAGAAAAACAAAACTGCAGGATTATGCTGCCCAGTATTATGATGTACTGCAGGAAAAAGTTTCTCTGGCAGGAACGGTGAATCCTGATCAATTTGTTATTACAAAAAACGGACATTCCGTGAATGTAAAACAATATAAATTAGACAAAAACAAGGAAAATCCTGAATTGGTTTTCGAAAAAACCTACGACGATTCAAAAACGAAAGAACTTTGGATCTACGGTCTTGAAGACGATGACATTTATAATGTTTCAGGAGAAGGAAGACCAAAGATGAACATCAGGCTTATTGGAGGCTACAACCACGATGTGTACAATATTGCGGACGGGAAAAGTGTGAAAATTTATGATTTTAAATCTCAGAAAAACACCTACAACGGTTCTGCCACAAAAAATATTTCTGATGATTACGATATCAACACCTACAATTATAAGCATCCGAAATATAATTTCTTTGCAGGATATCCGAACGCCGATTACAATCCTGATGACGGTGTGATCTTAGGCGTTTTGGCTAATTACACAGTCAATAATTTCATCCGTGATCCTTATACTCAAAAACACAGTCTTAAGGCTAATTTTTACACGGCTACCGGTGGGTTTAACGTTGCTTATAAAGGAATTTTCAAAAAAGCAATATGGGGATGGGATTTCAATCTTGATGCAGCGTATACGACCCCGAAATTCTCCGAAAACTTTTTCGGACTGTCCAATGAAAGTATATACGACAAAGAAAATACAGAAAGAGAATACAACAGAGCCAGGATCTCTAAGCTTAATTTCGCACCATCGATCTCTAAAAAAAGCTGGATGAACCTTGAACATAAGGTTCAGCTGACGTTTGAGGACAATAAGGTTCAGCAGAAAGGAGACCGCTTTGTAGACCAGTCGCCGGATGTAAGACCTGAAGTTTTCAGAAGTCAGCAGTTTGCCGGAGCCAACTATACCTTCAGTTTCAAAAATTTGGATAATAAAGCATTTCCTACTTTAGGACTGGAACTCTTAATGAACGCGGATTGGAGAACGAATCTTTCCAATACGGAAAAGAATTTCTTCACTCTTAACGGAACACTGACTATAGACCACAGACTGGACAAAAGAGGAAACTTCGTTTTTGCGAACTCCAGTAATGCCATGTGGATCAGTAACAACAATTTTGAGTTCTATCAGGCAGCAAGTATTGGCGGTAATAACGGAATGAGAGCCTTCAGAAATGACAGATTTTCAGGGAAATCTTATTTTACCAACAATTCTGAGATCCGTTGGGATTTCGGAAGGGTCAGAAACAATATCATCCCAGCGAATATGGGTGTTCTGGTAGGCTATGACTTGGGCCGAGTATGGAATGACAACGAAGAGTCTAAAAAGTGGCACCAATCTATAGGAGCTGGCTTCTGGCTGAGCGTTGTAGACATGTTCTCCGCAAGACTGAATTACTTCTATGGCTCTGATGGAGGCAGGATCTCCGCAGGCGTTGGAATGACTTTTTAGATTTTAGATGGATCCGTTTTCGCGTGTAGACTTTAAATTCTACACTCAACGGTGTAGAAAGATTAGCTGTACTCATTAAATCTCAATAAAATAGAAATTTAAAAACCCGCTCTATTCATTTGTAAATCACTACAGATAAAGTAAATACGATCAGGAAAACCAATTCATATTTTCTTCAGCCTTAAACATACACATCCATAGATCAATATGTTTGTACTTCTTTTAAAAATTCGATGTTTTAAAAAGAATCTATATTTGTTTTAAATTATTTCAACAAAAACAAACTATTGGATGAAGAAAACGCTATTACACATGGCATTATTTGTCATGTCTTTAAACGCAAATGCACAAGTGGGTATAGAAACCCCAACACCACAAAGTACACTACACGTCAACGGAAGCCTTCAGGTCGTCAAAGACTTTAATGTAGGCGGTAATGCCAAAACAAGAGGAAATTCGGGAAACCGGGGTGAAGTTTTGATGTCCAACGGAGCAGGAGCTGCACCAACCTGGAGCACTATTGAATCTCAGAATTTTTTAAAGGTCGTATTTGTCGGTAATAAAACCGATACTAACCCTAGTTCCGGTAGCTATACCGGTACCGGCAGTAGCCCGGTAAGTACGCATGACAGCTACGCAAAGAGCTATGTCTATAACGTAAGTAATAAAATAGACAATACATATCTGAAGTATGATTCCGGTACAGGATTATTCACAGTCGTGAAGCCCGGATTTTATAACATTGTCCCTTACATTACGTATGATCTGAGCCTGAACGGTAATGGATATACGGCAGGAACAGCCAAGTCATCCATTCAAAAGGTTTCTCCGGCCACAGAAACACTGGCGTCTACATCTACAGGACACGGCGAACGTACCCTGGCTGTAAACCATAACCTGTCTTCTATTACCTATTTTAACAAGGATGATACCTTCAGGATTCGATGTGTTTATACCCAAAGTTTCAGATTGTCAGCCGGAAATATTCACATTTCTTATCTGACTCCGTAAAGATATTTTTGAGTTTAACCCTTTTGCTATTATTTAGCCTGAGGGTTAAATTCAAATCTATATACATTTCCTCCTGTACTTTTATCTTTTTCATCAGCAATCAAAAGTGTTTTATCATCTAGGAAAACAACCGCTTCTTTCTGTGAGTCATGATTTAACGTTATTTTTTCAATTTTGGACGTATTGAAATTATCCGCTGTAAATCCTGAAAGTACATGAATATTTTTATGGGTAAGCAAAACGATTTTATCATTTGTACTGCTCACTGCTGCTGAAGTAATGGCCGCATCACTGTACTTCCCGTCAAGCTTTAATTTTCCGATTAATTTGGCTTCAAAATCACCTTCTTTATTAGGAACCTGGAATACCAGGAAAGTTCCGTCAAAACCTTTGCTTCTGTTTTTGGTGAAAAGGTAGAAATTTCCATTCATCTCTACGAAAGCTTCACAGTCATACAGCCAGTTGGACTTTTTCGGTGGAAACTCTGTTTGCCCTTCGTAATGAAATTTTGTTGTCTGGATGGCTTTTGTTGTCTTTTGGGAAGCATCTTTTAAGTCTAATTTTAAAATAGCCAGATTCTGTCTCATATTGTCGTTATTCCCAAAATCACCAATGTAAATATTTCCCTGTCCATCTTTTGTGATATCCTCCCAATCATTATTTTCAGCATTTTCAACCAGAACATCAGTTACCAGTTTCCCCTGCATATCCAAACCATACACAACATTTTTATTTCCCTGATCTTCTATAGCCCAAATGGTATTTTTATCCTGAGACAATACGATCCCGGAAACTTCTTTCAGTTTTTTAGGCAATGGAAATTCTACTTTCAATTCATCAGTTTTAGGAGAATCCTGAGCTTTTGGATTACAGCTCCACAATAAAAAGGCGGATAAGGTAAGAATACGCAACATAGCTATTTTTTTAATTTTTTAAACTGAAAATACGAGTACCGTATATTTTTCTCTAAGTTATTAATAATCTGCTGATGGTAAAGAAAAAAACCAGCGGCAAGTCCTATTAAACTTCCGATAATGGTGTCCAGAAGTCTTGCATGCATCAGATTTTCTACATCATGATGAATCAGGCTTCCGGTTTCCGTCAAAAGGATCGTTAATGGTGTTATGAATATCACTGCAAAACCATAATTCCTTACGATCAGAAGTTCTATAATAAACTGCAAAACCGTGATCATGATGATCATTTCTATTTTTGCAGGATCAAACAGCAGGATCAGCCATGCAAAACCTATTCCAATAAAGGTTCCCAGGATTCTGTGCATATTCCTTTGGCGGACGTGTTCAAAATTCCGGCCCTGTATAATGGCTATTGTGGCAATGGAGATCCAGTAGGTATTTTCAAATTTCAGAAGATGTCCTGCGATCAGCGTCAGCATCATAAAGAAGCCGATAATGCTGCTTTCTACAAATTTGGTATATCTTCTTTTATTAAAACTTCTCCTTCTTGGAAGAGATAAGACCTCTCCTTTTTCTATAAAAACAGAGTACAGAAAAGCCAATGTACACGATAAAATCGCCCCCATAGCCACAAGCCCTACTCTTACCGGAATCATTTCGAGGTCAAACTGATACGTGCTCGCCATTGCTGCCAGCATAATAAAGAAAAAATTTCCGGGTGGGGGAACTTTAAAATACGACGTAATAAAATGAGCCAGAAAAGAAACGATTCCCAAAGACAAACCTGCCGCATAAGCATTAAAGCTAAAAAACAGGCTGATGGTAAAAGAAAAAACCATCCCGAATGCACATACCGCCAGATGAACCATCCGCTGCGTGATAGGCGCTGATGTAAAATACAAAATAGTCAAAGCTCCCAAACTCGACAAGCTACCGTAATTAGGTTTTCCTAAAAAATACCCTATAAACAGGCAAGTTCCAATACAGAGTGCCGCAAGAAACGGAAAGTGCCATTTCCTTTCTGTTTTTTTGAATTCCAGCAGATACTGAAATCTATGGTGTACGGGACGTTCTACCTTCACTTTATGACAGTAGTTTTGCTTGTTCCCACAAGACATCCATCTCTTCCAAAGAAAGATCCACCAGACTGATATTGGATTCTTCAGCCAGTTTTTCCATTTTCTGGAATCTTGAGATAAATTTTAAATTGGTTCTTTCCAGTGCAGAGTCCGGGTTCAGTCCTGAAATCCTTGCATAATTGATGAGCGAGAAAAATACATCGCCCAGTTCCAGTTCTTTTTTATCTAAATCGGTTTCTTCATGGAATTCCTGAATCTCTTCATCTACTTTTTTCCAGGCGTCTTCTGCATCGTGGAATTCAAATCCGATTCCTTTTACTTTATCCTGAATCCTGTAGGCTTTTACTAAACTTGGAAGACTTTTCGGAACACCACCCAAAATAGATGTATTTCCTTCTTTCAGTTTCAGCTTTTCCCAGTTCTGTTTTACTTCTTCTTCATCTTTCACTTCTGTATCGCCATAAATGTGGGGATGACGGAAGATCAGTTTTTCATTTAAAGAATTGATGACATCAGCAATATCGAAACTTTCTTTTTCCGATCCTATTTTAGAATAAAAGACCAGGTGAAGCAAAACATCGCCCAGCTCTTTTTTGATTTCCTGTAAATCTTCCTGCAGAATAGCATCTGAAAGCTCATACGTTTCTTCAAGCGTCAAATGGCGAAGCGATTGAAGGGTCTGCTTCTGATCCCAGGGGCATTTTTCACGCAGATCATCCATGATGTCTAATAATCTTCCGAAAGCTTCTAATTTTTCTTGTCTGGTATTCATAGGTCTTTGAAAATTCAAGTGATGCAAATTTAGGGTAAATCTTTAATTAAGCCCATTTGTTTCAAGGTAAAAAGACAGTAATAAAAACAAAAATCCCTGTCAGGAAACCTTGACAGGGATTTGTATTTACAAATCAGGATGAATTATCCTTTCTTAGTATGTGTACTTTTTGGAGCTGCTTTCGCTGCAGAAGTAGCTTTTACTTTTGGCTGTGCAGGCTTTTCTGCTTTTGGAGCTGCTTTTTTAGGAGCATCTTTATCAATGCTAACTTCTTCCTGTGCTCCATCTAATGTTTCAGATTCTGCTTTTACGAAGCTTTCAGGAGTAACATATCCAGCTTTCTGAAGGATATTGTACCACTGAGCCAGTTTCTTGATATCTGAAGCATATACTCTTTCTGTATCATAATCAGGAAGAGAAGCCGTCATAAAAACTTTCAGATCATCATCAGAAGATTTGTGAGAAATAGCTTCTTTATAATCGTAATTTTTAGCAATATTTTCAAAAACCTCGAATAAAGGAACTTCTTTATCAAATGTAAACATGGCGATATTATCTAATAAACTCACCTGGCTGGAGTTCCCGATGCTTACTTTTTTCTTAGTCGTAACATCTTCAATGATAAAACCGTTTCTTAATTGAGAAACTAATTTGAAAAGTCCTGGCTTTCCAGAAATTGAAATTATTTTTTCTAACAGCATAATTTTATTTTTTGTAAATTCTGCAATCGGCACGAGGCTTTTTGCTGTTTATTATTTTGTTTTTTAATCCTTGTTTAAATTACTTTGGAAATCTCATTTTGTAACTGATGCTTACCTCTCCATTGGAGATTTTCGTCAGTTTTCCTTTTACTAATTTTTTCTTTAATACACTCAAATGGTCTGTAAACAGCACCCCTTCAATATGATCATATTCATGCTGAATTACGCGGGCTCTAATATCGGAAAAAGTTTCTGTATGTTTCACAAAATTTTCGTCATAATATTCAATAACGATAGTTCCCTTTCTTTTCACATCTTCTCTTACATCCGGAATAGAAAGACACCCTTCATTGAATTTCCATTCTTCGCCGGATTCTTCAAGAATCGTAGCATTAATGAAAACTTTCTTAAAGTTAGCCAGTTCGTCTTTGATGTCTTCATAATCTTCGTCTTCTGCAAGAGGAGTAACGTCGATTACAAACAGGCGCAAGTCCAGCCCGATCTGCGGTGCAGCTAGGCCAATGCCATTGGCACTGTACATCGTTTCGAACATATTATCTATAAGTTCCTGTAAACCGGGATAATCTTTTTCTATATCTTTCCCTACTTTTCTCAAAACAGGATCCCCAAAAGCTCTTATCGGTAAAATCATCTTATTCTTTGTTCTAAAAAATTCTGCAGTATGATAGTTGCACTTACTTTATCAATTAACCCCTTTTCCTGTCTCTTTTTTTTGCTTTTTCCACTTTGGGAAATAAAAAAAGAAGCCATTTTAGAGGTAAATCTCTCATCCAGGCGGTGGACCGGAATACCGGAAAATTCTTTCTGAAATTCTTCAATGAATTTTAAAATATCCGTCTCCACTGCGGAAACATTTCCTTTCAAATCTGTAGGAAGGCCTACTACCACATCATCCACTTTGTTGTCGGTGAAATATTTTTTCAGAAATTCCATCAAAAACCGGGTCTCAACGGTATCCAGGCCGCTTGCAATAATCTGCATATCATCTGTTGCAGCGATACCGCAGCGTGCCTTTCCATAGTCTATTGCAAGGATCTGTCCCATAAGTGTGCAAATTTAGTAAAATTTAATGATTTTATTCATAACGCAGTTTTTTTATAAAAATCATGTTTTATTCCATTATTTTTTTTATAATTTTAATCTTCCAAAAAACGAAAATATGAAGAAACTCATCCTCGTAAGACATGCGAAAAGCGACTGGCCGGAAGAAACGGAGGATTTCGACAGACCTTTGGCAGACAAAGGATTGAAAGATGCAATGAACATGTCCAGATTCATGAAAAGCAATGATATTTCCATTGATCATTTTGTTTCAAGCCCGGCGGTACGTGCGCTGAATACATGCAAAATTTTCAACCAAACCTATCAGCTTAATGTCTCTACGGAAGAGCAGCTTTATAATCCCTCAGAAAGAAATTTTGAATCTGTGATCTACGACCTGGATGACAGCGTGAGCTCTGTAGCTCTTTTTTCTCATAACAATGGAATTTCCAATTTTGCGAATTCCATTTCCGAAGATATTTTTCACTTCCCGACCTGCGGTGTAGCCGGTTTTGAAATAGACTGCAATTCATGGTCTGAATTTGACGGTGCCAAAAAGAAACTCCTGTTCTTTTATGAGCCCGGGAAAATATAATTTTATCTTTTTTTATCTTCTGACCCTCCTACTCTTTTTTTCATGTCATAAAAAGGAGAAGACTTATATTGAAACCATTGCTCTCAATGATGTTCAGCTCCCAAAAGCAACACCTGGTGACTGGAGATATTCCCGGGATGAGCAATTCCAGACTTTTGAAGATTTTCAGAAACTGAATAAAATAAGGCCGGAACCGGGGAAAAATACGATTTACCTTCAGCCAATCGGAGCATTCAGTGAACTCCAAAAGAAGGAAATAAAACTTACGAAAGAATATTTAAACATATATTTCCAGCTGGAAACAAAAATCCTCCCAGCTTTACCCAATACTGTTTTCCCAAAAACGGCGAGAAGAATTTTCAAAGAAGGCCAGGAACAGATTCTGGCAGGCTATGTGCTGGACAGCATTCTGATCAAAAGAAAACCTAAAGATGCCGTGGCCGTCATGGGAATCACAGAAAAAGATCTTTTTCCGAGACCAGAATGGAATTATGTTTTCGGACAGGCTTCTTATATAGACGCTGTGGGTGTCACTTCCCTATACAGATTTTCTAACGGCGATCTATCTGAATCCAATTTTAATGAAAGTCTTGAAAGGCTGATCAAAATAAGTTCACATGAAATCGGACATATGTTCGGACTCAGCCACTGCCTGAACGCCAACTGCGTGATGAATGGAACCAATACACTTACCGAAACTGATTTTCATTTTGCAAGGGCGTGCTCACTCTGCCAGCAGAAATTAAATTCAAGCATTCTGTATGATCATAAAAAACGACTTGCTGATCTTAAACATTTCTTTGAAAAACAGCATTTTAATTCTGAGCTTTCCCGTGCTGAGAAGGATCTTAATCTATTGAAATAATTTTCGTCTCCAAAAAACATCATAAATAGGTTTTGGCTAAAGCCAATTTGAAAATGATTAATAAAAAAACGGGCTAAAGCCCGTTCCTGTTGAATATTTTAATTTTCTTTATTTAGCTTTTCTGCTTTTTAAGATCCAGGTCATCAAAATCAAAGCTGAAATCTGTCACATCTGAAATGGGTTTCAGTTTCGCAGATTCTGCTTTTCCTGTCTCATCATAATTAAAAATAATGTAGGCATCGGCATCATAACTTCTGTCGTCCCATTTGATGATGAATGAATTGTTGGAATATGGCAACAGCTCCCCTTTCAGTCTTGGAGAGTTTTTACAGGAAATTTTGTAGGAGCTTCCCTGTTGCGAAATTTCTACTTCACCAAACCATTGATCGTTGTATTTTCCTACAAACTGCTCTGCTTTCAGCTGCGTATTTTTTTCTTTTTTAAAGGCTTCAGATTTTGCAAAAGCTTCTTTTTTCTGCTTGTCATATTCTGCATTTACTTTTGACATTCTTTCTCCATATGTTTTCAGCCAGTTTCTATCTGCCACGCCCAGGTAAGAATCTTTCACCGTGTTTGTAATCGTATTGAAAGCTGCTCCGGACTGCTGGTTGGTAAGCACCACTATTCCCAGTTTCATATCCGGAATCAGGGTAAACTGCGTCACAGTCCCAATTAATCCACCGGTATGCTGAACTTGCTTATGCCCTTTAACATCACTTAGAAACCATCCTAATCCATAGCCATAAAAACTTGTATCGTAAGGATTTTTCATGGCCACTCTATCAGGAATCTGCAGGCTCCATAACTGCTGTACATTTCTATCTGAAACCAGTTTTTTACCGTCTTTTGTCGTGAAATTATTTAAAAGAAACTCTGCCCAAACGGTCATATCTTTAATATTACTCATAATTCCGCCTGCTGCATTTCCCGTTTCATTCCAGTCATGTGGAACAGCAACAGCTTTCCCATCTACAGGAGCGTGGGCATCGATCTTATTAGACACCGCTTTAGCCCTATTGTAACTCCCAAAACTTGAAATCATCCCAACCGGTTTCATAATCCTCTGCTCAATAAATTCAGCCCAGCTTAATCCGGAAATCCTGTGGATCACTTCTCCGGCTACGATAAACATAACGTTATTATAATCTAAGGTCGTTCTGAAAGGATTTTCAGGCTTCAGATATCTTACATTGTGAACAATATCATTAACCGTCATACCTCCGCCTTCAGGAAAAAACATCAGGTCGCCCTGTCCTAATCCTAATCCGGCTCTGTGCGTGATAAGATCTTTGATGGTTACATTTTGAGAAACATACGGATCATACATCTGAAATTCAGGAATATATTTTGAAACTTTATCGTCCCAGTTCAGTTTTCCTTCATCCGCCAAGATAGCTAAGGCAGTACAGGTAAAGCCTTTCGAGTTTGAAGCGATTCCTACCAATGTGCTGTCATCCATTGGCTGTTTTGTTGCTAAAGAACGCTGTCCGAAACCTTTAGAATAGATCACTTTTCCATCTTTTATAATACCTACGGACATTCCGGGAACGTCGAAAGTTTTTAAAGTATTCTGGATCAGTTCATCCAATTTTTTTTCCTCAACCTGAGCATTAAAGAGCCCTACCGCTGCAAGAAAAAGTAAAAGAGAGAATTTCTTCTTCATTTTTTTTAATTTTCTCAAATTTAATAAATATTAGGCGATGCAGGCTTCCGTTGTACAACTTTGTTTATTTAAAAAGTATCTAAAACTTAATAAAAAATAAATCTTTCCTAACTTTGCAAAAACATTCAGATCTTCATGACAAAAATTCTCCTTCTATCCGATTCCCATTCCTATATAGATGACCGCATTTTAGAATATGCGTCTCAGGCCGATGAAATCTGGCATTGCGGAGATTTTGGAAGTATCGAAGTTATTGAAGAACTTGAAAAAATAAAACCTTTAAAAGGAGTTTACGGAAATATAGACAACGCGAAGATCAGAGCCGAATTTCCGGAAGTAAACCGTTTTTTCTGTGAAGATTTAGAGGTTTTAATGATCCATATTGGTGGATATCCCGGAAAATATACGCCCATCACGAACAAGGAAATTTCTGAAAAGGTACCCAAATTATTTATTTCAGGACATTCTCATATTCTAAAAGCGATGTATGACCAAAAAAATCAACTTCTGCATCTGAATCCGGGAGCCTGTGGTATGCAGGGATGGCATAAGATGAGAACAATGATGCGCTTTGTGGTGGAAGGGGAAGAAATTAAAGATCTGGAAATCATTGAACTGGGACAGAAAAGCTAATTTTGAAAACAATAAAAGAAACAGTACAGTACATGAAAATCGGAGACAAAGTTTCTGTGGTAGATGAGGATTTAAGCGGGATGATTACTTCTGTGAAAGGCAATATTGTTGTTTTCAAAGATGAATATGGGTTTACCTATCAGTATCCAAAAGAGAAGCTGGTTCCGAAAGATGTCAATCTTTATGAAAACATCCGGGTAGTCAAAAAAGCAGAACCGAAGAAAGTAGTTTCTAAAAAGCACCAGAAAAATCACATGGTCCTGGACCTGCACTTTCATCATATGGTTAAAAACCCCAGTGATTATGACAGTTTCGAAAGACTTTTTATTCAAAAAGCAAAGTTGATAGAAGTTCTGGACTTCTGCAGAAAACACAATTTGAAAAGGCTAGAGATCGTTCATGGGATCGGCGACGGAACACTGCAGAGAATGGTTATGGATGTTTTAGAAAGCCAGTCAGATATCGATTTTTACAATAAAGAAATACTTCATCATCAATCAGGTGCCGTTATGATAGAATTTCACTAAATTTGCCTCAATTGAAATATGAACGTACTTAATTTACTTTTTACCAAAGACGGATTAATCTACCAGATTGCAAAAAACAAAAGCATTCTGGAGGAAAAGTCTTATTTCGTTACTGAAGAAACACCGGAGAATCTTATCGGGGATAAACTTGATGAAATTCTGCTGAAGCAAAGGTTTGAAGAGATTCATGTAATCTCTGCACTGAATCATTTTACCCTGATGCCGGAAGGATTTTCAGAACATGATGCAGGATTTGAACTGATTGCTTTTAATGCTCCGGCGGACAGAGAAAAAGAAGAACTGATGCTTTCTGTCAACAAAAGATTCGGGGTACAGTTTTATTATACGTTCCCTAAAAACTTTTATAAAAAAATAAAAGAACTGGCCATCCCCGTTCATTTTAATTTTTCAGGAGAAAAGTTTTTAAACTCTATCAATAATAAGAACAATAAGGAAATCCATATCAATCTGTATCATAACCAGTGTGAGTTTTTTGCCATCGATAACAAGAAAGTCATTTTATACAACAATCTGGATGTGAATTCTGAGGTAGATTTTCTTTATTTCGTCATGTTTACGCTGAGCAAAATAGGTTTCGGAATCAATGAAACCAACTTTTATGCTTATGGCGAGACAACAGAAAATGAAACTTTTATTTCTGAACTTCAGAAATTCGTTAAGAATATGAGGATTGTCTTTGACAATGTTCCCAATAAGAATTTTATATTAAACTAGATTTCAGGCAGCAGGTAACAGGGAGTAATTTCCCCAATACGACTACCTGCCGCCTGTAATCTGCGACCTAACAACTAAATAAATATGTTCAGAATAATCTCAGGCAGGTGGAAAGCCAAAAAAATAGCCGCTCCTAAAAATTTTGATGTAAGACCTACTACAGATTTTGCGAAGGAAGCGCTATTCAGCATCCTGGAAAATAAATATGATATGCAGTCGATTTCAGTGCTTGATCTTTTTGCAGGCATTGGCTCTATTACTTTCGAATTTGCTTCCCGAGGATGCCAGGATGTTACTTCAGTGGAACTGAACCCAAAACATACAAGTTTCATCAATTCTACCGCTTCAGAGCTGGATATGTCAAAACAGATCAGTGTTCAGAGAGGTGATGTTTTCGATTGGCTTAAAAAGTTCAGAAATAAGAAAAGTTTCGAGATTGTATTTTCTGATGCTCCTTTCGAAATGGAAGAGAAGAAATATTATGAGTTACTGTCTTTAGTTCTGAACAATAAATACCTTAAACAGAACGGTTTTATGATCATAGAACATCAGAGCAGGATGAAACTTGATCACCCGAATTTAATAGACACCCGAAAATACGGAAATGTAAGTTTCAGTTTTTTCGAAGCGAATAAAGAAGATAATCAGGAAATTTAATTCCTGATTATTTTTTTTACGGAAAGATCCGGTGCCGCAATGCCCCAATTCGTAATTGCTTCAATTACAGGCAGCAGTGTTTTTCCGAAATCTGTCAATGTATATTCTACCATTAAAGGAGGTTTTTCCGTATAGACCTTCCTGTTGACGATATGGTCGTCCTCAAGTTGTTTAAGCTGAAGGCTTAAGGTTCTTTCCGTGATCGTCGGAATTAGTTTTCTTAATTCATTATATCTTTTGGCACCTTTCGTCAAATGAACTAAAATCACAGCCTTCCATTTTCCCCCTATAAACTTCATCGTTACGCTGGTACAGCACGGATATTCTTTGTTATCTATTGTATACATTTTATACTATCATTTTTTACCGTTATTGCAAAGGTAACAAACTTAAATTACTTTTGTAACTATAAAAATGATAGTATAATGATTTATGAGCTTTTTAGAACAAATGAAAAACAGGTATACTGTAAAAAAGTATAATCCTCAAGGCAAAATCAGTGCAGAACAGATTGCCGAACTGAAAGAGATCCTTAATTTAAGTCCATCTTCCATCAACAGCCAACCATGGAATTTTATTTTTATTAATCATCCTGAAATCAGGGAACAATTGGCGGAAGCGTCTTATCTTAATAAGGAAAAAGTACTGGAGAGCAGTCATGTGATTGTATTCCAGGTGATGAAAAATCTGGAAGAATTTGAAAAGCAGATCGAAGAAAACCTTCCGGAAGGCTCTGTTAATTATTACAGAACCATGGTAAAACCGAATGGTGAAGCTGCGGTCCGTTCATGGATGGGACATCAGGTTTATCTGTCGCTGGGCGTTCTTCTTTCTGCGTGTGCTGCGATGGGAATTGACTCTACTCCCATGGAAGGTATTGAAACGGATAAATATGACGGAATTCTGAAAAATGATTCTTATGAAACACTTTTTGCCGTTGCTATAGGAAAAAGAGCTGACAATGACAGCAACCATCCGGAAGTAACTCCAAAAAGAAGGCTGAAAAGTGAAATGGTGATCTTAGAACATTAATATTTCAGGATTTTCCTTTAAAAATAAAAGCTGTTCCAAAAGAAACAGCTTTTATATTATAATACTTTCAATTCTAAATCGATGGTCTTTCCAAAGAATTTTTTAGAGATCTTCTCGAAGTTTTTCGTCAGATCTGAAAGATAGAAGTGATAGTTGGGTTTTGGATTATTGTCATTCAAAAGATGGTACTTATCCAGAATGATCTTCAGATGATTGGCTACAATATTGGGAGAGTCAATCACTCGGACTCTGTTTCCATAATATTGCTTGATTTCATCAATCAACAGTGGATAATGCGTACAACCGAGAATCAACGTTTCAATATTTTTCAGCTTGTTATTGCTTAAGTAATTATAAATGATCGCATGCGTAATCGGATGGTTCTTAAACCCTTCTTCAATGGCAGGAACCAGCAAAGGTGTGGCAAGTTCATCTACTTTGATCCATTTATTCTGCTTTCTGATACTCTTTTTATACAATCCCGAATTCACCGTTGCTTTTGTAGCAATCACTCCAACGTTATTGTGAATCTCGTAAGCTACTTTTTCAGCAACCGGATTAATAACGTCTATAACGGGAACTTTTCCATTCACAGACTGCATGACCTCATTCAAAGCATTCGCTGTAGCCGTATTACAGGCAATAACAATAGCTTTGCAGTTCTGCTGAAGCAGAAAATTGGTGATTTTGGTAGAGTATTCTATAATCGCATCTTTCGACTTTTCCCCGTACGGAAGGTGTTTCGTATCCCCGAAATAGATCAGATCTTCGTGTGGAAGAAGTCTTTTGATCTCTTTGGCTACAGTAAGTCCTCCCACTCCACTATCGAAAATACCGATAGGCTGGCTTGGCGAAAGATGTGAATAATCTTGTTTTTTAGTTTTCAAGTGAGCTGAAATTTTACACAAAAATACGAAGATTTTTAGATTCTGTATTCCAGATTCCGGACTTTATTTCTACAGGATGATTTTATAACAATTAAGCTATTATTATGATTAAACTATTATGTTTCAACCTCGTTCAACATACATTGTTAAACATGATATTTTAATAAAGTTTAAAGTATTAGATATATCATGCTGAGCGTAGTCGAAGTATCTTTATTAAATTAATGCTTATACAATAAATAGATCCGATGCAATTCCGTCTGCCATGAACCAATGCTTTTCAGGAATTTTAAGATGATTATTTTCAATCACCAAAATGCCTTCTTCAATTTTTGATCTTATCTCGTTTTGAAAATGTTCATGAACCTGAGCACTGAATTTATCATTGAGGCTTCCCATATCTACTCCCCAAATCGTCCTCAGACCGATCATAATCATTTCATTGAACTGGTCGTTCTGCGACAGGATTTCTTCTTCTTTGGCAAGAATTCCGGTATAAAGTTTCTTAATATACTGCTGATTGTTGGCAACATTCCAGCTTCGGACATCAAAACCATTGTATGAATGTGCAGAAGGACCTATTCCCAGATACTCTTTATACTTCCAATAAGCGGAATTATGCTTTGAATAAAAGCCGGGTTTCGCAAAATTGGAGACTTCGTAATGCTCAAATCCGTTGTCTTTTAAGAAATCCGAGAGATAATAGAACTCTTCATTCTGTTCTTCTTCTTTGGGACTGGCGACTTTACCTGTCGATATCCAGCTCTCCAACGTAGTTTTTGGTTCAACAGTCAATGCATAAGACGAGATATGAGGAACTTCAAGGGCAATGGTTTTGTTTAAATTCTCTTTCCAGATCTCCAGATTGGAGGTCGGCGAGCCATAAATCAAATCTATACTTAAGTTTTCAAACCCAAAATCCTGTGCTCTTTTGATGGAACCTTCAGCTTCGGAAGCATTATGGGCCCGATTCATTAACTTTAAATCTTCATTAAAGAAACTCTGGGTACCAATAGACAGTCTGTTAACGGGAGATTTTGAGAGCTGTTTCAGGAAATTTTTATCCAGATCATCGGGATTGGCTTCTAAAGTAACTTCAATATCGGGGTCAAAACTGAAATACTTCAGCACTTCATCAATCATTGAGGAGATCTCATCTGCTGAAAGAATGGAAGGGGTTCCGCCTCCAAAATACAGTGATTTTAAACTTTTATTGTCTAATTCGTTTTTCCGGAGTCTGATTTCCGTCTTCATAGCACTGATCATTTCATCTTTAAAGTTCAAAGATGTAGAAAAGTGAAAATTACAGTAGCTGCATTTTTGCTTGCAGAAGGGAATGTGAATGTATATCATAAAAAAAGCTCTGAAAATTTCAGAGCTCAAATTTATTTAAATTAAATCAGATTAATATCTATATCCTCTATGATTAATAAAGTTATCAAAGTTATACCCTAAGCTCAGCATAAAGCTGTTTCCACCATAAGTCTGGATATCAGACATTCCGATGTTATAAGTAGCTCCGATCATTAATTTATTAATTCTAACTTTAACAACTGGTGCCACCTGTAGCTGCTGGCTGTCAAATCTGTTCTGTACCGTTCTGTAACTTACTCCGGCAGAGAATGAATTGATGTCATTAAAGAAAGTAGCCATTAAGTTATAGTCGATCATTCTTGTTGAATTGGTATTCAGGTTGATCAACGCTGATGGCGTTACAAAGATATTATCAGCAAAATGCCAGTTATATCCTAAGTTTAAGAAGAATTTAATTGGTGAAGGCTCAATTCCGTTCACGATTGCCTTGTCGTTACTTAACGCAATATCGTTCACAGAGATCCCTGCAAAGATATTTCTGTAAGTAGCTGCTGCACCAAAGTTGGCATAAGCCATAAAAATATTCCCTTCTTTTCCGATCAATAATGGATCGTAACCATCTTCAACATTCACTGAAGTATAGTCAAAGTTCATATTATAAAATGAAACACTAGTACCGAAAGAGAATTGGTCTTTTCTTTCTCCTTCACTGCTTAGTGGAATAAAGTATGAAGCTCCCGCTGTAATACCGCCTGCAGAAATAGGTCCATTACTGTCTCTAAAAATAGAGAGCCCTGCTCCTACTCTGTCGAAGATGTTCCCGTTAATTCCTATAGACTGCGTATTTGGAGAATCGCTAAACTTGTCAAATTGTTTGTGGTAATTAGCATTAAGCTGTACGTAATCTGTCTTACCGTACTGAGCTGGGTTGAACAGGAATTCACCATCCAAAAGATATTGCTGATAGTATGGTAGTGATTCTTGTGCTTTGTATGCATTTGACAAAAGAGCTAAACATACGATAGCATATAGTTTTCTCATAACAAATCTTGATTTCAATTCAACAAATATAAAAAAATTCTCAATATATTTTTAGTTTTCTAAATAATTTCTCCATTTTTTTACGGCATCCGCCATATCTTTCGGCATTGGGCTCTCAAAATACAATTCCTTTTTTGTGGTTGGGTGTATAAACCCTAAAGTATGGGCATGGAGTGCATGTCTTGGCAGAATTTCAAAAACATTTTTTATAAACTGCTTATACTTAGGTAGATTCACTCCTCTAAGAGGTGTATGCCCTTCATATCTTTCGTCATTAAACAAAGTATGGCCGATATGTTTGAAATGCGCCCTGATTTGATGCGTTCTTCCTGTTTCAAGTTTACATTCCACCCACGTCATATATCTGAAGCGCTCCAATACCTTGTAATGCGTAACGGCATGCTTCCCGTGGCTTCCATCTTCATAAACGGACATCTGCATTCTATTCTTGGGATGTCTTCCTATATGCCCTGTAATTGTGCCTTCCTCTTCCTGAGGATTTCCCCAGACAAAAGCCCAATACAATCTTTTTGTCGTTCTGTTGAAAAACTGTTTTGCTAAAAAGCTTAATGCATATTCATTTTTTGCCACCACCAAAAGTCCGGAAGTATCTTTATCAATTCTGTGCACAAGACCTACTCTGTCCAGATCAGATTTTTGTCCGTTCTTTTCAAAATGGAAAGCCAATGCATTCACCAGGGTTTTATCCCAGTTTCCATGGCCGGGATGTACAACCATTCCGGGTTCTTTATCCACCACGACCAAATCATCATCTTCGTAGATGATATTAACGGGAATATCCTGAGGAATAATCACATTTTCTCTCGGTGGATGGGTAAGAAGCACCGAAACCTGGTCCCCGGGCTTGACACGGTAGTTCTGCTTCACCGGAGTGCCGTTTACGATCACGTTTCCAGCTCTGCAGGTCTGCGAAATTTTATTCCGTGAAGAGTTTTGTCTGTATATTAATAAGAATTTATCGATTCTCAACGGCTCCTGTTTTTTATCAACTTTGATATTAAGATGCTCATACAATCCTTTATTTTCCTCATCAATATCGATATTCTCCATACTGTCGGAATCTAATAATTCTTCATCTAAAAAATCCTCGTTATCTTCTGCCATTATTTTATTTTTTTACGCAAAAGGCCCCAACATTTTGCAGTTGAAGCCTATATTTTATATAATAAACCGTTATTATTCTACTACTACTTTTTTAGCTTTTGGCTTTTGAGCTGGCGGTTGTGCCGTATTTCCAGCTGATGCCGGCTTACTGCTACCTCCAGAACCCTGGCTGCTTGTCGCAGTGGTTTTAGGCTTTTCTGCCCCGGTTCCGGCTGGCTTAGTTCCAGTGGCTGCACTGGTTTTGGCCGGTTCTGTTTTAGCAGGTTCAGGTTTTGGAATTTCCTTTTTAGGCACAGGTGCCGCTACGGGTGGGGCATAATTGGGTTCCGAATAGTTGGGAACTTCATCATAATGTACCGGAGGCAGTGATGTGTCTACCTTCATACGATAGATAGAGTTCAGTTGTTCTACTTTAGCTCTGAGCTCAGCAGGGGTTCTCTTACTCGCCCAAAGGTCGATCTGCATTCCCTGGTCTCTTACATCTCCGGCAGCAGGATCCTGATAATAGATAATATCAGATTCATCTTTACTTCCATCTTCATGCTCTACCAATCCAACCTCAAACATACTTTTTAAGATCACAGCTTTGGCTTCTTTTACGGAAAGCCCTACCACACTAGGAATTGAAATATTCCTCATAGGTCCTGACCCCAAAACAACATCAATCACAGAGAATCTCGGAAGACGTGATCCTGGATTAACAGCATTACCTTTATATAACACTCTTAAAAGAGCATCTTTCTGAATACTTGGTTCATAGATGGTATCCCCGATCTTAAGACCAACCTGATCCAGTCTCTGGAAAGCCAGTCCTGAATATCTATTGATCACATCAGGAATCGTAATAGGCGCCCAGGTTCTTGGATTAACAACAATTCTCACCAGCGATCCTGGTTTTACACGCGAACTGGATATAGGATGCATCTTTAAAACCTGAAAAGGCTTATATACAGGATTATATTCAGCACTGTCTACTTCATACTCCAGTCCAGTATCCTCCAATATTTTTACGGCATCATAAACAGATTTATTGATGACATTGGGTACAGGAATTTCCTGACCGTGATTGGTATGATATTCCAACCAGCGGAAAGTAAGCCACACCAATCCCACAAAAACACCGATGGCGACTACTAAATTCAGTAAAACTTTCCAATTGAAAAGTGATTTAAGCATACTTAAAAATACTTTAATTATAACGGCAAATATAGCTAATAATTTTAAATGTACTTTTATTTAACACAATTCATTTTCAATTTTAAAATTTCTGATTTTCCCTTATTGCATTACATAAAATGATTAAATTTGCCTTAATTGATACTATAATGGTTATGAGCAAAAAAAGTGTTGCCGTTGTCATGGGAGGCTATTCAGACGAATATGTGGTCTCCTTAAAAAGCGGTCAGTTGATCTACGATTCTCTGGACAGAAATCTATATGATGTATATAAAGTGGTCATCCTTAAAGATGAATGGTATTTTTTAGGGGATAACGATAAGAAATATGAAATCAACCGCGGAGATTTTTCAGTGACGTTAGATCATGATGAAAAACTGAAATTCGATGCCTGTTTCAACATTATCCACGGAACCCCGGGTGAAAATGGAATACTTCAGGCCTATTGGGATGCCATCGGGCAGAAATATACCGGTTGCGGTTTTTATGAAAGCGCTTTGACCTTCAATAAAAAAGATACATTGGCGGTATTGGCAAAATATGGAATCCCTTCTGCTAAAAGCATTTATTTAAGAAAAGGAGAAGAGATCAATACAGACGAAATCGTAGAAAGTCTAGGGCTTCCGGTTTTTGTTAAGCCGAATCAGTCAGGATCATCTCTTGGAATTTCAAAAGTAAAAGAGAAGTCGGAATTAATCGCTGCTACAGAAATAGCATTCAAGGAAGATGATGAAATTCTGATCGAAAGTTTTCTGAACGGAATGGAAGTTTCCGTGGGGGTCATAGATTTCAAAGGGGAAACCATCGTTTTAGGAATCACTGAAATTGTACCTACCAATGAATTCTTCGATTATGAAGCTAAATACGAAGGGGCTTCAGAAGAAATTACCCCGGCAAGAATTGACGATGCCACCAGAATCAGAGTGGAAGAAATTTCAAAAAGAGCTTACAATTCTCTGGGAATGAGCGGATTTTCAAGAAGCGAATTTATCCTTATGGACGGAATTCCCTATATGCTTGAAATGAATACCAATCCAGGATTCTCCCCGGCCAGTATTCTGCCACAACAAGCAAGACATTATGGAATCTCTGTCACAGACTTATGTGGAAATGAGGTAGAAAAAGCATTGAATAAATAATAGTTAGAAATTAGAGGTTAGATGTTAGAGGATGGAAGTTTGAAGACAGGAGATAGAGGTAACAACCAGAAACCCTTATCCCTAAAATCATCACTCAACCTGTAACTCGTACCCCGTAACTCATCATAACACGTAAAACATGAAAATTGCTGTTTTCCCCGGATCCTTTGATCCTATTACTCTGGGACATTATGATATTATTGAAAGAGCGGCTCCGCTTTTTGACAAACTGATTATTGCAATCGGACAGAATTCCCAAAAAAGGTATATGTTTCCCCTTGAAAAAAGAATGGAATTTATCCAAAATTCCGTATCCGAATTTCCCAATGTGGAAGTTGACTTTTTCGAAGGATTAACGGTAGACTATTGTTTTGAAAAGAATGCTCAATATATTCTGAGAGGCCTAAGAAACCCTGCCGATTTTGAATTTGAGAAAGCCATCGCTCACACCAACCGAACTTTGGCCCACAAAAAACTGGAAACCGTATTCTTATTGACCTCATCAGGAAAATCTTTCATCAGCAGCAGCATTGTAAGGGAGATCATCAACCACGATGGAGAATATGAACTGTTGGTTCCGGACTCCGTCAGGGTAAAAAAAATAAGTAATGAGTAATGGATAATGAGTAATTTGGGGAATATGGATTACAATCAAATTTTTCGGGAAAGAACTAAAAACTTTTCTATTCTTGTGATCAAATCTCTCTCATCATTACCTTATTCAGATGATGTTTCGATCATAAGAAAGCAAATCATAAGATCTTCCACATCAGTAGCAGCAAATTACAGAGCCGTTTCAAGAGCAAGATCTGAAAAGGAAAAATTTGCTAAACTATGCATTGTTGTAGAAGAAATTGATGAGACTCAACTTTGGCTTGAAATTATTGAAGAACTGGAATACCTAAGCCCTGAAAAAATGATACATTTAAAATCAGAATGTGAAGAACTTGTAAAGGTTATGACTAAGTATAAATTTAGATTATCCCAGTTTTAAATGGCATAATTTTTATTACTCATTGCCCATTACCTATTACTCATAATATATGCACGAACAGTTCAATTTTGCCATAGAAGTACTCGGAACCATTTCCTTTGCGATGTCGGGGAGTTTTGCAGCTATGCAGAAACGCCTTGATCCGTTTGGGGTTCTGATTATTGCGTTCGTTACTTCTGTAGGGGGAGGAACTGTGAGAGATTTATTGCTTGACATTCCGGTATTCTGGATGCACGACCTTTTAACGTGTGCCCTCATCCTGGGAACAAGCATTTTTGCAATGGTCTTCAAGTCTATTGAAAAGAACTTTAAAGTAACACTGTTTATTTTCGACAGCTTCGGACTGGGATTATTTACGATTATCGGGGTTCAGAAAGGGCTTAATGCCGAAATTCATCCGCTGATATGTATCGCACTGGGAACCATTACCGGCTGTTTTGGAGGAATTATACGGGACATCCTCCTGAACAGGATTCCGCTGATCTTCAGGAAAGAAATCTATGCTACAGCATGTATCGTTGGAGGATCCGTCTTTCTTCTGATGACGAAATTCATCCCACTTTCCTATACCTTTATACAGATCTTCACTATTATATTGATTGTCGCGATCCGAACGCTTGCCGTGAAATACCAATGGCAGATGCCCAAGTTTTATGGGTATGATCAGAATTCTGAGATGTGACAACCTATGGATTCAGTAAAATAAAAAAGCACCTCAAATTGAGGTGCTTTCGTTTTTCGTCTATTTTTCTTAGAAGGATTTCCCTCTCTGTCTCATATTCGGGTTGTGCATGTGTTTCTGCATAGAAGGCATTTTCAGCTGATCTTTCATCATTTTGATCTGATCCGCCATCATTCCTGCGCTATCTAATCTTTTAGCCTCTTCCAGAAGCTTTTGTCCTTCCTGTCTTCTTCCTTTGGAAATAGCGACTGCTGCAAGATTCAATGTAGCCATGGCTCTGTCATGCTTCATATTTAATCCATATTCCAAAGCTTTTTTCATAAGAGGTTCTACTTTGGCAGGGTGTTCCTGAGCCTGAGTAAGGCCCATTAAATAGTGAAAGTATCCATACTGAGATTTATGAAGCTGTGCCTGGTAATTGGTAATTCCATTTAACCATTTTGCTGCTTTTTCCATATTCTGTTTTCTCAGCTGCCAAAAGGCAAGAAGGATATATTCGTTTTTGATGAAAAGTAAAATAGGCAGTGCTGCAAGAAGGAATACTACAATTCCCCAGCCTAGATTTCTTGTGAAAATCATCATATAAAGTCCTAGAAGTATAAGAACTGCTGCAATTACAATTTTTATGTACTTATTCATTATTCAGTTTTAAGAGTGCAAAGATAGAAAATTTACGGGTTAGAAGCTAGAGGTTACGGGTTAGAATTTTCATAACTACTCTGTCTTGATCCGTTCAAAAGTCTGAAAACAAAAATCATATTGATTCTTTTCATCTTTTTCATGACAGGTCTCTTCAGTTTTTTTCCAAATCTTCATGTCAATCTTTGGAAAGAATGTATCGGCTTCAAGATCAGCCTTTACTAAAGTCACCTCTAATTTGTCAGCCATATCTATAGTCTGCTCATAAATATTTCCGCCACCGATGATGAATACATTTTCATCAATTTTTTTAGCAAATTTTACAGCTTCTTTGATGCTTCCCACGATCAGAATACCTTCTACAAACCAGTTTTTCTTTCTGGAAACAACAATATTCGTACGGTTAGGAAGTGCCTTTCCTATACTTTCATAGGTTTTTCTTCCCATAATAATAGGATGTCCGGAAGTAATATCTTTAAAGTGTTTCAGGTCTGTTGGAAGATGCCACAGCAGTTTATTTTCAAAACCGATCTCGTTTTTCTCTCCCATTGCCACCACTATTGTTGTCATTCTAATAATTTTTTACAAAATTAGCACATAATTTGTATATTTGATTAGCACAAAAAATTAAAAAAAATAAACTATGAAAAATAAAGGCTGCCTTAGCGCAGGAACTATCGGTATTGCTCTACTTCTTATTGTAGGTGTAATATTCTTCTGGGGGAAAAACGGATATAATAATTTTGTTTCAAAAGAACAGAATGTGAATTCCAAATGGTCTAATATTGAAACAGTCTATCAGAAAAGGGCCAACCTTATTCCTAACCTCGAAAGAACAGTTAAGTCCTATTCAAAATTTGAACAGGAAACACTAACCAAAGTTGTGGAAGCACGCTCTAAAGCTACTTCTATTAACATCGACCCTACGAATATGACAGAAGCAGACATGGCAAAATTCCAGGCTGCACAGGGAGAATTATCCGGAGCCTTAAGCAGATTGATGGCTGTGGTGGAATCTTATCCGAATTTAAAAGCGGACCAGCAGTACATCAACTTCCAGAGAGAGTTTACAGCAATCGAAAACAGCATCAGAACCGAAACGGTTTATTATAATGACGCTGCCAAAGATTACAATACAACGATCAAAACATTCCCAAACAACATTCTGGCGAATTTTACAAACTTTAAAGAAAAACCTTTCTTCAAGGCTGAAGCCGGTGCAGAAAAAGCGCCTGAAGTATTTAAATAATGAACAACCGCTTTCTGACAAATCAGCAAATCACTTCCCTGGTGGAAGCGATACAGTCGGCAGAAGAACATTCTACAGGCGAGATCAGGATACATATTGACTCGAACACCGAAACTCAAAATGCGGAAACTGCATTTGGAGTTTTCAAAGAACTCTGTATGAATAAAACTGCCGACAGAAATGCTGTGCTTTTTCATGTGAATTTCGAACAAAAATACCTTACCATCATTGGGGATATCGGAATTCATGACAAAGTACACCAGTCGTATTGGGATCACCTCCACGACTACATCACTGCTGAATTTGCCAAAGGAAATTATTATAAAGCTTTAAAAAGCGGCATCCTGGAAACGGGTCTTGAATTAAAAAAACATTTTCCTGTTCAGGGAAAAAATCCCAATCAGCTATCTAATGAAATTACGTTCTCTTAAACTGGTATTTTCATTTATACTCTTCTGCTTTTACACTTTTGTATCAGCACAATACACGATTCCGCAAAAACCTGCGGTTCTGTATCCTGTGTTTGATGAAGCAGGACTGCTTACCCAACAGCAAAAAGATGAACTGAACAATAAGCTGATCAAATTTGCAGATTCTACCTCAACAGAGATTGAAGTCATCATTATTCCTTCCACAAAAGGAGAAGATGTCAATTTTCTAGCGACCATGTTCGGTGAGCAATGGAAAATCGGAAAAAAGGGAGTAGATAATGGCGTCGTTTTCCTTATTGCGACTGAAGACAGAACCATGTCTATCCAGCAGGGACGAGCCGTAGAACAATATCTTACGGCTTCCGTGGCAGGACAGATTCTCGATTATATTGTCACTCCTAATTTCAGGCAGGGGCAATGGTATGAAGGGATCAACCGGGGAACCTCAGCCATTATGGAGGCGGTTCAGGGAAAATTCAAGCCTACGGAAACCTCAGCACCTTCCGGCAATGGAAGTGCATTTAAGATCATTCTTATTGCATTTGTCATTTTCATCCTTCTGGCTATTATCTTTGGGAACAGAGGTGGCGGAGGAGGCGGTGGCAATAATGATGACGATGATGTGATCATTACCAGACGAGGACGCAGAAATTACCCTGGTGGGTTCTTCCCTTTCCCTGGCAGCTTCGGAGGAGGAGGCTTTGGTGGAGGAAGTTCCGGCGGAGGCGGTGGTGGATTCGGCGGTTTCGGTGGCGGAGGAAGCTTTGGCGGAGGCGGTGCTTCCGGCGGATGGTAATTAAAAAATAACAACATTCAATATAATCGGGCTTACTGCCCGATTTTTTATTTAATATGCTACAAATACATCACTTCTTTGTTTTATTTAATGTTAAATTCAACTTTACCTATTAAAAAATTAACAAAACCACACAAAAACCGTCTTTTAATCAATATTTTTTCGTTATATTTACTGAAAACAGGTTCATGAAGAAGACGCTGGTAGTTTTTGCACATCCCTATTTAGAGCACTCCAATTCCAACGTAGAGCTATTTAATTTCTATGTCCGTCACCAGCACTTTACCCTCAGAGATCTTTACGAAGAATATCCGGATTTTCATATTGCGGCATTCAGGGAGAGAAAAAGATTAAGGAACTATGACCGTTTTATTTTTCAGTTCCCCCTCATCTGGTTTGGAATGCCTCCTTTATTAAGATTATGGATCGATGAAGTTTTCGACAGAGACTGGCTCCGGGAAGGCGAAACCAATCCGCTGGAAGGCAAAGAAATCTATATTCTGATTACAACCGGAGGAAAAGAAAGATCATTCAGCAAAACCGGAACGTATCAGTATACTATCGAAGAACTGATCAGCGGACTGATTGTTTCTTTAAAGGTTTTCAAAGCCGATATCAAACATATCAAGATCGTTTACGAAGCCAATAAACTGAGCAAAAAAGATATTATTTTACATAAAAAAGAATTTACAGAACTACTCAATCAATAACATATGGAGTCCAGCTTAGCGATGAATACATTACTTTTCTTAGGTGTAGCCATTATTATGGTTCCGCTGGCTAGAAAATTTGGACTGAGTTCGGTGATCGGCTATATTTTAGGCGGTATCATCATTGGTCCTTATGTTCTTCGGCTTACCGGAAAAGATGTTAATGATATTATGCATGCCAGTGAATTTGGGGTCATCATGCTTCTTTTCCTGGTTGGACTGGAACTGGAACCCCGGAAATTCTGGGAAATGCGGAAGAAAATTGTGGGCCTCGGGCTTACGCAGATGCTGCTTTCTATTTCACTTCTTTTTCTGGTTTTCATCAGTGCCGGATGGAGAATAGATAAGGCCATTGCTATTGCAATGTGTTTTGCACTCTCTTCTACAGCTATTGTACTGCAGACTTTACAGGAAAAAAACAATTTTAAAACCATGGCCGGAGAGGCTTCCTTCTCTACCCTTCTTTTTCAGGATATTGCAGTGATCCCCATCTTGGCCATCCTGCCTATCATCGCGAATTATAAATCAAGTCATCACAATAACGAAATTCAGATTATCATACAGAAACTTCCGGAGTGGCTACAGGCCGGAACCGTGATTTTAGGTGTTGCTATTTTAATTTTACTGGGAAGATATGTATTCGTTCCCTTTTTAAGATATGTTTCAAAGTCAGGAATGACGGAACTATTGACTGCTTCCTCTTTATTCCTTGTGATCGGAGTTTCTGAGCTTATGGCCGCGATAGGGCTTTCACCGGCGTTGGGAGCTTTCCTTGCCGGGGTAATGCTTGCCAACAGTGAATTCAGGCATGAACTGGAAGCACAGATCAATCCTTTTAAAGGGCTTCTTTTAGCTGTATTCTTTGTCAGTGTAGGCTCTACCATCAATTTTAATATTATTCAGCAGGATCCTTTATTTATTTTCTCTACTGTTTTTGCCGTATTGGCTGTAAAACTTGTTGTTCTCTATGCTATAGGAAAGTTTTTTAAGATGGATACTTCGCAGAGTTTATTTTATGCATTTGCTCTTTCTCAGGTAGGAGAGTTTGCTTTTGTACTTATTAATTACGCTTCGGATCTTTATCTTTTAACTCCTGAGCTTAATGCTCAAATGATGGCTGTAACGGCGATCACGATGTGTATTACCCCTATCCTTCTGATCATTAATGATAAATTCATTACGCCTAAATTCATAAAGGAAATTCCTGATGCAGAGAACGATTTCAATATTCTTGACAATGATGTAAGCCAGAAGAAGATCATTATCGTTGGTTTCGGACATTTCGGAAGTACGGTAGGGCGGCTTTTAAAGGCGAATAAAATCCAGGCAACAGTTCTGGACAGAGATTCTGATCGTGTGAAACTTTTGAGAAGCCATGGTTTTAAAGTTTATTATGGGGATGCAACAAGGATTCCTATTTTAAGGGCTGCCGGAATTGAAGATGCTGAACTTTTAGTGCTATGTCTTGATGACCGGGATGATAATAAATTTATTGCAGATCTGGTTCGTGAACATTATCCGAAGGTTAAAATTTTTGTAAGAGCCAAAAACAGGATCGATGCGTATAACTACCTCAATAACGGCATTGAAAATATTTACCGTGAAACATTAGGAACCGCTGTGGATATGGCGATAGACGTTCTTCATGAAACCGGAATGCGAAAATATGCGGCCAGACGTCTTGGACAAAGATTTATGGCAATAGACAAAGCGTCCATAAGAAGGCTGTCCAAAGCAAAAGAAGATGATGAAATCTTATCATTCACCACAAAAGAATTCCTCCAGCGTGAGGAGGAATTATTGGCTTATGACAATCTTAATTTTGATAATAGAGATTGGGAAGGCTCCTCGTCAGTAGATGATGACAATGACGAGGAAACTCCGAATTGATTTATTGGATACTGACGCTTCCGCCACTACTTTCCTGTTTGGTTACATTTTTAAGTTCTCCTTTTTTAGAAATATCTACACTTCCTCCGGAAGAAGCTTCGGCATCAACTGAAGCAACAGCGCTAACCTGAAGACTACCTCCGCTGGATGCGTCGGCTTTTACATTGTCAGCAATAAGATCTTTGGCAGAAACACTACTCCCCGATGAAGAAGTGATATCAGCATTTTTACTTTTCCCGGAAATATCAAGACTTGCCGCTGAAGAAGCTTCAATATCAAGATCTACCGCCCATACTTTTCCACTATAGCTGCTGCTGCTTCCTGCTGAGATATCGAAATCATTGGCTTCCAGATCTCCTTTCACGCTGGCTGCACTGGATAAATCAATGCTTACTTTTTCCTGTGTGAATTTATCTTTTATGGTAATGCTTGCCGCAGAATTGGCCGTAAGTTTTGAGAAATCTTTCGTATAAATTTTAGCTTTTACATTATGGCTGTTCATCACTCTGATTCCTTTTTTGTAATGGATATGAAGCTTTCCGCCATCGTTATCCACAAGAATTTCGTTGATGATATTTTCTGGTGCAGAAATAACCACTTTCTCTGTTTCAGATTTGATCACCTCAGCATCGATAGCCTGAGAAACTTCTATTTCGTCAAAATTTCCGTTAAATTCTTTCTCTTTGACCGGGCCGCTTTCTTTGTCGATCACTTTGTCTACCCAGCCGTTACCGTTGTTGTCATTATCATTGTTTCTTTTATTATGATTTTCATTGCATGAGGCCATCAGCGCGAAGGCTGACAGCATAAAAAGAGTTGTTGATTTCATGTTTACTGCTTTTATAAATTAAGTTTTTAATATCTTTATACTTTAATAACAACTAATTTATGAAAAATATTTCATCGGTATTGTTAATTTCTGCACTGGCACTTAACCAATCTTGTACTACAATGAAGAAAACCGATACTCAACAGGAGATTCCTGTTACCGATCCATCCTTATCTTCAAACCCTTTTATGAAGAAAAGCAAGCTTCAGTATGAAGCTCCGGAATTCGATAAAATTAAAAATGAACATTTCAAACCTGCTTTCGATTTTGGACTTAAACAGCACGATGCTGAGATCCTGAAAATCGCCAATAATCCGGAAGCTCCTACTTTTGAAAATACCATTGTTGCTTTAGAAAAAAGCGGCGAAGTTTTAAAAAGAGCCACTATTGTATTTTCCAATCTTACAAGCGCCAATACCAACCCTACCCTTCAGACTTTAGATGAAGAATTTGCTCCTATTTTTGCTGCCCATTCCGATAAAATGTACCTGAATGAAAATTTATATAAAAGAATCAAATCTATCAAAGAAGACGGTTTAGATTCAGAGAGTAAAAAACTTGTTCAATACTACAAACAGAATTTTGAGATTGCAGGTGCTAATCTTTCTGCAGCAGATAAAGAAAAACTAAAGCAGATCAATCAGGAACTAGCTTCACTTTCTACGCAATATGCCAATAAACTATTGGAAGCAAGAAAGCAGGGAGGTGTATTTTTCTCTGATGCAAAGGAACTGGACGGTCTTTCTGCTGATGAAATCGAAGCGGCAGCAACAGATGCTAAAACAGCGGGACAACCGGGAAAATATCTTCTTGCCCTTCAAAATACAACCCAACAGCCTCTTCTTCAGAATTTGAAGAACAGAGCTGCCAGAGAAAAGCTATTCAAGGCATCATGGCTTAGAGCTGAAAAAGGTGATGGAAATGATACCCGTGAAACGATTGAAAAATTAGCTAAACTAAGACTTAAAAAGGCCCAGACCCTAGGAAAAGCAAGCTTCGCTGAATGGAAGCTTCAGGATCAGATGGCTAAAACACCGGAAGCCGCAACTAAACTGATGAACCAAATTGCTACTCCTGCAGTGGAAACAGCAAGACGTGAAGCAAAAGATATCCAGGATCTGATCGACCAGCAGAAAGGTGGTTTCAAAGTTGAGCCATGGGACTGGAATTTCTATGCAGAACAGGTAAGAAAAGCAAAATATGATCTTGATGAAAACCAGATCAAGCCTTACTTTGAAGTGACTACTGTTTTGGAAAAAGGAGTTTTCTATGCCGCTGAAAAGTTCTACGGACTTACTTTCAAAAAGAGGACTGATCTTCCGGTTTACCATCCTGACGTGGTAACCTACGAGGTTTTTGACCACGATGGAAAGTCTATCGCAATCTATTATCTTGATTTCTATACCAGAGATTCTAAAAACGGAGGAGCATGGATGAGTAACTTCGTTGAGCAGTCTTATCTTTTAGGAACAAAACCTGTCATCGTCAACTGTTATAATTACCAGAAGCCGGCTCCAGGAAAACCATCTCTGATTAGCTATGATGATGTGTCTACGATGTTCCATGAGTTTGGACATTCTATCCACGGTATGTTTGCTAGCCAGAAATACCCATCGCTTTCAGGAACCAGTGTTCCGAGAGACTTTGTGGAATTCCCATCACAGATCAATGAGCATTGGGCTCTGGATCCTGTAGTTCTTAAAAATTATGCCATCCACTACGAAACAAAACAGCCGATCCCTCAAACTTTAGTTGAAAAAATAAAAAAGGCATCTACTTTTAACCAGGGATATATGACGACAGAACTTGTTTCTGCGGCAGCTCTGGATATGGACTGGCACACCGTGACCAATGAAAGCCAGTTGATTCCGGTTCTTGATTTTGAAAAACAATCACTGGCCAGCCACGGATTTACATTAGCTACGGTACCTCCTAGATACCATACTCCTTATTTTGCCCATATCTGGGGTGGAGGATACTCTGCAGGATATTATGCTTACCTATGGTCTGAAACTCTTGACAATGATGCATGGGAATGGATCAAAAGCAATGGAGGTCTGACGAGAGAAAACGGTGACCGTTTCAGAAAATATATTCTTTCTGTAGGAAATTCTGTAGACCTTAACCAGGCATTCAGAGATTTCACGGGACATGATCCGGATATCAAACCTTTATTGAGAAACAGAGGTTTTATAAAATAAATTGTACAGAGAAGCATTCGATTGGATGCTTCTTTTTTTATAGTTAAATGGGTTGAAATCCATTCCTATTGAATAAAGATATTCTATTTTGAACTGTTTGTTGTGTGTCACGGGCTAAAGCCCGTTCCTATTAATAAAATCTTTATTTTTGTTGTTCAAAAAAAATAAAAAAATGAATTGTCCCTGCTGTTCAGGAAAATCTTATGAAGAATGCTGCAAGCCTTACCACACCGGAGAAAAGCATGCTCCTACTGCAGAAGCTTTGATGCGTTCCCGGTTTTCGGCATTTGCCATTCCGAATGGCGAATATCTTATGGAAACTACCCTTCCGGCAAAAAGGAAATTTCACAATAAAAAGGATCTTCAGGAATGGGGTGAAATTAATGAGTGGACGAAATTGGAAATTATAGATACACCTTCTGTCAGCCAAGTTGAATTTAAAGCCTTTTATACCAATGAGGAAAGGGATAAAGAAGTCCATCACGAATTATCAGACTTCAAAATGATTCAAAACCGTTGGTTTTATGTGAGTGGAAAATTTTTAGAATAAAAAAAATGTCCGAAAAAATCGGACATTTCTTATAGTTTTAGTGAGCATCAGTTCCGTCAACGCCATGAGCGTGACCATGGGCCAATTCTTCTTCTGTCGCAGGACGTGTATTTACAATTTCCACCTGGAAATCTAAAACTTTCCCAGCCATTGGATGGTTAAGGTCTGCAATTACTGCCTCCGGAGTTACGTCTATTACAAATGCCTGGAAATTATTTCCCTGACCATCTGATAAAGGTAAAATAGCTCCTACAGGAGGAATTCCCGCTTCCTGAAACATATCGATAGGCAATTGCGTGATTGAATTCGGATCTTTCTCTCCGTAAGCTTCTTCTGCTTCAATAACAAAAGCTGCTTTATCACCGGCTTTCAGGCCTAGGATGTTTTGTTCAAACTTTGGAATCATCATTCCTACACCATATAAAAATGTAAGTGGATTTTCAGCTGTTGTTTCTTCTACAAGAATCTTACTTCCATCTTCTTCGATCGTGTGAAGTATGTAACTTACTGCTACAACATGGTTGTTTTCAATTGTCATATTTTTTCTTTTTTTTCGTGATATTTTTCACGATTAACAGCACAAAGATAGTATTTTTGAAATGATTGATTGTGGAAAACACATTAAAACAGAAATCTTAAAACACCAGTCTTCTTTACTTTCCGTTCTTTGTTTCGCTTCGTTTTTTCTGTCTCAATACATAAAGATACAGGCTTTCTACCTTGGTTCTTGCCCAATCTGTTTTTCTCAGAAACTTCAATGAAGACTTTATACTTGGATTGTCTGTAAAACATCTTATATTGATCTGCTCGCTAAGTTTCTCGAAGCCTTCATAGTATTCTACCAGTTCTTCAAGAATGGCATCGAGTCTTTTTCCGTGTAGCGGATCTTTGGACGGTTCCATACTTTTTTTGCAAAAGTAATGATTATATGACGAATATTTCTGGAAAAATAAAAAACCTCCGCTGAACAATAGCGGAGGTTTCCTTTATAAATTTTGAATAACCGGTTTTACCTTGTCCCCAAATAATTCAATGGATTTCATCATAATATCGTGAGCAGGATCGCCAATATCCATATGCCCAATGAATCTTGTGATGCCAAAAATCTCTTTCATGTAGGCAATTTTATCAGCAACTTCTGCGGGATTTCCAATGAATAATGCGCCTTCTCTTGCTCTTCCACCGTCATATTGCATTTTCGTGTAGGGAGCCCAGCCTCTGGATGCCCCGATCCTGTCCATCTGAGATTTATAGGTATTGAAATATCCTTCCACAACAGCCTGATCATCGCTTACAAAGGTGTGAGAATGAATCGCGATCTGCATTTTAGATACATCATGCCCGGCCTTCTGATATTCCTGTTTGTAAAATTCTATTAAATTTTTAAACTGTACCGGCATTCCTCCAATGATGGCTACCACCAAAGGCATTCCTAATTTCGCAGCACTTAAAACAGACTGGGGAGTTCCCCCTACCGCTCTCCAAATCGACAGTTTTCCATCATTTTTTGCTCTTGGATAAACGGTTTGATTCTGCATCGGTGCCCGAAGCTTTCCTGACCAGGTTACATTTTCTTCTGAATTGATCTTTAGCAGCAATTCCAGTTTTTCGTCAAAAAGTTCTTCATAATCATTCAGTGAATATCCGTAAAGTGGAAACGATTCAATAAAACTACCTCTTCCTACAAATATTTCAGCTCTTCCGTCTGATATCAGGTCTAAGGTTGAAAAATCTTCATATACTTTTACAGGTTCTGAAGAACTTAAAACGGTGACACCACTTGCCAGTTTTATATTTTTGGTGATGCTTGCAGCAGCAGCCAGTACCATTTCCGGTGACGAAACTGCATAATCCGGACGGTGATGTTCTCCCATCGCAAAAACATCAATTCCCACCTCATCCATTAACTTTACCTGATCCAGGATTTCTCGGATCTTCACGCCTGCATCTCTATATTTTCCGGTTGCCTGATCAAAAGCCAGGTCACCAAACATTCCTATTCCTAATTCCATATTTTTAGATTTTAGATACACAAAATTACGGATCAAAAAGGTCAAAAACGTTGATGTTTGTTAAGAACGGATCATTGTCGCTCGGACAAGTTTCCTGTACAGATATTATATATTAAGAATTGAAAAGAATCAATAAAAGCACATATTTAATCAGGGAATTTTATGATTAATCCACTTTATATATTTCTATATTAAACAAGAAATCCAGCCTTGTGGCTGGATTTTATTATTATTTCTTTAGATTCTGATCAAAATAATCTGTTACTTTTTGCATCAGGTGAACTCTGTCTTTCCCAATCACATTGTGCGGATGTCCCGGATAAGCAAAGTAATCCAACTGAACTCCATTATCTACCGCAGATTTGATAAATTTAATGGAATGCTGCCATACCACCACATCATCCTGAGCACCGTGGATCATGAGTAATTTTCCTTTTAAATTCTGAACTTTATCTAGAAGATTAGCTGTAGCATATCCTTGCGGATTCTCTTCCGGTGTATCCATATACCTTTCACCGTACATGATTTCATACATTTTCCAGTCGATAACCGGTCCTCCGGCAACGCCTACTTTAAATACATCCGGTTTACGAAGCATGAAGCTTGTTGTCATAAATCCACCGAAACTCCATCCGTGAATTCCCATTTTTTGAGCATCAACGTAAGGAAGAGATTTTAAGTAGTCTACTCCCTTCATCTGATCGTTCATTTCAGTTGTTCCAAGGTTTCTGAAAACAGCCTGCTCAAATTTCATTCCACGGTTGGCAGAACCTCTTCCATCCATTGTGAAAATGATGTATCCGTTTTGCGCCATATATTCATACCAAAGGTTTCCTGATGCCGGGAATGTATTGGTCACCAACTGAAGGTGTGGTCCGTTATAAAGGTAAACGATCACCGGATATTTTTTATTGGCATCAAAATCTGTAGGAAGAATGATCTTTCCGTAAAGAGGTGTTCCGTCATCTGCTTTTAATTCTACATTTTTAATTTCAGGTCTCTGATAATTTTTCAATGTATTCTCAGCCGTAAGAATATTCGTTGATTTTGCAGTGCTTGTATTAATAATATTGGCAGATCTTGGTGTTCCTGCATTGCTGTAAATATCATATAAATAATTTCCGTCGCTGCTTAAAACACCTGTATGTACTCCCGCTGCATCGTCTAAACGCTGCATTTTGAAGTTCGTCCAGTTGATCTTATATAAGTGTTTCTCCAAAGGAGTTTCTTTCGTAGAAGTGAAATAAATTTCCTTTCTCTTTTCATTAAAACCTAAAATATCGGTCACCAGCCAATCTCCTTTTGTAATTTGGGCTACCAGTCCTTTTTCAAGGCTGTAATGGAACAGGTGATTATATCCTGTTCTCTGACTCTGCCAGATAAAATCTGTATTAGAATTGGGGAAGAAAGTAAGCGGATGCTGAGGCTCTACATATTTGTCGTTGGTTTCTTCAAATAAAGTTTTTACTAAATTTCCTGTCGCCGCATCATACTGATTCATTTTTACATGATTCTGTCCACGGTTCAGAACACCTACAAAAATATATTTTGAATCCGGACTCCAGGTAACGGCTGTTAAATACTGATCTTTTTCACCTTCAATTTTCAGGAAAGTGGTTGACTGATTTTTGATATTGTAAACACCCAACGTAACTTCATGAGACTTTTGTCCCGCCATCGGATACTTGATGTTGTGGTTGACAGCTGGCGTTACAGACCAGTCAATAACCGGATAATCTGCTACCATCGTCTGATCCATTCTGTAAAATGCTACCGCTTCAGAGTTAGGAGCTGGAAAAATTCCGGTATCAATTCCAAATTCATTTCTATGAACCGTTGCCCCTCCATTGATGATATTTTCATCGGAATCATTGGTTACAGCGATTGTTTTTCCGTTTTTGTTTACAAATAAATTATTTTTCACCGTAAAAGCAAAAGTCTGGTTGTCTCCAAACATTTTCACGTTGGACGCATTTCCTTCAACTGCAGCAGAAGTTTTTACTTTCCAGTCGTTTCCTGATTTTTCAATCCAGAACATTTTGTCGTTCGCGTTGAAATAACCGTTTGAACCACTGATGAATTTAATCTGCGGAACAGCTTTCAGTTTAGCATCAGAGAATGATTTGTTTAACTGGGTCAAAGACACAAGCGTATCCTGCTTATTGGTTTTAAGATCGGTCATCAGATACCCGCCTTTTACAGCCTGAATATAAGATTTACCGTCCGCAGCCCATGAAAATTGGGAAATATTTTTCACGGCAAGATTCGTTCTCAGTCCGTTTACTGCCTCCGCCATTGTGAATTTTTGGGTCTGTGCCATTGCAGAACTGCCCAAAACCAGCATCAATAAAGAAAATTTATGTAATTTCATTGTATAAAATTGAATCCTTCAAAAATAAGAAATAAAAATCATTCGTTAATAAATGTTAAATTAAAACATTCATAAAATAGGATTAATGTATTGATAAAAATAAATTCTTAACTTAATCATAGGAAAAATCAGCTATAAATTAGGGTGAATTTGTGAATCGTCAATTGTCAATTTTACCAGCACCAATAATTGACTATTGACTTGCGAAGCAAAATTGACCATTCACATGAAATCTACAGTGAATTGTAAATCGTCAATTGTGAATTTTGTTCCAATCGATCATTCACTATTCACTTACGAAGCAAAATGGACTATTCACCTATAAAAAATACGGGTTATTTCATTTCTTATCCTAAATCAATGACTGGTATATGTTCTCTGTCCTACATTTGCAGTATCAATAACAAACAAAAAATACAATACAATGGCAACAAAATGGAACCTAGACCCAACACATAGTGAAATTACTTTCAAAGTAAAACACATGATGATTTCTAATATAAAAGGTAACTTCAGAACGTTCAATGCAGAAATTGAGGCTGAAGATGATACTTTTAGCAACGCTAAAACAACCGCTACGATCCAGACTGATTCTGTATTCACCAATAATACAGACAGAGACAATCACTTAAAGTCCGGTGAATTTTTCAACGCAGAAGAACATCCTTCTATTACATTTGAATCTCAGGCTTTAAATGATAAAGTAACAGGAAACCTTACTGTAAACGGGATTACTAAGCCTATCACTTTAGATGTGGACTTCGGTGGAATCAATGTTGACCCTTGGGGAAATACAAAAGCTGGTTTTTCTTTTGAAGGAAAGATCAACAGAAAAGATTTCGGACTGAACTGGAACGCCGCTCTTGAAGCAGGAGGTGTAATGGTAAGCGACGAAGTAAAAATTGCCGGAGAATTACAGTTTGTAAAGCAGGCATAATAAAAACGGATTTTTGGTGTAAAAAGGAGCCATGAAATGGCGACTTAGCCCAAAATAGGACGCAATCCTATTAAACAAAAAATGATCCAATTCATAACATAAAAGGTTCAGGGATTTTCTAAAAGCCTTGAACCTTTTTTAATGACCTCCTATTTATGAATCTAAACGATCTGCAAAACATCAGCAACAGTTTTGGAAATACCCAAAGAATGCCCGTCTTATTTCTCGGGCACGGTTCGCCGATGAATGCTATTGAAGAAAACCAGTTTGTACAGGGATTCAGAAAAGCAGCGCAGGAAATCCCGAAACCTAATGCCATTCTGTGTATTTCTGCACATTGGTATACACAGGGAACTTTTGTTACCGCAATGGAGATGCCGAGAACGATCCATGATTTCGGCGGTTTTCCAAAGGCTCTGTTTGATGTACAATATCCTGCTCCGGGAAGTCCGGAACTGGCGAGAGAAACGGTTGACCTTTTAGCGCCTGCTTTGGTGGAAGAAGATCACAACTGGGGACTTGACCACGGTGCATGGTCGGTTATTAAGCATATGTATCCAAAAGCTGACATTCCCGTTATCCAGCTAAGCATAGATTATACAAAACCTCCACAGTATCATTTCGATCTGGCCAAAAGACTGAATAAGCTTCGTGAAAAAGGTATTCTGATTATCGGAAGCGGAAATATTGTGCATAATCTACGCCTGATCGACTGGAAAAACATCGATACTGTTGGCGCCGGCTGGGATTGGGCCGTGGAAGCAAGGGAAAAGACCAATAACTGGCTCCTGGACGGAAATTTCAAGCATATGATAGACTACCAAAAACAGGGGACATTCCTGCAATATGCCGTTCCTACACCGGATCATTATCTTCCACTGATCTACACATTAGGTTTAAAAGATCAGGCTGAAAATCTGTCATTATTTAATGATGAGCTGATCGGTGGGTCATTAAGCATGACAAGTGTGAGGATAGGATAATCTAGATTTCCTTTTTTTCTGCATCCTGAAGGTAAAATACTTGAGGTTTCAAAAAAAGGGAATATCACCAACCCGGACCAGCTCATCAACGAAGGCAATTTTTCAAACAATAAAATTTGAAAGTATGCTTCCGTTGGATTATCAGCTGGAGACTGAGATATTCCCCTTAGGTTTTTATTAAAATATATTCTATTGTACGGCTTTCAGAACATTGATGTTTCCGTATCCATAGCTTGAATTTACTGTAGGGTAATAGGTGGCAGACTGTCTCATTTTATTCAGTACCTGATCTCTTGTCCATGAAGGATTTTTAGACCAAACCAGAGCTGCAATACCCGCTGTAGCAGCAGTAGCTACTGATGAACCGCCTACATAATCAGCCTGATTGTTATAATAACTTAAAACGGGAACTGTATTTCCATTGGCTCTTTCCATCTGGAAGGTAAAATCAATCTGGCTTCCGGAATGGCAGACATCACATTTCTGGTTGGAGGTTCCTTCCTTCACTCCGGTTACCGCCTGTGTTTCAGACATACTGGCCGGGAAAATAACGCCTACGAAATTGGTAAAGCTCGTGGAAGTTCCTCCTGCACAAAAGATCAGTTTCCCTTTTGAATAAGCGTATTTCACACCATCTTCAATTTTTCCTACAGAGAAAACATGCCCCATCGACATGGAAATAATCTTTACACTTGTATTATTAGCCAGATCAGTAAATGCTGTTTTTACTCCATTTTGTTCACTGGAAGTTTCCAATACAACATTGGAAGCAGCACGGTAAGTGATCAGATTGGCATTGTAAGCAACTCCTACCGGAAGTCCTGCGTTATTTTTCGGTGCCGCCATCACGGAAGCCATTTTCGTTCCGTGGCCGCACTGGTCAGCCGGACCGTCTGTGGTAGATCCGTTGACGTAAGATCCGAATTTGTTGATCGTTCTTCCTGAAGAAGCTCCGGTATTAAAACTGCTTCCTAATAGCGTCTGCTCGGGTGAAACTCCTGTATCAATAAGTCCTATGGTAACCCCGGCTCCGGTGCTGTGGCTCCATGCATTGGGAATATTGTGTTGGGTAAACGCCCACGGAACTTTAGCATTGGGGGTGGTAGTGGTATAATCTGCAGCATTTAACGCCGTAGATTCAAATCCGCATCCTGATGAGGAACCGCTGGACTTTGCATTGGGATTAAGGCTGTTTTCAATTTCAAAATAATGATAATCTCCCGGCTCTACATACCGGATGTTTTTCATCTTTCTCAGTGCTGTAATAGTTTCCTCTTTTTCTACAATAACATCCATCTGGTTAAGATACTGATCTGATGAGATCAGAAATCTGGTCTGCTCTATCCCTTCGTATTGCTTGATCAGACCTAAAACTTCAGCTTCCATGCTTTTACTGTCAGCGGAAAGACTTCGGTCAAAATCATCTTTTGAAGCTCCAAATCCGATGGATACCATTCTGTTTCCTCTGAAAATTGCGCTCCAAAGCAAGTGATCGGAAGCATTTTTCCAGTTGAAAGACCCGGTATTCTTGATCGTGCTGTTGATTTCAGCATTGATCTGCTTCCCGGTTAAAGGATCTTTCTGAACATTTTCAATTGTAGGATTTTCGTTTTGAAGTTCATCTCTGTTACAAGAATTCAAAACAAAAAAGAGTGCCAATAGGTAAAGTACACTTTTTTTCATAGTTATAATTTTATGGTTTGGAACCACAATATAACACTTTAACGTGACTTAAAAGCTTAGAAAAAGTGAATTTAGTATTACAAGAATATGAATCATTTCCTTTACTTTTTAAAGACTTAGACTACTTTCCCGAAGCAAACACTATTTTCAATACCGATATACTGTCCGTAATTGGGAATTCTTATGTAGCCACATTTTTCATACAATGCAATGGCTTCCGGTTGTTTAATTCCCGTTTCCAAAACACATCTGCTATATCCCTCTTCTTTAGCCCAGATTTCCAGTTCATTCAATATTTTTGATGCGAATCCCCTCCCCCTTTTTTCAGGATCGGTATACATTCTTTTTATTTCTACAGTATCTTCAGAAAAAGGTTTGAAAGCTCCGCAGCCCACCGCAAGATCATCCGAGTAACCTACCACACAGTTTTTAAGCATGTCTATTGAGTTGAACTGGTGATAAAATTCATGATCTTCCCCATCCCGTACAGCAAGATCGGCATCCAGGAATTTGACTAAATTCTGAAAATCTATGTTGGAGGAGTCTGTTCTTTTTGTAGTCATTGTTTACGCTATTTGATTTAAAAATTCAATACAATTTAAACATTTAAGGATTAAGTTGTAATACAAAAGCTTCCCCTATCAGAGGAAGCTTGGAATTTATTGTTTAATGCAGCGATTTTAACCACTACTCTTGACAATTATTTTTTCATTAAACTTCAACTTTGAATTTTCTTTCGTTGATTAATTCTGCAATCGCCAGCATATCTTTTCCTATCAGTCTGTCGTCTTCCAGTTTTTTAACTTTGGAACGGATCACCGCAACGTTTTCTTCGATGATTTTTGAACACTTGGAGGGTCTTCTAAATTCTAATCCCTGTGCTGCAAACATCAATTCTACAGATAAGATATTGACCAGATTTCCTAAAACCTGATTGAATTTTCTGCCGGAAATACTTCCCATAGAAACATGATCTTCCTGTCCTAAGCTGGTCGGGATAGAATCTGCTGATGCCGGGAAACACAATGTTTTATTTTCCGTAACCAAAGCTGCTGAAGTATATTGCGGGATCATAAATCCTGAATTCAATCCTGAGCTTTCCGTTAATAATCTTGGAAGTCCATATTTTCCTTCTAATAATAAATAACTTCTTCTGTCTGAAATGTTTCCTAATTCGGCAGCAGCCAGCGTCGCATAATCTAATGGAAGTGCCATCAGCTGTCCGTGGAAATTCCCTCCGGAAATAGATTCTTCAGCACTTAGAACGATCGGATTGTCTGTTACTGAATTCAGTTCTGTTTCAGCCATCAATTTAAGGTGTTCAAATGCATTTCTGCTGGCACCGTGCACCTGTGGCACACATCTCATAGAATAAGGATCCTGAACTCTTTCACATTCTTCATGTGCTTTCATATTTTCAGAACCTTTTAAAAACTTAACCATTCTTGCTGCCACTTTTTTACTTCCCTCGAAAGGTCTGATCTCGTGAAGTTCTTTTTTGAATGGACTTTCAGAGCCTCTGTAAGCTTCAATACTCATGGCTGCAGTCATATCTGCCAGGTTCAGTAAATATTCAAATTTCTCCAGGCCTTTGATGGCGTGAGCCAGAATAAACTGAGTTCCGTTGATTAGCCCCAAACCTTCTTTCGGTCCTAATACCAATGGCTCCAGATCATGTCTTTCCAAAACGTCCATTGTTTCAAAGATCTCATCTCCTTCCCAAACCTGCCCTAATCCAAGTAATGGCAGAACAAGATGGGCAAGAGGAGCTAAATCTCCTGAAGCCCCTACCGAACCCTGCTCCGGTACTACAGGAATGATGTCTTTTTCAAGCATCTGGATCAATCTTTCGATCACTTCCAAGGAAACTCCTGAAAATCCCTTGGATAATGCATGAACTTTAGCAATGATCATGATCTTGGAAAATTCCTTATCGATAGGCTTTCCTACCCCTACCGCATGGGAAATAATAAGGTTGTACTGCAGCTGAGCAGTTTCGTCAGCTGATATTTTAGTATCGCAAAGCGGTCCGAAACCAGTATTGATTCCATAGACACATCTATCGGATTCTACTATTTTCTGAACGTTTTTCTGAGATTTTAGGATCTGTTCTTTGGCTACTTTATTAAGTTTAGCCTTGCTTGGCTTTTTACAGATTTCCAGAACATCATGGAAAGTGAAAACATCTACACCGTATATCATTTCTAAAAATTTCCTTAAAATTACGCATTTAACAATAATTGTAAAAGCTAAATTTCACGGTCTTACATTTTTCTGCCATTACGCCAATTAATTTGCTATTTTTACCACCGAAATTAAAAACAATTATCAATAACTTATGAAACTCAAAACTCTACTGCTTACATTATGTCTTGCAGGTACGGCTACTTTCGCCCAGAAAGTAAAATATTCTAAGGAAGACATCAAAAAAATGGAAACTTATCTATTCAACGAGGGTTTCAATACACCGTCTCCCAAGAAAACATCAACTATTGTTTTAAAGGACGGAACCTCTCACAAAGGTTTCTGTAGTAAGATCGAAACAAAAAGAGGACAGATCTATGAGGTTTCTTTAAAAGACAGTATTACAAAGAAAAATGAAGTCTTTAATGCTGAACAGATCAACGAAATGTATGTATACCCTACCAATGCTGAAAAAATAGCAAAAGTTGGGAAGTATATGGGAAACATCAGAAACTTCGGCACTAAAAAACTGACTAAGAATACTGCCGGTGGCAGGATACACTTTGTCAACCAGACCGTTTCTCTGAAAAATAAAAAGGATGACAAGGAATTCCTGATGCAGCTGATTAATCCTGAATTCAGTGATATCATTTCTGTATATCATGATCCGAGAGCTAAAGAAACCAATGGGTTCTCTGTGATGGGTTCCCCTCAGCTTGGAGGTGGCGTGATCAAATCTTATTATGTAAAGAAAGGAGAGAAAGTCTTGTGGCTTCACAAGGATGATTTCGAAGATAATTACGATTTCCTTTTTGGTGACAATGCAGAATTCGTGAAAAAATATCCTAAAAATTCTGTTGAATGGGATTATTTAAGCTTCCTGATCAATGAATACACGGCAATGACCAACGGATAAAATATTTCATCATATGAATAAAACTGCAGAATTTTCTGCAGTTTTTTTGTTCTTTTAAATCCCGGATGGATTCCGTAATTTTGTTATATGAATCCTTCTTTAGAACTGCAGCTTAAAACTTTACCATCAGAACCAGGCGTTTATCGTTATTATGATAAAAACGACCAATTGCTGTATGTAGGAAAGGCCAAACACTTAAAGAAAAGGGTTCTCTCCTACTTCAATAAAAATCTTCCGGGCTACCGTATTAAAATAATGGTAGGAAAGATCGTCCGTCTGGAAACAACCATCGTCAACAGTGAATACGACGCGCTTTTACTGGAAAACAACCTGATCAAGGAGCACCGTCCTTTTTACAATGTATTGTTGAAGGATGACAAAACCTACCCGTGGATCTGCATTAAAAATGAAAACTTCCCCAGAATCTTCCTGACTAGAAATGTGATCAAAGACGGATCTGAATATTATGGGCCGTATGCTAAAGTACGTCCTGCAAAGATTCTACTGGATACCATCAAACATATTTATAAGCTCAGAACCTGTAATCTTAATCTTGCACCTGCTAAAATAGACGAAGGAAAATATAAAGTCTGCCTGGAATATCATATTAAAAATTGTGAGGGGCCTTGCGAGGATCTGGAAAGTAAGGAAGACTATGATGAAAAGATTGATGCTATCCGTGGAATCATCAAAGGAGATTTCCGGAAAGCAAAAGAATATCTGGTGAATCAGATGATGAAACATGCCGAAAATCTTAAGTTTGAAGAGGCACAGATTATCAAGGAGAGACTGGATATTTTAGAAGATTATCAGGCTAAAAACACAGTTGTGAATCCCAATATTGATGATGTGGATGTTTTTGGAATGACCAGTGATGAAACAGCAGCTTATGTGAATTTCTTTAAAATCAGAAACGGAAATATTATCCAAAGTTTTACAACGGAGATCAAAAAGATCCTTGAGGAAACTGATGAAGATATTATGGAAGAAGCATTGATTGAAATCCGGCAAAAATTCAGCTCTGATTCCAAAGAAGTCCTGCTTCCCTTTCATCTGTCTGTAGAGATCCCAAATGTAAAGCTGATCGTTCCAAAAGTGGGTGATAAAAAAAGGATCGTGGAACTTTCAGAGAAAAATGCCAAGGAATATCGTTTAGAAAAATTAAAGCAGGTACAAATCGTAGATCCGGAAAGACATACCACCAGAATCATGGCTGAAATGCAGAAATTGCTGAGAATGCCGGTAGAACCAAGACATATTGAAGGTTTTGATAACTCGAATATTCAGGGAACTAATCCTGTTTCTGCATGTGTCGTTTTCAAAGACGGAAAACCAAGCAAGGCCGATTACAGAATTTTTCACCCGAAAACGGTAGAAGGCGCTAATGACTTTGCCACGATGGAAGAAGTGATCTACCGCCGTTATAAAAGAATGCTGGACGAAGGAGAAGATCTGCCACAACTGATCCTTATAGACGGAGGGAAAGGACAGCTTTCTTCTGCTGTAAAAAGTTTAAAACTGCTCGGTCTCTACGGCAAAATTACCATTGTAGGAATTGCGAAAAGACTTGAGGAAATTTTCTTCCCTGAAGATTCCATTCCGCTGTATCTGGATAAAAAATCTGAAACACTGAAGATTCTGCAACGGGTAAGAGACGAAGCTCACCGTTTTGGGGTAAAACATCACAGGACGAGAAGAAAAAATTCAACCATAAAATCTGAATTGGAAGAGATTCCGGGCGTAGGAGAAAAAACAATTGAGCTGTTACTTTCTAAGTTGAAATCTGTTAAACGTATCAAAGAATCAAGTATGGAAACTTTGGAAGAGATCCTTGGGAAAAGTAAGGCGAAGGTGATTTACGATTATTTTAACGGTAATTCATAACCACATAAAGCAAATAAAAAGGCTCTTAAAAAAGAGCCTTTTGTCTAGTTATTTTTTAATGATCTTAGCAAGATGTTCTCCTTTATCAGTTTTTATTCTAATGAAATAAATTCCGGAAGAGATATCTGATACATTAATTTTTTCTGTAGTGTTCGTTATATTTCTGATCAATTTTCCTGCAGCATCATATATCTTCACAGTTTGGATCTTATCATCTCCTTTCGTCTTCACAGAGAAATATTCTGTAACGGGATTGGGATAAATCTGAATATCAGCATTGGCATTCTTCCCGTCTGTTTGACGAATATCATTAGTGGCTAAATACACTGGCAGGGCATCCGTAATTTCATACAATTCGCTACCGTGATTTTTTGTTGCGATGGATAGATATAATCTTTCCCCGTCCGTTGCCAATTTTTCTATATTTTCATTCGCAAGCAGCTGACTGTCATCATTGGTTACAAAAATATCCATTGCCATTGTGTTGGAGACCGTCCCATTGGTTTTCCATACTTTCTGGGAGTCTCCATTCAGGAAGTACAGATAGTTATTGGCACAGATCATGTCTTTCACAGAAGATAAATTGGATGTTAAACTGAACGTCCCGCTAGTTGTTCCATCTGTTCTCCAAAGCTGAGTACCATTGTTATTGGTAAAAAACAACTGACTTCCGCATTTTTTAAATTTAGTCTCGCTAAAAAAATTACTGCTTAAGATCTCAGTAGTTCCCGCCACAGTTCCATCTGTTGAGTGAAGACCTGCGAAATATCCTGTAGTAATATACAAGAGTTTATTATTTAAAACTTCGGTTTCTCTGGAAATGTTAGCATCACCAAAAGGTATCGTATGATCTTTTAATAAAACCGCAGATGCCTGATCTCCATCTGAAGCCCATAGTTCATTTTGTGAATAACTTGAATTATTTTCCTTTCTTTTTGTGAAAAAAAGTTTGTTATTGAAACTTTTCAATACTTTGATGTCACCATCTCCTCCGTCCTGATAACTAAACTGAACGGCTTTTGAAGTTCCGGCAGATGTCCCGTCAGATTTCCAGATTCCCAGCTTTCCATTTTCTTTGGCTACAAAATAGGCAAAACCGTTCAGAACCGCCGTTTGAGAGTCTGTATTATACATACTTCCCATATTATCCGTCGAAATATCTTTTACCAGAACCGCTGTGTCTGTATCGTTGTCAATTTTCCATAATTCTGTTCCTATTACGTTATTATAGCCGGAAAATAAAAGGGTATTGTCATTGAGGTTGACATAAAAAGAATTATCATAGATTACTGTACCAGGAGATGTAGACAATCCTTCTGAATATATCTCTGTACCAGCTGTTCTGTACATACCACTCCTTGGATTTGGAGTTCCGTTTTTAGTATAAAGATAATTTCCTACTTTAAAGAAAGTGTCTTTATTATCAGAAAACATTCCCATAAATGAAGTGTTTCCAAAAGAGGAAAGTCTTTCAAGCTGTTGTGTATTTTTATTTCTTTTGTAAAGCTGGTTGTTATACTGGCGGTCTGCAGCAATAAAAATGAGTTCATTATTCAGAACCTCAAAAGAATGCGGCGCAGAGCTTTCAAACCTGCTGATATCGGTAGCTAAAGAAGAAGTTTGAGAAACGGGATTTACTGAGAATAGTTCTGTTCCATTCTTTGGATTATATCCGGTGAGATAAATTTTAGAATTCAGATCAATAAAGCTATTGTTATAAGGCATTCCAATATCCGTAATTTCAAATGTCTGAGATGGGTTTCCGTTCGTTATCCAATACCTGTTCCCATAGTTTGGTTTCGTAAGGATTAAATGTGTACCATCTGAACTTTTTCCATACAATTCGGTTTCAGGTGGGGTATTGAATAAAACGGTCCCTGCTTCAGTACCGTCTGTTTCCCAAACATAATCGCCGTAAGCAGGACTTACTCCATTGGCATTGCTATCAAAGTATATTTTATTATTAAGTTTTATAAATTTACTGTTAGCCATAGAACTTGTATTTCCAGGCATTATATTTTTAAGCATCCTGGTTCCCGCAGCAGTTCCGTCGGAGATCCAAGGTTCCATTCCTCCTGCGTCAGGATCAAATCCTTCAAATACAAAATAATTATCTGCTGAAATTCCATTCAAACGGGGTGCACGTAACGGTTTTACTGAAACTGTTCCGGCTTCTGTTCCATCACTTTCATAAAGTCCATATCCGGTTCCCAGACTAGCAATAAAGTAAAACTTATTATGAAGAGGTAATATATTAAAATCTCCCGAAACACTCCCGTACTGATTAGGTATAATATCTTTCAGCAAAACGGTTCCGGCTAAAGTTCCATCTGATTTCCAAATCTCTTTTCCATGGACTCCGTCATCTGCACCCAAAATCAGTTCGTTATTAAATGAATACATTTTTACATCTCCGGAATACACAAAGGTTTTCACTTTCAGCAGATCCTTTGATACGGTGTCAAATGACCATAATTCATTCTGTACATAATAGAAAATCTTATTTCCGGCGACAACAAGGTTCCCGATAGAATAATCTGAGATGAGATCTTTTTCTTTCACCGTTCCTGCAGCAGTTCCATCCGTTGACCAAATCTGATACCCAGAAAAACTCTGCTGAGCCACAAAATATATCTTGCCATTTACGTTTACAAAAGATGGCGAACCGGACAGGCCACTGTTGTGCCCCGGAAAAATATCTTTCAGCAGTGAAGATTTTTGAGTCACAGAATTAAAGCTCCACAATTCCCTTCCTTCATCACTAAATCTTGTGGCTGGAAAAATGATAAAATCATTCAGTTTAATTAAATCGCCAGGGGTACTGGAAGAGCCAAAATTAATTTCATTCAGCTTAGCATTGAACACATTTTGTGCACTGGAATATATTGATAGTGCTATCAATACAGAAACATAAATCTTTTTCATAGATATTACAATTAATCCTTAACTCATTCTTGCGTTTGAATTAAGGATCATATATGGTTTATTTAAATGTATATTTTATTTTGAAGAAAATACTTCTTTGGCAAAGTCTCCATTCGCTTGCGGGATATCAATAACGATATTTCCATTTTCAAAATATCCGATGGTATAAGTTCCGTCTGCCAATTTTACTCTGAAAACCTCTTTCTTGGAAGACGTTTTAAAAACAGCGAATGGCACAGAACTACCGCTGTCTGCCAGAATAAACTGATTGGTATCAACCTGTATCTTCTGAAGATTCAGCTTACCATTTGTATATTTTCCAGATTTACTTTCTGAAACAGGTAAAGATAAAGGTTCATCATTCCTTTTGACAGGCTGAGTATTGGCGTTTTCAGCTTTTGTAACTGGAAGATTTTCTACAGGTTTTGAAGCTGGAAGTGAAACCAGAGACAATTTAAGAGCATCCTGATAGCCTTCTTTATATTCTTTAAGATTTGAATTTCCTTTTGATGAAAATACCACTTTCCCGTTGCAATCCTTGAATTCTAATTCTATTTTGTTTCTTAGAAAACTGCTTTTATTGCTTATATTACTTACTGCAAAGCTGCAAGAATTTTTTTCAATCTCCGACGGCCACTGGTCTTTACCTTCCTGGATAACTACATATCCTTTTGACTTCAGAGCTTTTGCCAAAGAATTGTCAAGATCATAAGACTCCTTTTCGAAATCTTTAAATGTCTGAGGAACGGAAATATATTTATAATCTGAAACCCTTTGCCCGAAAACAAATGTTGAACAAACCGTCAATATAATTATCGAAATCTTTTTCATTGTCTTTAAATTACATTTCAAAGTTAATCATTTCTGAACTGCCCCATATCCAGTTTAAGAGAGAAAAAATTAGAATAGAAATTAGATCCTCCGATTCCTGAATTCGTGATCGCATAATCTAATGTCAGTCCTCTGTATTTAATTCCTATACCGGCACTTGGCTGAAAAGAAACTTTTCTCTTAAGGTCCTCAATATCTGTAATAGACTGGAATCTGTTGACCCCAAGCCTTACAAAGATCATTTTCTGGTATCCAAGTTCAGCACCAGCATATGGCGTTAAACTTGCGAAATCTGTAGATACCAAAGCCGCTGTTTTAGCAAAATCCACATTGATCCCCGCTTCCGGTAATACATAAAGGCTGTTGTTAATATTGAATACTTTACTTGCCCCCACATTCAGTTTAGGCATAGTAAGTTCCATTTTATCTTTTGGTGCAGGGTTAAATTCTTCACCATTAACGACTGTTGAAAGCTCTTTTTGGTTGATGCTCCAAAAGTTGACCGTAGTAGTCGCATCACGTAGCATACCTCCGAATTTCCAACCGTTGTCAGCTTTATAGATGGCTCCAATGTCAAAACCGAAACCATAGCCGCTGGCAAATTTCCCTACATTTCTGTAAACAATTTTAGCGTTCACCCCTACATCCAGTTTGGTATTTCCGGCAGGATGAAAGGCATAAGAAAGGATGGCTGCATAGTCTGACTGGGAAAATTTAGTGATTTTATCATAATCAATATTTCCTTCAGCATCAATCATCTGAGTTGTGTTCAGGATATTGTCTACCCCTAATCGTACTATAGAAACTCCGAATACGCCTTCCTCCAATACTTTTGCATAAGCCAGATAATCATATTTCGCAATAGATTCAAAATATTCTGCGTGCATTGCTGCTCCCTGCCAATCTCTTTCAATAGCCATTAAGCCGGCCGGGTTCCACATCGGGGAATACACATCGTCCTGGTTAGATACCACGGCACCTCCCATAGCGAGCCCTCTGGCTCCAGCTCCGATATTTAAAAATTCATTGGAGTATTTTCTTATGATCTGAGATTGAGACAGCCCAAACAGCAGTGAAAATGCAATTAAAAAATATTTCTTCATCATATAAATTTGATGCTTAGTTAAAGTTTTTTTGTTTTTTTATTTTTCTGGATTTCATCAATCCATTCACAATGATAGCCAGTATCATAACACCTGAAGCGGCATAAAATATCGGGCTCATCTCTTCTGATTCCCCAAAGATAAAAAAAGCTAGTATAATTCCGTAGACAGGTTCTAAATTAACTGTTAAAATTAGGGTAAAAGGCGAAATATATTTCATCAGGTTCACCGATTCCAGCATTGGAAAAGCTGTAAAAACACTTGCCAACAAGCATATTAACGCCAGATCTCTGTAGTTTATTTCATCCATCTGAAAAATCTGTCCTGTAATCATATAAAATATCGATAGAACCAGCCATCCGCAGAAAATTTCATAAAATATAATATTTCCGGAACTCGTTTTTCCAAACATTTTCCCGTTAAAAACAGAGAAAATAGTCCCAAACACAGCACAAAGTATCCCATAAATTATACCTTCCTTAAAATGAAACTCCGTTTTAAAGATCATTAATATACAGGCAACAATCACCACACCCATGACCACTTCTGATATATCGATCTTCCTTTTAAAAATAACAGGCTCTAATATGGATGCAAATAAGGTAGAAAGAGACAGACAGCTTAATGCTATTGAAACATTCGAAACTTTAATAGAATAAAAAAAACAATACCAGTGAAGCGCCATAGCACAACCTATCGCAGCCAGTTGAAAAAATATTTTCCAGGATACTTTGATGCTCTCTTTTTTATAAATTCTGATGAATACAAATAAAAATATGGCAGCAAACAACATTCTGTAAAACACAAGAATCTGAGCATTGGCATGAATTAGTTTTCCCAAAATTGCAGTGAACCCCCACAAAAAAACAATCAAATGCAGTCTGAAAAGTGCTAATTTTTGCATATCCTAACTTCTATAAATTTTTAACAGGCAAATTTACAAATAGGCTTTTACAAATCTCATAAAAAATATAAATTTTACTTTAATAAAAAAATAATTAATGCGTGTTCATCTTATTTTTCCTGAATAAATTCTCACAATCAGTTAAAAATAGAAAATATAGATCTTACAAAACTTTAGACCAAACAAATGGAGTTGTTATTTCATCGTGTAATTGATAGAGATTACACTCCTCTAAATAAAAAAATCATAGATTTGAGTAATGACCTTACACAAAGATATTAGAATTAAAACAGATCGACTGTTATTACGACCTGTAGAAGAATTGTATGTTGATGATATCAATACATATTTCACCGAAGAAATTACAAGATATATGCCTTTCAACCCGGAAGGAGATAGAAATGATATTCTAAGTTTCGTGGAAGAATCAAAAAAGTCGCTTTCAAACAATACCGACCTGGTAATGGTTGCGATTGACTCTAAAAACAACTTCATGGGTTGTTGCGGTATCCATAATATAACAGAAGAATCGGTAGAACTCGGCTTATGGTTGAAAAAGGGAGCACAGGGTATGGGGTTCGGAACAGAAATAATAATGGGCCTTATTGAATTTTTAGAAACTAATTTCATTTTTAAGTATATCCTCTATCCTGTTGATCAGGAAAATATGGCCAGTAGGAAAATCCCGGAAAAATTAGGTTTTATCCCTTATAAAAAGTATCAGAAAAATAAAACTCAATCGTCATTTCTCAATATGGTCGAATACAGGAAATATTACTCAGATTAATTTTTTTATCATGATCTTCGAGTTTCTAATGATGTAAGCACAAAAAACCCTGAAAATTTGTTCAACGTTCAGGGCCTTCAAATAATAAACTATTAAAAAAATAAACTAGGAACTTAGAGTATTTTACAGGGAATATTATCCCTTTAACTCTCTAGTAAAGTTAGAAAAAATATTAATAATTTAAAAACATTTTTCTGTTAAAAGTTTCACAAATTTCTGAGAACCAATATATTAAACACTTGTTTTACTTCCGTTGGGATTCATTTTAAAAATAGTATCTTTAGCCGTAAAAAATTGAAATTTTATGGACCTTGAATTCAACAAACGGGAAGATCAAAATAGATTAAAATTATCCGATATCAATCAATTGCTCGCTGAAATAAAAAAAGGAGGCGGTGAAAAGAGGCTTCAAAAGCTTCGTGACGAAGGAAAAATGACAGCAAGAGAAAGAGTTGAATATCTTCTCGATAAAGGTTCAGATTCCATTGAAATCGGCACATTTGCTGGCTACGAAATGTACAAGGAACATGGAGGATGTCCAAGTGGAGGGGTGGTTGTTGTAATGGGTTATGTTTCAGGAAGACAATGCCTGGTTGTCGCTAATGATGCTTCTGTAAAAGCAGGTGCCTGGTTTCCGATTACCGGAAAGAAAAACCTGAGAGCTCAGGAAATTGCTATGGAAAATAAGCTTCCGATCATTTATCTGGTAGATTCTGCGGGTGTTTATCTTCCTATGCAGGATGAAATATTCCCCGATAAAGAACATTTTGGACGAATTTTTAGAAACAATGCTAAAATGAGCTCTATGGGAATTGTTCAGATCTCCGCAGTGATGGGCAGCTGCGTTGCTGGAGGCGCTTATCTTCCTATTATGAGTGACGAGGCCATGATTGTAGACAAAACAGGTTCTATTTTCCTTGCAGGAAGTTATCTTGTTAAAGCAGCAATTGGTGAGAGTATTGACAATGAAACTTTGGGAGGAGCTACTACGCACTGCTCAATTTCAGGAGTTACTGATTACAAAGCTAAAGATGATAAGGATGCATTAAATAGAATCAAAAACATCATGAAATCTCTGGGAAGTACTGAAAAAGCAGGATTTGACAGAATTGAAAGTTTTCCCCCAAAGGAAAATCCCGATAATATTTTCGGAATCGTACCTGTTTCAAGAGCAGAGCAATATGACACCTATGAAATCATCAAATGCCTGGTTGATAATTCAGAATACGAAGAATATAAACCGGATTACGGAAAAAGTATCATCTGTGCGACAGCCAGAATTGATGGCTGGTCTGTAGGAATTGTAGCTAACCAGAGAAAACTTGTAAAGAGTGGAAAAGGAGAAATGCAGTTTGGCGGCGTCATCTATTCAGATTCTGCAGATAAATCGACAAGATTTATTGCCAACTGTAACCAGAGAAAAATTCCTTTGATTTTCCTTCAGGATGTTACAGGATTTATGGTAGGCTCAAAGTCAGAACACGGTGGGATTATTAAGGATGGAGCTAAAATGGTGAATGCTGTTGCTAATTCTGTGGTTCCGAAATTCACCATCATTACTGGAAATTCTTACGGTGCCGGAAATTATGCTATGTGTGGTAAAGCTTATGATCCCAGATTAATTGTGGCATGGCCTTGGGCAGATCTTGCTGTAATGGGTGGATCACAAGCCGCAAAAGTTTTAGTGCAGATTCAGGAATCTACTTTAAAAAAACAGGGTAAAGAGATTTCTGAAGAAGAGCATAATGAAATTCTAGATACAATCACGAAAAGATACCAAAAGCAGACAGAAGCTACCTATGCGGCGGCAAGGCTTTGGACAGATGCTATCATCAACCCGACAGATACAAGAAAATGGATCTCTATGGGTATTGAGGCAGCTAATCATTCTCCTATTACAGAGAAATTTAATCTGGGAGTTATTCAGGTTTAATGGATCTGCATATAATAAACTAAAATCGTCTCATTAGAGGCGATTTTTTTCATCTATACCAAAACACTATTCCTGTTATAAATGATAAGAGATTATTGATGAATGGTGAATGATGAATGATTTGTGGCCTCGCCCTATTTTTCATTCTTCATTCTTCGTTCTTCATTCCCTATTCCCTATTCCCTTGGTTTGGTTTGATATATAACAAAAAAAGTCTCATACAAATACATGTATGAGACTTTTTAATAAAAACTGGCGGCGGCCTACTCTCCCGCTTTCG